>CAVTTI010000019.1:0-199414 GCA_963737615.1 uncultured Actinomycetes bacterium | reverse complement strand
GCCTACATTCGGAACAACGGCCTCGTGAACGAGGTGCCGAGCTTCACGATCCTCTCCAGCCGCTGCGTCCATCTCGGCTGCCCCGTGCAGCCGCAGGGGCCGACCTCGGACGAGCAGAAGAAGAACGTCAAGGCGAAGAGCGGCGAGGTCATTCTCATTCCGACGCAGCCCTCGGGCTTCGGCTGCCCGTGCCACGGCGGCGCGTACAGCACTGAGGGCAACCGGACAGCCGGGCCGCCGGTTCGGTCGCTCGACCGTTATCGCTACGCGATCATCGAGGGGAAGCTCGTGCTGAAGGAGCCGTACAGCGTCGCCGAGGTCGAGGGAAGCGGTGCTGACGCGGAGATCCATGCGTACAAGCTCGCCGACCCGGGCCAGCACGTTGACGGCCCCGAGCAGATCTTCTACCCGATTATCGACTGATGGCGACGAAGCCTAGATCCAAGAAACATCCGCAGCTCGAGGCGGCCCTGCTCGCGCCCGTCGACTGGCTCGAGGAGCGCTCGGGTCTCGTCGGAGCGCTCAAGTACTTTCTCTTCCGGAAGGTTCCGCGGGAGACGAACTGGTTCCACACCCTCGGCTCCGCGACACTGACCGCCTTCCTCGTCCAGGCGATTACGGGCGCGATCCTCGCGATGTACTACAAGCCGTCGCCCGACGAGGCATACGAGTCGATCCAGGCAATCACCAACGACCTGTGGGCAGGCTGGCTCGTCCGCGGCATGCACCGCTGGGGCGCGAGCGTCATGATCATCCTGCTCTTCCTGCACATGGGCCGCGTGTTCCTCTTCGGCGCCTACAAGTATCCGCGGGAGCTGAACTGGCTAATCGGTGTCGTTCTCCTGCTCATGGCGATGCTGGAGGGGTTCACCGGCTACCTGCTGCCCTGGGACGACACCGCCTACTGGGCGACCGTCGTCGGCGTGAACCTGAACGCCAACGCTCCGATCGCCGGGCCGTTCATCGCCAACCTACTCACCGGAGGCGCCGAGATCGGCTCTGAGACGCTCTCGCGCTTCTATGCGATCCACATGCTGCTCCTCCCGGGCGGGATCTTTGCCCTGATCGGGCTCCATCTCTACCTGGTTATCCGGCTCGGGGTCACGCCGCCGCCGTGGACGGAGAACGCCGCCGGATACGAGGAGCCGACGAACGGCCGGCCTGCCCGTTCCGGCCTCGTGGCGCCGGCACCGCGCGGGAACGGGAAGACCACTCCGGGCGGCCGGAAGGTCGAGCAGTGAGCTCGTCCGACCAGAAGGAGCAGTTCAAGCGCTACAAGGAGGACGTCGACAGGCGCGGGAAGGCGTTCTTCCCGCACGCCATGTTCCACGACACCGTCATGAGCATGGTCGTGGTCTCCGTCATCGTGGGGCTGGCCTGCATCTGGTACTTCACCTCCGGCGAGGAGGCGGGAGACGCTGGTCTCCTCGGCCCCCGCTATGAGGAGAGAGCCGATCCGGGAACGACGTCCTTCGTGCCGCGGCCCGACTGGTACTTCTACTTCCTGTTCTACCTCCTCAGGATCTTCAAGTGGCCCGAGTCCGTGATCCTCGGCACGATCGGGATCCCGACCATCCTCCTTATGTTGCTCTTTGCGTTGCCGTTCCTCGATCGACGCCGAGAGCGGCGCCTCGCCCGGCGCCCCGTGGCCGTCGTCGCGGCCCTGCTCGTGATCGCCTCGATGGGGATCCTCACCTACAAGGGCGCGACCGCCAAGGAGTCGCTCGCAAGCGAGAACATCCAAAACGTGCCGAAATGGGCGCAGGAGCAGGGCTTCGCCGGGGACAAGCAGGCGGTCGCGGGCGCAGGCCTCTTCGCGGAGTCGGGCTGCATGAACTGCCATACGTATCTGGGCGACGGCAGCTCCAACCTCGGCGCACCCGATCTGAGTGACGAAGGGACGAAGGGCCGCGGCAAGCAATGGCAGATCGAGCACCTGAAGAACCCGCAGTCCAAGTCCCCAGGCTCCCAGATGCCGCCCTTCACCACGTTCACGGACGACCAGTACGACGCCCTCGCGACCTTCCTCGAGGCGTCCAAGGGCGGAAGCCGCTAGCGCGGCCCGCGCTCGTGCTCCTCTCCGCCCATGCCCAGCCCACAGGCGATCTGGTGGACTTCGAGGTCGGATGATGTCAGACATGAGCTCCGGCACGCTTGCGCCAGAGGCCGTGCGCCAGATGTTCGACCGGATCTCACCGGTCTACGACCTCATGAACCGCGTTCTGACCGCCGGGCTGGACGGGCGCTGGCGGCGCCTCACGGCGGTCGCGGTCGTTCGGCCCGGCGACCGGGTCCTGGATGCCTGCTGCGGCACCGGCGACCTCGCGCTCGCGGACGTCGAGGCGGGGGGCGCGGTCACGGCGTTCGACTTCTCGGAGCGCATGCTCGAGCGAGCGCGCCTGAAATCCGACGTCGTGTGCTGGGTCCGCGCTGACGCGATGGCGCTCCCGTTCGAGGACGCGAGCTTCGACGTGGCCACTATCGGATTCGGGATCCGGAACGTGTCTGACCTCGAAGCCGGCCTCGCAGAGCTGGCACGCGTGCTCTCGCCGGGCGGCCGCCTCGGCTGTCTGGAGATCACGCAGCCGCGTGGGCTGCCTCCGTCCCTTCTTCCGCCTCTGGTTCGACCACCTCATCCCGTTCGCCGGGAAGGTGCTTCCGGGCGGGGCCGCTTACACCTATCTCCCGGCCAGCGTGCGCCGGTTCCCGGGCCCGGAGGAGCTCGCGGCGGCGATGGAGCGCTCCGGCTTCGCCGACGTCCGCTTCCGGCTCCTTGCGGGCGGGATCGTCACCCTCCACACCGCCAGGCGACCGTGAACGCGCTGGCGACCATCCGGTCGGCGCCGGGACTCGAGAGCTACCTCGACCGGCTGGAACTTCGCCTCGAACAGGCAGTTGCGTCGCACCCCGGTCTCGTTGGCGAGGCCGGCGGGGAGATCCTGGCCGCGGGGGGCAAGCGCCTTCGACCTGCGCTCGTCTTCCTGGCGACGCCGCCTCGCCTTCGCTCGACCGAGCGGACTGCGGCAGCAGGGGCTGCCGTCGAGCTCATCCACATGGCGACGCTGGTCCACGACGACCTGATCGATAGCGCAGAGCTCCGGCGCGGCAAGCCGACGATGTGGGCCGTCTACGGAGAGGAAGCCGCCAAGGCGGCGGGCGACTACCTCTTCGCGCGGGCGTTCACGTTACTCGCCTCGACGGGCGACCGGCGCGCCGTCGAGCTCCTGGCCGGCGCGGCGCTCTCGCTGGCTCGCGGCGAGGCGCTGCAGCGGCGGCAGGCGTTCCGAACGGATACTTCTGTTGACGACTACCTTGCGCGGTGCTCGCTGAAGACGGGGAAGCTCTTCGAGGCCGCATGCCTCCTCGGGGGAGCACCGAAGGCGCTCGGGGAGTTCGGCCTCGCGCTCGGCATCGCCTTCCAGATCGTCGACGACATCCTCGACTGCGCGGGCGAGTTCGACACGACCGGAAAGGCGCCGGGACTGGACCTGCGTGAGGGCACGCCGACGCTGCCGCTGATCCTGGCGGCGCGGGTGGACGACGTCGTCTGCCGCGCGCTCGCAGGTGAGCCGGCCGAGGACGCACTGGACCGGGTCGCCCGCACGGGCGCCCTCGAGGACTCGAGGGCGATCGCGCTCGAGTACGCTGCGCGTGCGCGTGCCGCTCTCGACGGAACCCCCGACCGCGCCTCGCTCGAAGCGCTTACGCACGCCGTGGTCGACCGGGAGAACTAGATGACCGCCAATTACCGATCAGTCATCTGATGGGCGTGTTGCCAGAATCGATCGAGCAGCTCCTCGATACCGCGCTCGTCAGCGAGCTGACGGTGATCGACCCACAGGGCCGGCCGGTGACGCATCCGCTGATCCCGCTCTACGACGGCGAGATCGTTTACCTGACCTCGAGCGTCCTCTTCTCGAAGAAGCTCGAGCACATCAAGGCGAACCCGAAGGTCTCGGTTTCGATCAGCGACCCGGTCGCCGTCCAGGTCGAGCGCTTTGCCCGGGCGACGATCCAGGGTGACGCAACGGTCGACGACTCCGACCTTCACTCCGGCTGGGAGGAGCGCGTCCTTCCTCTCTGGCGCAAGAAGGAGCCCGTGATCGACATGTTTCTCGGGAAGCGCGTCGCGCTGCCGCTCTTCTTCGAGCGGGCGATCATCGAGGTGCGGCCGCTGCGAGCTTTCTACTGGGAGGACGGCCGCACCGACCGGCCGCCCGAGGTCGTCGAGCTGGCGAAGGCCGTGCGATGAAACCCTCGGCCGAGCTCCTCGACGGGCTCCAGGCCCGGTTCGACCACGCGGTGGTCGCTTTTGTGGGCACCGACGGCTATCCAATCGGCGTTGCGACCAACTTCAAGGTCGCGTCCGACCGTGGCGTCATCGTCCTCGACGGGGTCGCCGGCGACTCCGTACAGCCGCCCGAGGGCGAGCAAATAAACGTTGTCTTCAGCCACATCCGGCCACAGCCCGGCGTCGGCTACGACGAGCGCAGATACGTGTCCCTCTGGGGAAAGCTGCGACGCTCGAACGGCCACCTCGAGCTGATGCCGGAACGCGTGCAGCAGTGGGACGAGGAGGAGATGTCCTTCTTCGAGTTCTCCGAGCGCGGTGTGCCTCAGGCGCGCCGCTACTTCGACCAGGTGTCCGCCGAGACGGGACACGAGGTGCGGCCGCGCCTCTCGTTCGGCTGGCTCTTCCTGCGGGCGACCCGCTTGCCGTTCCTCTCGGCGACGATCGTCCCCGTCCTGCTCGGGATGGCGGTCGCGGCGCTCCGCAATGACTTCAGCTGGTGGCTCGCCGTTCTCACGCTCGTTGGCGCTGTCTGCATCCACCTGGCAGCGAACGTCGCCAACGACGTCTTCGACACGGTGAGCGGAGCGGACGAGGCAAACGTCAACCCGACGCAGTTCAGCGGTGGCTCGAGGGTGATTCTCTACGGTCTCGTGCGCCTGCGTTCCATGGCGCTCCTCGGCGCCGGGCTCTTCGTTGTCGGAATTGGGATCGGCCTCGGCCTCGCCGCGACGCGCGGCTGGGGCCTGCTCTGGGTCGGCGTCGCGGGCGCGCTCATCAGCCTCTTCTACACGGCCCCGCCGCTTCGGCTCGTGCATCGCGGGCTCGGTGAGCTTGCGGTCGGGATCGGCTTCGGGCCGATCATGGTGCTCGGGGCGTACTTCGTGCAGGCGCAGGAGTACGCCTGGGAGCCCCTGCTCGCCTCGCTGCCGGTCGGAATCCTGATCGCCCTGATCCTGTACGTGAACGAGGTGCCGGACCGGGCGGGCGATGCTCGCTCCGGCAAGCGGACGCTGCCGGTGCGGCTCTCCGAGCGCAACGTCGTTCGCGGCTACGACTTTGCCGTCGCCGTCACCTTCGCATTCATCGCCGCGTTCGCAATCTCGGGCCTGATCGCGCGCCCGGCGATCATTGCCCTCGCCGCGCTGCCACTGGCATTCCCGGTCCGCCAGGCGCTCCGCGATTCGTACGAAAACCCCTATGCGCTGATGCCGGCGATGGCGAAGAACATCCAGCTCCACCTCGTCGCGGGGCTCCTGCTCGTTGTGGGCTACGTGATCGCGATCGTCGCCGATGCAGCTCTCGACGATCCGCCCTTCTTCCTCTCGTAGCCGGCGGCCCGCCGACGGCCGCCGAAAGCTAGCCGCGCAGGATCGCTGCGTTGACGTCGAAAGGCTTTCGTAAACGCCCTTGAACCCCCGGACGGGGGTCGTACCCTGTAGGGCGCCGCCGACTGGAGTACACAGGTGTTTCGCCACTCACTCCCGCCGCTCGCCCTGGCCGTGCTCGCCCTTGGCCTCGCTCCGCCTGTCGAGGCAAGCCCGGCTACTGACGGCCGCGCGATCGTCAAGGGCCTGCGCGCCTCGGTCGCGAGCGGTCGCCTGACGGGAGCCGAAGCGGCCCGTCACCGTCTGACCTTGCGCCGTGCGCGGGTCGTCCTGAAGCTCCTGCCTGGCGCGCGTGCCTCGAACCTCGCCGCCGTCCTCCACGACGTCGCCGTCCAGTCGCGGCGCTACAACCGCCCGCGCGCGGTCGCGCTCTTCGGAATGCTCGAGACGAATGCCGAATACCTCGGGCTCCATGCGCTCCCGCCCTCCGGCAAGGACGTGTTCGACGGCGAGGGAGTCGTCTACAGGAGCTTTCCGGGTCATGGCCTTCAGTTTCACCCCCTCGGAAACTTCGGTCACCTGAACGGCCTCTGGATGGCGGATCGCGACGAGGACGCGGGCATCCTCGCGCACGCGCTCCTCGAACGGGCGATCCCGGCGTCGGGCGCGCGCCTCCACTGGGAGTACTACTTTCCCTTCGGCGGAGGCCGGCCTCCATGGAGGTCGGGTATGTCGCAGTCGGTCGCGGCCCAGGCGCTCGCGCGGGTCGGCGAGCGGCTGGCCGACCGAGGGCTCCTGACCGCGGCGAGGCGGGCGTACCGTTCCGTGCCGGCGGGCCTCATGATGCAGCTCTCGGCGGGCCCGTGGATCCGTCACTACAGCTTCAGCAGCCTGGTCGTGCTGAATGCCCATCTGCAAGCCGCGTTGTCGCTGGGCGACTATGCGGAGATCTCGGCCGACCCCGACGCGGCGGCGCTCGCCGTGCGGATGCGCGAGACCGCGGCGGCGATGATCCCCCGCTTCGACACCGGCTACTGGACGCACTACTCGCTCGGCCGCGAGTCGCCGCTTCGCTACCACCTGTACGTGATCCAGATCCTGCGGCGCCTCGCGCTCCGCACCGGGGAGGAGTTCTGGCGAACGACAGCCGTGCGATTCGACGGCTATACCCATGAGCCGCCGCTCTTCCGGGTGGCGCCGCTTCCGGCGGTCCTCTACCCGCGCCCAGTCGACGGGTTCCGCGATGTGGCGCGCATCCGCTTCTGGGTCTCGAAGATCTCGAAGGTAACCCTGCGGCTGGGCGGCGAGCCGCGGACGCTCTGGCTCTCCCACGGCTGGCATACGCTCTACTGGAACCCCGGGAGGCGCAAGCCCGGTGTGTATACAGGCACCCTGACCGCTGTCGATCTTGCGGGCAACGTCGGCCGGCAGACCCTCGATCCGATCGAGATCAAGGTCGACCGGGAGCCGCCCGAGATCACCGCGACAGTGACCCGAACGCGGTTGACATGGGAGGCGAAGGACGCCGAGACCCCGTGGATCCGGCTGACGCTTCACCTGCGCCGCGGCCCGACGCACAAGGCTCTATCCCTGGGTGTTCGGCCTCTCTCCGGAAAGGCGCGCATCCAAGTGCCACGCGGAATCTGGCGGGTCACGCTGGTCGCCGCCGACTCGAGCGGGAATCGCGTCTGGCTTGGGCTCGGGTACCTCGAGCCCGCGCCCTAAGGGCCGTCCCGACGCAACGCCGCAGTCGGCTCCGGCCGACCCGCGAAATACCGTGGCCGTGTGACCGCTCGCGCCACGGCGGGCTCCTTCTGGGACGAGGACTTCGCGTGGGCTCCGCCACCAGGCCTTGTGTTGGTGGACCGCGTGTTCGACGTCACGGTCGAGACCGAGCCGGCAATCGCGGTTCCCGTCCGCCGCCCTCGGGCGCCCTCCCGGCGGCGCGTCCATCTGCAGCCCGCTCGCTTCTTCTCCCGCGCCGGCCTACCGCTTCTCCTGCTCGCACTGCTCGTCGTGGCTGCGCTCTGGGCGTTCGGCGGTCCCGAGCAACGCGCCGCTCCGCGCGCGAAGCCGAAGCCGGCCGCCACGGCGACTCCCCAGCCCGAGTCCGAGGCGCCAGGCGCGGTGAACGAACCGATCGCGATGGGTGACCGCGGGGGGGCCGTCCGCGCACTGCAACAGACGCTGATCGTCCTCGGGGCGGGAGCGCCCGGAGCGGACGGGAGCTTCGAGGGTGCGACTCGCGATGCCGTGTTCGCTTTCCAGCAGGCCCACGGGTTGACCGCCGACGGCGTCGTGGGCCCCGAGACGGCGGACGCCTTGCGAGGTGCGCTGGCGGAGCGGGCGACCTCGGTGGCGGCCGACGCCAGGGAGGGGCTGCGCTCGGCCGTCGGAGCGCAGCGGTTGTCGGCCGAGGCGGCCTCTCGGTACGAAGCAATCGTCGATCGCGCGCTGGAGGACTTCGGCAAAATGCCTCTCGCCGGGGCCGCGAACCTGGCTGTCGTCCTGGACGACGTCGCTTCGCAGTCGTCGGCCTACGACGAGCCGCGAGCGCTGGCTCTGTTCGGGATGCTCGAGGCCAATCGCGAGCACCTGAAAGCGAACGAGCTACCCGAGAAGCCGACGGACATCGCGGGTCCCGACGGCGTCGTCTACCGCTTCTTCCCGGCGCGCGGCTTCCAATTCCACCCCCTTGCCAACTTCGCTGCGCTGAACGGGCACGTGTCGAAGGGCCGCGCCGCCGAGGCGCGGCGTCTCGCCACCGCTCTCGTCGCCCGCGGCGTTCCAGACGGCAAGGCCCTCGTCTGGGAGTACTACTTCCCCTTCGGAGGCCCCAGTCGCTGGACGTCCGGCTTCGCCCAGGCGGTCGCGGCGGACGCCCTCTCGCGCACGGGTGCCCTCGTCCACGATCCGAAGCTGGGGGACGCCGCGAAGGCGGCATTTCTTGCGATTCCGAACGGGCTTTCGCTCCGGATCGGCGGCGGCTCGTGGGTCCGGGAATACGGCTTCAGCGACATCGTGATCCTGAACGCCCAGCTGCAGACGACCCTCAACATCTCTCGCTTCGCGAAGACCTCGGGTGACCCCGAGGCTCGCGCCTTCGCGGCAACGCTCGAGACAGCGTCCCGAACCTTGCTGCCGCGGTTCGACAAAGGCTGCTGGTCGCTCTACTCGCTCGGCGGAGGGAACGCGTCGCCGGCGTACCACCGGTACCACATCAGGCTCCTCGGGCAGCTCGCCGCGCAAGATGCGGGCGGGCCGTGGCGCGAAGTGGCCCGCCGGTGGCAAGGTTCGTGCTGAGAGGTTCTAAACCGCCGGTAGACTCGGCGCCCGTGCACGGGATCACAGAGGCCGTCACCTCGTTCGTCGGGGATTACGGCCTCTACGCCGTCTTCTTCCTGTCCCTCGTCGATGCCATCCTGCCGGCGGCGAGCGAGGTCGTCATGGTCTACGGCGGTGCCCTTGCGGCGGGCGCGTTCCCCGGAAGCGAGGTGTCCCTCTTCGGGATTACGTTCGAGGCGACCTGGGAGGCCTACCTGGCCGTGGCGATCGCGGGCACGATCGGCTACGTCCTCGGCTCGATCCTGGGCTGGGGAATCGGGTTCTACGGGGGCCGCCCCCTCCTCGCCCGGCATGGCCGGTGGCTACACGTGACGCCCGAGAAGCTCGAGCGCGCCGAGCGATGGTTCGAACGCTACGACGATACTGCCGTGGCAGTCGGCCGCGTCCTGCCCGTGATCCGCTCCTTCATCTCGATTCCGGCCGGCGTGGTGGAGATGCCGCTCGGCCGCTATACGGCTTTCACGACCCTCGGAACGATCCCGTGGTATTTCGGGCTCGCTGGAGCCGGGGTCGCGGTCGGAGCGAGCTGGGAGCGCTTCCACGAGAACTTCCGCTACGCCGACTATGCGGTGCTTGGGACACTTGTCGCCGGGGCCGTGTTCCTGCTCGCCAGGGCGGCGCGAAAGCGCGCAAGACGTCGCGGGGTGGAGCGTTCGGCCTAGTGCCTCGTCTCGAACGTGGAGGCCTACGTCCCGAGCCATCATCCCGAGATGGTCGGGAAGATGTCCCGGGAGGACGTGCTCGGCATGGCCGAGGAGGCCTGAAGCAGCAGCTGAGAGCGCGTCCTGACTAGGACTCGGCGAAACGCCGAGCCCTCCTAGATACACTCGATCCCCGTGCGGATCCCGCTCGTAGACGTGAAAGCGCAGTACGAGCCGCTTCTTCCTGCGGTCCGGGCGGCAATCGACGAGGTGCTCGAATCGGCGCGCTTCATCCTCGGGCCGAACGTCCGCGCCTTCGAGGAGGAGGCCCGGGCCTACCTTGGCACGGCAGACGCCATCGGCGTCGCGAACGGCACCGACGCCATCCAGCTCGTACTGGATGCGATGGGGATCGGGCCAGGGGACGAGGTCATCTGCCCGGCGTTTACGTTCTACGCGACCGTCGAGCCCGTGCTGCGGCGCGGCGCCACGCCCGTCTTCGCGGACATCGACCCGGTCACGCTGAACCTCGATCCGACCGACGTAGCCGCCCGGGTAACCGACCGGACGAAGGCGATCCTCGCCGTCCACCTCTTCGGCCGCCCGGCGCCGCTCTCCGAGCTCCCGGACCGGGTCCCGGTCATCGAGGACGCTGCGCAGGCGTTCGGTGCGACCGTGGAGGGCCGCCGGGCCGGGTCCGTCGGCGTCGCGGGCACGTTCAGCTTCTTCCCGACGAAGAATCTGTTCGGCATCGGCGACGGGGGCCTCGTCTCGACGAGCGACGAGACGCTCGCTGAGACGATCCGGATGCTGCGATTCCACGGCTCCCGCGACAAGCAGTGGTTCGAGCTCGTCGGCTACAACTCAAGGCTGGACGAGATCCAGGCGGCCGCGCTCCGCGTCTTCCTGCCGGAGCTCGACCGCTGGAACCTGCTCCGGCGCGAGGCCGCGGCCCACTACCGGGAGCTGGGGCTTCACGAGCTCTGCGAGCTGCCCGAAGACGAGCCGGGCCACGTGTACCACATGTACGTCGTCAGGGCGCAGGAGCGCGACCGGCTCCTCGACGCGCTTCGCGACGCCGGGATCGGCTCGGCTGCTTACTACACGACGCCGCTCCACCTCCAACCGGCCCTCGCCCATCTCGGCTACGGGCCGGGCTCGCTTCCGGAGACCGAGCGCGCCGCAGCGGAGGACGTCGCCTTGCCGCTCTGGGCCGGCATCGAGCCTGACAAGCAGGAGCTGGTCGTCGAGACGATCCGGTCGGCCGTTCCCGTGCGGGCCTCCTAGATGGTTGATCGACAATTACCACACCCTCGGATGGCGGCCCAGACGCGGCGCCAGGCCGCACCCGCCTTGTCAAGGCTTCTAGCCTTGCCTGCGGACGATGGCACACTCTGGCTTGGTCTGGCCCGTCCCCGCGGGCATGCCAATTACCGACCAACCATCTGATGGGACTCGTCAACCGACACCGGATCTGGCAGATCGTCATCGATGCGGGCCTCGTCGCGCTCGCCTGGTATCTCGCCTTCTACCTCCGCTTCGACTCGGGCGTGCCCTTCATCTACGACCGCTTCTTCGAGCGGACGATCCTGCTCGTCCTGGGCATCCAGGTCGCGACGTTCGTGGCCTTCGGCTTCTACAACCACTGGTGGCGCTACGTCTCGATTAGGGACATGTGGACGGTGGCCCGCGGCGTCGCAGCCGCCGCGCTCCTCTCGCTGATCGCGATCTACCTGGTCAATCCGGTCTCCCATGTCCGCCTGCCGCGCTCCATCATCGTCATGGACTTCCTGATCCTGATCGCCCTGGTCGGCGGCGTTCGGCTCCTGGCGCGGACGCTGATCGAGCGGCCCGGCGCTCGGGGCATCGTCGCCCGGGGGAAGGAAGCGCTGATCGTCGGGGCCGGCGACGCGGGTCAGCTCATCATCCGCGAGATGCTGAAGAACCCGGCGCTCGGATACACGCCGATCGGCCTCGTCGACGACGACCCGCGCAAGAAAAACCTGCGCCTCCACGGCATCCGGGTGCTCGGCATGACGGACGAGCTGCCTCACCTCCTGCGCGACAACAAGCCGGACGAGGTCATCATCGCCATTCCGTCTGCGGCGGGCGAGAAGCGTCAGCGGATCGTCGAGATGTGCCGCCAGGTGGGCGTGCCGGTAAAGACCCTCCCTGCGGTGCACGAGCTCATCTCCGGGGAGCTCCAGCTCGCCCGGCAGCTGCGTGAGGTCCAGGTCGAAGACGTGCTCGGGCGCGAGGCTGTCGAGCTCGACATCAGCTCGATCGCCTCCTACGTGACCGGCGAGACCGTCCTTGTCACGGGTGCCGGAGGCTCGATTGGGTCGGAGCTCTGCCGACAGCTCGCCGCGCTGGGCGCGGACGCGCTGATCCTGGTCGACCACTCCGAAAGCATGCTGGTCGACATCGAGCGCGAGCTCGCCTACGAGCGGGGGTTCACCGCGGCAGTCCCGGTGCTCGGTGACACGAAGAACCGTGCCAAGATGCGCCAGCTCTTCGAGCGCCACCGGCCCGCCGTCGTCTTCCATGCGGCCGCCTACAAGCACGTGCCGCTCATGGAGGGAAATCCGGTCGAGTCGGTCCGGAACAACGTTCTTTCCACCAGGGTTCTCTCCGAGGTGTCCTCGGAGGTGGGAGTGAAGCGCTTCGTGCTCGTCTCGACAGACAAGGCCGTCAACCCGAAGAACGTCCTCGGCCAGACGAAGGCGCTCTGTGAGTGGATTGTCGCCGCCGCTGCGGCCCGCGAGCAGAACGGCACGCGCTTCATCTCCGTTCGCTTCGGCAACGTCCTCGGCTCGTCGGGGAGCGTCATCCCGCTTTTCAAGCGACAAATTGCGCGGGGCGGGCCCGTCACCGTCACGCATCCCGACATGACCCGCTACTTCATGACGGTGCCGGAGGCCGCCCAGCTGATCGTCCAGGCGGGCGCTCTCGGCGAGAGCGGCGACATCTTCGTCCTGGACATGGGAACGCCGGTGAAGATCGTCGAGCTCGCCCGCAACATGATCACGCTGTCGGGGAAAGAGCCCGATAGCGAGATCGCGATCGAGTTCATCGGCGCGCGGCCCGGCGAGAAGCTCCACGAGGAGCTCTGGGGGCGCGGGGAAGACGCCGTGCCCACGTCACACCCGAAAATCATGCGGTGCGCATGCCGCCCGGTCGATCCGGTCTGGCTCGACGACGAGCTCGCAGACCTGGAGCGACTGGCGGAGGCCGGAGAGGCACTCGAGGTGGTCGCCAAGCTCGGCGAGCTAACGCGGGCCCCGAGACGCCTCGCCGCGGCAGCCCGCGAGACCGTCTAGGGCCGCTCCTACTCGCGGGCGACTCGAGAACGCCTCGTCCAGGCATAATCGATCCTTATGGACACGCGCCAGCTTTCAGCCTTCTGCGAGGTCGTCGACCGAAAGAGTTTCTCCCAGGCCGCCGAGCACCTCGGCGTCACGCAGCCCGCCGTCAGCCTGCAGGTCCGCTCCCTCGAGGAGCGGGTCGGCCAGCGCCTGCTCGACCGGTCCGGCCGCCGTGTCGAGCCGACGGAGGCAGGCATCAGCCTCTACCGCCATGCCCGCAGGCTTCTCCAGCTCGAGCAGCAGATGCTCGACGACCTGGCGGAAGGCGAGACCGGGACCCTGCACGGGACGCTTGCGATCGGGGCTTCCACGGGACCGGGTGCGCACCTCGTCCCTCTGCTCCTCTGCGAGTTCCAGAGCGAGCACCCCGACCTTAGGGTCAGCCTTTCGATCTCGGACACGCACACCGTGACCGAACAGGTGGCGGCGCGCGAACTCGAGCTCGGCATCGTCGGCGCGCACGGACGCCACCGCTCGCTCGACTTCGAGCCGCTCTCGCTGGACGAGATCGTGCTCGCGGTCCCGCCGGGCCATCCCTCCGCGGGCGGACGGATGACGCTCGACGAGCTTCGCGCGGAGACGCTCGTCGTGATGCAGGAGGGTGCGGGCGTCCGCCAGGTCGTGGACGAGGAGCTCCGACACGCCGGTCTCCGAGTCCGTGACCTCGACGCCAAGCTCGTCCTCGGACTCCAGGAGTCCGTGAAGACCGCGGTCGGTGCGGGCTACGGCGTTACGTTCATCTCGCGGACCGCGGTGGAACGGGAGCTCGAGACGGGGGCTCTCGGAACGGCGCGCGTCGAGGGCGTGGAGCCGGCGCGCCAGATCTACGTCGTCCGCGGGCGCGGGCGGGCTCTGACGCGGGCGGCCGAAGCATTCCTCCTGTTCGCGCAGGAGCACGCCGGTTGATCGTTCGCTGGGGGCTCGACGAGCTCCCCGGCGTGCTCGCGGTGCTCGGAGTCGAGCGGTCACTCCTCGTGACCACGCCGCGCTGGACGAAGGTCGACTTGCCGGTAGGGAGTGTCTTCGACGGTGTCCGCCCTCACGCCCCGGCTGAGAGCGTCGAGGCGGCCGTCGCAGCCTCCCTGGACGCGGACGGGCTGCTCGCCGTCGGGGGTGGCAGCGCGATCGACACCGCGAAGGCCGTCTCCGCGCGGAGAGACCTGCCCGTCGTCTCCGTTCCGACCACGTACTCGGGCGCCGAATGGACGCCCGGGTTCGGCGTCCGAGACGAGGCGCGCCGCGTCAAGGGCGGCGGCGGTGGGGGACGCGTCGAGGGGATCGTCTACGAGCCAAAGCTCACGCTGACGCTCCCGATTGGGGAGACCGTCGGAACCGCGATGAACGCCCTCGCGCACTGCGCCGAGGCTCTTTACGTCGAGGGTCGGAACCCTGGCGCCGACGCGGAGGCGCTTGCCGGAGCGAGCCTCATCGCGCGCGCGCTGCCGACGGTCGTCGTGGACGGCGCGGACAGAAAGGGGCGGCGCGAGCTTCTCGAGGGGGCCATGCACGCCGGGGCGGCGCTCGCCGGTGCGGGGCTCGGGCTCGGCCATGCGATGGCCCAGGCGCTCGGCGGCCGCTACGGAATCGCGCACGGCGCGGCGAACGCCGTCTGCCTTCCCGCGGCGCTCCGCTTCAACGAGCCTGTCGCCGCAGCAGACATCGCTCGTTTCGGCACGGCGATCGGAAGCGACGACCCGGCCTCTCGTCTCGAGGAGTTGGCCGTATTTGGTGGCTTCCGAAGGCTGCGCGAGCTCGGCGTTCGCGAGGAGGACCTGGGCGAGCTTGGCGCCGAGGCGGCCGGGCGTGCCGGGGCGCGGGCGAATCCCCGGCCCGCGACCGGCGGCGAGATCACCGAACTCTTGCGGGACCTGTGGTGACCGGTCGCGCCACGAGCGTGACCGCCTTCACGCCGAGCTCCTCGAGCGAGTAGCGGCCTTTGAAGCGCGGCCCGAGCCGGATTGCGCGCAACGTCTCGAGGTCGTCGGGGGACGGGCGCGACAAGGTCTCGGATACGACCTCGAGGCCCGCTTCCCGCGCCAACCGGACGTAATCGGGGTAGCGGAGCCGGTTCTGGAAGTGGATGGACGAGTTCGCAAGCCGCCAGGCCCGCTCGGAGAAGCGGAGGTAGTTGTAACGCGAGACGCTCCGGTCGACGTACCAGTAGTGGTCCTGCAGATCGATCCGGGCGCTCATGATCCCGTCCGGCCTCAGGAGCCTTCTGCACTCGGCGAAGAGGAGGCCCACGTCCACCTCTGGGATGTGCTCGAAGGTGTTCGTGCTCGAGATGAAGTCGAACGACTCGGGCGGGAGCCCGGTGTCACGCGCGTCGCATGGAGCGAGGTAGCGGATTCCGAAACGGTGCGCGAGATCGGCAACGGTCGTCACGCACGCGGGCTCGGGGAGCCGGACGGGCCGACCCGCGATCCGCTCGAGCTCCGGCTCCTCGGAGCGGAGCTGTTCTAGGACGTGGTCTACGAGCTCGAGGCGAACGTTGGGGTGGATGTCGACGAGCGTTTGTCGGTCGACACCGAGCGCGTAGTACGAGAGCGGGACGGCCAGATCCCAGCCGGCTCCGAACTCGTAAAACGTGGCTTCGGGCTTCCCCGACCCGCCGTGCGCGAGAAAAGCGTCGTGGTGCGCCTTTGCCCGCGTGAACTTGCGGAGCAGAGAAGCCCGGCCGCCCGGGAGCGTCCGCATCACTCTTCGCTGGAGCACGTAGTTGAGCTCGTGCGACGCCGGCAACGAGCTCAGCGCCTTCTGGAAGCCCGCTTTCAGAACCCAGCGCATCGGGTTCGCGAGGATAGCGGCTCCACGGTCGGGTGCACGCCGCTAGATTCTCGCCATGGCTGACGACTGGCGGCTCACCGTTGAGCTGGCTAACGAGGGGAACGCGCCGGGGCTCGTGAGCGCCCTCGGGGAACTCGAGCTCGAGGATGCAGATCGCGCTCGGGTCGGCGAGCGGGTCGTCGTCAGCCAGGACGAAGGGAACGTCTTCCTCTACGCGGACACGGAGGAGCGGGCGCGCCAGGTGAACGCGCTTGTCCAGGCGCGGCTGGCAGAGCTCGGCTTCGACGCGGACGTGGCGCTGACCCGCTGGCATCCCGTCGAGCAGCGCTGGGAGGATGCGTCCGTCCCCCTCCCGACGTCGGACGAGGAGTGGCAGGCAGAGCACGATCGGCTCCAGGCCGACGAGGCTGCCGAGTCGGCTGCGACCGGGCATGCCGCCTGGGAGGTGCGGGCCGTGCTTCCATCCCACGAGGACACCGTGAGCCTGGCCGAGCGGCTCGAGCGGGAAGGCATCCCGGTCGTCCGCCGGGCGAGGTTCCTCCTCGTCGGCGCCGTCAACGAGGACGAAGCACGCGCGTTGGCGGAGCGCCTCCGGAGCGAGACGCCCGCCGGCAGCCGCATCGAGGTCGAGCCCGGGGGCCAGATGGCCTGGGAAGTGGCGCCGCAGAATCCGTTCGCCTTCTTCGGCGGCCTCGGAGGCTGACAGCGGGGCGGGCCGTCCGCTAGGCTCAACGAGTACGCGAACGACACGAGTACGACGAGAGGAGGCCGAACAGATGGCGGACGTTGACGCGCATCGACCTAGTAGCGGCCTCCGCATGCTCGCCTAGCGGCTTCTTCCATCATCTGATCCGCCAGGGCTGCGCAGGCCGCGTCGAACGACGACCTGCGAACCCAAGGAGAACCGCTTGAACTCTGGAACAGACGCTCTTTTCGACCTCGCCCGGCTCGGTTGGGACGACGATCGCGAGGTGGAATTCGCACCTCACGCAGCAGCCGGCCTCATACCGGGTCGCGTCAGCACGCAGCTCCGCGGCGTCCATCTCGTCGCTACCGCCGGCGGCGAGGTTCGTGCCGAGGCGGTCGGGCGGCTCTGGCGGGAATCCGGCGCCGCAGGCCAACCGGTTGTAGGTGACTGGGTCGCGCTTGAGCCCAGGACGGGGACCGTAACCATTCAGGCCGTGCTCGAACGGAGGACGGCGGTCATCCGCAAAGCGGCCGGCCGGGCCACCGTGGAGCAGGTGCTTGCCGCCAACGTCGACATCCTCTTCGTCGTCGCCGGGCTCGACGACGAGCCCAACCTCCGCCGCCTCGAGCGGTTCCTGGCGGCGGCCTGGGACAGCGGCGCCCAGCCGGTCGTCGTCCTCACGAAGGCCGACCTCGTCGCGCAGGTGCCGATCGCGGTGGCAGACGCCGAGGCCGTTGCGGCCGGAGTCCCCGTGCACGCTGTCAGCACTGTCACGGGGGAGGGGGTGGAGGAGATCCGCGCGTACCTCGCCGGTGACCGAACCGGGGCGTTCCTCGGTCCGTCCGGGGCCGGGAAATCGACGCTCGTCAACCGCCTGCTCGGCACCGAGGAGCAGGAGACGAGGGAAGTCCGATCTGACGGCAAGGGCCGCCACACGACGACGCACCGCGAGCTCTTCGTTCTTCCGGGGGGAGGCCTCGTCGTCGACACGCCAGGGCTCCGGGAGCTCGGTCTCTGGGGTGACGGCGAGGGCACAGCCTCGGCGTTCGGAGAGATCACGGAACTTGCGGCGGAGTGCCGCTTCAACGACTGCGCGCATGAGAACGAGCCCGGCTGCGCCGTGCTCGCGGCCGTCGAGGGCGGGACGCTCGACCCCGAACGACTCGCGAGCTACCGGAAGCTCGGGAACGAGCAGCAGTTTCACTCCCGGAAGCAGGACGCGCGTGCCTCCGCGGACGAACGTCGCAAGTGGCGCCGCCTGGCGCGGAGTTTCAGGAAGCCTTCGGACGGGCCGTGGACGGGATGAGCACGCGCAACACCCCCCGCTTCGCGCTCGGCATGCTCCGGCCCCTGGCGATCAGGGACTTCGCCTTGCTCTGGGCCGGCATGACGGTTTCCCTGCTCGGAGACGGCATCTACTTCGTGACCATTGCGTGGCAGGTCTACGAGCTCTCGAACGCTCCCACGGCGCTCGCGGTCGTGGGTATCGCCTGGACTCTGCCGCTCTTCCTCTTCCTGCTCGTCGGCGGGGTCGTCAGCGACCGCTTCGACCGCCGGCGCATCATGATCCTTTCGGACCTCGTGCGCGGCTCCGCGATCGGAGCGATCGGAGTCCTGGCCGTCACGGGCGAGCTCTCGCTCGGATTCCTGCTCCCGCTCGTGGCCGTCTACGGAGCCGGCGAAGCGCTCTTCGCCCCGGCCTTCGGTGCGCTCGTGCCGGACATCGTCCCCCGGGGCCTGCTCGTGCAGGCCAACTCGATCGACATGGTCGTTCGCCCCCTCGCCTCGCAGTTCGCGGGTCCCGCCGTGGGCGGGCTCGCGATTGCCACGATCGGGACCGGCGGCGCCTTCCTGCTGGACGCGGGCACGTTCGCCGTCTCGGCGCTCTGCATCCTCGGCATCGCCGCCCGGCCGCTTCCGACCCGAGAGAACCGGAACGTGCTGCGCGAGGTCGCGGAAGGCTTCCGGTTCGTGCGTTCCGAGAAGTGGCTCTGGGGAACGCTGCTCGCGGCGGCGGTGTCGCTGCTCGCCTTCTGGGGCCCCTGGGAGGTGCTCGTCCCGTACATCGTGAAGAACGAGCTGGGCGGGAGCGCCGGCGATCTCGGCCTCGTCTTCGCCGCCGGCGGCCTCGGAGCAGTCCTCGCTGCCCTCGTCATGGGGCACCGGAAAATCCCGCGGCGTCACATTACGTTCATGTACCTCGCGTGGACCGGGAGCTCCGGCGCGGTGATGGTGTACGGGCTCGCGACGACGCTCTGGCAGGCGATGGCCGCCGCGTTCTTCTCCGGGGCGGTCGCGACGGCCGGCATGGTGGTGTGGATGACGCTCATGCAGCTCCGCGTCCCGCGCGAGCTCCTCGGCCGTGTCACGTCGCTCGACTGGATGGTGTCGATCGGGCTCATCCCCGTTTCGCTGGCACTCACGGGGCCGATCGCGGACGCGGTCGGAGCGAGGGAGACGCTGGTGGGAGCGGGTGCGCTTTCGGCAGTCATCATCGTCGGCTTCCTCTACCTCCTGCCGGGTCTCCGCGACGGGGAGCGGGCCGAGCTAGCAGGCGCCGGGCAGGATGGGCCCGGTGGGGCCGACCTGGTGCTGGACGGCGACGCCGGTGCCGGCCTGGAGGCAGAAGGAAACGGCGTCCGCGCGGACGACCGTGACTCCGTAGCCCGGCGGTAGCGTCACTCCGGCGTAGGTGCCGTGCTCCGCGAGCCAGTCCTGCAGGACTGGCGCGGCAGCCTGGAAATTCGTGGCGGCCACGCCGGCGCTGGCCTGAGCTTCCGCCCGCGTGGCTACCTCGGAGGTCGGGCCGACCGTCTTCGCCTGCTGGGCATAGAGGTAGCCGCCGATCGCGAGCGCGATCAGAAGCGAGACGAGTCCGAGGCCCTTCAGTGTCACGAGCAAGATATCGACAGCTCTCCGGATCCCCTTGAGAGCGGCCGATACGGCTCGCAGCGATCAATAAGTTTTCCATATGATTGCGATTAGCGATTTGCTGGTAGGATCCGTTCGTGGCCAACACTGCTCAGTTCGACGTGCTCGTAATCGGCAGCGGTGCCTCCGGGCTTGCGGCCGCCGTTTCGGCCGAAAGTGCCGGCGCACGCGTCGCTGTTGCGACCAAGGGCGCTCTCCAGTCCTGCAACTCGGCCAAAGCCCAGGGAGGCATACAGGCGGCCTTCAGAGACGACGACTCGCCGGACCTTCACGCGGAGGACGTCTGGCGGAGCTCGCACGAGACCGCCGACCGCGACCTGGTCCGCATTCTCACCACCGAGGCGCCGGACACGATCCACTGGCTCGAGGAGAACGGCGTCGAGTTCACGCGCCAGAACGGCGGCTACCGCCTGGCCCGATGCGGCGGAGCCAGCCGCGCCCGTCTGCTCCAGGTTGGTGACCGGACCGGACTTGCCATCACGACCGCCCTTCGAGAGGCCTTCCAGGCCTCGAGCGGCACGGCCCTTCCGCATCACCCCCTCGTCGGGCTCAGGCAGAGCGCGGCGGGCTGGGTGGCGACCTGCCGGCGCAAGGACGGCGTGGAGGTCGAACTCGAGGCCGGCACGATCGTCCTTTCAGCCGGAGGCCGCTGCTACCGCGAGGCGGAGGAGCGCGGAGAGCTCTCGACGAACCATCCTGGAGCGACGGGTGAGGTGACGAGGTTCGCCGTCGAGCTCGACGCGGAGACCCGAGACCTCGACGCGCTCCAGTACCACCCGAACGGAGGCGTGTGGCCCGAAAACACGCAGGGCTACTCGATTCCCGAGACCACGCGCGCCTACGGCGCTGTCCTCCTGAACGCCGACGGCGAGGAGTTCACCGACTCCCTCGGCCCGCGCGACGAGGTCTCCCAGGCGATCTTCGATGAGGTGGAGAAGGGCCACGGCGTCGAGACGCCGGACGGACGGCCCGCGGTCTGGCTCGACACGACGAGGATCGCCGAGGAAGACGCCGAGGTCTCGCTTCCGTACATGTTGCGCCGGTATCGGTCAGCGGGGATCGACCCTCTCGCCGAGCGGATCCTCACGTACCCGGTCCTCCACTACCAGAACGGCGGGCTCGTGATCGACGAGCACGGCGAGACGACGGTTGACGGCCTCTACGCCTGCGGCGAGATCGCGGGCGGCACGCACGGGCGGAACCGAATGATGGGCAATTCCCTGCTCGAGTGCTGCGTCTTCGGTCGCCGCGCGGGCCGGGCCGCAGCCGAGAAAGCGAGGACATGAACGCTGTAGCCACCGATATCCAGACGGTCGTCGCCGACGCCGCTGCCTACCTGTACGTCTGGGCGCTCAAGGACATTCCCCAAGATCTGCGCGACGCGCTCGCCGCGGCACGCGCCCGCGAGACTTCGACGCCGGGCCAGCGGGTCCTCGACACGATCATCAAGAACGTCGCCGTCGCAGACGACGAGAAGAATCTCGTCTGCCAGGACACCGGCATCGCGGTCTACTACTGCCGGGTCGGCGAGCACTTTCCGCTGCATCCGGCGCGCATCTACGAGGCGCTCTACGAGGGCACGGAGCGGGCGACGATCGAGCACCCGCTCAGGTCGAACATTGTCCACACGCTGACGCGTGAAAACACCGGCCAGAACGTCGGCTACCGGGTTCCCATCGTCCACTGGGACTTTGTCGCCGGCTGGGATGGCCTCGACGTCAAGTGCGTTCCCAAGGGATCCGGCTCCGAGAACATGAGCTTCTTGAAGATGTGCATCCCCGCCGAAGGCGTGAAGGGGATCAAGCGATTCGTCCTTGACTCGATCGTGAACGCGGGCGGTAAGCCCTGTCCACCCGGGATCGTCGGCGTGGGCATCGGGGGCTCGGCCGACTACGCGATGCACCTCGCGAAGGAGGCGATCGCCCGCCCGGTCGGGACGCGGAATCCCGATCCGGAGGTGGCGAAGCTCGAGGACGAGCTCTACGACCTGCTGAACGAGACCGGGATCGGCCCGATGGGGCTCGGGGGCGACGTCACGGTGCTTCAGTGCCACATCGAGCACGCAGACACCCACATGACGCTCAATCCCGTGGCCGTGAACTACCAGTGTTGGGCGGCAAGGCGGGCGAGCGCCCACATCGGCCCGGACGGCAATGTCGACTACGACCGGGAGGCGTGATGGCCGACCACCGGCTCACCTTCCCGATCGATGAGGCGCAGATCCGCGAGCTCCATGCCGGCGACGCCGTCACGGTCGACGGGCACATCATTGGCATCCGCGACCGGACGCAGATCCGTATGTTCGACCAGGGACGGCGCCCCGAGATGGACCTGACGGGCGCGCTGCTCCTCCACACGGCCCCGGGTGTCCGGAAGCTAGCCGACGGGAGCTACGAGAAAATGTGCATCGGGACGACCACGAGCGCGCGCATGGTGCGCTTCACCGAGGCGCTCGGCCAGGACTACGGCGTGCGCGCGATCTGCGGCAAGGGCGGTCTCCCTGACGATGCGATTGAGCCGATGCGGCGATTGGGGATGGTCTACTTCGCGATCGTTGGCGGGGCCGCGGCGCTCGAGACGACGCAGATCGAGGGGATCGAGGAGGTCGAATGGGAGGACCTGATGCCCGAGTGCCTCTGGAAGTTCAGGGTCAAGGACTTCGGTCCCCTGACCGTCGGAATCGACTCGCACGGTGGGTCGCTCTACCACGACGTCCAGGCGGAGGCTCACCGACGACTGGAGGACATCTATGCCAAGCTCTAACGGTTCCATCGAGTCGAACGGCTTTCTCGACGTGCCGGCCCGCTCCCCGAAGCCGCGGACGCACGGGCTCACGCACGTCATCGACAAGGGGCTCAACCTTCGCGACATCGAAGGCCTCTTCGATACCGGCGGCGAGTACGTCGACGTTGTCAAGTTCGGGTGGGGCACGTCCTACGTCACCAAGAACCTCGAGAAGAAAATCTCCCTCTACCGCTCTTTCGAGACGCCCGTCGTCTGCGGCGGGACGCTCTTCGAGGCCGTGATCGCGCGGAACAAGCTTGATCAGTATCGGAGCTGGCTAACGGAGAACCGGTTCTCGCATGTCGAGGTCTCGGACGGGACGATCGACCTCCCGCGCGAGCGAAAGCTGGAGCTGATCGAAGAGCTCGCGCGCGACTTCGTCGTCCTGTCGGAGGTCGGCTCGAAGGACGCCGAGGTCGTCTTCGCCCCCTACCAGTGGGTGCAGTGGATGAAGGAGGAGCTCGAGGCGGGCGCCTGGAAGGTCATCACCGAGGGCCGCGAGGGCGGCACGGCGGGCATCTTCCGCCCGACCGGCGAGATGCGCACCGGCCTGATCGACGAGATCGTCCACGAGATCGACCTCGGCGACATCATCTTCGAGGCTCCCACCAAGGCCTCGCAGGCATATTTTGTGAAGCACTTCGGCCCCGAGGTGAACCTCGGCAACATCCCGCCGGAGGAAGTCATCCCGCTCGAGACGCTCAGGCTCGGGCTTCGGGCCGACACCCTGAAGGAGATCTTGCTCGATGAGCAGCGTGTCGCTGACTGAGCCGCAGATCGAGGCGATGCCGGCGGAAGAAGTCTTCCGCTGGGCCCACCACGAGTTCGGAGACCGGCTCTGCCTCACGTGCTCGTGGCAGAAGCAGTCCTCGGTGCTCGTCCACCTCGTGTCCGAGCTAGGGCTCGAGATCGACGTGATCGAGCTCGACACGCACCTCTTCTTCAAGGAGACGTACGAAACCCGCGAAGCGCTCGTGGCCCGCTACGGCCTGAACCTCATCCAGCCGGAGATCATCACTGTCGCGGAGCAGCACAACCAGGAAGGACCGAACCTCTGGGAGTCGGATCCCGACCGCTGCTGCCACATCCGCAAGGTCGAGCCGCTCATCCGGGCGCTCGATCCATACGACGCCTGGATCTCTGGCATCCGTCGTGACCAGTCGCCTTCCCGTGCGAACGCGCGGAAGGTCGAGCGCTCGGAGCGTTACGGGGTCTGGAAGATCCAGCCGCTTGCTGACTGGGACGAAGAGCGAGTGTGGAGCTATATCGTCGCGAACGACATTCCGTACAACCCGCTGCACGAAGCCGGGTACCGGTCGATCGGGTGCATTCCCTGCACCCGGCCAATCCGGCCCGACGAGGAGGAGCGCGCCGGCCGCTGGGCCGGCTCGGACAAGCTCGAGTGCGGCATCCATATCGAAGAAAGGACAGGATGAGGAACGGATTCACTCTCTGGTTCACAGGCCTTTCGGGCGCGGGGAAGACGACGATCGCCGAGCTCGTCGGCCCCCAGCTCGAGGAAGGCGGACGGCTCGTCGAGTATCTCGACGGAGACGTCGTCAGGACGCGCCTCTCGAAGGGCCTCGGGTTTTCGAAGGAGGACCGCGACACGAACATCGAGCGCATCGGCTGGGTGGCGTCGCGCCTGACGCGTCAGGGTGCGGCGGTTCTCGTTTCGGCGATCTCCCCGTACGAGGAGACGCGCCAGAAGGCCCGAGACATGGTCGAGGAGCACGGGACGTTCGTCGAGGTCTTCGTCGACACGACCGTCGAGGAGTGCGCCCGGCGCGACGTGAAGGGCCTCTACGAGAAGGCGTTCAAGGGTGAGATCAAGGAGTTCACTGGAGTCTCGGATCCGTACGAGGTGCCGTCCAGCCCAGAGATCGTGCTGAAGACAGAGGAGCACGAACCGGAGGAGAGCGCTCGCATCGTGCTGCAGAAGCTCGAGGAGATGGGCCTCCTGTACGCGGAGATGAAGGCGTGACGCGCTTACGCAGAGATTCGCCACGCACCAGGGTGGAAACCGGCACGTCTCGGCACACATCGGCGCGCTCCCTTCCCTTATTTTTTGAGGCGGGAGTGCGGGTCCCCTCCCCGGGCGGGGGTCTTCGGATATGAGCACGACGACCGATCTGCAGCTGATCCGCCCACACGGCGGCGAGCTCGTCGACGCGACCGGCGAGCGGCCGGACGACCTGGACTCGCTCGAGGTCGTGACGCTCACCTCTCGTGAGGTCTCCGATCTCGACATGCTCGCCTGCGGCGCTCTCTCCCCGCTCACGGGATTCATGGGCCACGAGGACTACGAGCGCGTCGTGGACGAGATGCGCCTTGCCGGTGGGCTGCCGTGGGCGCTCCCCGTCTGCCTCGCTGTTTCCGCGGCGCCTGGAGGCGACCGGGTCGTGCTCGCGAACGAGTCCGGCCGGCAGCTCGCCGTCCTCGACGTCGAGGAGGTTTACGAGTACGACAAGGAGCGCGAGGCCGAGCGCTGCTTCCGGACGACCGAGGAGGACCACCCAGGCGTCGCGCGACTCTATGCCCAGCACGATCGCTACCTGGCTGGGCGCGTGACGGTCTTCGATCGGGTCGAGCCTTCGTTTCCCGAGCTCGCGAAGGATCCCGCCGAGACGCGCGCGGTGTTTGCCGAGCGCGGCTGGAAGCGCGTGGTTGGGTTTCAGACCAGGAATCCCATCCACCGAGCCCACGAGTACCTCACCAAGTGTGCACTCGAGACCGTCGACGGGCTCCTCATCCACCCGCTGGTCGGAGAGACGAAGTCGGACGACGTTCCCGCAGCTACGAGGGTGAAGGCCTACAAGGTGCTCGTCGACGGCTACTACCCGAAGGATCGCGTTGTCGTCTCGGCCTTCCCCGCGGCTATGCGCTACGCCGGACCCCGCGAAGCCGTCTGGCACGCCATCTGCCGGAAGAACTACGGCTGCTCACACTTCATCGTCGGCCGTGACCATGCCGGCGTCGGGAGCTACTACGGCTCGTACGACGCCCAGCTGATCTTCGACGAGTTCGAGCCGCACGAGCTCGACATAGAGCCGATGTTCTTCGAGCACTCCTTCTGGTGCAAAGTGTGCAACCAGATGGCGTCGGCGAAGACGTGTCCCCACTCGGGCGACGACCACGTCTTCCTCTCGGGGACGAAGGTGCGCGAGATGCTCTCGAACGGGGAGCTCCCCCCCGCCGAGTTCTCCCGTCCGGAGGTCGCTGAAATCCTGATCGAGGCTTACCGGAGCTCGTAGCAGCGCGGGCGTCCGCTTCTAGGCCCGCTGGATTCGGAGGCGGCGGAGCTAGATGGTCAACCATCTAGGGTTACTCCCCGTGCCTCTCCTGAAAACAGTCTTCTGGGCGAGCGCGGGAGCGCTCGCGTGGACGCACGTGGGCTACCCGCTTGCCGCGGCGGCCCTTGCGCGGAGGCGGGCAAAGCCCGTTCGGCCACGGGACAACGTTCCGGGCGTGACGCTGATCGTCGCGGCTCACGACGAGGAGGCGGTGATCGAGGACCGGCTTCGGAACTTGCTCGCGCTCGACTATCCGCCGGCTCGACTCCAGATCGTCGTCGCCTCCGACGCTTCCACAGACGGCACGGACCAGATCGTTGAGCGGGTGGCCGCGACCGAGCCGAGAATCACGCTCCTGCGTTGTCCTCGGGCAGGCAAGGTCGCCGCGCAGAACCTCGCTGTAGCCGGCTCGAATGCCAAGATCGTCGCCTTCTCTGATGCGAACGCGTCCTGGGCCCCCGATGCCCTCACCAAGCTCGTTCGTGGCTTCGGAGACCCCGAGGTCGCATACGTTTGCGGGCGGCTCAGCCTCCTGCGTCCGGACGGCACGAATCGGGAGGGGGTCTACTGGCGCTACGAGACGTGGCTCCGCGAGCAGGAGTCCCTCGCCGGCTCCGTCACCGGGGGAAACGGGGCCATCTACGCGGTGCGCCGGTCGAACTATGTGGACGTCGACCCGCGCTTCGGGCACGACCTCGCCTTGCCCTATCTGATGGTGCAGCAGGGTTGCCGGGCCGTCTACGAGCCCGAGGCTCACGCCTTCGAGAAGCCCTCGCGCGACCTCGAGGACGAGTACGCGCGCAAGGTGCGGATGGCCGAGCACGCCTGGCTCATCCTCCTGACCGGCCGGATGTTTCGCGGTCTCCCGCCCGCGTACCTGGTGCAGCTGGTCTCCCATCGTGTCCTTCGCTATGCGAGCGGTTTTCTCCACCTCGCGATGCTCGTCACGAACCTGCCGCTCGCCGCTCGCTCGAGCATCTACCGCACTCTGCTCGCCGCCCAGGTGGCAGGCCTCGCGCTCGCCGCTGCCGGGCGCCTGCGCGTGCCCCTGCCCGGAGCCGCGCTCGTCTACTACTACGCGCTCGTGACCTGGGCGATGGTCGTGTCGTTCGTCCGCTACCTTCGGTTCGGCGTCCCGGCGGTGTGGGAGAAGGCCGAGGGCACGCGGTGAGCGATTCCCCTCCGTTCTTCGTCGTCGGCAACGATCGTTCGGGGACGACGATGCTCCGCCTCGTGCTCGACCGGAGTGCCGAGGCGGCGGTGCCTCCTGAGTCCATGTTTCTCGTCGACACGGCACCCGCCCGGCGCTCGAGCGACCTGACGGATGCCGCCGAGTCGGCGCGACTGCTTGAACGGATCTGGGAGCACCCCAGAGTGCGCGGCTGGGGCCTGCCCCGGCAACCGCCTCCGGTGCCGGCCGGCCTCTCGCAAGCCGATGCATACCGGTTCGCCGTCGAGGCGCCCTTCCGCGCCTACGCAAGCCTGGCAGGGAAGAGTCGCTGGGGCGACAAGACCCCAGCGTATCTCCATCAGGTCGACGAGCTGTGGGCGGTCTGGCCGGATGCCCGGCTCATCGTGCTCGTGCGGGACGGGCGCGACGTCGCGCTCTCGATCATGGGGCTGCCTTTCGGCCCGAACAACGTCTGGGCGGCCGCGCGGAACTGGGCCGCGGGCATCAGGCGCGGCCAAGAGGCCGAGCGGCGCCATCCGGATCAGGTGCTGACGCTCCGCTACGAGGACCTGGCGAGCGAGCCGAAGCAGGAGGTCGAGCGGGCCTGCGAGTTCCTGGGTCTGGCGTTCGACGAGGCGATGCTGGCTATCGAGGAGACGGACGCCGCCAAGCTCGCGAAGGGCCAGGAGGGATGGTTCAGCGACGTCTGGGCCGGGATCAACACGAGCGCGGTCGGCAAATGGCGGCGGCAGATGACACCCGTGCAGCAGACGGTCTTCGCGGCAGTCGCGGGCGAAGAGCTCCGCGCCCTTGGCTACGAGACCGCCGAGTGCGCGGCCCCTCCGGCGGCCCGGGCCGTCGCGTACGGCGCCCATGACGCTGCCATGCGGGCCGTCAACTTCGTCCGCCTGCGCGTGCTCGAAGAGCGAGGCCGAGAACTCTCCTACGTCCTGCGGCGCAAGCTCGGGCGCGCATGAGGATCCAGCGACTCGCCAAGCAGCTGCTCGACCGCATCCTCGCGTTCGTCCTCCTCGTCATCCTGACGCCCCTGCTTGCCATCGTGATTGCATGGATTCTCGCGGATTCCGGGCGACCCGTCTTCTTCGTCTACCCGCGCGCTGGCCGCTTCGGGCGGCCGTTCCCGATGTTGAAGTTCCGAACGATGATTCCGGATGCAATCGAGGTTGGACGCACCCAGAAGCTGTCGGAGGACCCCTTCGGGCTCCTGCACGAGGATCCGCGAGTCACGCGGAGTGGTCGCTTTCTGCGGCGGACGAGCCTGGATGAGCTACCGCAGCTCCTAAACGTCCTCCGCGGTGAGATGAGCCTCGTCGGGCCGCGCCCAGACCTAGTCGAGCAGGCCTCGCACTACAGCGAGCACGACAGCCGACGGCTCGACGTCCTACCGGGCATCACGGGCTGGTCTCAGATCCACGGACGGGACGAGATCGAGTGGCCGGAGCGAATCGAGCAAGACCTCTGGTACATCGCCCACTGGTCGCTCTGGCTCGATCTCAGGATCCTGGCGGCGACTGCCCGGCAGCTCTTCCGGGACGAGCCGACCCCGATCGAGGATGCCGTGAACATCGAGCGGGCCAGGCAGGCCCGCGAGCGCACGTGACCGCCTCGAACGTCTCGGGGACGATGGTTGAGGTCGAGCCGGACCGCTGGGACGACCTGCTCGCCGACGTCGGCTGTACGGATGTGTACTTCCGGCGCGCCTACATCGAGTCGGCACTGGTGCTCGAGCCGGGGGCGGCGGCCTACCTTCATGTTGGAGGTGACCGCGGTGACGTGGTGCTTCCGTGCATCGTGCGCGCGCTCCCCGAGCAGCTCGAGGGCGCGGAAGGCCTTCTCGACGTGATCACTCCCTACGGGTACGGGGGCCCGGTCGCGAGCGGGGACGATCCTCCCGTCGCGCCCTTCTGGGAGCTCTACGGAAGCTGGTGCGCGGAACGGCGTGTTGTCGCGAGCTTCATGCGCTTCCACCCACTGCTGGAGAACCACCGCTACGCCGGGCCCGGATTCACCGTCGAGAAGCTCGGCACGACGATTGCGTGGCGGCTCGAACCGACGGTCGACCCGTTCGACGGCATGCACTCTGCCCACCGAAACAGCGCGCGAAAGGCGCAGCGGGCCGGCGCCGAGGTGTCGGCCGTCGAGGGCCCCGCTGACTTGGGCGAGTTCGTCGAGGCGTACGAGGCGACGATGACGCGGGCCGGCGCCTCCGCCTTCTATTTCTTCGACCATGTGTACTGGCGGCGGCTCGAGAAGTCGCTTGGCGACCGTCTCGTGCGGTTCGACGCCCGGATCGAGGGCGAGCTGGTGGCGAGCGCGCTGTGCCTGGCCTCGCTCCCATGGATGCACTACCACTTCGGTGCGACCTCCGAGCTCGGGCGAGGCTCCGGCGCCGGCAACCTCGTCCTCGTCGAGGCGGCCCGCTGGGGGCAAGCACGAGGGTTCGAGCTCTTTCATCTGGGTGGCGGCGTCGGCGGGGGGGAGGACGCTCTCTTTCGCTTCAAGGAGCGGTTTTACGAGGCCGGTCGCAAGGACGCGTACGTCGGCAAGGTCGTCCACGACGAGCCCGGCTACGCTGCGCTGACGGGCCGGGGAGCGGGCGAGCTTTCAGGCTTCTTCCCCGCCTACCGCGGCCAGCCGCAACCCTCGTGAAGCCCGAAAACCCACGGCGCGTGGCGCTGATCGTGCTCACGCTCCTGCTCCTTGCCGGGACAACACTCGCATTCGGCGTTACCCAGACTCTCAAGCTCGAGCGTTCGCCCGTTACCGGGCCTCGCTTCGACCAGATCTTCTCTCCGACGTGCCACTGCAAGACCCACACCGCACAGCTCTCGTTCCGGCTCCGCCGCGCCGACCGGGTCGACGCCGTCCTCGTCGACGGAAAGGGGGACGCCGTCAGGACGCTCGCGAGCGACCTGCCACGGCCGCAGGGTCGCGTTACGTTCCTGTGGAACGGTCGCGACGAAGCGGGCCAGGTCGTACCGGACGGTCGTTACCGCCTCCGAGTCCACCTGCGCCAGAGCAGGCGGACGATTCTGATTCCGACCCCGGTGAAGGTCGATACCAACCCTCCGAGCCTCCGCATCCTCCGAACCACCGAGCCGGTCCTCTCTCCTGATGGCGATCACCGGCGTGACCACTTCAGCATCTTCTACCGCGCCGACGAGCAGGCACGGCCGGTCCTCGTGGTCGACGGAAGGCGCGCCTCAATCGGGCGTCTGTCGCCTCCCGGGCGCTCTCGCTTCGATTGGTACGGAAGAATTGCGCGGCGCCCGCAGCCGCCGGGGAAGCACCTCCTCTCCCTCCATGTGGTCGACCGTGCAGGCAACTCGTCGCCCGAGGCTCCGCCGATCCTCGTTCGGATCCGCTTCGCCGACGTCGTCGGGGCCCCCCTGGCCGCGTCGAGAGGCGGCACGGTCCACCTTCGGGTCGACACGGACGCCGAGGCGTTCCGGTGGTCGATTAGCCGCCACGGAAAGCTCCTGCTCGCAGGTCGTTCGGCACCGCCACGAGCCCTGATCCGGCTCCCGAAGCGGCTGAGCCCGGGGCGCTACACCCTCGAGGTGGAGACCGCACGGGGGAAAGGCGATCGTACGACGCTCATAATCCGGAGGGTGAGAAAGGCGCGGCCAACGTGATCGACTCCTGGGAGCGAGTGCTCGTGCTCGCTCCGCACACCGACGACGGGGAGTTCGGCTGCGGAGGGACGATGGCCCGGCTCGTGGACGCGGGCACGGAGGTGCGCTATGTGGCGTTCTCGATCGCGACGAAGTCGCTCCCGCCCGGATTCGCTCCTGACACCCTCGCCCGCGAGGTGCGAGAGGCCACCGCGGTGATCGGGCTCCCCGATACGGCGCTCACCGTGCACGACTTCGAAGTGCGTGCGTTTCCGGAACGGCGCCAGGACATCCTCGAGCTCCTGATCCAGCTCTGGGAGGAGTGGCACCCCGATGCTGTCTTCATGCCGAGCCTCAGAGACATCCACCAGGATCACCAGGTGATCGCCTCCGAGGGCCTGCGCGCGTTCAAGCGGACGACGCTCCTCGGCTACGAGATCCCCTGGAACATGTTCAACTTCGACCAGCAGGCCTACCTGGCCTTCGACGCCGGCCACGTCGAGCGGAAGGTGCGGGCGCTCGCGTGCTACGCCTCGCAGCAGCACCGAAACTACGCGAATCCCGAGTACATACGGAACCTCGCCAGAACCCATGGTCTGAACGTGAACCGGGAATACGCGGAAGTCTTCGAGGTCTACCGGGTCGTCGGCTAGCGACAACGGCGTACACGCCGGCCACTAGAGAAGGCCGCGCGCGATTGCCGTGGTAGCGGCCGCGACGACGACGACGACCAGGATCGGCGCGCGGAGCACCAGCGCCACCACGGCCGCCGCAAGCCCGGCGAGGCGCTCGTCGAGGACGAGCTCACGGTCGCCGCCGAGGAGCTTGGTCGCGACGCGCGCGGCCAGGAGCGCAGGAGTGAGAAGCGAAACGACTCCGATCACGGGGGTGGGCAACTTCAGCTGCGCTTCGAGGAACCGGCGCCAGGCCGGGCCTTCGAATACGGGGCCGACGGAGATCGAAATCGGCGCGTAGCGTGCGTTCAGGAGAACGGCGGCTGCGATCGCGGCCGCTGCGCCGCCACCGGCATCGAGCACCGAGAAGGCTGCGTACTGCGCCGACCCGCCGAAGGTCGTGGCCGACATGACGATCGGTGCCACCGACCCCATCCCGGCCACCTTCGCCAGGACGCCGAATGAGGCGCCGAACGTCGACCCGGCGATCGCATACGGCAGGATCGCTCTGGCTCCGTCGCGGAAGCTGTCCCCGCCGGCCTGCTCTATCTCAGCTCGTCCCACTCCACCTGGTCGAAGTAGCGGAGCGCGCGCCGCGTGGGTCGGACCCGGGCGGCCAGCGCACCCAGCTCGCCGGCCGAGATCTCGCCGAGTGCTCGCTTGAGGCCCAGGTACGGGAGGTTCAGATCTTCCTGGTAGACGAACGTCGAGACCCGGGGATTCACTTCGATCACGTAGTCGCCGACGAGCTGGATGTTGAAGAAGTGCTCGATCCCGAGCGCGGCCACGATGCGGTTCGACCAGTCCATCAGCTCGTCGTCGACGAGCGTCCGGAAGAACATGGCCAGTCCCGCCCGCATGTCTTCCCGGGTCTTCGGGTGGCCCAACACGATCCGCTCGCCGTCCGCGATGCCGTCTACGGTCCGTTCGCCGCCCTGGGCGAGCTCCATGACGAGGAGTTCCCCGTCCTGACCCTCCAGGAGCTCCTCCGCCTCCTCAAGGCGCAGGGCCAGGCTTCCGGGGCGCTCATGCAGGAGCTGGTGCGCGCGGTCGACGCCCGGGTCGAGGATGCGAAAGCCGCGCGAGCCCGATGCGTAGACCGGCTTGAAGCAGACGGGCCGGTGCGGATAGCCGAGCTCCCGGGCGGCGGCGGCGAACGCCTCGCTCCCGCGAACGCGGCGCCAACCGGGAGCCGGGACGCCGATCTCGTCGAGGAGCGCGTAGAACTCGGCCTTGTCGTTGGCGCGCCGCACGGTCTCGGGCGCGCTCACGAGCACCGGCACCCCGTGCTCGGCGAACCGGTCACGAGCCCCGGCCAGCCCGGCCAGATCGTGGGACGACTGCGGCAGGACCGCGTCGACCCTCTCTCGCTCGCAGAGAGCCAGGACCTCGTCCGAAAAGCTCTCGTCCGCCCCTGGGGGCACGCGAGCGAACGCGTCGCAGAGGAATCGGCCGATGGGCCGCTCACCCATGTCGCAGCCGACGAGCCGGATCGGCCGCTCGCCGTTCTGACGGAGGGCCCGGAGGAGTGCTGCGGTTCCCGGTGCGCCGCACGCGGTGACGAGGACGGTCAGCGCTCGCATGACGTCTAGTATCGCCCGCTATGGCTTCTCCAGGCGCTCGTCATGACGAGGGTGTCGAGCCCGGACGGGGGCCCGAGCGCGACCTCCGTGACATCGCGCCGACCGACACGGAGGGCGCTGCCGTGGTCTAGCGTCGGAGCAGGGCGCGCAGCCTGCCCCGCGCGGATGCGATGTCGTCGCGGGGGAAGAAACCGAGCGCGAAGAGTGCCGCAGGGTAGGCGAGCGTGATCGCCAGGCGGGCAGGAATCGAGACTGCTATCCCGAGCCCGTGGTCGACCGCGAGGGAGGTGAGCGCGAGGCCGACGGCGAGGCCGACGGCGAGCAGGATCCGGCGCCACTGCCACGGAACCGGGTAGATGCGCTGCCCGACCGCAAGCACGAGGAGAGCGAGCGAGGCGAAGGCGAGGGCGGTTGCCCAGGCGGCGCCGCGGTAGGAGTAGGGCGGGATGAGAAGGAAGTAGAGGCCGATCGCGATCGCACCGCCGAGCATCGCGAGCGGCGCGGTGAGGCGCATCCGCTTCGTGACGTTCAGCCCGACGATGAAGATCGTGTACGCGCCTGCCCCGACCGAGGCGAGCGCCAGTGGCGCGACGGCGTCGGTGGCGGGCCAGTACGCGCGCGGCATCACGAGGTGGAAGAGCGGAAGGATCCAGGCCGATACGAGCACCGCGAGGAAGCCGGTCGCGAAGAAGTAGTAGTTGGCGCCGCGGGCGACCATGCTGCGGTGGCGCTCCGTGTGGAGCCAGCTGTAGTGCCACTGCGTCCAGCCCATGCGGAACGCCATCACACCGACGAAGACGATCTGGCTGTACCGGAAGGCCGTCCCGTAGAGGCCGTTCGCGGCGAGACCGTGGTAGTGCTTGATAAAGAAGCGGTCCATCAGGTTCAGGGCGAAGAACGAGAGCCCGCCGATCAGCCCTGGCCAGGCGAAGGCGATCATCTCCCGACCAACTTGCGGGGAGATGTTCCGGCTCAAATCGTGGATCCATTCCCGCGCCGTGAAGACAAACGCGGCGCAGACGGAGATGAGAGAGGCGATCAGAATTCCCTTGACGCCTAAGTGCCAGACCGCCACCAGGAGGACGCTGAAGACGACCTGGATGAGCCCGCGCGCGAGCGCATAGCGCGCGAAGGTCATCGGCTTGCGCCGGACCCGGCAGAGGATCATCGGGAGGTCGACGATGTTCGTCAGGTAGAGATCGACCAGTGCGATGACCAGGAAGCCGACGTACTGGTCGGTCCCGAAAACACGGTCCGAGAGCGTGCCTGAGAAGAGGATGACGGCGCCGATCACGACCGCGGGGTAGAGGCTTTCGATCAGAAGGTAGAGCGTGATGATCTGCCGTCGCCAGGCGGCGTCGTGCCGCTCGAAGTAGAAGCGGGCAAAGACGCCGTCCATGTTCGCCGCGATCAAGACGTCGATGAATGCGACGATCGCGAGCACGAGCTCGAGCACACCGAAGTCCGCGGGTGCGAGGAAGTGGGCGTAGAGAGGAACCAGGAGGAACGCGAGCGACTTCAGGAGGACACGGGCCCCTCCGTAGATCAACGCATCCTCTGCGAGCGCCGCCACCCCGAGCCCGCGAGGCGGCGCGCCCTGCTCCTCCTGGCTCTTCGGAGAGGCCTCCCCGGCCCGGATCTCCGTCACGGAAAGAGGCTACTCGTAGCCCAGGTCGCGCAGCCGCTCGATCATCAGAGCTTCCTCCTCGCGGGAGTAGACCGGCTCTTCGGTCCGGCGGGAGGCCGTGGTGCTGACAGCCCGCCCTTCGCCGAGCGCCTCGTCGTCGAGGATTGCGTCGATGGCAGGCGCCTCGAGCTGCGACGCGACTCCGTGCAGGGCCAAGAGCGTCGCGGCCATCTGGGTGATCTCCGAGCCCTCCGGGACCTCTGCCATTCGGATCCCGGGCCCCGCCGCCGCGATGATGCCGTTCAGGCCGTGATGACCCGAGTAGCCGTAGGCATGGGCAGGGTCGAGCGTCTCGTGCCGGTCGAAGACCGCCGTCCACGGCCGGCGGGAAGACTCGACGTGGATACGTTCGTCGCGGGGGAGCAGGACAAGCTCAGGCGCCTTGTCCACGAACCGGCCGTGGTAGAGCTCCTCTTTCAGCCGGACGTCGAATGCGGGCTCTCCGGTCTCGGGGTGGCGCACCTCGGCGAGGCCGGCGACGAGCTCGTCGCGGAAGCCGCGGTCCTCCCGCGCGCCCGTCGTCTCGCCAAGATAGATCTGGCCACCGGTTGCGAACGAATAGGCGCGCGTCGAGGTGAAATCGACGTCTGCGAAGGAGCGCTCGTACGCGGGGCGCGGCCCGGGGAGCATGTCGAGCGCCCGTGTGTACCCATGGGACGTGCGGGCGAGCCGTTGGTCGACCCTCGACAGGAAATCCAGGCGGCCGCCACGGAGGCTCTGCAGGGAGCGGCGCCTGTATCGCAGGTAGCCGGCATCCTCGAGCCAGCGGTTCGCGTGGAAGCTCCAGTAGACCGGCTTCATCCCGTGATCCGAGAGCGCGATCACCGTCGGCTCTTCGCCGTAGAGCCGCTCCGCGTGCTCGATCAGCTCGGCGCACGCTCGGTCGACGGCTTCGTAGACCCGGATGATCTCGTCCCCGGCCTGAGCCGGATCGTGGGCCGGATGCTCTGGATCCAGGCGGTTCCAGCCGAGGTGCCCCGCGAAGTCCGAGCTCATGAAGTCGACGCAGAGCAGGCCGAGGTCCGGCTCGAGATCCATCGCCGTCCGGCAGACATCTGCGACGAGATCGACGTGCCGCAGGAGCTTGGCCGTGAATCCGTCGAAGTCTTCCCACCAGCGCTCGGCCATCGGGTGGTATGCGGTCACGAGGTCGGGATGGGCCTTGTAGATCCGCTCCGATGCAGCCGGGGGGAGGATCGTCGGACGTTCGGGCCCGCCGTAGCCCGTGACGACCACACCGTCGATCGGTTCAGGCGGATGGGTGAACGGGATTGTGACGTAGGCCGAACGGACGCCGACCTCGCCGAGCGGTCGCCAGAGCGGAGTACCAGCGCGGCTGGCCGCGCTCTCGACCCGGTGGACGCCTCGGTTCGGATTCGAGGAGAAGTTGAAGATCCCGTGGCCGCCCGGGTTGAGCCCGGTCAGGAAGGACGACCAGGCGGTTGGGGTGACCGCAGGAATCGTGGAGCGGAGCGGACCGAACGTTCCCTCGCGGGCGAGCCGCCCTACTGTCGGCATGCGTCCCTGTGCGAGCAGGTCGCGGACGAGGTCGTAGTCTGCCCCGTCGAGGCCGAGACAGAGGACTCTCACGAGGCCAGCAGCGAGCGGTAAACCTTTTCCATCGCCTCGCCGGGGTGCTCCTTGAACCGCTCCCGGGTCACGCGGAGGTTGCGCTCGGCGTACCGCGCGCGAAGCTCTGGGTCGCGCAGGAGCCTGCGAAGCGCCTCGGCCAAAGCGTGCTCGTCGCGTGGCGGCACGACCTCGCCGCCATCGCCCTGTGTGATCCACTCGTCGATCGTGATGCAATCTCCCATGATCATCGGGAGCCCCGAAGCCATCGACTCGATCATGGAAGCCGGAGTCGCATCTGTAGATGCGATAGAGACCCCTATGTCCGAGGAGGCAATGAGCTCCGGCAGCTCGTCAGGTCGCGCGAAGTGCATCGCCACGACGTCGCGAAGATCTAGCTCGTCGATCAACGCCTCAGTCTCGGCCCGCGTCCAACCGCCCCGCGCAGCCAGGATCAGCCGCGCGCGCGGCTCCTCGTCGCGTATCCGCGCAAACGCCCGTAGCAGCACGTCCAGATTCGTGTTCGGCCGGTAGTTCCGCAGCGAGAGGATGACGAACGAGTTTTCCGGCCAGCCGAAGCGCTCGGCCAGCCCGTGCACGCGCTTCTCGGGGCCGAAGGGGCGCAGGTCGACGTACCAGACGATCCGGTGCACTGTGTCGGCGTCGGCGCCGAGATGGACCGTCTCCTCGGCATTTCCGATCGAGCTGACGACGAATGCGTCCCCCGCCTGAACGGCGCGGCGTACCCGTTTGCGTCCGCGCCTGCGGTCGCGCCCGTACGTGAAGATGTCGGTGTTCCAGGGGCTCATGACGAGCGGGTGGACAGCCGCCTCGGCCGCCCAGTAGCCGTACGGCAGGAGGTAGTGGGCGTGTACGAGATCGACGTTGAGGTTTCGCGCGAGCCCCCTGATCGCCGGCGCGAAGCGCATCCGTCGCAGCAGGGGTACCCGCGTCCCGGCCTCGAGCTCGAGGACGTTGTGGGCGGTAAGCCCTTCGAGCTCCTCGCTCCGCGGCGTGAGCCGGTTCGAGACGACGTGGATCTCGTGGCCGAGCTCAGCCAGTCGCCAGGCCCACCGCAGGAAGATGAGGGAGGCGCCGTCCCCGACTCCGAGGATTCGGAGCCGTCCGTTTCCGTCAGCCACTCGCGTCTGCCGTCTTCCGGAAGCGGATCATCTTCTGGTTCTGCGGGTTGTCCCAGTCGCCGAGGAACTCGAGGTCGAGGCCGGTTCCTTCGCATGCCCAGCGGAGGGTGTCGAGGTCGTAGTGAAAGTAGTCGTAGTCGTAGTGGCTGACCACGCGCTCGGTCTGGTTCACGTCGTCGACGAAGAGCTTCCCATGCGGGTTTTCGTAGACCGTCGCGTAGAACTGGCCACCTGCATTCAGCGCCTTGCCCATGTTCACCAGGCACCTTGTGACGCTGTTCAGCGGGAGGTGGGTGAAGACCGACTGTGCGATCGCGTAATCGAACGTTTGCCCGAGGGCGGGGAAGTCGAAGTGCTCCATGGCCACGAGGGTGGGCCGCTGCGCCACCAGGCCGTGCCGTGGAAGCTCGAGCTCGCGAGCTTCTTCGATCACGTCTCCGCGCTTGTCGACGCCGTAGTAGTGCCCTTCCGCGAGGTATTCGATGAAGTGGACGCCACCGCGGAGTGGGCCGCAGCCGACGTCGAGCAGATAGTGCTCGGGCCGGAGGCCGTGGTCGACGAGGTAGTTGAACTGGAGCCTGCCGAGGTGATCCCAAAGCGGCACGTTTCCGATCGTGCGGCGATGCCAGTCAGGGTCGAAATAGCGGAGGTACCTGCGCGGGAGCGTTCGCCGGAGCGGACGCTTCACTGACACGGGGACGAGCGGCTTCAGCCGCTGGAGGACGTTCTGGGGGCTAGACACTGGAGGAACCTCCGTCTTGACGTGTGAGCCGGAACGCGCGGCTCGGTCCTTGGTGATGCCGGCGCGCCTGAGACCCCGGAGACCGAAGCGCGAGAACTGGACGAGCGTGGGCAGGGGATCGTCGGCCGCGAAGACCGCGTCGACGTAGGGCGGGCGCTGCACGGCGTTGGTCGAGCCCGCCATGATCGTAATCGCCCAGATCTTGCCGTCGCCATTCATGCGGGCCGGGGGCGGTGGGTCGCCCATCAGGTCGCAGTAAGCGATCCAGGGCAGGTCGACGCCGCAGGCCGAAGCCAGCCCGTGCCATTGCCAGAGGCGGGGGTTGACCTCGATCAGCTTGTAGCGCCCGTCCCGGGGGTCGCGCTTGACCTCGACCTGCGAGACCCCGTGGAAATGGAGTGCACGCAGGAGACGGAGTCCGTCCTCCACGACCTCGTCCACCCAGAGCGCCTCTCCGACGCGGGCACTGCCCATGAAGTCGCGCGTTTGGCGGAGCTTGCGGCCGCAGAAGAGCCCTAGCGCCTCGCCGTCGCGAGTCAGGTAGCTTCCGAGCGTGTAGAGCTCGTCGTCGCCACCGGGAACGAACTCCTGCACCATCGGCTCGTGCTCCGCTGCGAGCGCGTAGGCCGACTCCAGCTCGCTCCAGGTCTGGCAACGAAATGCCTGGCGTTTCTGCGCCTGCTTGAAGAGGATCGGGTTGGACGGCTTGACGAAGACGGGATATCCGAGCTCCTCGCCGGCGGCCCGCGCCTCCTCGACGGACCGAGGATGGTGAGTCCGGGGTGTGGGCATCCCGATCTCGTCGGCCTGCTCGAGCTGGTATCGCTTGCTCTGAATCCGCTCGAGCGTCGCCCAGCCGGGAAACGGGAAGAGATACGAGTCGCCAAGAGTGTCGACGTTGCGTGCGATCGCGTTCAGGTGCTCGTCGTGGGTCGGAAAGATCGGTAGTGGCCCCTCGTCTGTCTGTGCGACGAGGTCTCGGAGGGCCGCGATGAAGCCCTGTTCGTCCGCCACGGGCTCCGGTGCGAGGGCCCGTTCGGCATAACGCGAGCGGTAGCCGAGGGCCCAGGGACGGTGATCGACGGCTAGCACGCGTAGGCCGCGACGGCCAAGCGAGCGGATGGCTGCGAGCCCGTTCACCCAGCCAACCTCGGCTACCACGGCGGTTCCACGGCGGGTCGGCATGCCGGGGCGAGTCTAGAGGCAGGGCTTTGAGGCGTGCGCCTCTAATCCAGGGGCTACGCGGAGCTGCTCAGGAGCTCCCAGCCCTGACGCAGGAACGGTGTTCGATCGACGAGCGCACCGATCTCGGAGGGAGGATGGGCGCCCTCGTCGGTCACGATTCGGTCGATGCACTCGGGAGGCGTCAGGTCCCAGCCCTTCTCTTCGGGTTCGACCGGCTCGTACGGGACGAGCTTCATCGTCTCGCAGGCCACGACGACCGGAACGCCTGCCGCCTTGGCTGCCTTGGCCAGTGCGTGGGTGCCGACCTTGTTCACGAGCGAGCCGTCGATGTAGACGCCGTCCGCGCCCACGAGCAAGAGGTCGACCGTCGTTACCGCGCGCTCGGCGTCCTCGTCGGCGACGAGCTCGACGGTTAGGCCCTCTGCGGCGAGTTCTTCCGAGAAGGGCCGGCCCTCTGCGTGAGGCTCGGAGACCGTGCAGACGATCCTCGCCGGCCGAGCGTGCACGAGCGCTTCGCGAACGGTCGCGGATGCCGAGTGCGTCATGACCGTTCCTTTCAGGTCGTCGGAGAGGAGCACCGAGATCGAATGGGCGGCGCGGTCCTTCTGGGCGATCAGGGCCGATGCTTCCTCGACGAGGCGCTCGGGCGACCGGGAGGCCGCGACCACGCGACCGACCGCCCCGGCGACGGTGCCCATTGCGGGCCGTGCCGATGCGAGCGCGCGCCCCGCTTCGAGCGGGTCGGCGCCGCCCTGAACGGCGTCCGACAGCGCTTCGACCGCCTGGCGGGCAAGCCAGCCCGCGCCGTGCGTCGTATCCGTGGCGATCAGGTCGATTCGCTCGCTCAGATTGCGATCCATGCGCTCGATGGGCCGCAGGCTAACAGGGAGAGCCTCGCGGCCTTGGTAGCCTCTGCCACGATGACGGAGGTCGAGACCGCCGCCGGGCCGTTCCCAGCGCTCGCAGGCGAGCCGCGCCCCGAGATTTCGCTCGTCGTCCCTGTCTACAACGAGGAGTCGACGCTCGAGGAGGTCTACCGCCAGGCGGTCGCCGCCCTCGAGAGCCTCGGGCGCCCGTACGAGGTGATCCTGATCGACGACGGCTCCGCAGATGGGACCTGGGCGATCGTGGAGCGGCTCAATGATGCTGACCCCCATGTTCGCGGAGTCCAGTTCAAGCGGAACTTCGGTCAGCATCCGGCCATGCACGCCGGGCTGGTGCGAGCTCGTGGGGACATCGTGGTGACGATGGACGGCGATCTCCAGAACTCGCCGGCCGATCTCCCGAAGCTCGTCGCCGCCGTCGAGGCCGGGAGCGACGTGGCCAGCGGGAGGCGGCGCGGCCGGGAAGATGCCTGGGGCCGAACCCTGCCGTCCCGGCTCATCAACCGCATGCTCCGCGGCTTCACGAACGTCGACATCGCCGACTTCGGCTGTGCGTTCAACGCCTACCGCCGCAGCGCGATCGAGCCCGTGCTCGGGTCGATCGGGAAGCAGAAGTTCACCAAGGCGCTTGTCCTCTCGGCCGGCGCCAGCGTGGTCGAAGTCGACCTCGAGCACCGCGCGCGCGAGGGCCAGTCGCGCTACTCGCCCTTCCGGCTTGTCCGCCTCGCGCTGCACGTCCTGGCGGGCTTCTGGCCACAGCCGATCCAGTGGGCCGGAGTCCTGATCGGCACGTCGTCGTGCCTCTTGTCACTTGCGGCAGCGATCTGGGGCGCGGTCATCTGGGTGGCTCGCGGCGACTTTCCGGGCCAGATCTTCCTGGGGGCCCTCGTCCTCGGAGTCCTGGGCATCCAGGGCTTCATCCTGGCCCTGGTCGGGGAGTACCTCGGCCGCATCCAGCGGGACGTGGAAGGCCGGCCCCTCTACACGGTCGAGCGCGAGCTCGGCTGAGCACCTTGAAGAGGCTGCGGCGGCATCCGAAAGCCGCGGGCTAGACTCCGCCGGGCTATGGCTGCCAAGCGAGTGCTGGTCACCGGCGGCTGCGGGTTCATCCCCTCGAACCTCATCCGCCACCTGCTGACCCAGACGCCCTACGAGGTGGTGAACGTCGACGCCCTGACCTACGCGGGGAACCTCGACAACATCGCCGATCTCCTTGGTCACGAGCGCCTAACACACGTGCACGGCGACATCCGCGACCCGGCTCTCGTGCGGGACGTCGTAGCCGGCGTCGACGTGATCGTGAACGCGGCCGCCGAGTCGCACGTGGAGAAGTCGATCGAGGACGGGGCCTCCGAGTTTGTGACAACGAACGTCGAGGGGACGCAGATCCTGCTCGATGCAATCCGGGAGGCGCCGGTCGAGCGCTTCATCCTCATCTCGTCGAGCGAGGTGTACGGAACGGCCGAGTCGGCTCCGATGGACGAGGAGCATCCGCTCAACCCCCGGAGCCCCTACGCGGCGACGAAGGCGGGCGGTGACCGGCTCGCGTACTCGTACCAAGTCACGTACGAGCTTCCGATCGTGATCCTCCGTCCGTTCAACAATTACGGGCCCTTCCAGCACCCGGAGAAGGTCGTGCCGCGTTTCATCACCCAGGCGCTTCGCGACGAGCCGCTCACGATCCACGGAGACGGGCACGCGAGCCGCGATTGGCTCTTCGTCGAGGATGACGCGCGCGCCATCGTGGCCGCGATCGAGGCCGACATCGGGCTCGTCGCGGGTGAGGTCGTGAACGTGGCCACCGGCATCGACCTGTCGGTCACCGAGATCGCGAACTACGTCCTCGAGGGCCTCGGCAAGCCGTCATCCCTCAAAGTGCATGTCGATGAGCGTCCAGGCCAGGTGCACCGGCACATCGGGTCGGTCGAGAAGGCGAGGCAGCTGCTCGGCTGGGAGGCACAGACGTCCTTCGAATCCGGCCTCGAGCGCACCATCGCCTGGTACGCGGAGAATCGGGCGTGGTGGGAACCGGTTCGAACACCGTCGACGGCAAGCGCCTCCTCGTCCTAGGCGCCGGTCCGGCGCAGCTAGGCCTCCTCCGCAGCGCTCGCGAGCGGGGCTGCCCGGTGATCGCCTGTGACCGGGATCCGGGCGCGCCTGGCTTCCGCTACGCGGTCCGGAGGGCAATCCTCTCGGCCGAGGACGAGACGGGGATCGAACGCCTTGCGCGAGCGGAGGCCGTGCAGGGGCTGATCGCGCCCGGGATCGACTGGCCCGTGGCCGTTGCGGCCCGCATTGCGGCCCGCCTGCGGCTGCCCCACCCGCTCGGGCCTGAGACGGCTGCGGTCGCCGTGTCGAAGCTCCGCCAGCGGACGCGGTTCGCGGAGGCCGGAGTGCCTCAGCCGCGATGGCAGCTTGTTCGCTCCTCCGAGGAGGAGCTCGAGGTCGGGCCACCCTGCGTGGTGAAGCCGCCCGACCGGCAGGGCCAGCGAGGGCTCTCGGTCGTGGACGATGCAGCCGGGCTTCCTCGAGCAATCGAGCTGGCCCTCGAGGCTTCCCGGAGCGGCAGCTGCCTCGTCGAGGAGCTTGTCGAGGGGCCGGAGATCACCGTCAACGCGTTCTCGGCAGCCGACCGGTTCCACCCGCTCACGGTGACCGACCGCCTCACGTCGGAGCCGCCGGCGTTTGGCGTCGCGCTCGCCCACGCCTGGCCTAGCGCGGCCGCGACGCCGGCGTGCATTGAGGCGGCACGTGCCGCGGCCGAGGCGGTCGGCATCCGTGAGGGCCCGAGCTACACCCAGCTCCGTGTCGGCTCTGACGGCCCCCGTGTTGTCGAGCTCGCTGCCCGCCTGGGGGGCGGCCACGACGCGGAGCTCTGCCAGGCCGCCCTCGGAGTCGACCTGAACGGGCTTGCGCTCGGCGCCGCCTTCGGGGAGCCGGCCGAGGTGCCGGCGCCGAGCCCCGTGGGCGGCGCCTGCGTCCGCTTCCTCGTGCCGCCTAAGGGGATTCTCCAAGCGGTCGAAGGCCTCGACGAGGCGGCGGCGGTGGACGGAATCCTTGATGTCGCGGTGTACCGCGAGCCGGGGTGGACGTACGGGCCCTTCCGGGGCGGCTCCGACCGGGCCGGCTACGTGCTTGCACGCGGGGAGTCTCGGGACGATGCCCTGGAGCGGGCCAACCGCGCAGCCCAGCGCATACGCTTCGAGACCGTCGATGTCGAAGCTCCAGCACAGCGCACGTAGGCAGACGTTCCTCTCCTTCCAGCCGCCCGACATCGGCGACGAGGAAGTCGAAGCGGTCGTCGAGACGTTGAGGAGCGGGTGGCTGACGACAGGGCCCCGGACCGCCGAGCTGGAAGGGCTGTTCGCCGACTACGTCGGTGCGCGCCACGCGATCGCACTCGCTTCCGGGACGGCGGCCCTCCATCTGGCGCTCGTCGGAGCCGGGATCGGCCCGGGCGATGAGGTGATCACGACGCCGATCACCTGGCCGGCGACCGCGAACGTGGTCATCCATGCAGGCGCCCGGCCCGTCTTCGTCGACGTCCGCGAGTCCGACCTGAACATCGATCCCGAAGCTGTCGCGGCCGCGGTGACGCCGCGAACGAAGGCGATCCTGCCGGTCCACTTCACCGGGAAAGCGGCCGACCTCGACCCGATCCTCGCCCTCGGCGTGCCGGTGATCGAGGACGCTGCTCACGCCGTCGAGACGGTCTACCGCGGGCGCAAGGTCGGCGCGATCTCCCTGGCCGCGTGCTTCTCGCTCTACGCCACGAAGAACGTGGCCGCGGGCGAGGGCGGCATGGTGACCACCGACGACGAGGACCTCGCAGCCGCGGTGAGGGAGCTCCGGCTCACGCGGCGCGGGGACGGATCGCATTACGACATCCGCGTCGCCGGCTTCAAGGCGAACCTGTCCGACGTCCTCGCCTCGCTGGCACTCGTGCAGCTCGCCCGCATCGACGAGCACGCGGAAGCCCGCAGACGCCACGTCGCTGCCTGGGACGCCGCTGTCGCTGAGCTTCCCGGGATCACGCCGCTCGCGAGGGAGGAGCACGAAGCCGACGTTCACGCGCTCCATCTCTACGTGGTCAGGTTCGACCCAGCAGAGGCCGGTGCCGACCGAGACGCCTACCAACGGGCCCTGACGGAGGCGCGGATCGGCACGAGCATCCACTTCCTCCCCGTGCACCAGCTGACGTTCTACAAAGAGCAGCCCGGAGGTCAGCCTGTGCTGCCTGTGGCCGAGCGGGCCGGCCGGGAGGTGCTCTCGTTGCCGCTCTCGCCCGCGCACTCGGACGAGGACATCCGGGACGCGATCGACGCGCTCCGGCGTGTGCACGCCCGGTTCACGGCGTGAAGCGCTCAGTCCGAGTCGCGATCCGCCTCGCAGTCAGCGCGGCGATCATCGCCCTGCTCGTCTGGCAGATCAATGTCATTCGCACCGTCGACCTCGTCCTCTCGAGCCATGTGGGCTACCTGGCCGCCGCCTTTGCCATCTACGTCGCCACGACCTGGGCGATGGCCTGGCGCTGGCAGCTCTTGCTCGCATCAAAGGGGATCCATGAGCCGATCGGCTGGCTGACCAAGCTCTACTTCATCGGCTACGCGGCCGGCCAGGTGCTACCGACGTCCCTCGGAGGCGACGCCGTCCGGATCGTGGAGCACGGCCGCCGGCGGCCGGACAAGCGCGCCGAGGCCGCTGGGGCAGTGCTCATGGAGCGGGTGCTCGGCGCCGCGGGCACGCTCATCCTCGTCGCGGTCGGCCTCGCGGTTGCGGCGGGGCGCTACGACGACATCGGCGTCTTCGTCTGGATGGAGGTCGTCTCGGTCGCCGCGGTCGCGATCCTCGCTGTGCTGCTCTTCTCCCGGCGGGCGCGACGGGTGCTCGAGGAGCGCGTCTTTCCGCTCGGGCGCCGGATCCGGATCGAGCGGGTGGTGTCGAGCCTGCACGAGGCTCTGCACGGCTACCGGGACAAGCCTGGCACGATCGCGCTCGTCCTCGCGGTCACGATCTCGACGCAGCTCGTCCGGATCATGTCGATCTGGCTCTGCGGCAAGGCCGTGGGCGAGACGCCGTCGCCGCTCGCCTACATCGTCGTCGGTCCGCTCCTTTTCCTCGTCATGCTGGTGCCGTTCACGATCAACGGGCTCGGGGCCCGCGAGGCGTTCTTCCTCGCCTTCCTGCCGCGGTTTGGCGTGTCCAACGACGCCGCCGTCGCGATCGGCTTCCTCTTCTACGCGGTCACGGTCGCCGCGGCCATCCCCGGTGGGCTCATCCTTCTCTGGCGGAGCGTGCGCCCGGGCCGTGATAGCGTGACCGCCGCTTCGCCGCCCGGCTCGGGCGGCGGCACCCTCGGACCGACATGAGCCCCACACGTGTACTCGTCACGGGCGGAGCCGGGTTCATCGGCTCCCACCTCTCCGATCTCCTCCTCGCTGAGGGGTACGAAGTGCGTGCGCTCGACAGTCTCGAGACGCAGGTGCACCCCGGCGGCGAGCGGCCGGGGTATCTCGACCCTGCGGTCGAGCTTGTGGTCGGAGACGTCCGCGATCGCGAGGCGGTGCGCCGTTCCCTCGACGGCGTCGACGCGGTCGTGCACCTCGCCGCCGCTGTCGGCGTCGGCCAGTCCATGTACGAGATCGAGCGCTACATGTCCATGAACACGATCGGGTGTGCCGTCGTGCTCGAGGAGATCCTGGAGCGCCGGGACGCGGTCGGAAAGATGGTCGTCGCCTCCTCGATGTCGATCTACGGCGAGGGCCAGCACTTCGACCCGGCGAGCGGCGAGCACGGCCTCGCACCGGGACTTCGGCCCACTGAGCAGCTCGAGCGGCACGAATGGGAGGTCCGCGGCGCGAACGGCCCGCTCGAGCCCGAGCCGACGGCGGAGACCAAGCCACTTCGCCCGACCTCGATCTACGCGATCTCGAAGCGCGACCACGAGGAGATGGTGCTCGCGATCGGAGCCGCCTACGGGATCGCCTCGGTGGCTCTGCGCTTCTTCAACGTCTACGGCGCTCGCCAGGCGCTCTCGAACCCGTACACGGGTGTGGGGGCGATCTTCGCGTCACGACTCATGAACGGCCGCCCGCCGCTCGTCTTCGAGGACGGGCTGCAGTCTCGCGACTTCGTCGACGTGCGTGACATCACCCGTGGCATCCACCTCGCTCTGACGAACCCCGGCGCCGACGGCGAGACCGTCAACCTCGGGACCGGGAAAGCGACCAATCTTCTCGAGCTCGCGGATGTGCTGTCCCGCGGCCTTGGGGTCGACATCGAGCCCGACATAGTCGGCCAGTTCCGTGCCGGCGACATTCGCCACTGCTACGCCGACACGGGGAAAGCGGCCGATCTGCTCGGGTTCCGCTCCCAGATCGACTTCGAGAGCGGCGTGCAGGACCTCCTCACCTGGATCGAAGGGCAAGAAGCCTCGGACCAGGTCGACGCCGCGCACGAGGCCCTCACGGCCCGCGGCCTCGCGCGGTGACCGAGCCGGGCGACGGGCCCGCCCCGGACGTCTCGGTCTCGATCGTCAACACGTCGAGCCGCGATCTCCTGCTCGCGTGCCTCGAGTCGGTCGAAAGTGACCGCGATGGCGGCCCCGTCTCCGTGGAGGTGACGGTCCTGGACAACGCCTCAGAGGACGGGTCGGCCGAGACGGTCCGCGAGCGTTTCCCGTAGGCCCGCGTGATCGCGCAGGGACATCGCGCGGGTTTCGGTGCGAATCACAACACCGTCATCCGGGCGACGCGAGGGCGCTACATCTATGTCCTGAACGAGGACGCAACGGTCGAGCCCGGCTCGTTCGAGCGGCTGGTCGCCTACATGGACTCCCATCCGGAGGTAGGGGCGGCTGGGCCCCATATCCGCTATCCGGACGGTCGCCACCAGCCCTCCGCCTGGCGGTTTCCCTCGCCGGCGACCGCTGCTCTCGGCACGCTCACGCTTTCGCGGGTCGGTATCGAGCAGTCCCGCGGAGACGAGCCTCGGCGAGTGGACTGGGCCATGGGGTGCGCGCTCCTCGTTCGGCGGGAAGCCCTCGACCGCATCGGCCTCTTCGACGAGGGCTTCTTCATCTACTCGGAGGAGACGGACCTTTGCCGCAGGCTGGCCGAGGCCGGCTACGAGACCCACTTCCTACCCCAGGTAACGGTTTTCCATCATGTCAGCCAGTTCAGTACCGACGTTCCCGAGCGCCGGATCAACGAGGAGTGGCGGAGCCGGGCCCGCTACTGGCGCAAGCACCATTCGCCGTTAGCCGCCCGCGGAACCGCGCTTCTGACCGGCCTGCAATACGCCGCCCGGGCGGTCGTCGGCGAGGTGCTCCTCCACCTACCGGAGGGACGCCGTCCGGTCGAGATCGACCCGGCCGCACCCGCCCGCTTCCGTCTGCACGCACGGAATGCGTGGGCAGGGGTGCGCGGGCCCGGGCTCCGCGAGTACGCCGAAGACTGGAACCGGGAGCACCCGAAGGCAGGGAGGCCGCCGGATGAGTCCGCCGGCGCCGCTTCCTAGAATCCCTCAGATGCAGGGAGAACGTTCGTGATCCCGGCCACGGTCGAGCGGCGCGCGCGCTGGGTGCTCGACACACTCGGAGCCCACGACGTCGGCTTCGGGGACGACGTTCCCTACCGAGCGGAGGCGTGGGAGCGACTCGATCGCGGGCAGCGGCCGGAAGGCGACGACGTCGCCGATGCGTTCTTTCACCTGGCGCGCATGGAAGAGCGAGACAGATCTCCCGAGCTCCGGGACCGCCACGGACGCTTTCGCGCCGAATCGTCGTGCCTCGACCTCGGCGATCCGCCGCTCGAGCGGCTCCGCCGGCGGCTCGGCCTCGTGCCGCCGAGGTGGCGCGGAGCCCGCTTCGCGATTTCCCTCACGCACGACGTGGACATGCCATGGCGCTGGACGCGCCGCGGTGTGCGGGCCTCGGCGGGACGGCTGAAACGCCACGCTCTGGCTGGTCAGGCCGCCCCGGCGCTCCGCGAGGCTCGAGCGCTGACCGCGGTCCCGCTCCACAAGCTCAGGCGGAGCGATCCGAACTGGCGCTTCGAGCGGATTCTCCGTCTGGAGTCCGCTCGCGACGTCCGCTCGACCTTCTTCTTGCTCGCTGGGCACCACCACCCAGCCGACGGTGCGACGCCGGAGTCCTATGACCGGCTTCGCCCCCGCCTCGTCGAAGTCCTGGCGGCGGGCGGCGCCGAAATCGGTCTCCACGGGAGTTACACGTCCGCCGAGCACGCGGACCGCCTCGAGAGCGAAAAGAGGCTTCTGGAGGAGCTTGGGGCTTCCGTGGGCGGTCAGCGCTTTCACTACCTGAGGATCGACCCGCACACCAATCTGCCCGTGCTCGAGCGGCTGGGCTTCGCCTACGACACCACGCTCGGCTACGCCGAAGCTCCCGGCTTCAGGGCCGGGATCGCCCAGCCCTTCCGGCCCTGGAGCTTCGAGGAGGAGCGTCCGCTCGACCTCGTTGAGATCCCGCTTGCGGCGATGGACGTGACCTTCAGCGCGTCCAGGTATCTCGGCCTGTCGGCAAGAGCGGCCGAGCGAAGGCTCCTCGACCTGGTCGCCTGGGCCGCCGAGCACGGGGGCGGCTTCTCGGTCATCTGGCACAGCGAGCGCTTCGACCCCGCAACCTCTGGCGGGTGGGACCGGCTGTACCTGCGCCTGATCGATTCGGTGCGGGCCCGCGGGGGCGTCTGCATGTCCGCCGGCGACCTGGCCGGGGAGGCCGCCGCGTGGCTTCGCTGACGCACGCGCTGCCGTTTCGGCCTGGCGCGAGCCGGTTCGCCCTCTGGGTCGCGGCCCCGCCACTCCTTCTCCTCATGGTGCGCCTGCTGCCGCTCGAGGGGCCGGTCCCTGCCTTGCGCCTCGCAGCGGCCGGTGCGTGTGTCCTGCTTCTGCCGGGCGCGTTGATCCTTCGCCTCACGGGTTGGCCGCGCAACCTTGGAGTCGCGGCCGCGGGCGCGCTTGCGCTCAGCCTGGCCGTGATCGGTTTCGGCCTCTTGCTCGCGTTCGCGGCGGGGGCCTCGCTGGTACTCGTCCTGGCCGTGGTCGCGATCTTTACCGGCGCAAGCGTTCTTCCAGCGTGGCGCGCAGCGGCGGTTCCGCCGGTCCGCTCCGAGCTCCTGGCCGCAGGAGGCATCCTTCTTTTTGGAGCCGCTTTCGGGGCGCTCGTTTGGTGGAGCGGAGGAGATCTGCGGAGCGACGCGCTCTTCCATCTCGCGCGGGTCCGGAAGCTCGATGCCTTCGACGTCCTCTCCGTGAATGCCGTGAACGAGTTCCGGGACGGCGGCCCACACCCCGGCTATGCGTTCCCGCTCTGGCATGCCGCGTTGGCCATGGTCGCACGGCTCGGCGGCGTCGACCCGACCCTGGTCGTCCGGCACCTCGCCGCCGTACTGACGCCGCTCGCCCTCCTCGTGGCCTACGGGGCGGGTGCGACCCTCTTTCGCTCCACGGCCGGAGGGCTCGCGGTCGCGGTAACCCAGCTTGCCCAGCTCGGGCTCTCGCGCGACGGCACGGGCTCGTTCGAGTCGCTCGCGCTGCCCGCGACCGCCGGGCGGCTGCTACTCGTCCCGGTCGTCCTCGCGCTCACCTTCTGGCTTCTGGAGGTGGGCTGGCGGCAGGCTGTGCTGCCCCTTGTCGCGGGAGGGCTCGCGCTGGCCGCGATCCATCCGACGTACGCGATCTTCGTCTGTGTGCCGCTCGCCGGGTTCGCCTTCGCCCGTCTCTTGCTCGCGCCGGGCGACCGGCAGGGAATCGGGCGGCTCGCTGTCGCACTCGCGGCGATCGCGGTTCCGTCGGGGCTCTTCTTCACGTGGCTTCTGCCGGTCGTTCGCGACACCGGCTCCTACCGGCCCGGCGCGGAGGAGCGCGCGAGCGGACTCACCCACTACTCGACCCAGCTCGACATCTTCGGCGAAAGCTTCCGGCTCGCTCCCGAGGCGATCACGCGCGCAGGGCCCGTTGTGATCGCGGCGCTCCTGGCGATCCCGCTTGCGGTGGCCGGCGCCCGTCGCCGGTGGGCGTCGTTCGTTCTCGGAGGAAGTCTCGCGGTGCTGGCAGTCCTGCTGCTCCCCGCGCTCTTCACCTGGATCTCCGACACCGTGTCGCTCTCCCAGTCTCGCCGGCTCGCCGGGTTTCTCCCGCTGCCGTTCGCGCTCGCCGGCGCCGCGTACGTGCTCGCCCGGCTGCGCGTGGTTGGGGTGGCGCTTGCCCTCGCGGCCGGGCTCGCGCTCGAGCTCGTGTACTCGGCCGAGCTCACGTACCGGCTGCAGCGGCCCGCGCCCGTCTGGCCCGTCTGGTTCGCCGTGATCGGCGGTTTGGCCGCCCTTGTCGCGGGTGCTGTCCTCGTGCGGCGGGCCGGGCTGATGGAGCGCTTGTCAGCGCGCTTCCCGCTTGACCGCCGCTTTGTCGCGCTCGCCGCCGCAGCTTTCGTGCTTCCGGTGGCTGTGGGTGGTCTTACTTCGCTGGACACGACCGCGGCGGAGAACCCAAACGCCTTGACGCCTGGGTTGGTGCAGGCGCTCGAACGGGTGCCGGAGGGCTCCGTTGTCTTCTCCGAGCTCGAGCCGTCGTACGAGGTGGCGGCCTACACGCCCCTCTACGTCGCCGCGGCCCCGCCCGGCCACGTCGCCGACACCGCAGCGAACCGGCCCTATGCGCGGCGGAAGGACGTCATCCGCTTCTTCTCTCCGGGTGAGACGGACGACTTCCGGCGGTCGATTCTCGTCCGGTACGCCGCCGACTACGTTCTCGTCGACCTTTCCCGCCCATACCCAAAGAGCTTGCTCGCGAGCTCGAGCCGGTCTACGAGGACGCGCGCTACCTCCTCCTGCGGACCCGGCAATAGGGTAGATGCGAAATTCGACCGCAGTCCGGGGCGCTCCAGACCAGGCGGGGCACCGCCGTGCTGATCCATGCCGCGTCCGGGGCGTCATCCGGCCCGGCCGTCTTCGAGTCAGGCCGCTAAACCCGGTGAGGCACGGAGAAGGGTCGATGCAGGGCGAAGGCCTGCGTCGCCAGAATGGACAGCGATGAAGCTCCTGCTCGTCACGATGTACTGGCCACCTGCGGGCGGGGCCGGTGTCCAGCGTCCGCTCAAGCTTGCCGGCGAGCTTTCGCGGCTCGGCTTCGACGTCCACGTCCTGGCGCCCGAGGGGACGAAGTGGGTGCAGCGCGACGACACTCTGCGCGAGCCCGAGGCTGTCATCGTCCACCGGACCCGGAACATCGGCCCGGCGGCGCGACGGCCCGGGGAGGAGCTCCACGGGCTGCGAGGCATCGCGCGCATCCGGTGCCAGGTGCCGATCGTGCTCCGTGGGCTGCTCCCGCCGGACGCGAGCGTGCTCTGGAACGTCACGGCGATCCCGGCGGCGCGGCGCATCGCAAAGCGGGAGCGGGTCGACGTCGTCCTGACCACCTCGCCGCCCGGCTCGGTGCACCTCGTCGGCCTGGCGATGAGGCGGATGGGCGTTCCATGGGTCGCCGACCTCCGCGACTCGATCGCCTCGCACGCACACCGGCGCCGCGACATCCGTGGGGAGCGGGTGCTGGCGCGGCAGGTTGCGCGACGGGCGGACGCGATCGTCGCTGCTTCGAGCGCGATCGCCTACGAGATGAGCGCGATCGTCCCTCGCGGCTCGGTCACCGTGATTCCGAACGGCTGCGACTTCGACGACTTCGAAGGGCTCGCCTACCGGCGGGCCCCTCGTTTCCGGATTACGCACACGGGTGGTTTCGCCGGCCGCCGCTCGCCGCGCCCCTTCCTCGAGGCCCTCGCCCGTTCCGGGGCGGACGTCACCGTCCGCTTCGTCGGGGACTTCCGGGCTGCGGACCGCGAGTGGGCCGAGCGGCTCGGGCTCGCCGACCGGCTCGAGCTCGTTCCGTACCTGCCTCACGGAGAGGCCCTCGCGCTCCAGCGAGATTCGGAGGCGCTGCTCCTCATCGTTCCGGACGCTGGGGGGCGCGGCCGGGGTGTTCTCTCGGCCAAGGTCTTCGAGTACCTGGCCGCAGAACGTCCGATTCTGGCGGTCGTTCCTCCCGATGGCGAGGCGGCCCGCCTCCTCGGCGAGACGGGCGCGGCGGTCGTCGTTGCGCCGGACGACGTGGACGGCATGGCGCGTGCGATCGGGGACCTCCAGAGCCGCTGGCATGCCGGGGAGCTGGACGGCGCGACACTCTCTGCGGAGGCTCGGACACGACTTTCGAGGACTGCGCGGGCGGAGGAGCTCGCTGAGGTGCTCCGGAGCGTGGCGTGAAACGTCGAGAGCACCTCCTCGACGCGCTTCTCTTCGCGACCGTCTTCGCGATCACCTTCGCAAAGGTCCGCTGGACGGTCGGTGGGTTCGATGTGAGCATCTCGGATGTCTCCGCGAGCCTGTTTGTGATTGCATTCGCCGTCTCGCGGATCGGGCGTCGGGATTGGTCGGTGCCGCGGACCGGGGCCGTCTTGTGCGCCTTTCTCCTCGCGTTCCTCCTCGTGTACCTGGTCGGGTTCTTCAACCTCGACACCGCCCTCGACCGGGACCAATTCGCCAAGGGGCTCGCGAAGTTCGTCGTCCATTTCTTCTTCCTGATCGCCGCCGTCGCGCATCTGGGCCGCCACCCGTCCAGGCTCTACTGGCAGACGCTTGGCTGGTTCGTAGCCGGGCTGGTCGCGAACGGGGCCTATGGCTTGCTTCAGCTTGCGGTCGCCGAGACGTCTGGCGGGAACCTGGACGAAAGGGTCCTCGGGACGATCGGCGCCTACCAGCGTGGGGGAATCAACCTCTTCGGCGTCTCCGATGCCCTGAACATCTACCGCGTCAATGCTCTGACGCTCGACCCGAACCACCTCGGCGTGATGCTGGTGGTTCCGCTCCTCGTACTGCTGCCGCTCTACCTGCGGCTCGAGCGAGGGCACCGCCTCCGGACTCCAGTCGCGGCTCTGCTCATCTTCTTCGCGATCGTCGAGCTGAGCACGCTCTCCCGGAGCGGCCTCCTGGGGATCGGCGTCGGCCTCGTCGTACTCCTCATCCCCTACCGTCACCTGCTCCTTACCTCGCGGGTGCTCGTGCCTCTGGGTGTACTCGTGCTCGTGCTCGGCGTTGTCGTCGCCCAGCGCACTGCGTTCTTCCAGGGCGTTCTGAACGCCAGGACGCAGCTCAGCGGCAGCTCGGCGCAGTCGCACTTCCAGATCTACGAGCTCGTCGGACCGGCAATGAGCTCCCACCCGCTGTTCGGCCTCGGGCTCAACACCTTCGCCGTCTACTACGAGTTCGTTACCGGGCGGTCGAACTTCGGCCCGCACTCCTACTACATTGCCTTGCTTGCCGAGACCGGAATCGTGGGCACGGCGCTCTTCGTCGTGTACCTGGGGTACCTCGTCGACCGGCTCGGAGCCTTGCGCCGCGTCGGGCGCGCGCTGTCAGAAGCAGGTGACCGCGCCTCCCTGCGGGTGCGACCACTCGCCTGGGGGCTGACCGCGGCGCTGTTCGGGACCATGGCCTCGAACGCCTTCTATCTGACCATGCAGATGTATTACTTCTTCGTCTTCGCGATGCTGATCGTCGCCGCGCCGGTGGTCTTCGCGCGGCGTTGAAGGTCGTCGTCCTCACGACGTCTTACCCACGTCACAACGATGATCCGAGTGGACGCTTCGTCGCCGACGCGGTCGAGCGCCTGCGCGAGCGCGGTATCGCGATCGACGTCGTCTCGCCGGCCGTTTTCGGGTCGTTCGGGCTTGCCGAGGCAGGTGGAATCGTCAACAACCTCCGACGGAGGCCCTGGGCAGCTCCTCTCCTCGTCGCCGCGATGACGCGGGCGGTCCGCAGGGCGGCGCGGGATGCTGAGCTCGTGCATGCGCACTGGCTTCCCTCCGGTGGCGTCGCCGCCTTCGCCGGGAAGCCGTTCGTGGTCACGCTGCACGGGACCGACGTCGCTCTCGCCCGGCATTTCCGGCCGTTGGCGCGGGCAGCGCTTCGCCGAGCTCAGGAGGTGATCGCGGTTTCCGAGTCGCTCGCTGGGGAGGCGCGCGAGCTGGGTGCCTCGAGCCCGCGTGTGATCCCGAACGGCGTCGAGATCCCCACGATGTCGGAGCCGGAGGCCACTCCTCCGGAGGTTCTCTTCGCCGGGAGGTTGTCGGAGGAGAAGGGCATCGAGGACCTCGTGGCGGCCGCCGCAGGCCTTCGACTTGTCGTGGCAGGCGACGGTCCGCTTCGCGCCAAGGTGCCGGATTCGCTCGGATTCGTGTCACGCGACGAGCTTGCCCACCTCTACGATCGCGCCGCCGTCGTCGTCTGCCCCTCTCGACGGGAGGGTTTCGGGCTCAGCTGTGCGGAAGCGATGGCGCACGGCCGGGCCGTCGTTGCGAGTGCGGTCGGCGGGCTGACCGAACTCGTTGAGCATGAGGTCACAGGACTCCTCGTGCCTCCTCGAGATCCGCCCGCGCTCCGGGCCGCGATCGATCGTCTGCTCGCCGACTCCGACCTCCGGGCCCACCTTGGCGCTGAAGGGAAGAGACGCGTCGCTCGCACGTGCGGCTGGGAGCTGGTGATCGATGCCACGCTCGAGACCTACGAGCGGGCACTCCGACCACACGTCCGCGACTGACGCAGCCACCTTCCAGCCACCAGGAAGGCACGAAGTCGGGTACTGCGGGCGACGGATCTCCGACCGGCTCCGCATTCTTGCGCCCTCGACAGAACCGGTAAACAGCGAGGCCGCCGACCGCCACGAGGCCCGCGAGAAATGCGGCCATGAATCCGGCGGCCGCACGCGAACCACGTACTTGAGGAGCCCGACGCGCGGCCGACGTCCCTTCCGGAGTCGAAGGTTCGCGATGGCCGGCTGCCGCGGCGAGCCAGGGCTGATCAACGGATCGAATCCCGATGGGCCGGCGCGCAGACAGTCTCGATGGGGAACCCCCTTGTGTCCGCAGGTGCATCCACACGGTGCGCACTTCAGTCGGCTCGCTGGTACCGGGCTCTTCCGCATGGACGTGACCAGCTGCGCTCGACGGCGAGGAAGCCGGGGCAGCCTCTCCATGGGCCGGCGCGTGGGCGACAGCGGGGCTCTGCTCGCCTTCAGTCTCGGGCGGCGGCGCCGGGGCAATCGGGGCCGTTTGGCCCGAAGCCGGTCCGGATTGTTCAGCCGCGGGGCTCTCGGAGGGCGTGGGCTCAGCGTCGGCCTCGGCTTCCGCGGCGGTCTCGGGGACCGAGACCCGGGGTGGCAGAAAGCTCTCGGGATCCAGGTAGCCGCCCCGGTCCGAAGCCTGGCGAATCCCAAGGTGTACGTAGGGCTCGGCCCACTCGCTCGTCCCGCTCGACCCGAGCGTGCCCACCTGTGCGCCCTCGGCGACAGAAGCGCCCTTGACCGCAGTGATGGTTCCGAGATGGAGAAGCGTCACCGCCAAGCCTGGCCGTTCGAATCGTGACGGTGCGGCCGCCGCCGGGCACCGTGCCGGCGAACGTGACGCTGCCCGCCGCAGGAGCGAGCACAATTTCTCCCGCGGACCCGCCGACGTCGACTCCCCGGTGCTGGCCCGCGGCGTACGGGTCACCGTCGTAGTTGAAGTGCTGCAACACCGGCCCGCTCGCAGGCCAGGTCCAGGCGTGCGCGGGCGACGCGCCGGCCAGGAACGCGAGGAGGACCGGCAGCAGCAAGCTGTGCTTGCTCATGCTGCCTCCTCCGTTGTCTTCTTCGTAAACAGTAGAGAGGATAGCGCCGTCCGAGATGGTTGTCAAGATAGGCGACATGAGGAATGTCGATCTGCTCCGATGCGCGCGGCTGTACGGTGTGATCCCGTGCCAGTCTCACGCGAGAGAACGTCGTTCGGTACGCCCGCCGAATGACTGCCCCTCTTTTGATCCTCGGCGTCCGCCGGTCAGGTACCACGCTCCTGCGGGTGATGCTCGACCGAAACCCGGAGCTCGCAGTGCCGGACGAGTCCTACTTCATTCCGCAGCTTGCGGACAGGCATTCGGGGAAAATCGACCCGGACGCGTTCGTGGACGACTTGCGGCGCATTCCGACCCTGCTCCAGTGGGAGGTCGACGCAGAGGACGTCCGCCGCCGTCTCCACCCTGGCATGCCTGTTGGAGATGCGATCGGGGCGGTCTACGAGAGCTACGCGGCCGCGCATGGGAAGCCGCGCTGGGGTGACAAGACGCCAATGTACATGCGACATCTGGCGCTTCTCGAGCGCCTCTTCCCGGAGGCCAAGTACGTCCACCTGATACGGGACGGCCGCGACGCCGCCCTCTCGTTCGTCCAGATGCCCGACGGCGTCGTCACGAAGACGTGGGCACACCCGATGACCGTCGCCGACTTCGCCTGCCAGTGGCGGACCGAAGTCGAGGCAGCCCAGGCCCTGGGCGGTCGGGTGGGGACCAGCCGCTACCTGGAGGTGCGCTATGAGGATCTCGTCGAGAGCCCGGGACGGCATCTCGAGGGAATCGCCGAGTTCGCGGGGCTCTCCTACGACCCTGCGATGCTTGGCTACGCGGGTCAGGTCGACCTCACTGAAAAGCCACACCAGCAGAATCTCGGCCGGCCGCCCACGCCGGGGCTCCGGAACTGGCGCCGCGACCTTGGCGCGGACGACGTCAGGGGCTTCGAGGCGGTGGCAGGCGAGCTTCTGCAAAGCCTCGGCTACGAGCTCGCGACTGCAGGGAAGCCGACAGCGGCCTCGAGAGCGAAGCTCGCGTCCTACCGCGCCCGGACGGTTGCCTACAGAGCGGTCAGCTACGGGCTGCGCCGATCGCCTCTCTGGCGCGCGCGGCACCCTGTGCTCGTGTAAGCGGCACGCACGTCGCCGCGGCAGCGGTGTCCGGTGCGACCACGGCTGCCGCATCCGTGCGAGCGGCGGGGCCCGACGACACGGCGCTTAAGGCTTCTAGCCCGAGCCCTTCTAATCCTTGGGGGAGTTCTCCCCTCGGATGGCGAGCAGAAGCCCGTTCAGGGACAGGTAGTAGCGCCTGTTCGTGGCGATTCCGACGGCGTACTCGCCCGCGTTGAAGCGCCACACCTGCTGTCCGTCCGACGCCCGTAGCGCGTACGTCTTCCCGTCCAGCGTCGAGAAGAGCACGAGGTTGCCGACGATCAGCGCCGGCGCGTGGATCCGGCCGCCCACGAAGTGGCGCCACATCAGGCCTCCGTCGGTGGCGCGAAACGCGCGCATGATCCCGTCGTACGAGCCGACGTAGACACGCCCGTAGGCGATCGCGGGCGTTGCGTATCCGAGTGGGCCCATTTGCTGTGTCCAGATCACCCGGCCGGTCCGTGCCGAAAAAGCCACGACCTTGCCCGCCCGCGATGTCGTGTAGAGGCGGGCCCCGTCTGTCGACGCGCTCGCGTAGAAGCTCTCGTACCGAAGGACGTCGCGTTTCACATACGTGCTCCAGAGCTTCTGCCCGTTGTCCCGGCGGAGGCAGAAGACGGCGCCCGTATACGTGCTGACGCACAGCCTGTTGCCGTAGATGGACGGGCTCGAGTTCATCCGCCCGCCCGCATCGTAGGCCCAGCGAATCGCGCCCGTCTTCACGTTCACCGCGAAGACGCGACCATCCGTCGAGGCGAAGTACGCCGTGTCGTCCAGGACGACCGGCGAGGATTCCACCTTGCCACTAGTCTGCACGCGCCAGAGGCGCTTCCCGTTCGACCGTGCGAGGCCGGAGACGCTGCCATCGTGCGAGCTGACGACCAGGATCGGGCCCGCGATCGCCGGTGTCGAAGCCGTAGCGGCGGCGGCTTTCCTCGTCCAGATGATCCGGCCGGTCTTTGCATCGAGCGCGACCGTCTTGCCGCGCTCGAGGTTCACGTAGAGCTTCCCGTCGCAGAAGCTGGGCGGGTACTCCATGACGTCTTTCATCCCCCGAGCCCAGACGGTCGGCCGTACGGGTTTGCCGAGCCTGAGCTCGGTGCGGGCGAAGGTCCGCTGTGGGTTCCCTCCGTAGGTGAGCCAGCAGGGTCCCTCCTCTTCGGGCTTCTCTTCCGCGGGCTGCTCCTCCGTGGTCGTCTCCGCCGCCGTCGATTCCTCCGGCACGGTCTCGCTTGCGGTCGAGACGGAGACTCCCTCGAGATCCGTGTCCAGCGCGCCGGAAGGCCGGTCGTTGGCTCGGAGGACCGCGGCAACCGCAATACCGCCCAGGAGCAGGACGAGCGCAGCCGCGGCGAGGAAGATTTTCTTGCGCATAGGGGAAACGGGCTGGGGGCGGGCCCTCCCTCGAGTATGCCAGCGGCTGCGGCGGGGTCGCGCCGCCAGGTTCCTAGGCGACCTCCTTCCCCTGTTGGCCTGCCACCGCCGGCCGTCCGAGACCTGCCGGGCCGGCCGCCAAAGGGCTTGGAGCAGCGACACCGAGCGGAGCGAGGAGCGCCGCGGCCGCTGTGGCGAGCGTGCCCCACATGAGTGGATCCTCGAAGAAGCCGCTGTAGAAGAGCGAATGTACGACGAGGACGAGGAAGGCCGCGCCGAGCGCGAGCCCCAGCGCGCGGTCCTGCCGGCGGTAGGTGCGCACGAGCATCACCGCAGCGCTTGCGAGAAACGCCAGGTATGCGAGCACCCCGAGGACGCCGAGCTCCGCCGTGACGGTCAGCGGTGTCGTATGCGAGGGCTTGCGGACCCGATCACCCTTGGCCCGTGCAAGCTCCCTGCTCTCGCGCGCCTCTGCCCCGATCCCCACTCCCACGAGGGGATGCTCCCGGATCACGTCAACGGCGTTCTCGACGAGGTCCGACCTTCCGCTCGTGAGCCGTCGCAGGCTGTCGTCTTTCCCCGTGGCCAGGAGCACCGGGACTGCCAGGAGGACGAACGCCAGGGTTGTTGCCAAGACGATTCGCCGGCTGTATGTGTCGGCGGCAACGAGGCTCACGGCGAGGACTCCCGCTCCGAGAGCCACCATGCTCGACTGGGAGTAGGAGAAATAGAGGCCGGTCCAGAGGAAAGCGACCAGCGCGCTTCCGGCGAGCAGACCGATTCGTCCCAGCCAAAGGGCCGCGACGAGCACGACGATCGCGAGCGCGAGATGGCGCCCGTAGATGCTCGGATCCTTGAAGACGGAGGTGACCCGGAAGAAGGTGGTGTACGCGTTGCTCACCTCGAGATCCGGCGCGAAGAAAAGTTCGCCGCTCCTGAGCTGCCAGAGCCCGACTGCGGTGAACGCGCAGGCGAGCGATACGAGGGCGGTTGCAAGGGCGCGAGGGGTCCAGCGCTCGAAGGGCGAGCGTGCGACGACGGCTGCGAGCGCCGAGAACGGAAGCAGGAAGAAGACGAGTGCGATCGTGCCGTTGTGTGCGTCGGTCGACCAGGCGAAGGACGCCGCCGCCAGGAGGGTGAACGCGGCCGCCGGGCCCGCGAAGAGGAGCGGGATCGGCTTCAGCTCGTCTCCGTGGAGAACCCGCACGACGAATGCCAACAAGGCGGCCGCCAGCACGAAATAGAGAGGCAAGAGAAGCAGGACGTCGTCCCCGGCAAACCCGACGGGGACACGGAACGGCGCGACCACGAGAAGCGCGACCGGAGTCCAGGCTGGAAAGCGGTAGAAGGCGAAGGTCGCCGCGAGCAGGGCGGCTGTAGCAAGCGCGGTGGCGGCGAGCCGGGGTGCAGAGGAGAACGCCGGCTCGAGGTCAGCTCGCGTCACGAGCGAAAGCCCGAGCAGGATCTCGGCGGCGGAGAGCACCGCGAGCCCTGGGACGACGATCCACTTGCTCCGGCCGAGGAGGGCTGCGGCGGCGGCGGCCCCACCGACGGCGGCGGCGAGCTCCACCGTGGCACCCTCGATCGCCATCCGCGGAACTGTAGATGGTCGATCGATAACTTCCACACCTTCGGATGGCCCGTCTCCGAGAGCACGCCAATTTGCGGATCGAACATCTAGTCGGCTGCCGGAACGCCCGATCTGCGCTGGTAGAGTCGGGCCGCTATGCGCCCGGAGAGAGAGCCTGCGCGCGACCAGCCGCGCCCGCTCACCGATCTCGAGGCCGAGCGAGAGGTGAGCCTGGCCGGAGTCGGCCAGACCATTCTCCGGCGCTGGTGGCTCGTCGCGGTCGCCGTCGTGGTGGGAGCCGTGGTCGGCTATCTGCTTTCGCTCGGGGGCGGGAACGTCTTCCAAGCCAGGGCGACCGTCTACCCTGGAAACCAGCTCTCACCCTCCGGGAACCAGGCGATCCAGAGCCCCGCGACGAACCCCGCGACCGTGGGTCAGGTGGCGCGAAGCGACGAGGTCGTGCAGGAGGTTTCCAGCAAGGTTGGGGTGGATCCGAGCCAGCTCCGCCGCGGGATCTCGACGAAGCAGGTCGGTGCCACGCAGACCCGGGGGACAACCACCACGGTGCAGCTCGTCGAGATCGGTGTTCGGGGGCCCTGGCGGGCCGAGAGCGCCGAGGCTGCCAATCTGATCGCGACGATGGTCGTCGACAAGACGTCCGGGTACGTCGACGTGAAGATCAAGGCGCAGGAGGAGCTCCTCGCGGGCCAGACCCGCGAGCTCGCGCTGATCGAGCGCAGGATCAACGACTACAATGCCGCGGTCAGCTCGGCTCAGGGGCTCTCGCAAGTCGAGCGGCTGATCCTGAGCACCCAGCTCAGCCTCTTCGAACAACAACGCGGCCAGCTGCTGGAGCAGCAGGCGGAGACCCGTCAGCTGCTGGAGCTGGCCCGCCAGGTCGAGCGGGGACGAGTCCTGACGAAGGCCGTTGCGACCAAGGTGCCGGCCCGGAGCCCGAAGAGCTCGATCGTGGCCGGCGGGGTGATCGGCCTCCTCGTCGGCATCGCGCTGGCCCTTCTCTGGACGCCTCTGGTCGCGTCGCGCGGCACGCCGACGCCGACTTAACCGATGTTCGACGGCAAGCGCGTCGCGGTGGTCGTGCCCGCTTACGACGAGGAAGCGCTGATCAGGTCCACGGTCTCCTCGATCCCGGCGTTCGTCGACCGGATCTTCGTCGTCGACGACGGCTCGAAGGACGGAACGGCGGAGAGGGCGCGCGGTGCCGGCTCGCGTGTCGAAGTGATCTCCCACGAGCGGAACGAAGGCGTCGGGGCGGCCATCGTCACCGGGTACCGGCGTGCGATCGCAGAGGAGATTGACGTCACCTGCGTGATGGCTGCCGACGGCCAGATGGATCCCGACGACCTCGAGACACTCGTCTCCGGAATCCGCAGGGGCGAGTGCGACTACGCGAAGGCGAACAGGCTTTTCACCGGCCAGGCGTGGAAGCTCATTCCGCGCACCCGGTACATCGGGAACGCGATCCTCTCTTTCCTGACCAAGATCGCGTCCGGCTACTGGCATATCGCCGACTCGCAGTCCGGCTATACGGCCGTGAACCTCGAGACGCTCAAGCTGCTCGACCTCGAGCGCATCTACCGACGCTACGGCTTCCCGAACGACATGCTCGTACATCTGAACGTCTGGAACCGGCGCGTCCGTGACTATCCCTCGCGGCCGATCTACGGCATCGGCGAGCGGAGCGGCATCCGCCTGAGCCGCGTCGTGCCGACGATCGCGTGGCTGTTGGTGAAGGGCTTCTTCTGGCGCCTGAAGGAGAAGTACGTCATCCGGGACTTCCACCCGCTCGTTCTCTTCTATTTCCTCGGCTTTCTCTTCGTGAGGGTGGGGCTTCTCCTCGGGATCGTGGAGACCGCTCTCCGTATTGCCGGCAACGACATCACGGTGGCTACGATCGTCCTCGTCGCGCTCCTGGTCATCTCCGGCACCCAACTCTTGCTCTTCGCCATGTGGTTCGACATGGAATCGAACAAGGACCTGCGCTAACCGCGCTTCGAGAGCGAGGCCGCTAGCAACCCTTTTACAACTCGAGTCGGCGCGCGTCTCGAGAGGAGACGCAGGGCGGGCGCTGCAAGCCGCGCTCGGCCCCACGCGAATGCGAAAGGAGGCCATATGGCCGTCAAGCTTCATCGCTGCAGGTTCGAGTGGCTCAAGACCGGGCCATGCTGGAAGGTCGAGAAGGCGCTTAGGGACATTGGCATCGACTACGAGCTCGCTCCAGGGCTCTCCCGGCCGAGCAAGCGCGAAGAGATGATCGAGCACACGGGGCAGGCGCTCTATCCCGCGATCGAGTTTGAAGACGGAACGTAGTACCGCGAGGAGTCGAAGGACATGGAGCAGACGATCCGCGTTGGCAAGCTGATGGAGCGCGCGAGCGGCGCGGCTCCCGCGCGCTCGCGGCCGCCGGTCAGGGCACGTTAGCGGCGACCTTTGCGATCGTTGCTCTCATAAGCGGCACGCTCAATTACGTCTGGGACTGAGGGCCGGCGCCCGACCGCGAGCCCCGCTCAGTACTTGAGCAGCGCCTTGGCGCCGATCTCGTTCACACAGGGATCGCAGCGGGCGAACTCGTCCGCATAGCCGTTCAGCGCCGCCGCGGCGCCGGCCGCCTCGGCGTCCGTGTCGACCACGTTGAACCATCCCATCCAGCCCTGCTGCGCGAACTTCGACTGGTGGGCGTGGAACATGTAGAGCCCCTTGTGGTGGAAGTCGATCTCGAGGATGCAGCGCTCGCCCTGGCCGAGGGTGACAGTGTCCGTGTACTCGTGCTGATCTGTCGACCCGGTGCGATAGAGCCGGAAGAACTCACCGTGGAGGTGGAAGGAGTTCACGAGGTCGTATTCGGTCATGTTGGCGAGGTAGATCCTGACTGTCTGCGAGCGCTTGGCGACGATGGGGTACTTGGCGTAATAGAAGGCGCGGCCGTTGACGGCGTGCACCTCGTTCCGCTCGTCGCCGTCGAGGTCGAAGCCCGAGAGCACCATGACGAGCTCCTGCGCGGGAGGCCTCGGCTCGGGGGGGTCGATGACGAAGGCTCCGTAGAGGCCGCGCTGGATGTGCTGGGCGAGCGGGCTCGTGTGGCAGTGGTAGGCCTGCATCCCGTAAGGCCGTGCCTCGAACTCGTACGTGAAGGACTCTCCGGGCGCCACCGGGTCGAGGACCCCGTCCATCCGCGGTGCATGGATCCCGTGGAAGTGGATCGAGTGCGGGTGGGTGCCCTCGTTCCGAAAGCGGACGCGAAGAAGGTCGCCCTCGGTGGCGCGGATGACAGGACCGGGGACGGTGCCATTGTACGTCCACGCCGGGAAGCGGATGCCCTTTGCGACGTCGATCTCGCGGTTCTCCGCCACCAATTCGACCTCCCGGACCCGCCCGCGGCTCGCCGACTCAGCAGCCGGCGGAACCAGCAGAGCCTCGCTCTCGCCTCGTGCACCGGGTGCCTCGAGAACGCCCATGGCATGGCCGGAATGCTCCTGAGTGCCATGGCTCTCCGCCTGGGCATCTTCGGGGAGGAGGTGTCGGAGCAGCGGCGCCGCTCCGAGCACCGGCGCAGCGGCGATCAGGAAGCGCCGCCGGCTGAGCGGCGTCATGGCAGCACCAAACAATCCGTGCAGACGGAACCCATCACCAGGTGCGACGAGCGAGTGCGAGGTTTGATTGACGTTCCTGCCTGGTCCTGATCCATCGCGCTGGAAACCTAGCCCCTCAAGGCTAGGATGCGTCCGTGAGCACAGCTCTTGTCAGCGGCGGCGCCGGCTTTCTCGGATCCCACCTTTGCGACTTCCTGCTCGACCAGGGGCACCGGGTGGTGTGCGTCGACAACCTCGACACGGGTTCTCTCCAGAACATCGAGCACATCAGGACCGACGACTTCGCCTTCGTGAACCACGATCTGACGGAGCGGTTCCGTTTCGAGGAGCCGGTCGACCTCGTCTTCCACCTGGCGAGCCCGGCGAGCCCGATCGACTACCTGCGCCTACCGCTCCACACGCTCAAGGTGGGCTCGTACGGAACGCACCACATGCTCGGCCTCGCCAAGCTGAAGCGGGCGCGGTTCCTGCTCGCCTCGACGAGCGAGGTGTACGGCGATCCGCAGGTCCACCCGCAGCCGGAGACCTACTGGGGGAACGTGAATCCGATCGGGCCCCGAGGCGTCTACGACGAGGCGAAGCGGTACGCCGAGGCTCTGACGATGGCGTATCACCGCCAGCAGGGCGTCGACACGTGCATCGTCAGGATCTTCAACACCTACGGATCGCGCATGCGGCCGAACGACGGCCGCGCGATCCCGACCTTCATGCGACAGGCGCTCGAGAACAAGCCGCTCACCGTCTTCGGCGACGGGAGCCAGACACGGAGCTTCTGTTACGTCGACGACCTCATCCGGGGTCTTTACGCGCTCGCTATGAGCGGTGAGCATCTGCCGGTGAACATCGGAAACCCGATCGAGAAGACGCTCCTCGAGCTCGCTGAGGCGGTCATCCAGGTGACCGGGTCGGCGAGTGAGATTGTCTTCGAGGCCCTGCCCGTGGACGACCCCCAGGTACGGCAACCGGACATCACCAGGGCGCAGCAGCTGCTCGGGTGGGAGCCGACGGTCGAGCTCGAGGAAGGCCTCGCGCGAACGCTCGACTCTCTCGGGGGCAAGCCGGTCGGAACCGTCCGCACCTGACAGCGCCAGTCGGGCAGTGGGTCAGTTTGGGCGCGCGAGCCGTTCCGCTCGCGACGTAACGGGAGCACTATCCAATCTGTGGAAGCTCCAGCGGCCAACTGCGCGCGCCGCCCAGCCCCACGTGAGCAAGAAGACGGCCCAGGCTCCGGCCCAGAAGTAGAAGAAGGACAGAATCACCAGGCCGCGGCCCCCGTAGGCAACGCCTATGACGATCGCGAACGCGATGTAACCAGCGACGATCGCTGATCGCCAGATCACGGTGGAGAAAGTCTATCCCACGGCGGGTAGTGGCACAGTTTGATATCGACCGGAAACGCTGAGGAAGAGCCCGATTGGAGGACGGAGACCTGTCCGTGAAATCCGCCCCCCAATTGGACAAGGACGCCCAGTGGTCGGTAGCCCAAGGGCCAGCCCCCCCAACCTGTTGAGCGTGCCCATGATGGTAGTGGAGAGACCATCGGACCAAGCCCCAGAAAAGGTGGCGTCCGCGACCTGTCTCGCGCGTCTTGCGCTCGGCAGGGTCTGGGCCCAGGGCCGGGCTTGACCTTTTCTTCACACGCCTTCGGCTCGCTCATGACATCCTGCCGCTACCCTTCAGCTTCACTCGGCGCTGCCGATGAGAAACGTTCGGGGTCTACTACCGGGAGTCTGATGCTCAAGAGAATCGTTCCACTTTTGCTCGCCGTTTTCTGCGCACTCGTTCTCGTCTCCGCTGCTTCTGCAGCGCGGGGGATGAAGCTCGGGATCTACGACAGCGCCCAGGCCCTGGGGAACACCAGTCAGGCCTTTGGGCAGTTCAGCGAGCTCCGCATGCAGGTCGTGCGCGTGACGCTGAACTGGAGAGACGTCTCGCTGACGAAGCCCGCGTTCGGCACCTTCGACGATCCGGCGTCATACCGGTGGTCGAAGCCAGGCGTCTACGACTATGACGACGTCGTGCGGGCCGCGGCGGCGCGCAACATCGATGTCATGTTCACGATCCTCGATACGCCCGCATGGGCCGGCGGGGGGACAAGGGGCCAGCTCGCCCCCACGAACATGGCGTGGCTGCAGGCCTTCGCCAGAGCCGCCGCGACGCGCTACTCGGGTGTGTACGCGGACTCCGCTGGGGCGCTCTTGCCCCGCGTGCGCTACTGGACGGCCTGGAACGAGCCGAATTCACCGAACTTCCTGAGGCCGCAGTACAAGCGGGTCAACGGGAGATGGGTGATCTGGAGCGCGCGCCGGTACGCGCAGATGTGCACCGCTGTCTTCCGTGGGATTCACGCCGGCGAGGTCTCCCGCGGCAAGGTCGCGTGCGGCGTTACCAACCCGGGTGGGAACAACTATCCCCGTGGGCGCCGCGCCGCTCCGACCCCGCTGCCATTCATCCGAGCCATGAAGGCCGGGAAGCCGAAGTTCGACGTCTTCGCCCACCACCCGTATGCGAGCCGCCCGCTCGAGACCCCTACGACGCTGCCGCGCTCGAGGACGCGGATCACGCTCGCGAATCTCGGCGTCCTCATCCGGGAGCTGAACCGGCTGGGCTGGGGCTCCAAGCGAGTCTGGCTAACCGAGTACGGCTACCAGACGAAGCCTCCTGACGGGAACTTCGGTGTCATGCCCACGAAGCAGGCCGCCTACTTGAGGCAGTCGTACGCGATCGCTAAGAAAAACCGGCGCGTTGACATGTTCGTGTGGTTCCTCCTGAAAGACGAGCTCGAAGTGGGCCGGTGGCAGTCGGGTCTCATCTGGACCTTCCCCACGAAGGACGGAGTCAGGAAGCCGTCCTACGCCGCCTTCCAGGCGCTGCGCGGCTGACCCGCTCCCGGGGCTGCGTCGATCAACCGTGGTAGCGTGGCCCCGGCCGAGAGCGTCGAGCCGGCCCCAGCTTTGAGCGGAAGGATTCTCGTCACAGGCGCCAGCGGATTCGCGGGCAGCCATCTCATGAGGCGGCTGGGCGAGCGCGCGGTCCCGGCTGACGTCGACGTCCTCGACGCAGATGCCCTCCGGGAAGCCATTCGGGTCGAGCGCCCCCGCGCCGTCGTGCACCTCGCCGCGGCCGCCTCCGTCTCGCAGTCCTGGAACAGGGGGGCTGAGGCGTGGCAGGTGAACGCAGTCGGGACGGTCAACCTGCTCGACGCCGTTGCCGCCGAGGCGCGGGAGGCGCGCGTGCTCGCCGTCTCGACCGCTGACGTCTACGGCGCGGCCGAGGTGGTGCCGACCCCGGAAGACGCTCCTGTAGCGCCGCTTTCTCCCTACGGCGCCTCGAAGGCGGCGGCGGAGCTGGCCTGCGACCGGGCGCGGCGCGCCGACGGGGTGGCCATTGTCGTGACGCGCTCGTTCCCGCACCTCGGCCCGGGTCAGGATGAGCGGTTTGCTGTCGGTTCCTGGGTGCTCCAGGTCGCGCAGGCCGAGCTGGCCGGAGGAGGCCTGCTTCAGGTGGGCGATCTGACTGTGCGCCGGGATTTCCTCGACGTTCGCGATGTCGCTCGTGCCTACGAGGTGCTGCTCGACCCCAGCCTGCCGCTGGCGACATACAACGTCGCTTCGGGGCATGCCCGGGACCTGCGTGAGGTCGTGGAGCTGCTCGTCGAGCTGGCCGCCTGCGCGATCGACGTGGTGCAGGACCCGGCCCGCCTGCGCTCGACCGACATCCCAGTCGTCTGCGGCGACGCCTCACGACTCGCGGAGGCCACGGGTTGGTCGCCCGAGATTCCGCTCGAGCAGACCCTCGCCGACGCGCTCGACGAGGCGAGGCGCTCGGTTCGGACGGCGGAGACAGCCGACGTATGAGCCGTCGTGCGCTCATCACCGGCATCACGGGCCAGGACGGCTCGTACCTGGCCGAGCTCCTCCTCGACGAGGGCTACGAGGTTGCCGGGATGGTGCGACGATCCTCGACCGAGAACTTCGAACGGATCTCACGCCTGGTCGACCGGATCACGCTCGTTCAGGCAGACTTGCTCGACGAGCTCTCGCTCATGAGCGCGCTCAGGGACACCGAGCCGAACGAGGTCTACAACCTGGCGGCGCAGAGCTTCGTTCCGACCTCTTGGAGCCAGCCCGTTCTGACGGCCGAGTTCACCGCGGTCGGAGTGACGCGGATCCTCGAGGCCATCCGTGCAATCAACCCCGAGATCCGGTTCTACCAGGCCTCTTCCTCGGAGATGTTCGGCAAGGTGCGTGAGGTTCCGCAGAACGAGCTAACTCCGTTCTATCCCCGGTCGCCGTATGGCGTGGCCAAGGCATACGGGCACTTCATCACCGTCAACTACCGCGAGTCCTATGGCCTCTTCGCCGCGTCGGGAATCCTCTTCAACCACGAGTCCCCGCGGCGCGGGCTCGAGTTCGTGACCCGGAAGATCACGGACGGCGTGGCACGGATCAAGCTGGGGCTCGCCGACGAGCTTCGTCTTGGGAACCTGGAGGCTCAGCGTGACTGGGGGTTCGCAGGCGACTACGTCAGAGCGATCTGGCTCATGCTCCAGGGGGACGAGGCGCGCGACTACGTGATCGCCACGGGTGAGGCCCATTCGGTGCAGGAGTTCGTCGATCTGGCCTTCGCCCATGCGAGGCTCGATCCGGAGCGGCACGTGGTCACGGATCCGGCGCTGATCCGGCCGGCCGAGGTCGATCACCTGGTTGGCGACGCGACGCGGGCGCGAGACGAGCTCGGTTGGGAGCCCCTCATCTCATTCAGGGAGCTCGTCGCGATGATGGTCGACGCGGACCTGGCGCGGCTGGAAGGTACCACGGCCGGGCTCGCACGTTCACCGCTCGCCTGATGCTCGTATCGTCCGCCCGATGACGCGTCAGATCACCCCGACCGCGCCTCCCACTGCCCGGAAGGACGATGACGCGGCCCCATCCTCCGACTACGAGCGGTTCCGCCGCGGGGACATCCGGTCTGGACGGCCGTACTTTCTTCGGCGCGGGCCTCTGGTCGCGTTCGCTCGGCGTCTGGCGAGCGTGGCCGCTCTCCTCGTGCTTGACCTGAGCGGGCTGGCTCTGGGTCTTTACGGAGCGCTCACCGTGCGCGAGTTCTATGTGGGTCACTCGCAGCCGCTCTGGGGCCTCCTCTGGGAGGCTGAGGAGAACTGGCTTCCGTTCCTTGGGCTGATCACCGCCCTCGTCTTCGCGCAGCAGGGGCTCTATGCGCCGCGTGAGCGGCGGGCGGGCTCGAGCCGCGTGCTCCCGTCACTCGTCCTGGTGGCCCTTCTGACCCTCGCGTTCGCCGTCGGCACCGGGCACGACTTCAGCACCTTCGGGCTGATCCCGACCGCGGTTGTCCTGAGCGCGCTCTGCATCGGCCTTTTCCGAGCGAGCTACGAGGCGGTGGCGGCCGCTCTCCTCCACGCCGCCGGCGCTCGGCGCAGGGTCGTCCTCATCGGCCAGGGGCCCGAGCTCGAGGGGCTCCGCGACGCGCTCGGCTTCTCGCGTGGCGGCATCGAATACGCCTTCGCAGGCGCCGTTTCCGAGCAAGCGCTCCAGGGTGATTTGCCGCGCCTCGGAAACCTCCAGGACCTGGCGCGGGTGCTCAGGCGGCAGCGGGTGGACGAGGCCATTGTCGCGGACGTCGACCTGAGCGAGTCGCAGCTCCTCGAGATCGTCGAGGAGGCGCACCGCCACGGCGTTCGCGTTCGCGTCGCTCCGAAGACGACGGATCTCCTCGCCCATCGGGCCGAGTACGTCCCTGGGCAGGGCCTCCCCCTCTTCGAGCTTCGGCCGCCGACGCTCGCGGGGGCCGACTGGGCCGTCAAGCGCCTGTTCGACGTGGTCGTGAGCGCAACCATCCTCGTTGCCGGGCTGCCGTTCTGGCTCGTCGTCGCCGGGCTCGTCAAGGCGACGTCGGCAGGACCCGTCTTTTACCGAGACCGACGGATCGGCGTCGACGAGCAGCCCTTCGCGATGCTCAAGTTCCGCACCATGTACGCGGATGCAGCCGCGCAGCAGAGCCAGCTCGAGCAGGCCAACGAGGCGGACGGGCCGCTCTTCAAGCTCCGCCACGATCCCCGTGTGACCCCGGTCGGTGCGATCCTGAGGCGGTTTTCGCTGGACGAGATCCCTCAGGTGTTGAATGTCCTCCGGCGGGAGATGAGCCTCGTCGGCCCTCGCCCGCTGCCGCTGCGCGACTACGACCGGCTGGAGGAGTGGCATCGCAAGCGCTACCTTGTGCTGCCGGGCATGACCGGCCTCTGGCAGATCTCCGGCCGGTCGAATCTTGCCTTCGACGATCTCGTCCGGCTCGACTTCTACTACCTCGAGACCTGGTCTGTCTGGCTCGACATATCGATCCTCCTGAAGACCATTCCTGCCGTGCTGATGCGGCGCGGCGCGTACTGAGACCGGGCCTCAGTCTCCGTGGGGTGAGCCGTCGTAAGCCTGCATTACTTTGGCGAGCGAGCTTTCGAGCGAGAGGCGGTGCGCATTGCGCGCGAACCAAGCCTCTGTCGACGTTCGCAGCGCCGGACCCCGTTCGTAGACGCGCAGGATCGCGGCTGCGAGGTCCTGTGGGCCGGCGGAAGGCGCGACGAAGCCGTTGACTCCATCCTCGATCAGCTCCGTGGCTGCGTTGTCGGGGCCGCGCACGACGACGCTCGGCGTCCCTCTAGAAGAGGCCTCGACAACGACGAGCCCGTAGCCTTCGCGACGGGAGGGAAGCACGAGGCATAGTGCTCGCTTGATCGCGTCGACGAGTCGATTCGCGTCGACGAAGCCGGGAGCGGACGCGGCACCGTGAAGCCCGCGGGTCTCGATCAGTTCGAGAACGCGCTGACGGTCCGGCCCGTCCCCGTAGACCTCACAGCGCAGTTCAGGCACGCTTTCGCGCGCGATCGCGAAAGCCTCGATTAGGGCCGGTACTCGCTTTTCAGGGATGTGGCGCCCGGCGAAGAGCACGACTGGTTCGACACGGGATTGGCTGCCGGCCTGACCGTGGGCTGCGCCCCCCCTGAAGAGTCCTTCCAGCAGAATGGGTTTGCCTGGAAATCCCTCTTCGAGAAGACGCCGTTCGTGCAAGCGCGAGTTGCAGAAGGCCTCGTGGTGGGTGCGCGCGCACGCGCGTTGGATCTTCCATGCGATCGTTCCTCGGATGTCTCCGAGGTACTCCCGCCAGTAGTCGCGCGGCCATACTTCGAACCAATCGACGGCGAGGCGAAAAGGATGTACGCGTCGCGCTGCCACGGCCGACAGGAGTGGAAAGAAGGGTCCTGCGCCGGTCTGAACTACGTCGTAGCTCGATCCGTGACGGAGAAGGTGCCAGAGCCCGCCCAGCGCGAAGACGAGTGGCGGAAGGATGCCGCGCCGGCCTCGAACGTACAATTTCATTCGGGGCGCGGCGACGACGACCCTCACTCCTGGCACCATCGGCGTCTCCCCACGGTCCCACTGGCGCAGCGTGACGTAGGTGACCTCGTGACCCTCGAGCGCAAGGCGCTCAGTGAGATCCCGATACCAGTGCTCAGCCCCGCCAACGGTGTACGGATAGAGGCAGTCGTAGAGGAGACAAATGCGCACCGAGACGCGCACAGTTTGGCAGAGCGGGTGTCCCGTGAACGGCCCGTGCCGACAAGCTTGCATCTGCCTGAGTCGCTAACCTCGAGCCGTGCGGTCCATCCCGGAATCGCTCGCGACGACCCAGCCGGTTTCGTCTCGCCCTGACCTAGCCGGCGTGAAACGAGTCGCCATCGTGCCTGCCTATAACGAGGCCGCTTGTATCGCGTCCGTGATCGAGGAAATTCGTGCCGTCGATCCCGACGTCGAGATCGTTGTCATCGACGACGGCTCCACCGATGCCACCGCGCCCGTCGCGGCCCGGAAGGGCGCGGAGGTCGTGCGGCTGCCGTACAACCTAGGGATCGGAGGCGCCGTTCAGACGGGATACCAGTACGCTCGAGCTCACGGGTTCGATATCGCCATTCAGATCGACGGCGACGGTCAGCACGATCCGGCCGACCTCCCGAAGCTCCTCGAACCGATTCTCCGGCACGAGGCCGATCTCGTCGTCGGCTCTCGTTTTGCGGGCTTCGGCGACTACCGTGGATCGTTTCTTCGCCGGATGGGGATCCACTTTTTCGCCCGCGTTGTCTCCCTGATCGCGCGGCAACGGGTGACGGACACGACCTCCGGGTTTCGTGCAGCGAACCGACGGGCGATACGCCTGTTCGCTGCCGATTATCCGCATGACTATCCCGAAGTCGAGGCGACCGTGCTCGTCCATCGTCATAAGCTGACCATGGTGGAGGTTCCTGTTGCGATGCGGACGCGGACGAGCGGCCGCTCGTCGATAAACGCCTTTCGCTCCGTTTACTACATGGTCAAGGTCATGCTCGCTCTCTTCGTCGGGCTCTTTCGCCGCCATGCCACGCCACTCCACGAAGAATGACCCCGCTGCGCGTATCCATCGTGGCGGCGGTCGCCGCCTTTCTGCTCCTCACGGTCGTCTTCGAGCTCATCCGGAGGCGCCGCCTCCAGGAACGCTATGCGCTCCTCTGGCTGCTGACCGGCATCGTGATCTTCGTGCTTGCACTCTGGCGGGAGGCTCTCGGGCTTCTCTCCGACCTCGTCGGAATTAGATATCCGCCGTCGGCACTCTTCGTCCTCGGCTCGCTCTTCGTCCTCGTTGTCCTGCTCCACTATTCGACCGTCATCTCCAGGCTGGCTGACCAGAACAAGATTCTGGCGCAACGACTTGCCCTGCTCGAGAACGAGTTGAAGGAAGCTCTCCCGGAGCGTCACCGGCAGCTCTCCTAGAGCCGGTGGCAGACGAGGTTGAGCTTTCGGTTGTCCTCGTTAACCACGATGGAGCCGATTGTCTGCCAGGGGCGCTCACCGCACTTGCAGGCCACACGGCAGGAAGGAGCGTCGAGTGCATCGTCGTCGACTCCGGGTCAAGTGACGAAAGCTGGCGGGACGTCACAACCATCTGGGACAAGGCGCGTGTCCTACGGTTCGATGACAACATCGGCTTCTGCGTCGGCTGTAACCGAGGCGCGGAGGCGGCCCGTGGCCGTCTCCTCGCGTTTGTGAACTTCGACAGCGAGGTCGAGCCCGACTGGGACTTACCTCTCTGCAGGCTCCTAGACGACCCCACGATCTCCGTGGCGACGGGCGCGGTTTTGGCATCGGACGGCGAGACGATCGAGGCGGCAGGCCTCGAGATCGCTCCTAATGCCGCTGCTTACGGACGCCTTGAGCTCTTGCCGCGTTCCGCCCTCCCAGCCAGTCCGATCGACGTAACGGCTGCCACAGGCGCCCTGATGATGGTTCGCCGGGCCGAGTTCCTGGATTTAGGCGGGTTCTACGAGAAGCTCTTCATGTATGGAGAAGACACGGACTACAGCTTGCGCGTGCCGGGGCGCATCGTCCTCGACCCCGCGAGCGCACTACGTCACGAGCACGGCCATGCGGCCGGGCCTGCTCGCTCCGCTCTTCGTCTCTACTGGGGAACGCGTAACCGCCTCCTCATCACGGCGCGGCACCTGCCTGCTGTTGCGGTCGTGAAATCCGTGATTGCCTCCGCCGGCTTCGATGCGATCACGCTGCTCCAGGAGCGCAATCGTGGTGCTCTCCAGGCCGTCGCGCGGGGCTGGCGCGACGGCCTGCGGCTGATGCCCGGCGAACGGCGCGCCCGGATCCCGGGCGCAAGGCAGGAAGCCGCGCGCCGACTGGTCTCCTTGCGGCAGGCGATCGTCGAGCAGCGCCGTCTCGGCCGGCTCTAACCCGTTTCGAGGCCAACGCCCGCCTGCGGGCGAGCGGCCGCGTCTGCTTGCCGCATGTGCTGATCGTGTTTTCCGATCGACCGGTCGATCAGCTCGAGTTGCTCGCGTGTCCAGTCGACCGTTGTCTTGAGGCCGTCCTCGAGACGCACCTCCGTCAGGAAACCGAGCTCGCAGCGCGCCTTCTCCGGGCTCCCGAAGCGCCTGCCTGACCGGTCCCAGTCGCGCGCCGGGCGGATCGCCAGCTCAGCCTCGTTTCCGGCCAGCGCATTGACACGCTTCGCCAGCTCGAGGATCGACGTCTCCTCGCCGCTTGCCAGGTTGTAGACCTCGCCGGGCGGCCCGTCCGTTGCGCAGAGAAGGAGCCCGCGGACGATGTCGCCCACGTAGATGAAATCGCGGCTTGCGAGACCGCCGTCGTCAAGCTCGAGCGGAAGTCCTTTCAGGGCGCGGTAGATGAAGGTCGGGACGACATTGCGCCAGACCGTCGCGGAGGTGCCGCGCCAGCGGCCGGCACCGAGGATCTCGCCGGGGCCGTAGACGTTTTGAAAGCGCGCTCGCACGGTGGGGAGGCCGTGCCGCTGGTGGTAGTAGACGGAATAGAACTCACCGACCACCTTTGAGATCTGGTATGGGCTGTCCAGATCGAGTGGCACCGGCCCGTCCTCGGTCGTCGCCTCAGGCTCGTCGCTGGTATGGGCTGCAAGCGTGCAGCCGGACGCGGCGTAAACCAGCTTCTGGAGCCGCTGGAAGCCCTTCACGTGCTCGTACAGCTTCAGCGTCGTCACGAGGTTGTGCTCGTGATCGGCGATTGGGTCCGCGATCGAGCTCTGGTTCCCGTGGAAGGTCGCCAGGTGGAAGATGTAGTCGAATTCGTCGTCAAGCTGGCCCAGAACAGCGTCGTCTCCGATCGAGCCCTTGAGGAGCTCGGCGCGCCGGTCTGCCGGGCAGGTTCTCTCGCTCGGCTGAGAGCAGATTGTCGACCACCAGCACGCGGGCAGCACCGCGTTCGAGAACCTCGCGCACCACGTTCGCGCCGACGAACCCTGCTCCCCCGACGACGAGGACCGAGCTCGACTCGAGCTCGGCGCTCATCCCTTCTCGTCAGCCATCTTCAGGTGCGTGAACGTCTGCTCGACGCCGTGCTCGCGGTACCACTCGACGGCGGCGGCGACGCCTTCCTCGAGCGGGGTCTGCGCGCTCCAGCCGAACTCCTCATTGGTCTTCGTCGGATCGAGGAGGATGGTATACGCGTCTTCCGGATCGCGTGGCCGGACTTCCACCTCCTCCTCGAGCTCGATCCCAAGCGCCTTGACCGTGGCGTCGAAGAGCTCCTTGATGGCGAAGTCAGATCCCGACGAGACGTGGTAGGCGCCGGAGCGCCCCTCGCTGTCCAGGGTCTTCAGCACCAGGTCGACCAGGTCCTGAACGAAGATGAAGTCGCGGCGCGTCTCCATCACAAAACAGGGCTTCCCGGTTGTGAGGCGCTGGAAGAACGTGGGTAGCGGCCCGCTCAGGTTTCGCGGGCCGTAGGCGTTTGCGAGCCTGAGGGAGACCCAGTCGAGGCCGCTCAGCCGTACGTAGTACTCGCCGGCCGTCTTCGAGATCGCGTAGCTCGACTCCTCGGGGCGGAGCGGATGATCAACCGTAATCGGCTGCTCGAGCGGATGGAGGCCGTAGCAGAGCGCGGTCTGGAAGTACACGAGCCGCTGGACTCCCGCCGCCTGTGCAGCCTTGACGACGTTCGCCGTTCCGACCGCGTTCGTCGCTACATCCTCGCTCCACGCCTCGGGATCCTTGTACGAGGCGGCTGCGTGCGCCACCACGTCGGGCTTGATCCGCGAGAACGCGTCCGCCACGACGTCGTCGTCCGCGATCGTCCCCTCGACAAGCTCCACATCGGAACGCTCCCCGAGCGTGTCTCTCCTCGAGGTTGCGAAGTTGTCGATCACGAGCACCTCGTCTCCGCGCTCGACGAGGGCCTCGGCGAGATGCGACCCGATGAACCCGGCTCCGCCGGTGATGAGGACTCTCATACGAGGACCTCGCGAGCCCGGTCGCGGAAGGAGGCGGCCTGGTCGTGAAAGGACCGCTGCCAGAGCTCGAGCGAGAGCAGTCCCCAGATTCGGCGGCTGAAGCGAGGCTCCGTGTCGAGCAACTCCAGCACCTTCCTGTTATCGACGAGTTCCCGGCCTTGCGCCTTCTGCGAGGAAAGAATGTCAGTCACGAAGTCCCGAGAGGGCCCCGGCTGCGACAGCCATTCCTGCAGGGGCACCGGGAAGCCCATCTTGTCCCGGCGCGTTCGGATCGACTCGGGTAGCAACTGGCCGAGCGCCAGCTTCAGCACGTGCTTCAGCTGCCCGTCCTTGAACTTGAGGTCGGCCGGCATGGTCGCGGCGAGCTCGACGATCGGATGATCGAGGAACGGGACTCGCGACTCGAGACCGTGGGCCATGCCGACGCGGTCCTCGACCTGCAAGAGCGCCGGCAGGAGTGTCTTGAAGTCAAAGTGAGTCATGCTGTCGAAGTACGCCTCCTTACGGACGTTCGAGCCGTGGAAGACGGACTTGAAGGTCTCGAGCGGCGAGTAGGAGCCGAGCAGCTCCCAATTCACCTCGTCGCCGACGTCCCGGGCGCGATTGACGAGTCGAAAGTACCGGAGGTCGAGGTCGTCGAAGAGGCCTTCGCGCCAGAACTCCTGGAGTAGCGGCTTGTACTCACGGAGCGAGCCCAGGTTCGGGATGATCGACTCGTACGTGACGACGAAGTTGCCCGATTGCATGGTTCCGTCGATCGCGCCCTTGATGCACTGCTCGAAGTACGCAATCAGGTAGCGGACATAGCCGCCAAAGATCTCGTCCCCTCCTTGCCCGCCGAGGACGACCTTCCGATGGCGGCTCGCAAGCTCGGAGACCATGAACTGCGGAAACGAGCCGGGTCCAGCCACCGGGAAGTCGAGGTGATAGACGACGTCTTCGATCCGTTGAGTGAAATCGGATTCCGTGACCTCGATCTCGTGGAGCTCGAACTCTCCCGCTTCGGCGAGCTCGCGGGCGTAGTGGCGCTCGTCGTAGCCGGGCATCGAGAAGCTCCCGGTGAATCCGGCCAGGTCGGAGCCGAACTCTGCTGCGAGCGACGCGACGATGCCCGAGTCCACGCCTCCGCTGACGTACGTTCCGACCGGGACGTCGCTGACGAGATGGAGCTTGATCGAGTCGTGAACGAGTTCCCTGAGGCGCCGCTCGAAGTACGCCTCGGTGCGCTCGAAGTCCGGCTCGAAGTACACCTCCCAGTAGCGCTTCACTTCGACCGTGCCGTTCCGAACCCGCAAGAAGTGTCCCGGCGGCAGCTCGTGCACTCCCTTGAAGAGCGTCTTGCCGGCGAGGCAGAACTGGAAGCTCAGATAGTCCTTGAAGCCTTCGAGGTCGGTCGCGATCTCCGGGAGGAAGGGCAAGAGCGCCTTGGCCTCCGATGCGAACAGGAAGACGCCGTCGACGATCGTGTAGTAGAGAGGCTTGATGCCGAAACGATCGCGGGCGCAGAGAAGCGTGCTGCTCTCCTCGTCCCAGAGGGCGAATGCGAACATCCCGCGGAGACGATCGAGACTCTCCTCTCCCCACGTGCGATAGCCGTGGAGGAGCACCTCTGTGTCCGAGCGCGTCCGAAACCGGCTCTCGCCCAGGAGCGTGCGCAGCTCGACGTAGTTGTAGATCTCGCCGTTGTACGTGATCCAGTTGCCGCCCTCGTCCGTCATGGGCTGGTGGCCTGTCACGAGGTCGATGATCGCGAGCCGGCGATGCGCGAACGCGGCCACCTCCCGTGGATGGATCCAGGTGCCCTCGCCGTCTGGTCCCCGGTGCTCGAGGAGTGAGTTCATCGTGTCGACGGTCTGGGCCGCGCGGGGCAAGCGGTTCAGGGAGAGGCTGACCGCCCCGCCTATGCCGCACATGGTCGCCTTTCGGCAGCATTGAGACCTTCGCGCATCGACGACGAAGGATAGGGATGCAGCAGGCTCACCCGGTCCCCTTCCTCCGGGCTGGTCACGACCGGCCGCTGAAGGACGGGGCGAGTGCGCACGACGTGGCTCGGTCGCTGGCGTGCCAGCCAGTCCAGAAGGCGAATGGGGTGCGGTCCGTGCCGCAGGAAGGGCATGTCGGCACGCGTCCGAGTCTAGGCGCACTACCTGCCGAAAGCACGCCCACCGAATCTCGTCCGGTCAAGTCAACTCGCCGTCCTGCGGTCCGGCGGAAGGGACCGCGACTTCTCCGGCGCGAGCAGCGGTGCGAGCGCCTCGCTCACCTGTGCCGGCTCGCGCCGCGCGAGCCAGTTGAGCACCGGTAGCGGATGCGGCCCGGCCGGAAGCGGAATGGTGAGGGATGAGGTCGCGATCGGCACGTCGATGCTCCGCGCGATCGCTGAGTGGTCCCACGCGAAGTCGAGCGTGGTCTCGCGCATCAGGCGGTCGAGCTCCCCACGAGCCATGCGCCCGTTCTTGTGGTGCTCATCTGCCGGCCGGCTACGAAAGAGGACTCTGCGCCGTGCCTCGTCGAACGTCGCATCGACCGAGAACGGCTCCGCGTTGTCGAACCGACCGGCGGTCGCGCGCCGCATCACGCCGAGGCAGAGCAGGTTCTCGAGCGCCTGCCGCGGGCTGACGTACTCCCGCAACTCGGGTGCGAAGACATAGGCGGTCAGGAGCCGGCGCACGTGCGCGTCCCTAGCGGCAACACGAATTCCCGCAGCCATCTCGCGGATGCCGTTCCGCCCGACGTGTGCGACGTTGCGCGCGGGCGCGAGGACGACCCGTTCTGCCTCCCCCTCCACGGCCGCGAGCCGCTTTGCCGCGCGGAACAGCGGTCCGCCCGGGCCGCTGTGGGTGGCGCCGTGCTCTTCCAGCACGCGCTCGAAGGTGCGCGTCAACTGCGAGTACGTGTACTCGCCGCTCTCGTAGACGTCGGCGTAGGACCGCTCCGCAAGCTGCTCGAGCACACGAGGGTCCTTCGCCTGCTCGAGCACGTCGTCGAGGTTCGAGAAGTCGTAGGCGACCGGCAAGTAGTGGCGTCCCGCCTCGAGGACGCCGCTGTACCGGCCCTCGACGAGGATCTGAGCCGTCTTGGTGATCACCGCCTCGAGGTGACGCGGCGAGAGCGCGAAGAACCGGTAGTCATCCCAGCCCGCGGGCATCCGAGCGGACACCTCCTCGAACGTCAGGATGGGATCGGCCTCCAGAATCTCCTCGACCCGCCGCTGCATCTCGCCTGCACGGTCAAGCACGCTGACACCGCTCTCGACGCCGATCGTAGCGCGGCCCGAAGCCATGAAGTCGAGCCATGCTTCCCCGAGGATCGTCTCGGGCCCGCTCGTCGAGATGTCGCAGACCATGCCGTGGCGCGGCGCTGCCTCGAGGACAGCCTCGCCGATCAGGTGCTTCAGGCGCCCGTGGCTGCCGTAGAAGTAGGGCAGGTGCCGCGCGCGGTACACGATGTCGTACGGTCGTTTCCGGTGGGGCTGCAGGCGTTGGCGGACGCGGAGCGCCGAGCGCTCATCGATGTAGCCGGTAAGGACCTCGTAGAAGGCAGCCTTCCTGGCCAGACGGGGGTAGAGCTCGTCGCGATGCGTGTCGTCGAGGACGGTGCAGACGACCGAGACGCCAAGGTCGTCCAGCCAGGAGTCGTGCAGATGCGCGCGGTCGTAGTCGTCTTGCGGGAAGGCGATCTTGAGCGTGTCGACCTCGCCCAGCCAGTCGAGCCGTCTCCGCCACCGCTCGAACCAGGGGCTCGTTCGCGTCCCGACCAGCGAGGTGTGCAGGACGATGGCGTCGAAGTGCAGCCTGCGCAGCCACTCGGGCGCGCCGCCGATCGCGTTGTAGGACAGCACCTCCGCGTCGGCAACGGCGTTCAGCGCGCCGAGATGCTGCTGCGTCGTAAGCCGCACGGCCGCCGGGTGCGACGTGTAATGCAGCATCAGGATCCGGCGCATCGCGGCGAGAATAGCGCCGCGTATGATGGCCGCCGTGACCGAGCCGCTCATTCCGGAGCAGACGCAGGTCGACGAACGCAACGCCGCGTTCTGGGACGAGCTGTGCGGGACGCACCTTGCTCGCGAGCTCGGCATCCACACCGTCGACCGCGACTCCGTGCGTCGCTTCGACGAGGCGTACAAGCGGATCTACCGCTACCTCCACGGCTACCTCGAGCTCGACCGCGTGCGCGGGCTCGAGGTCCTCGAGATCGGCCTCGGCTACGGAACCGTTGGCCAGCTGCTCGCGCAGGCTGGCGCCGTCTACCACGGGCTCGACATCGCCGAGGGGCCCGTCGAGATGATGCGGCAGCGCCTGCGCTGGGAAGGCCTAGACGGCGAGGAGCGCGTGCGGCAGGGAAGTGCTCTGTCCCTGCCCAACGAGGACTCGTCTTTGGACCGTGTCGTTTCCATCGGCTGCCTGCACCACACCGGCGACACCGCCCGCGGCGTTTCCGAGGTGCACAGGGTGTTGCGGCCGGGCGGTCGCGCGCTCGTGATGCTGTACAACCGGCACTCGCTGCGCCAGCTGACGCAACGCCTGCGCGCGCGAATCGCGCGTCCGCGCGACCGGGACGAATGGCTACGCGGCCGGTACGACTCGAACGCTGCGGGCGAGGCAGCGCCGCACGTGGACTACGTGTCTCGTCGCCAGGTGCGCGAGATGTTCCGAGAGTTCGAGCAGGTCGACATCGACGTCCGGGACTTCGACGGACTTCGCTACGGCCCGATCGGCGTGCCGCGTGAGCTCTTCCTCAACAACATTGCGCGAGTCGCCGGCGTGGACCTTTACATCGTCGCCGACAAGGCCGCGTGAGCTCGCCCTTCTAAGTCTTCTCGAAAACAGCCGTCAACATCACTGGCCGAAACAGGAGGCGAGTCAGCGCCGGCCTCATACTCGCCTTGGGCATTCCATCTTCCAGGAGACGCTCAAAGGTGCGGCTGGACAATGCGAGCAACTCCGTTCCTCTACGCCTTCGTTCGCCGACGTATCCGTCGTAGTAGACGTTCCGTGCCTTGAATCCGGCCTGCTTCATCATGGAGACAAGACTGCCGCGAGTGAACGTTCGCAGATGGACAAAACGATAGGGGCAGCCCGATTGACGCGCGTACTGTCGTAGGTCCTCCTTATACGGCACGCGGACAATGGCGCGGCCTGCGTCGTCAAGGGACCTGTGCAGGGAGATCAGGAAGTCGCCAACGTTGAGGACGTGCTCGAGAATCTCGGATGCGAAAACCAAGTCGAATGACGACTCAAACGGGAGGTTCTCGACGTTGGCCAGGATACGGCGAAGGGGAATCGCGTCCGAGAGGTCGGGCGGTTGATACGCACGAAGATACGCAGCCGCAATGTCAACTCCGGTCACGGAAACCGGAGATGCCTGCATGATCCGATTCAAGAGCAACCCCTGGCCAAGACCGAGTTCGCATACTCGTAGGCCTGCGACCGGGCCCGCGTAGGAGAAGAGTGTGTCGGCCGCACGCACGAGGTACGCAGCCGGCTGAATTGAATCGACGAGATCGTCGGCTGCGATCTCGTCGTAATTCTCCATGTAGTCGCGGAATGAAACGGAACCGCGGTCGGCAGCCGACAGCAGGATCGGAAGGTCCGCGGCGAAATCCAACACCCAGCCGCACTTTGGGCAGTCGGCTGGTTCAGACAGCGGAAAAGGCGCGTGGCAGTCAGGGCACAACAGCATGGCTAGCAGTCGTTGCGGCCACGAGTCGAGTATAGTCGCGCCGCGGCGGGATCATCTCCAAGAGGAAGCGCCGCAGCTCGGTGAAACTCCGAGCGAGTCGTCGCTCGCGTGATCAAGAGGACTCCGACGAAGGCCGCAAGCGCACAAACCTTGCGGGATCGCGACGGCCGCGTCGCCCAGGGGCAGCACTCCAACCGCCGCGGCGGCAGACGCCCGCCGCGAAGATCGTGACCACTCGCCGCCCCTCGTACGAGGTCGGACAAACGCTGGCCCGCCCAGTAGTAGGTCACCGCTAGGACGACGTAGCCCGTTCCGGTCGCGAAGGCCGACCCTACGTGCGCGAATGGCGGAATCAACGCTGCGTTGAGCGCCACGTTGGCGACTGCCGCAGTCAGCGAGAGCAGCGCGAGCCTGCCGGTACGACGGGCCAGTGCGAACCCGGTCGTGAGCAGCGCTGCCGGGCGGTACGCAACCAGGCCGAACGATAGTGGGCCGACGGCGCGATAGGCGTCGAGGAAGCCCGGCGCCAGGACCGACAGCACCTCGTAGGCGAAGGGAGACGCGACAAGGGCAGCTGCGGTCAGGATGACGTGAAGCAGGTGAGCATCCGCCCCCGTGCCGCCTTCTCGACGACCGGATCATCCGAATAGAGCGCGAAGAGGCACGGACTGGCCGCCAGCATGAACGCGTTGACGCCGATCGTGATCAGGATCGTCAGGCGAGTGGCGATTTGCATACAGGCCGACCTCGTCGAGGTCGCCGAGCTTGGCCAGGATCAACCGGTCGATGAGTGCGAGGAGCCACGCCGTCAGAGTCGTCGGGACGAGCGGCAGGCCGAACAGCAGCATTACGCGCAGTTGGTTTCTCGAGAGGCCGCCGGAAATCGCGCCCGACCACGGTCAGGCCATAGGCGCACGCGAGGGCGTTTCCGATCAACGCGGCGACGAACACTCCCTCGATGCCGTAGTCGAAGACCATCACTGCGGCCACTGCGAGTCCGCTCGAGACCACGGTGGCGATGGCCGAAGTCACGAGGGAGTGGACCGCCTGGAAGCGCAGGCGCATCGTCTCCGTCAGAAACCGGAAGGTGTTGATCGGCAGCAGCGAGACCGCCACGATCGCGAGCACGGTGGCCTCGTCACGGCCGAAGAGCCACTCCGAGACCGATTCCCGGCTCAGGAAGAGCGCCAACGCGATCACCAGCGTGAGGAGCGACGTTGTCGCGAAGGCGGTTGTGAGGACAACGGTGGCGTTCGTCCTGAGCATCCCGGCCGTAGTCGAAGAAACTGCGCTGCGCGGCGGCTAGGAGGCCGAGATCGGTCACCGTCAGCGCGAGAGTGGTCAGAGTCGTGCCGAGCTCGAGCACGCCGTACTCGGCCTGCGTGAAGACCCGGGCGAAGACCGGAAGCGTGAGAACCGCGATGGCGGGCCCGATGACGCCGCTGACGGCATAGGTCAGCGTCTGGCGCGCGAGGCGCCGCGTTGCGTTCAGCCCTGCCAGCAGACTCGGCTCGGGCTCGGCGGGAATGGCGGGCGCCCCGGCTGCCATCGTCACAGCGTAGACGCGAGTCCTGCGGCCTTAGCCGCCCTCGAGCAGTGGGGCCAGCGCCGCGAAGCTCTCTTCGGGGAAGCGGCGTGCCAGAATCGTGAGGCCGTAAAAGCGGTATGCGCCGGGAACCCCGTGCGTCCCGACAGTGCCGGGCAGCAGCCCGGAACCCAGAAGCGGAACGACGGTGGAAACGAAGCTGTGGTTCCAGACGATCTCCTCGATCCGGCCTGAGGCAAGAGCGTTTCGCAGCTCCGACGCTGCCACTCCCTCGCCAGCACTGTCCCGTGCGGTCGTCGTCAGCAGCAAACGTCGCCCCTCGTCCTCGAGTGTGACGAGTGTCGAGAAGTGGCCAAGGCGCACGCCGCGCCTCAGGGCGGCGAGCCGCCAGAGATCGTCTCGCAAGCCATGAGTCTTTCCCTGCAATCTGGCGAGTCGCCGAACGGCAGCGTCGCGCGACCAGACCAAAGTCCGCGCCAACGGCAAGGCTGCTTTTCCCGCCAGAGAGCGGAGCCGTAGCAAAGTAGCGGCGACGAGGCCGCGGCGGCGTGCGCGCCGGTACCGCCGCTTCGTCGCCGCGCTCCGGGCTGAAGACAGCCTCTCTATCTCGTCGTCGAACTCGGACACGAAGCGGCGGAGCGAGTAGCGGCCGGATGCGACGAGGTCGGCATGTGTGCGGTCCGTCAGCTCGACGAGGAACGGAAGGTCGCGGATGCATTCGGCGACCTCGGCGATGTTCGAGAAGTCCTTCTCCAGAGGTATGTAGTGGGTCCAGGGCTCCACCACGCGCGAGTACTCGCCGGGATGGAGGACCATCGCAGTCCGGAGCGCCGCGGCTTCGAACTGGCGCGGCGAGATGACGTTGATCCGGACGTTCCCCTCGTGCGGCGCCAGCACGCTGCGCTCGACTTCCTCAAACGAGGCGTCAGCGTGCCGAACGAGGTAGTCCTTGACGGCCGCCTCGACAGAGCCGTCGAAGTCGGCGATCGAGGCGCCGCTCTCAGTGCCCAGCGTCGCCCGGCACGAGGCGAGAAATCGATTCCAACGCTCACCGTAGATCCGGTCGTCTTCGCCCACAGCAATGTCGCACTTGAGGCCAAAACGCTCGGCGCTCGCGGCGAACTCGACCCCGATGGCCCACTTCTCGTACGCCAAACGTCCGAGCCAGTACGGAACCGTGCGCCCGCGGTAGCCGACGTCGATCGGCCGTTCGGCCAACGGCAGCGTGACGCGATCCACCAGCTCGTCGGGAACGAAGCCGGCGAGAGTGGTGGTGATCTTCACCTCAGGAAGGCGGGATCCGTAGATCTTCGCTACCTCGGCTTCCGGAATCAGGGTGTACAGCAGGTCGATCTCGAGCTCGCGTATGCGCGCCGTCACGGCGTCGATCCAGCGGTACTCGTCCTGGATGAATTGCACCTTCATGCCCTGGAACCGTGCGATCTTCTCCCGGAGCACGTTGGGCAGGTAGCGCTCGATGGTGACTGCAATCGTGTAGTGGATGACGACCACGTCGAACTCGTTCAGATCGAGGAGTGCGGCCGCGTCCGGCCGGTCGACAGGGTTGAATGGACGTACGTCGTGGCGCGACATCCGTGTCAGCGCGGCGACGTGCGCCGCGACGTTGCCCGCCTCGTTGCGCTCTGTCGAGCAGAGAAGCAAGATCGACCGCCGATCGGTCATCCGCCGTCGGCCGGCTTGGGCGCATGTCTGCGTTGGTAGCGCCGCCACGATCCGGCCTCGACAATCCGCAGCGCCGCCGGGAGACGAGAGAAGCCCACAGCGAGGTCGAGCGCGCTCGTAGCGAGATCGAGCGCGTAGTAGAGCCGTCCCCGCGAGTCCTGGATTCGATCGGCGAGTTCGCGATGGCGCGCGCGGATGAAAGCCGTCGAGCGGCCGACTCGCTCGCCCAGCTCTGGATTTCGGCTGCCCTCCCCATGTCGGCGCCAGCGCAGCAGCGGCTCGCGCACGTACGTTCCCCGCTTCCCGGCGGCCAGCATCCGGAGAAAGAAGTCCCAGTCCTCGAAGGCATGCTCGGCGAGGTCCTCGCTGTACCCACCGACGGCCACGAAGTCGTCCTTCCTCGTCAGCGCGGCCTTGTTGACGAAGTTCGTGCGGCGAATGAGGAAGTAGGCGCTGAAGGGCAGGCAGCGCATAGATCCCGTGCGAGCGCCGAACAGCAGTGGCCGGCAGTAGGCGTAGGCCGCGTCGGGATTACGTCGCAGTGCGGCTAGGAGCTCCTCGACATAGGTCGGCGCCAGAGCGTCATCCGCGTCCAGCAGCACGAAGTAGTCGCCGTTCACAGAGGGGATCACCTCGTTGCACATCCGCTCGACTCCCCGGTGAGGCTTGCTCACGACGCGGACGTCCGGGTATCGGGACGCGACCTCGACGGAGTCGTCGGTAGACCCGTCGTCGGCGAGGACTACCTCGCACTCCGAGTGGGTCTGAGCGAGCGCGCTCTCCAGGGCCTCGGGGAGGAAGCGGCCGTAGTTGTGACAGAGCACGACGATCGACACGAGGGGACCGGTCCGCCCTTCGGCCGGGAGGGCGTTCATGCCGAGCTCAGCCCGGCGAACGGTGATCCGGCGGCACGCTCTCTGTCACCCGGTTCTCCAGAAGCGCGAGCCGCTGGGCGAGGATCCGCCGCGTTAGCCACTGCGAAGCCAGATGGCCCCGCTGCCGAGCGTAGGATCGTGCGGCGGGGGAGTCAGCGCCAGTGGTAGTGCAGCCCCGAGTTCGGTGCGGTGAAAGTGCTCGAGGTAGCCCGGCCAGAGAGCGATCTCGAACCGGTTGTTGTATTGCAGGAACGCGTGCAAGGCGTACGCCTCGTTCCACGCGCCGCCGCGCATGGCGTACTGCTGTGGGTACTCGAACGGCCAGGCGATGTCGTGAAAGTGAACGTACACGCCTCGCTCGAGCGCGGGCAGCACGCGGAAGAGCAGATCGTTGACGTCGCTGCCGAGCTTCATCTGGTGCGAGGAGTCGATGAACAGGATGTCGCCAGCCCCGAGTTTCGAGAAGACGTCCAGTGGCACATCCTGCACCTGCTGGACCAGCAACCGCATGTCAGCGCGATCCTGCTTGGTGAGCAAACGCTGGACGGTGGCGGGGCTCGGCTCGATGAAGGTGAAGTCGATGTCCGGGAGATGCCGGTCACGGGTATCGAGCATCAGCGCCGATGAGAAGCCGCTACCGACCTCCATGACGCGCGAAGGGCTGAGGTGGCGGAGCATGCAGTAGAGGACGATGCCTTCGGCGGGGCCATAGAAGTCGTTGCGGAACCCGTAGCGATTGGCGCCAGGCTCGTCGCCGAACGGCTGGTCGTCGTGGAAGCGCGCCAGTTCGCTGACTAGCAGCAGCTGATCGGCATCCCTCGTGTCGATCCCGCCGAGCGTGGATGGCGGCGGTTCCGGCCACAGGATCGCGCGACGTGCCTTGATCTCTTTAAGGGAGGGCAGCGGCGAGTAGTAGTGGCCCGGCGGATGCAAGAGGCGTACTGATGCGCGCGCCGCGCGCAGCTGGTCGACACCCCGCCCCAGACGTCGGCGGATCGGTCTGAGCGCCCGTTGCGGAAAGGACGTCACGATTCGTCATCGTCTCACAGGGAGTGCCGACCAGAACACATCGAGGCGCCTCTCAGGAACGCTCGAGATCGCTTCGATGGTCCGCGCGGTAGCAGAGTCAGACTGGGCGGCCGAATTGACGCGCATCGCTGAGGACGCCGCTCCCGAGCAGCTGAGCGGAGATCCCAACGAGATGAAGCTCTGGACCTGGGAGAAGCAGCCTGACGGCACCAGCTGGGCGACCCGGACATTCGCGCCCAAGACGACTGAGTCTGGCGATGACGGCAGCAAGTGATTCGGGCATGGCCCTGGCGTCGGGAGGGGCTATACACGGTCAAGTCATAGAGGCGCTCGTAATCGTCGGTCTCGTGGCCGTCATTGCCAACGTGATCGTCTGGTGAGGAAACCGCTCTACTGACGGCGCCCGCGGTACACGCAGGCGGGATCGTGGCAGGGCTGCACGAAGTTGCGCGGACCGACCGCCACATGCACCCGGCTACTGCAGCCGGTCTTGATCCCAAGGGCACGGAGCCGGGATTCCTGGCACCTGCGCTCGGCTCGGCTGCTCGCGCTCATGGGGCGAGCGCGCCGGACGGGAGGATCTCGCGGTCCGGCAAGGGGCGCGTTGCCTTCACATGCTCGACCACGATCCCCTCGGCGCGATAGAGGAGCTCCGCGGCCGGGAGCCCGCTTGTCACTCCGCCGAGCGCCGAACGCGGCAAGCTGACGACAAGCCGCCCGTCCTTGATTTCGACCCTCGAGCAGCGAGGGCAGTACTGCCTGCGGCACACCTATCTGCACGGCGTTCGTTGACGCCACCATTCGATGGCGTGTCGGAGGCCCGTCTCGAGGTCGTAATCGGGGCTGGCGCCGACTTCTTCACGCAGTCGCGTCGTCGCGGCGACCACGACGCCAGCATCCTCGATTCTGCTTTGTATGGTGCCAATCCGCAACAAGTTCTCGCAGCCGAGGATTCGCGCGATCGTGTTGGCCACGTCCGCTACCGATGATCCCTGGCCGCTTCCGATGTTCACTGACCCGGTCACCTCGCTGTCCACGAGTGCTGCCAGCGCGCCGCCACAGTCTTCGACATGCATGAAATCTCGCACCTGGTTCCCCGCAGTTGTCGCGGCAGTGTCCCCCGCGAGCAGGCTTCGGGTCACCGAGGGTACGAGACGGTCGGACTTTTCGAAGGGGCCGTAGAGGAAGAACAGCAGGGCGGTGGAGTACGACAGCCCCTCTTCTTTTGACCAGGCCTCGAGCAGGTCGGTCGTCGCCTAGCTTGGCCCGTCCGTAAAGTGTCGCGCGCCTTCTGGGCGTCTCGATCTCTGACGCTACGCCGGCGGGACCCAGCGCCTTACCGCCCCAGTCGTATCTGCGCGCAACTGCCTGCCATCACCGCCCAGGTACCTCCGGCCTCGGCGAAGGCTCCAATGAGCCCAGACTAGCCTTTCGCCCAGGCGAGGTTCGCGAGGTCCGTCCAGAGGCGGCCGTGCTCGGTGGTCCATGCGAGGTGGAGGAGGTAAGAAGCGCCTGCGTTGCGAACGAGCCCGTCTACGGCAGTGTGATCGAGCAGGTTGGCTGTGTGCCAGGTGTCGACCTCGACGTCGTCGGCAGGGGTCCGAGCGACTCCGTGCACTTCGTAGCCCGACGTCGGGGAGCCGCTACTGCGGCATGGCCGACGAAGCCGCTCGCGCCGGTGACGAGGACGCGTTCCACTCACGGCCTTGCTTCGAGCGGCGCCGGAAGAGCTTCACCCCGCGTCAACGACCATTCGGCGTCCGGCCGAACCAGACCACGCACGGTTGACCAGGGCCAGGACTCGGTCGACCCGAGGCCGCCGGTGCGGGAGACGGAGAAGCGCAGTGCCCGCTCCACGGCGTCGAGGGTCTGGCCGCCGATCCGGTGGAGCCCTACGTCGATCGCGAATTCCCCGGGGAGCAGTGCGAGGGCGACCTCCACGCTCAGCGTGTAGAGGCCCGGCTCGAGCTCCAGGGGCGCCTGACCGCGGTCGGTGCTGTGCAGGGTCGCCACGCGGCTCCCGTCGGCGGCATCAGAGATCCCCACCTCCACCATCGCGTCGTCCACGAGCTTGCTCACCTCGAACGTAGCCTCGACGGTCGGTCGCTCGCCATAGTTGAGGTGGTCGGTGCGGCCGCCTCGCCGGCCGGAGCAGGGCAACCCGGAGAAGCCGCGCGTCCTCGCCGCCGACGCGGTGGGCTTCGGGCGCGATCGTTGCCTCGCCGCCGACCTGGTCCGGCCCTGCCTCCTCGAGGTAGGCGGCGACGACGTCGTCGCTGCGTCCGGCCCGAACGAGGTGTCCGGAATCGAGCAGGAAGGCGTGGTTGCATAGTCGTTGCACGGCCGCCATGTTGTGGCTGACGAAGACCACCGTCCGTCCGCCTTCAGCCACCTCTTGCATCTTCCCGAGGCACTTCCGCTGAAAATCGGTGTCCCCGACGGCGAGAACTTCGTCCACGAGGAGGATGTCCGTCTCGAGATGGGCCGCGACCGCGAACGCGAGCCGGACGAACATCCCGCTCGAGTACCTCTTCACCGGTGTGTCGATGAAGCGGGCGATACCTGAGAACTCGACGATATCCTCGTAACGGGCGCGCGATCTCGCGACGGCGCATGCCGAGGATCGTTCCGTTGAGGAAGATGTTGTCCCGGCCCGTGAGTTCGCCGTGAAACCCGGTGCCGACCTCGAGCAAGGTGCCGACGCGGCCTTGCAGCTCGATCCGCCCCTCCGTGGGGAGCGTGATCCGGGACAGGAGCTTCAGCAGCGTGCTCTTGCCGGCACCGTTCTTGCCGATCAGACCGACGACCTGCCCGCGCTCGACGTCCAGCGAGACGTTCGCGAAGAGCCCAGAACTCCCCGGACTCCGCCCGTCGTTGCCCCGCCGGAAAGGACGGCGAAGCGCGTTCCCGAGCCGCTCCGAGAGGAGCCCGGCACCGCCGTAGGTCGTTCCGAGCCGGTAGCGCTTGCCGACGTCCTCCACGCGGATGACCACTTCGTTCGACATCTAGATCACGTCGGCGAAACTCTGTTCCGAGCGGCGAAAGTAAAGCGCCCCCGAGACAAGCAAGATAATTCCCGCGGCAAGCGGGATCAGCATGATCGCTCCGGGGAACCCGGTCTCCGGGAATAGCATCCAGCGGAATGTCTCGAGAAGCCCGACGAGCGGGTTGATCGCATAGAGAGGCTTGAGATTGTCGGGCACGAGGTCGAACGAGTAGATCAACCGGCGTGATGAACAGCCCGACCTGAATCAGGAACGGCACGAGGATGTTGACGTCGCGGTACTTCACGTGCAGAGCGGATAGCCAGAGCCCCGCGCCGAGCGCAATCCCCAGCGCAACCGGGAACCAGCAAGGGCACGAGCAGGAGCTCGGCCTGGAGCGGCATCCCGTAGACCAGGAGCGCCCCGATGAGGACGACGAACGCGAACAGGAAGTCCACGGTCGGGGCGAGCACAGCGGCGATGGGGATGACTGCGCGCGGAAAATAAACCTTCGAGATGAGGTCGGAGCTCGCGACCGTGCTGTCGGCAGCGCGCGAGACGGCCGTGGCGAAGTAGAACCACATGACCAACCCGGAGAGCGCGAAAACCGGGTAAGGGACACCAGCTCTCCGACGGCACCTTCGCGAGCACCCCAAGAAAGACGCTGAAGACCACCGCCAGGAGCACCGGCTGCAGGACGGCCCAGAGCACGCCGACGATCGACTGCTTGTAGCGGATGGCGAGGTCGCGCCTGACGAGGAAGTAGGTCAAGTCGCGGTGCTCCCAGAGCTCGCGGAGATCGGGGAAGCCAAGGCCGCGGGCGGGCTCGATGACGGTCACGATTCGCCATCCCGGCAGGCTACCCGCCGTTCCGGACGGAGGTCTCGTCGGGTGGGGGAGCCGTGCCGACGCTGGGAGCGCCGCCACGCTTGCTTTTCGATTCTGGAGAGCAATCCCCAGGAAATCGAGAAAAACCGACGACCATCTCGACCACGGCGACGGCCAACTCGATCGCGTAACCGAGGCGCCCTCGCCAGTCCGACGTTCGCTCGTAGAGCCGCTCGGTGGCGGTCACGGATGACCTTTGCGGAGCGTGCCAGCTTCTCCTCCGACTCGGGGTTCCTGCTTCCCTCGGCGTGGCGCCGCCAGCGGAGGAGTGGAGTGCGTACGTAGGTTCCGCGCTTCCCGCGCTCGAGCATCGTCAGCCAGAAGTCCCAGTCCTCGAGCGCGTAGTCCGCGAGATCCTCGTCGAATCCACCCGCTGCGAGGTAGTCCTCCTTCGCTATGAGTGCCGAGGCGTTCACATAGTTTCCCCGCCTGACGAGGATGTACGGGCTGAAGAGAAAGCCCTTCATCAGGCCCGTCTCCGCGCCGAACCGCTGCGCTCGGCAGTACGCATACGAAGCCTCAGGGGATCGGCGCAGCGCCCGGTAGAGCTCCTCGACGTAGCTGGGCTCGAAGACGTCGTCAGCCGAAAGGAAGACGAAATAGCCCGCCGTCGCCTCCTGCACGGCACGGTTGCACGTCTGCTCGACTCCGACATTCGGGTGGCTCAGGATGCGGATCGAGCTCTCGTAGCGACGCGCGACGTCGAGCGAGCCGTCAGTCGAGCCGTCGTCGACGAGAATGATCTCGGTGGGCTCGTAGGTCGGGCGAGGGCGCTCTCGATCGCCTCGGCGAGGAAGCGGCCGTAGTTGTGGCTGATGATGAGAATGCTGACCAGTGGGAGCGTGCCCTCGCTTGTCACGGCCAGGGCAGCGTAGGGCCTGCGTCACGGCGGTGGCCGGCCGATCTGCGTCGGAGGCAGACGCAAACCCGAGCCGTCCCGGTGATCGGTCAGCTGGGGAGGCGCTCTTCCCTAGAATGGCGCCGGTGACCGAGCTCGTCGAGCGGTACGTTCGCGTTCAAGCTCGCGTACGGGATTGGGTCGCCGCGATGCCGATCTGGTTCTGGCTCGTGACGCTCGTCCTTGCTTCGGCGGCGGTCCGCCTCGAGCTGGCGCTTAACGATCCAGGTCCCTGGATCTTCTCCGACGAGCTCTACTACGCGGAGCTCGCCAAGTCGAGTGCATCAGGAGGATTCGCGCTCCGCGAAGTCCCGGTGGACGCCTTGAGCCTGGGTCCGGTCTATCCGCTCCTGATCGCGCCGGCATTCGCGCTCTTTGAACGGATTCCAGACGCCTACGACGCGGCCAGAGCCATCAACGCCGTTGTAATGTCGCTCGCCGCCCTTCCCGCATATCTCCTTGCCCGGCGCGTCCTCGGCGTCCTGCACAGCCTGGGCGCGGCTCTGCTCACCGTCGCGCTCCCGTCGATGCTCTACACGACCGTGATCATGACGGAGAACGCCTTCTACCCCGTCTTCCTCACCTGCGCGCTCGTGATGGCGCTCGCACTCGAGCGGCCGACCGCGCTCCGGCAGCTTGCCGTGCTCGCCCTCGTTCTGATCGCCGTTCTGACGCGACGGCAAGGCATCGTGCTGCTTCCGGCCTACGGGACGGCGATCCTCGCTCTCGCGATGGCTGAAGGCCTCGCCGTGCCAGCCCCATCTCAGACGGCGCGCTGGAATGCAGTCCTGGAGCTCCTCAGAAAGTTCGCGCTCACGTTGGTCGTCCTCCTGGTCGGGGCGGCCGGTTTCCTTGTGTACCAGCTGGCTCGCGGACGCTCGCCAACCGATTCGCTCCTCGGTGCCTATGCGGGGCTCAGCGACCAGCAGTACTCGCCCGAGGGGGTCTTCCGTTGGTCGCTCTATCACCTCAGCGAGCTCGACCTCTATCTCGGCTTCGCGCCACTCGCCGCTCTCCTTCTCGTCGCCGGCATCGCCTTCGGTCGAGGCCGGCTGAGCACGCCGCGGCTGCGCGTGTTTGCAGCCCTCTCGATTTCCCTGGTTGTCTGGTTCACGGTTGCGGTCGGTGCGTTCGCCTCGGTCGCCGGCGTCAACAGGATCGAGGAGCGAAACCTGTTCTACATAGCGCCGCTCTTCTTCATTGCCCTCCTTGTCTGGGTGAACCTCGGTCTCCCGCGGCCGTGGCCCGGTGCGGCGATCGCCGTCCTCGTCGCGGCGATCCTGCCGACGCTTCTCCCATTCGGCTCCTTGCTGAACGAGACGGCCGTCTCGGACACCCTCGGGCTGCTCCCTCTCTGGGACGTGGCCGAAAGCCCGTTCCTCTCCGGCGACGTCACGCTGCTCGTCGTCCTCGTCTCGATAGCGGTGGGGACGCTCCTCCTGCTGCTTCCCGTTCGGTTCGCCCTGGTCTTACCGGCGCTCGTGCTCGCCTACCTCGTAGTCATCCATGCTCCGATCGAGCGCAGGACGAGCGAGGCCTCGGCCAGCGCCGTCGAAAACGGCATCGGTCGCAGCCGCGACTGGATCGACCGACTGGTGGGCCCGAACGCGGAGGTGGCGGCGCTATGGTCGGGCGACCAGCCCCATGTGACGCTCTGGGAGAACGATTTCTTCAACCGCGCGATTGGTCCCGTCTACAACTTCGGGAACTTCCCAGACGGGCTTCCCCAGCAGACCCTCGTGCTAGAGCCGGCAACGGGCATAGTTCGCTTCCAGACGGGAGAGGCGTTGCGGTCTCGCTACGTCCTGGTCGACCGGACCATGAATCTCGACGGCCGCGTGCTCTCGGGAAACCCGGCTGCCGGCGCGGGCATGAGGCTCTACGAGCCATCTCAGCCGGTCACGATCCGGGAGCGCATCACGGGCCTCTATGCGGACGGCTGGTCGGGCCCCGAGATGGTGTACACACGCTACGGCTGTAAAGGCGGCGTGCTCGTCCTGATCCTGATCGGATCCAATGACCTCCGTCCGAGTCCGGCACGGGTAGTGGCGCGGAGCGAAGGCCGGGTGCTCGCGCAGACGCTCGTCGGCGAGGCCGCGGAACGTTTCCGAATACCGCTTCGGCCCGCCGGGGGTGTGTGCGAAGTCAAGCTGGCCGTCTCGCCGGTTGTGGTCCCAGCCGACATCCTCGACGCACCCGACCCACGCGCGACCGATATCCGACCTCTCGGTGTCCGGGCACGAGCTTTCACCTACGTCGAGTCAGGCTGACGTCATGCCCTTGGTCGCCACGACCGCGTACACGGTCTGACGGCGGCGATCCCGTTCCAGGTTCCCGGAACCGCCTGGAAAGAAGGCGTAGGCCGAGGCGAACCCCTGGATCTGGCACATGGCGACAGCCACTTCCGGGAAGATCGGGCAGCGGTGGCTCGGGTCGGTCCAGAAGGTCTTGAAGCCCGCGAGCGAGTGAGGATTGACGGTTTCGGCGATCAGAAGCCCACCGGGCTTGAGGGCGCGCTCGGAAAGCTCGAAGAATCTGAGCAAGTCCGCGTAAGAGAGGTGCTCTACGACCTGAGCTGCGAAGACGACGCCAAGTGAGCTTGCCAGCGCGTCGAGCCGCTGCAGGCCGTCCCCCTGCTCCACGTCGTGGCCTTTTGCGCGGGTGTGCTCCACCATGCCCCGATCGAGGTCGACGCCTGAGGCTGGGATTCCCGCTTCGGCGAGAAGATCGAGGAACTCGCCGCGGCCGCACCCCACGTCGAGCACCGGCTGGAGGCTGCCGATCAGGTTGAGGTACGGGAGCTGAAGCGATCGCACCCGCCTCTCGGGGCCTCTGAATATGTCCTCGAACGAACGGTACGCTGCTTGGGTCGGCCGCTGCGCTGCGCGGTCCTCGTAGCCGATGACCTCGAGTCCACTCGCCGTCGTCGTGCGAAGGAGGTCGGGGTCGCCGACGTATGGCGCCGCGTAGAGGAGATCGCTCGAGCTCGACGAGTGCGTGCGCGACCGAGCTCTCGAACTCCCGCTGCCGGGTTGTGTAGGGGCGGAGCGCTCGCAGTAGCAGCCAGCGCCAGCTCAGCCCCAGGATGCCGAGTCTGGACGGCGCCGACCATTTGACGCTCGGGCCAGTCGAGACGAACGCCGCCGCCCGCTCGGCGTGCGTTCGGCGCTCGCGGCGTTGCCTCGGGCGGGCACCGATTTCCGTGAGCCGTTGCTCGAGGAACGACGCTGCCCGTTCCAGCGAGAAGTCCCGCTCGATCGTCGCTCGGCCGCGGGCCGCCCTGGCCCGGGCTTCGTCGGGTTGCTCGACGATCTGGCGCATCAGCCGGGCCGCGTCCTCCTGGTCCGGATCCGCCCAGGTAGCACCCTCTGGGTATGGGCCAGAACCCGTAGGAACCGAGCCGAGTTCGTACGAGACGAGGTAGCTGTTCGCCTCGTCCATGAACGCCAGGTTGCCGGAGTATCCGGTCGCGAGCGTCGGCTTCCCCAATGCCATCGCCTCCGCGAGCCCGAGCCCGAACCCCTCGCTTCGGTGTAGGGAGGCGTAGCAGTCGCAGGCCTCCAGAAGCGCCTGCATGTGCTCCTGGGTCACGTACCCGTCGGAGAGCTGAATGTCGGGATGACCGGCGGCTGCCTCCTGGAGAGCGCGGAAATCCTCCTTGTTGCGCTCGCCGTTGATGCTCTTCACGAGGAGCATCGGGCCGGACCCGGGCTCGAACGCGAGGCGGAAAGCCTCAATCAGGCCGAGCGGGTTCTTCCGGACGGAAGTGCTGTAGAAGTCGAAGGTGAACAGGAAGACGAAGCGATCCGGCGGCAGGCCGAGCTCCGTGCGCGAGATGTCCGGCCCCGGCCGAACCTCGACGGGCAGTGGAAACGTGACGACCGATTTCCACGTCTCCTCGGCGATCGCACGGGCGACGAAGTCGCTTGCCGCCCATACCTCATCGACCAGGTCGAATGCCGGGTAGAGGTACTCCGGGAAACGGCTGGTCTCCCAGAACCAGACGCCGATCGAATACCGGTCGTGCAGGAGCTCGCGCCCCTTTCCCTCCGCGAGGCTCAGAAGATGCTCGGCGTTCAGGCACAGAAGGTTCGTGTCGTACGGTGCGTCCCGTTCGGGAGAGAGGGCGAAGTCGTGCGCTTCGCGGTGCATCTTCGCTGCCCGGTTGATCGCCGAGTACGGGATCGAGGCTCGCTCGAGGGCCGAAGCCAACCGGCGCGCCACTTCCCCCTGACCGAACTCAGCCTGCAGAAACCCGACGAGGTTGACTCCGGCCGGCCGCCCGCTGCCGGCTGTTGCCGTAGACATCTAGTGGCCGGCTGCTTTTCGGATCGCCTCGCCCGGCTCCTCCGCCGGGAGCCCGGCGACGGCCACTGCGCGCTCGCTTGCGAGGCGGCGCTGGTATGCGTGCAGGACGTCATGAGCCGTGCCCTGCTCTACGATGCGACCTTCGTCGAGCAGGATGGCTCGCTCGCAGAGCCGCTCCACGACCGCGGGGTCGTGCGAGACGAACACGAGTGTCCCTCCCGCGGCCTGGAAGCCCTCGATCCACGCATAGCACTTCTTCTGGAAGGCCTCGTCCCCGACCGCGAGGACCTCGTCTACGAGCAGCACGTCGGGGTGGATGTGGATCGCAACCGAGAAGCCGAGCCGCAAGAACATTCCGGTGGAGTAAGCCTTGACGGGCATGTGGGCGTACTGGCCGATCTCGGCGAAGCTGAGGATGTCGTCGAGATGATCGTCGACGTAGGACCTCCCGAGGCCGTGGACGGCGGCCGAGAGGTAGACGTTCTCGACACCCGAGAAGTCCGGGTGGAACCCGGCGCCGACTTCGAGGAGCGATCCGACGCGCCCGCCGACCGCGAGGTCTCCTTCCGTGGGCGCGAAGATGTAGGCCATGAGCTTCAGCAGCGTGGACTTTCCGGATCCGTTTCTCCCGATCACCCCGAATGTCTCGCCCGGGCGGACGACGAAGGAGACGTCGCGCAGCGCCCACATCTCGTGGCGCGGGTGGCGCCGTGGATGGACGAGCACGTCCTTGACCGACCGGGTGCCGAGCGGGCGCAGCGCAAAGCGCCTGCCGACTCCCTCGGCCCGGATCTCGCCTCTCGCAATCTCGGCCGTGCTCAAAGCTCCACCGCGATCTCGTCGTCGTAGAGCTGGAAGACCCAGAGGCCGAGGAGGAAGACGGCGGGCCCGACGACGAAGACGTAGACGAGAGAGGCGGCGCCCGGCAGGGCGCCTTGCAGGAGGACGGCTCTGATCGTCTCGACGTAAGGCGTGACCGGGTTGCCGAACCGAATCAGCTTGATCAGGTACTCATGCCCCGCGGCGCCCGGAAGCTGCTCGAGCGCATAGAAGATGGGCGTCAGGAAGAACCAGGGAAGCAGGATCGCGGCGACGACATGCTCGACGTCTCTGAAGAACACGTTGGCGACGGCCAGGATCCACGTGATGCCGATCGTGAGCAGGACGAAGGCCATGAAGACCGGCACTGCGAGGAGAAACGTGGGGAGGCTCCCCGGCTCGATCACGAGGTCGATCGGGATCAGGACGCCTAGCATGACCGCGGCCGTGACCCCCTGGGCCAGCACGGTCGCGAGCGGCGCCAGCTCTCGCGGGAACCAGACCTTGGTGATGAGCGGCGCGTTCTCGATCAACGATCGGGTTCCGCCCATGAGCGACGCCTGGAAGAAGACCCACACGGCCAGTCCATTCAGCACGAAGAGGGGGTAGTGAGGTATGTCGACAGCCCGCCAGAGGACCGAGAAGACGAGCGTGTACACGCCCATGAGGAGCAGCGGGTTGAAGTACGACCAGAGGATCCCGAGGACGGAGCCCTTGTACTTGGCCCGCAGCTCGCGTCGAAGCAGGCTCCGGAGGAGCTCCTGGTAGTCGGTGAGGCGGAACAGCCGGCGGCGAGCCGCGGTCCCGTGAACTGCGACCGAGCCGCTCACGGCCGCTGATCGTACCAGCGGCCTGTCACAGGGCCCGCAGGCGCTCGGGGTGCTTCCGGACGAAGCGGGCCATCGACCGCAGGTGCCAGAGCGTGCGCCGGCTAAAGAAGACCCGGTCGATCGCCGCGGCGTAGTCGTGAGTCACGTGTGCGGCCGGGACGTACCAGCGCTCCCAGCCGGCTTTGGCGGCCCGGTAGGCGAGGTCGATGTCCTCGCCGTAGAGGTGAAAGCCCTCGTCGAAGCCCTCGAGCTCCTCCATCATCTCCCGGCGAAGGAAGAGAAAGGCGCCGAGGACCCAGTCAGCCTCCACCGGCTCGGTCGGCCGCTCGTCCAGGTGGTAGTGGGCCCGCTGGCGCTCGAGCGGCGGGAAGAGCGATCGGAGCGGGGTCCGGCGGACGAGGGTGCCTGAAACGGTCGGAAACCGACGTCTGGTGGGCTGCCAGGTTCCGTCGGAGTAGGACATCTGCGGGCCGGCAATCCCGCAACGCGGATGGGAGCCGGCGAACTCCGCCAAGACGCCGAGCGCGTCGGGGGCCGTTCGTGTGTCCGGGTTCGACACCGCGACGAGATCAGCTCCAGTCGCGGCGATGCCTCGATTGATGTTAGCGCCGAAGCCGAGACGCTCCTCGTTCCAGAGGACCCGGACTCCGGCTGGAACCATGGGCGGCGGGCCGGGTGGGTTCGCGACGAGAACGGTCTCGCCGGCCTGCGGTGCGAGCGTCTCGAGGCACGGGCCCGGGTCCGGGTCGCCCGGGGTGAAGACGACGACCGCGGCGACGCTCACAGGAGCTCACGGTAGACGGCCAGCGTGCGCTCGGCAGACTTCCGCCAGCTGAAGCTCCGGGCCCGCTCGAGGCCGGCGGCGGTGAGCCGTTCGCGATCGACGAGCACGTCTTCGATGCCCTGAGCGAGCGCCGCCGGGTTGCCGGGCTCGACCAGGACGGCTGCATCACCGGCCACCTCCGGCAGGGCGCTCGTCCGCGCAGCGACGACGGGAGTGCCGCACGCCATCGCCTCGATCACCGGCAGCCCGAAGCCCTCGTACAGGGAGGGAAAGACGAGGCAGGCTGCGCCGCGGTAGAGGGCAGCAAGCCGCTCCTGCTCGACGTAGCCGAGCAGCTCGACCCTGTCCTCGAGACCCAGCCTCGCGACCGCCTCGCGCAGAGCCGGACCGCCGCCCTTGTCGGGCCCGGCGAAGACGAGCCGCAGACCGCCGTCGACCAGCGCGATCGCCTCGACCGCGGACACCGGGTCTTTCCGGGGCTGGAGCGCGCCGACGAAGAGCGCGTAGGCGCTGCCGTCGGCCTTCGGCCCATCCGGCCCGAACGCGGGGTCGACGCCGTTCGGCGTCACCACGATCTTGCTCTCGGAGAGCCCGTAGTGTTCGATCAGATCTCGCCGCGTGCGCTCCGAGACCGTGAGGACGCGCTCCGCCCGGCGGGCCGCACGCGGGACGACCGTGCGGAAGATGAGCCTGTCCCTGAGCCCCATCATTGCCCGGCCTCGCTCGAAAGAGAGGTCGTGGATGGTCACCACCGTCGGCGCATCGAAACCGAAGGGGATCGCGTACTGGAAGTGTCCGAGCGCCGGCCGGAGCTTCCGCAGGCGGCGCTGCAGACCGACGGCCATCCGCAGCACCTGGCTCCTGGCCGGAAGCTCGATCGGCTCGATCCCAGTCGGCACGAGGTCGGGCCGGCGCGTCACGGCAGCGAGGCGGAGATCCGGCGGCGCGAGGACGCCGAGCTCGCGGAGGAGGCTGGCCACGTAGGTCTCGTCACCCGTGCGCCTGCGGCCGAGCACGTCGGCGTCGATCACGACAAGCGGCAGGGTCACGCCGCGGCCTCCTCGTAGACGGCGAGCGTCTCCCGCGCGGTTCGCTCCCAGGTGAGCTCGCGCGCGCGTGCCAGACCGAGCTCGCGCAGCCCGCCATTGCTCGCGGCCGCCCGCCGGAGCCCCGCCGCGATGTCGTCCGGGTCGAGCGGGTCGACAAGCTCTGCGGCGCCCGCCGCGACCTCCTCGCAGGCGCCGCCCCGTGCTGTCACGACGGGAGCGCCGCATGCGAGCGCCTCGAGCACGGGGAGGCCGAAGCCCTCGTAGAGGGAGACGTAGGCGACGCAGGCGGCGCCGCGGTAGAGCGCCGCGAGCTCGGTGTCTCCGACGTCGCCCAGGAGGCGGACCTGCTCCCCCTCGACCGCGACGTCGCCCCAGCCGGGCGCGCCGGCAACCCGCAGCTCCAGCCCCAATCCAGCCCGGCGGAAGCCCTCCACGAGCCGCTCCAGGTTCTTGCGAGGCTCGAGCGTGGACACCGCGAGAATGTACTCGCCTTCTGCGCGCGGCCCGTCCGGGGAGAAGGGGGGTCCAACGCCGTTTCGGACGACCCGTACACGCCCCTCGTCGACTCCCAGCAAGTCGACCAGCTCCCCGCGGGTGAAGTCGGAGACGGCCACGATCCGCCGGGCCCCGCGGGCGACGTGCGGGAGCGTCAGCCGGCTCCAGGATCTCGTCCAGTGGTTGAAGGTCTCCGGATAGCGGAGCACCGCGAGATCGTGGACGGTCACCACGAGCGGGACCCGGGACCGGATCGGGGCGCGGATCGTAGGGCAGTGAAGGACGTCAAGCCGGTCGCGTCGGGCCAGGAGGGGCAGCGCTGCGAGGTACCACGCCGCGTCCCGGACGATCCGCGTCGGACGTGCGGGCCCGCCGAAGGAATACTCGCGGGCGATTTCGGTGCCGGCCTCGCGTAGCCCCTCTACGAGCGACCGTACGTAGCGCGCCGTCCCCGCCCGCGTCAGGACGAGGGGAGAGAAGTCCATCCCGATGCGGAGGTCAGGCATCATGCGTCCCGACGTGGGGCTCGGGCGGCAGGAGCGCGACTGGGACGATCTTGCGCTCGTCGATCCGCTCTGGGCGATCCTCTCCGAGACGCAGCCCGGCGACCACGGCTGGCAGCTGGATCGCTTCTTCGAACGCGGGGAGTCGGATGTCGAGTCCGTGCTGGGAGTGGCGCGAGAGCTCGGCTGGCAGGGCGGCATCTCGAGTGCGCTCGACTTCGGCTGTGGCGTCGGGCGACTCACACGGGCTCTTGCGGGCCACTTCGAGTACTCCACGGGCGTCGACATCTCGGAGCGGATGCTCGAGCACGCGAAGCGGCTCAACGCGGACTGCGAGAACTGCCGCTTCCTGGTCAACCGGAGCCCCGACCTTGGCCTGTTCGCAGACGACACGTTCGACTTCGTGCTCTCCTTCGTCGTGCTGCAGCACGTTGCGAGCGCGCAGGCAGCTCTCCACTACATCCGTGAGTTCGTCCGGGTTGCACGCCCAGGCGGGCTGGTCGTCTTCCAAGTCCCGTCGCCGCTGAGAGCGCGGAGCCGTCTGCAGCTCCGCCGTCGAGCCTACGGACTGTTGCGGGCTGTCCGGGTGCCGCCCGACCTCCTGCAGCGCAGGCTGCGACTGAACCCCATGCGCATGATCGGGATCTCCGACCTCGACGTGCGCCGCGCGGTGGAGGCGCGTGGCGGCGTAGTCGCGCGCGCGGCCCCGGACCAGCTTGCGCCCGGCATCCCGGGCTTCCGGTACTTCGTCCTCGTGCCCGGGGAGGACGCTCAAGGCTGACCTCGGCCCCGAAGCGCTCCCCGGTATGCGTCTGCTACGGCCCGCCCGCACGCCTCCCACGTGAACCCACGCGCGTGTTCGATCCCAGCCGGGACGAGCGCGTCACGCTCGTCCAGCGCCCGTTCCAGGGTCAGCGCGAAGGCATCCGCATCGTCCGGATCGACCCGCAGCGCGGCCGCACCCGAGGCCTCGTCGAGGGATGCATCCGCGCCGGCGACCACCGGCGTCCCGCTCGCCATCGCCTCCACGAGCGGCATGCCGAAGCCCTCGAACCGGGATGGATACGCGAACGCGGCCGCACCGCGGTAGAGGCCGGCGAGCTCCTCGTTGTCCACGTAGCCGAGCAGCTCGACACCGTCGCCCTGGAGCGCGGCTGCCTCGACCCCTTCTTCGGCCCCTGCGATCACGAGCGACACGTCGGGCCGGCGCCGGCGTAGAACGGAGAAGGCATCGACGAGCGCCCTGAGGTTCTTCCGGGGCTCCAGGGTCGAGACGCTGAGGATGTATTGCGCCTCGGCGCGCTCTGCCGGCGGTCCCTCCGGGGAGAAGCGCGCGTCCACGCCGGGGTAGGCGACCGCGAGCCGTTCGGGCGGGACCGTGAGCCGCTCCGCCACCTCGGTGGCCGTGTGCCGGGAGATGGCGACGATCAGGTCGCAGGTGCGGGCAGCGTTTCGGTACTTCGCCGTGTGCATCGAGCGCGTCCGGGCCGCCACCCACTCCGGGAACCGGAGCGGGACGAGGTCGTAGATCGTGGTTGCCCGGATCCCGCCGCGTTGCGGTGGATACATCCAGTCGGAGAAGTGAAAGACGTCGAACGGCCCTACGAAGCGCTCGACTGAGAGGCGTCCTGCGCGGCTCCAGGCCGTTCGCCAGAGATGGGCCGCGGGGACGACCTGCAGCCGTTGCTCGAGGTCGAGCTCGGCCAGGGCGAGCTCGACGTTCTGCTTCCCGCCGCGGCGAACCGGCCCGAAGGCGACGAGCTCGACATCGTCGAGAAGCGCGAGCCCGCCGAGCAGACCGCGCAGGTAGTTCCCGATCCCGGTACGCGGATGTGAGAGCGGGGTGACGTCCACGACGACGCGCATCAGCGTTGGCGTAGGTCCGCGAGAAGGGTCGGAGCGTCACCATGGGGATCCAGCGCGGCGGCGCGCTCGAGCGGTCTGACAGCGGCATCGGGACGCCTGGCGAGGAGCTCGAAGACACCGAGCTCGTACCAAGTGGCCGGGTTCTCGGGCTGGAGCTCGACGGCGTCGATCAGCACTTGCCGGGCCCCGGCGATGTCTCCGTCGAGGACGCGGGCATTTACCTGAACGCGAAGCGGATCGAGTGAGAGCGGGTTCAGCCCGCGAGCGCTCTCCGCAGCCTTGATCGCAGCCTTGGCATCCCCGTTCGCAACCGCGTCGTATGCACTCTCGACCCTTCTCTCCGCGAGCCACGGAGCGGTCAGGGAGTACAGGAGGGCAGCCGCGACCAGGGGTGGGGCAAACACCCAAAGGCGGTGGTGTCGTGGCGCGGGCGACAATCCGTCCGCGGTGAGCAGGACGCCCGTCACAAGCATCACCGGGCCGGTCACGGCCAGGAAGTCCCAGTCGAAGTCGAAGAGGCCCTGGACGGCGTACGCCACGAGTACGCAGGCGAGGGCCACCACGGCGCCTCGCTCGCGGCCCTGGGCGCGGCGAAGCGCCCCTAGTGCAGCGACTGCGGCTGCCAGGGCTGCGCCTCCGGCCAGGAGCGCGCCCACGAGACCGGTCTCCGCGAGGAACTGGAGAGGAAGGTTGTGCGGCTCGACGGCGTCCAGCTCGCTCACTCGAACCTGCTTGTGCGCGACTCCGAAGCTTCCCGCGCCAACACCGAGGACGGGATGATCGATGAAGAGCTCCCAGGCCTCTCCCCACCAGGTCCAGCGGTGGTTCGAGCTGAGGCTGGTCAGCCGGCTGCCCTCCTGCGACACGTTGACGGCGGGCGGGTTCCGGAACTCGTCGATGCGTGCGCCAGGGTCGCTCGCCGCCACCGCCACGGCAAGGAGGCCCGCTGCGAGGAGCGCAGCCCCGATCGCCCAGCGCCGTGAGAAACGGGGGAGTCGGTCGTCGAGCCGGAGCCTGGAGACTGCGACCGTGAGCCCGGCGACGACGACTGCGCCGAGAACGAGGGCCAGGGCCAGCCGGTGGCCGCCGGCAGCGCGGACGGAGAGGGGAAGGCCGTCCGCCGCCAGCCCAGGTTGTCCCAGCGCCCAGGCGCTCACCAGGGCCGCTCCGGTCCCGGCGACCGCGACGTCGACGAGCCGATGCACGCGGTCGCGGCCGAGAGCAACGGCGACGATCACGGCGGCGAGAGCAGCCAGGATGCCTCCGCGTGAGAACGTCAGCGCCAGCGCGACTGCCAAGAGGTAGCCGAAGACCACCGCGAGCGCTCGCAAGCCGGTTCGCCGCCCCGCGAGGCCGGCGAGCCACAGCGCGAGCGGGAGCCCGAAGGCGAAGAGGAGCGCCAGCGCATTCCAGTAGCCGACCGGCGCCCGCAGGCGTGCGATCCGCTCGCTGTCCGGATAGAGGGACGGAAAGATCTTGACGGCGAGCCCGACCGCGAGGACGAGCCCGACTACGAGCGCCAGCTCGGCAGCAGCGACCGTGGCGGCGCGACGAACGAGGCCGCCGGCCAGGATGCCGACGCCGAGGAGTGCGAGGTAGACGACGCCTCGGTCGAAGTAGCTCCACGAGCGGTCGGGCTCGACCGACCAGGCGATCGAGACCCCCAACCACGCCAATAGTGCGGTCGTGAGAGCCAGACACCAGAGCGCGCTCTTGGAGAGGCGTGGGAGCGCGACCGCCCCGGCGAGCCCGGCTGCGAGGACGCCGAGCGCGAGGACGAGCGCCGCTCCGCCGATCCAGAGGAGCGAATCGTCATCCGAGGCGTCTCCTGCGAAGACGCACGCGACGAGGAGAGCGAGGTAGCCGCCCGCAACCAATCGGGCAGCAAGCGTCTCGGAGCCCCGGACCACGGCCCGCGGCTCGGCACCTGCGCCGGCGCGCTCGAGGGCCGCTCGCATCGGCCGGAAGCTAGCAGAGACCCCGCATCGCTCTGCCTTCATGAAACCTTTGCGAATGCCGGTCAAAGGTGCCGAGAGGAGTCGCTAGTATGCGGCCACTCCCTGTTGACTCTTTGAAGAATTTCATTCGCTCACTCCTCGGGGCGGCCTCACTTGCCGCCCTTCTCCTCGCTTTCACTGCCGCTCCCGCATCGGCAAGCGCGTGTGGGCAGCGCGTGCTCGACGACTGGTACGACGACGGCGTAGTCGCCACGACCTACCCGATCCACTGCTATCGGGAGGCCATCGCGGACCTGCCGGAGGACGTGCAGAGCTATTCGAGTGCCGAGGAAGACATCTCGGCCGCGATGCTCAAGGCGATCGCAGCCAAGGAGCGGGAAAACAAGAAGGACAACGGCGGCACGAACGACAAGAACTCATCCGGCGCAGGCGGCACCAAGTCAGGCGGCGGCGGCAAGGGCCCCGATGGCATCGCGGGCACCTCGGATGACGTCGAGGATCCCGGCGGGAAGATGGACGCGCGCTCCGGTGCTAATGCGGATCAGACCGGCCCAGTCACTCAGGCCATGGACAAGATCGGGCCGAGCCGCGCCGACTCCTTCCCGCTCGCCCTCGTGATCGTCGGGCTTCTCGGCCTCCTGCTCCTCGCCGCCGGAGGAGCCAGTTTCATCAAGCAGCGCGCCCGCGGCCGCAGGCTGCCTCCGGCCCGCCGCATCTAGCCGCTCGCCCTAGGTCACGAAGGCGTGAGCAGGTCGTCTCCGGACACCGTCGCAGGCGGCAGGGCTGCCGCCGGCCCTCGAGGGCGGTACGCGAGGCTCGTGACCCGGAGCGAGACGAGGTAGGCGTTCGCCGTCTCCACTCCGACGAGGCGGCCGCCGTCCGCCGAGAGTTGAAGAGCGGGGACGGAGCCCGCCCGGAGCGGCGCCGGGAGCTCCAGGTGCACGGAGGTGCCAGGCTTGAGCGTCAGAGTCCGCCGGCCGACGCCTTCGACCGTTAGCGTCACGGTCCGCGTGGCGTAGCCACTCGGAAGTGCGAGTCCCGACCTCGTAGACGCCGTCGGCGCCGACGTGCTCCGGCCAGACCCGGTATGAGAGGTTCCCCGACGACCAGCCGTCGCCGTAGAGCCCGGTCGCGATCCACCGGACGTGGGGTGCAGCCGGGACTCGCAGCTCGGTGAGCCCTGTACGCGGCCTCGCGACGACCGTGCCCTCGAGGTCGATCTGGGTTCCGAAGTCGTTGACCACGAGAAGTCCTGCGTTTGCGGGCCTGCCGTCTACGAGGAGGACCCCGTCCGGTGCGACCGTGGCCCTCGACGCTGGGAACACGTCGGTGGGCGTGTCCTTGATACCGAGCCGGATCGTCCGATCGACATCGCGGTTCCAGGCTTCCAGCATCCATCCGAAGTGCGGGGAGCCGCCGGGGAGCGCGAGGTAGTCGGCGCGGCCGAGACCGCCCTGATCGACCCAATCGGACGGCGAGGCGCTCCACGCCGCGGCGGCGCGGCGCGTCATCGAATGGTCGCCGGCGTAGGTGGCGAGGCCGCTTACGAGCAGGAGGCCTACCGCGCCTGCCGCGAGCAGGGCCGGTACTCGCCGCCGGAGCGGGATGAGCGCAACGAGGACGCTGCCCGCGAGCGGGACGGCAGCGAAGACGGTGGCCGCGTTCGCGTTCCCGATCCAGGCGGCGAGCATCCCGAAGGACGAGAGCGTTGGCGAGTCGAATGAGAAGCGGTAGTCGGCGAGGGAGGGAAACGGCACGAGCCAGGCGAGGAGCCCGATGCTGAGCGCGAGCCCCGCGTAGAGCCGGCGCCGCGGGGCACCGCGTTCGGCGTAGGCGAAGAAGAGTAGGAACGCGAGCGGAGCGAGGTAGATCGCGTAGCGCTCGAGAGGGCGGTGGGACTGAGCCGCTGCGATCACTCCGACCTGCAGGAGGACGAGCATGGTGAGCGCCGTCAGGAAGACGCCGACGGCGCGCTCCGCGGGAAAACGCGGGCGCACGAGCAAATAGCTGAGCCCTAGCGCGGCACCGGGAGCTACGAGCCAGCCGGCCGCGAAGGGGAAGAGGGCCGCCGTCGAGCCGGCCCACCGAGCGACGTCCGAGTAGTCATAGTCCAGCACCGACACGCTCGCATAGGGGCCGAGCGCACCTCCGCCCACCGCGAGCCCCGCAATGCCCAGCGCCACGAAGCCTCCGAGTGGGAGCGCCTGTCGCCGGAGGCCGGTGCGCCCGCCCGCGAGGGCGGCGAGCCCGAAGGCGAGCGGTAGCGCGAGGAACTGCGTGCGCGTGGCGACCGCGAGGAGCGAGACGGCGAGGACTCCCGCCCCCCAGCGAGTCGACGGAGTCTGGAGCGCCCGGACGATCACGGCGACCGCCAGGAAGAACACCGGATAGGCGAGCGCCTCGGAAAGGAGGTACGAGTGGTAGACCATCGCCGGGGAGGCGACCGCGGCTGCCGCGGCGAGGACGGCGTAGCGGGAACGCACGAGCGCGCGTGCGAGCCAGTACGCCGGGAAGACCGCTGCGCTCATGACGAGCGCATTCAGGATCTTCGCGAGCTCGTAACCGACGGGAACGCTGCCGGCGAGCCAGGCGGGTGACTGCGCGAGCGCGGGGAGCGGCGACGGGAAGAAGAACGGCTCGCCGCGGACGAGGAGCCCGTGCCCGGCCGCGAGCGACTGCGCGAGCTTCGAGTGGAGGATCTCGTCCGTGAAGACCGCGGGTGCGACGTGGCCCAGGGAGGCGACAGCGTGGTAGGCGGCGGCGACGGCGAAAAGCGCCGTGAGGAGGATCCAGGTCGGGAGCGGCCGTGGACGCGTGGGAGCCGGGATGTGTTCAACCGGCTCCGGGCGCGGCACGCTCCGTCTGGGCACCTCCAGGACCGAGGCAAGGAGAGCGTTCATGCAACTCGTATCGGCAGCTATGGAAGGGGTCTGTAACCGTGCGCCGCACGGGGTTTCGAGCCACGGCCCTAAAAGCCGCCTGTTTGGACTCACAGCCGAGAAAACCCCTGCAAATCGCTCCGTCCGACCCCCGCACTACTCTCCTTGGTCCCCGCTTCGGCAGGCACCGAGACAGATACTCTTCAGGAGGAACCATGGCGTCCGCAGAACGCACCACAAACCAACCCGTCATCACCGACGACGACATCGTGAACGCAGTCGTCGAGGCTGCGCGTACCTGCGGCGTCAAGCGCTATTTCACGATTCCGGGACGCGATCCCTTCGACGAGATCGAGTGGGAGACCCGGGATGCGTACATTCCCGGCAAGGACAAGCCCGTCTTCGAGCAGAAGGGCGTCGAGTTCCCGCGCTTCTGGTCGCAGACGGCCACGAACATCGTCGCGCAGAAGTACTTCCGCGGCCGCATGTCCTCACCGGAGCGCGAATCGAGCGTCCGCCAGATGATCGGCCGAGTCGTCGACACGATCACGGCGTGGGGGCGTGACGGCGGCTACTTCGCGACCGACGAGGAGACCGAGACCTTCGAGGCGGAGCTGAAGGCGATCCTCGTCAACCAGCTCGCCTCCTTCAACTCGCCCGTCTGGTTCAACGTCGGCTTCGAGGAGAAGCCGCAGTGCTCGGCCTGCTTCATCCTCTCGATCGAGGACTCGATGGAGTCGATCCTCGACTGGATCCGCCGTGAGGGCGTCATCTTCCGCGGCGGCTCGGGCTCGGGCATCAACCTGTCGAAGCTGCGCTCCTCCGCGGAGCAGCTCTCGAAGGGTGGCTACGCCTCGGGGCCGGTCAGCTTCATGCGCGGTGCCGATGCATCCGCCGGCACGATCAAGTCCGGCGGGAAGACGCGGCGCGCGGCCAAGATGGTGATCCTCGACGTCGACCACCCGGACGTGGAGGAGTTCATCTGGTGCAAGGCGCGCGAGGAGGAGAAGGCGCGCGTGCTCGAGGCGGCGGGCTACGACATGTCGCTGAACTCGCCCGACTGGGGCTCGATCCAGTACCAGAACGCGAACAACTCGATCCGCGTCACCGACTCCTTCATGGAGGCGGTCGAGACGAACGGTGAGTGGAACCTGACGACGCGGACCGACGGCTCGGTCGTCAAGACGGTGCCGGCGAAGGATCTCCTACGCCAGGCGGCGGAGGCGGCGTGGAAGTGCGCCGATCCAGGCATCCAGTACGACACGACCATCAACGCGTGGCACACCTGCCCGAACACCGGGCGGATCAATGCGTCGAACCCGTGCTCCGAGTACATGCACATCGACGACTCGGCCTGCAACCTCGCCTCGCTGAACCTGATGAAGTTCCGCCGCGAGGACGGCGAGCTCGACGTCGAGGCGTTCGAGCACGCGGTCGACACGATGTTCCTCGCGCAGGAGATTATGGTCGGCTACTCGAGCTACCCGACCCCCGAGATCGACCGGAACGCGAAGTCGTACCGCCAGCTCGGCCTCGGCTACGCGAACCTCGGTGCGCTCCTGATGTCGAACGGCCTGCCGTACGACTCGGACGAGGGCCGCGCCTATGCGGCCGCGGTAACCGCGCTCATGACCGGTCGCGCGTACAGGAAGTCCGCCGAGGTCGCCGCGCGGATGGGCTCGTTTGCGGGCTACCAGCCGAACGCGGGTGCCATGATCGGCGTCATCTCGAAGCACCGCGCGGCGGTCGGGAACATCGAGCACCAGAGCGCCGTCTCCGACGACCTCCTTCGCGCTGCCCGCCAGTCCTGGGACGACGCGCTGAACATCGGCGAGGTGAGCGGCTTCCGGAACGCCCAGGCGACCGTGCTCGCTCCCACCGGGACGATCAGCTTCATGATGGATTGCGACACGACCGGGGTCGAGCCCGACTTCTCGCTCGTCAAGTCGAAGAAGCTCGTCGGCGGCGGCGAGATCACGATCGTGAACCAGACCGTCGCGATGGCGCTCGACAAGCTCGGCTACGCGCCGGCCGAGGTCGACCAGATGACGGCGTTCATCGACGACCGAAACACTGTCGTCGGCGCACCGTTCCTGAAGACCGAGCATTACCCGGTCTTCGACTGCGCGATCGGCGAGCGGTCGATCCACTACATGGGCCACGTGAAGATGATGGGCGCGGTCCAGCCGTTCATCTCGGGCGCGATCTCGAAGACGGTGAACATGCCCGAGACCGCGACCGTCGATGACGTCTCGGGCCTGATCGCAGACGCCTGGAAGCTAGGCGTCAAGGCGATCGCGATCTACAGGGACAACTGCAAGGTCGCCCAGCCGCTCTCCGGCAAGGCGGACGCCACGGTCGCCGCGATCCCACCCGCTCCGAAGGAGGAACGCCGCCGGCTGCCGCTCGACCGGAACGAGATCGGCCGCAAGTTCCAGGTCGGAGAGTACGAGGGCTACATCCACGTCGGTCTCTACGACGACGGGACGCCCGGCGACATCTTCGTGGACATCGCCAAGGAGGGCACGACCCTGGCCGGCCTCATGAACTCGTTCATGATCTCGGTCTCGCTCGGCCTCCAGTACGGCGTACCGCTCGAGGTGTACGTCTCGAAGTTCGCCCACATGCGCTTCGAGCCCTCGGGCATGACGAACGACCCGGACATCCGCATCGCCAAGTCGATCGTCGACTACATCTTCCGCTGGATGGGGAAGAAGTTCCTGGACGCGGACAAGCAGCAGGAGCTCGGGATCATGAGCTCCGAGGTGAAGCGGCGGCTAGCGGAAGCTCACTCGGTCCTCGAAGGCGAGCCCGCTGGCGATGCCGAAGCGGGCGCAGCCGCCCCTCCCGGCCAGGCAGCCCTGTTCAACGCGCATGAGGACGCAGTCGAGTGCGCCAAGTGCGGCGGCCGCATGGTCAGGACGGGCAGCTGCTACACGTGCCGGGATTGCGGGCAGAACACGGGTTGTAGTTAGCGGGAGCTGCAATAAGCGCTCCAGGCGCGCATTCCGGGTAGGGGACGCTAGTCACCAGACAACGAACTGGATTCCGGGCTGTTTCGGCGGCGGAACGCGGCGAACGGCGAGGTGCGCCCCGCCGGGCCGCCAGACTCCGAGCGCATTGGCCGCAAGGATGACGACGCGGCCGTCCGCCGTCCATTGCACGTACGTCGTCTTCGGAACGGCGTGGGCGGGCATGTCCGGAAGGTGTCGCCAGCCCCCGGTAAGCGTGTCGAGCAGCCACAGGTCGTACCGGTCCACGGGGGAATACCTGGCGAAATCGATCGTCGCGAACCGCCCATGCGGTTGCCCGGTGACCTGACCGAGCGAGTAGCCAGGCTTGCTCGGCCAGCGGAGCCTTCGCGTCGCCCCGGTCGAGACGTCACGAAGAAGGAGGGGCGTGTGGCGATCGGTGCCGCTCAGTAAGAGATTCCCGGCCACCGGCTGCGCGGACTCATCGCCGAAACGGCTGACCTCGCCGCCGGGGCGAAGCAAGTCGTCGTGCGCGTTTCTCCCTAGTGGGCCCGTAAAGGTCGTAAGTAGACCTGCCGGTAGCTCGGCCACGAGCCCGGTGCGGCAGCTCGTCAAAAGCTGCGCGACGAGTCGCTGGCCGCCAAGCGTCACTTCGCCGAGCAGGCAGTTCTCCGCAGGCCCCTTCCTGAGCATCCAGAGGCCCTCGCCGTCACGCGCGGGGATTACTTGCAGGGCCTTGCCGAGGCTGGCCGCAGTGGTGCTGCGGTGGCGCAGGAGGTACGCGCTCGTGCCGCGGCAGCGATTACAGAAGCGGGTGGAGAGGATAACCGCGTCGTCTCCCACCGCGAGGACGCTCACACCGCGTTCCCCCGTTGTCGGAAGGCCCGTGATGGGCTGGACGGTTCCCCGGTCGACGTCGAAGACGAAGGGGGCGGGGGCGTCGGCAATGAGAAGTCGCAAACCGGTGTCGCGCTCGAGCGGGACCCCGCGGAGGGGCAATCCGGCGATGCTCGCCTTTGTGACCGCGCCAGGCGGAACGGTCGGTGGAGGCTCCTGGTGGCTCGACGTCTGCTCGTCGCCGTCTCTGGCTAAAAAGACGACAGCCGCGACCACGACAGCCGCGACCACGACAGCCGCGACGACGACCGCAAGCGCAATCCAAAACCGGGGTGACCGTGGTCCCCTCACCCCATGATTACACCGCGCGCATCGTGATGGTTCCGCGGTCTACCCATGGGTCTCGTCACGCGTGCCCGGTTCGGGCACAGCTGAGCTGAGCTAGTTGAGCTAGCTGAGCCGAGCTGAGTGGCGATGGAACAATCCCCGGGGGCGGAGCGTCGAATGTTCATGGGTTCCCGAATGGGGCGCACGAAATGGGCAACAGTGACCCTCGCTGGCCTGCTCTTGCTCGCCGCTTGTGGCGCGTCCGGTCCGAATGACGAGCTTGGAGCGGGTCCGGAGACGACCACAAGGGCACTATCGACCACCACGACGCCCCCCTTGACCGAGCCCACGGCACCACTCGGGTTGGAGGCCCCGCCGCCGGTCACCGTGCGGTTCTTCGACGAGTCGGTCGCTCTCCAGGCATGGACGTACTGTTATCGCAGCGGTTGCGTCGATGGGAGCCCGCCCGCCGAACCGCCGGATGTGGGCAGCCCTGAGAAGGTTGTGATCGAGTTCCCACTGAAAAGATGGGCCTTCACCGCGAGCTTCCGGCCCGCCGCGGACGAGTGTGGGCGGATGCAGGAGGTACCGCTCGAGACCGCCGGCGACGGGCGGTTCGTGCTCCGACCGGCCGGACATTCGGCCGCCTACGAGGTCACCCTCGTCGGCCGAGGTGATGGCGACCTTTTCACCACCTTCCGCTGGACGACGCCCATCGACGGCGCGCTGCCAACACCGCAAGCACGGCTCGCCGTGATAGCCGATCACGACGGTAATAGCTACGGGGTGGAACTCGAACTGACCAATTTGGCCCGCACGCCGAGGCAAGCCTCGGCGAGGATCACAGTCCACGCCGGGAACGGGGACGGGGACGCTGTCACCTTCCACGCAACGCGGTCCCGGACCCGGTGCCTGCCGGAGGGCACCGTGTACTGGGATGGTCCGGACGAGAAGGGCCTCGCCGCTGCTGCCCTTGGCGAGGGACCCTTCACCTACAAGGTCGACCTCTTGCTCGATGGCGCCCGCGACGTTGCGACCGCTACCTGGCCGGCCGACGAGATCGTGGGCAACGAGCCTTCGGTAGCGCTCCACGTCACCCCGGGCCTCCCGCGCCTCTCCTAGCGGACTCGAGCCAAGCTCGCACTCGCGGCAGCCGTGACTGGCCGGGCTGTCGCCATGGATGCAGAAAGAGCGGCAACTGCCTCCCCTTTTCTATCGCTGTCGACGTCATGTCGTTTTCACGGTCACTCGACTGACGCTCTACGGCTAGTCCCGACCTTCACGCGAACGTGGGGAGGACCGGTTCACCGGCCTCCCTCAACTACTGAAGATGGTTCGTTGTGGGGAGGCTTGCCGCTTAGGCCGACAGGTCGCCGAAGCCGAACGGGCGCCATGAAGCTGTAGTAGAGGTACCGACTGCAAACTCACACGAAGGAGCCCGCGATGACCAACCCGGCACCCCTCGTTTCCCGCGTCGATTTCGTCCACCTGGCCACGAAGGACTTCGAGGCGGCTGTCCACTTCTATGGCACAGTCCTCGCCCTGCCGTGTACGAGTCGCTACGGAGAGCACCCTGGCGCCGAGTTTGAGACGGGCAACCTCACGCTGCAGGTGATGGAGTCGGAAGCGTTCGGGCTCGAGTTTCACCGGGCCCCGAACCCGATCGCGCTGCACGTTGACGACGTCGAGGCTGCGCGCGCCGAGCTGGAGTCCCAGGGCGTCGCGTTCAGTGCCGACACAATCGACAGCGGCGTCTGTCACATGGCGTTCTTCGAGGATCCGGACGGGAACGCGCTGATGCTCCACCACCGCTACGCACCGCGGCCTGAGCCGGCTCGTTAGCGCAGACGTCAGTCGACTCGCTGGCTCGTCCCTGCCGCATCCACAGGTTCACCAAGCGTGAAATCGTCGCATGTGGGGCGACTGAAGAGTGCCGCACGCCCGGTGGCGCGGCGGTGATCGAAGCTAGGTCGCTGATTTCTATTGACTTCTGGTATCAAGGATTGTAACTTCCCGCACGAGTCGGCATCGCCAGCGAGAAGGGGTCGGTTTGCGACTGCCAGCAGGAGCCCTGAGGGGGCTACGGGGAGGGTCTAACCGCGAGTTTCGGGCGATGTCGCAAGGCGGACCGGCGCGGGACCGAGAGGCGCCGCGTTACGCCATCAACCCGAACGCGACACCGCTCACGGTGTCCGATCTCGAAAGGAGGACGCCCATGGGTGAAACATGCCCAATCATGGGTCCGGGAACGGCGCGTCGCTTCATGCTTCTTGGGTTGCTGTCGCTGCTGTCGCTGCTGGCGCTCTGCGCCCAGCTGCTGCTGGCGGGGCGGGCGGAGGCCGCCGCGCTCACCGGAGGCGTGTCGCCCACGATCGTCGGCGGACTGGCGGACCTGAACGGTGACGGCGTAGCCAACGGTCGTGACGACGCGAACCAGTTCTACGGCGATACGCACATCATCGACGGCAAACTCGACTGCGATGCGTGGGGGCCGATCGCCAACGACGGCAGCCCCGGCGACGAAGCGATCGACAGCTCGGACAACTGTTCGCTCGTCGGGTACGACGGAACGTCGGACGGGGTCACGATCGACGTCGTCGCCGGCGCTTTCGTGGCGGCCAATGGACCCCTGCCGACCGTCTTCAACGCTGGCGACCCGGCGAATCCCGACATTGGCGACTCCGACTTCGCCTGGTCTGCGATCGACGGCCGCGTCGACTCGAACGGGAACGAGACGATCGACGGCGACGACTGCCACTTCGGGCTCATCGGCAAGACGATCGACGTGGGGCTCGTCGATGCGACCGACGGAACCGACATCCTTGGGAACCTGGGCGGCGCGAACAACTGTGGGTTCGCACCTCCGCCGAACACGGCCGACAACGGTCTCGTCGACCTGAACGACGACGTGGACATCACGGCTTCCGACTCGTGCTCCGACGGCTGCTTCTTCGGCCACGATGTCGTGCTCGGCAAGGTGCAGGCGCTGGCGGTGCCGACGACGCTCGACCTTACGCCGGCAACGGGCACGAATCGAGAGGACACCTCACACACCGTGACCGCCCACGTGGAGGATCAGGACGGAAACCCGATGGCCGGCGCCACCGTTCGTTTCAGGGTCAGTGGCGGCAACTCCAGAACAGGGTCTGACACCACGGACGGAAGCGGGGATGCTGTCTTCACATACACGGGCGCAAATCGCGGTAACGACACGATCACCGCCTTCGCCGACACGAACGCGAACGGAATAAGAGAGGCCGGAGAGCCCCAAGACACGGCCACGAAGACGTGGACGGGAGTGTGTCCCGGCTTCCAGGGAGATCCCCGGAACCAGGTCGTCGGCACCTCGGGAGCCGACACGCTCATCGGCACCGGGCGCAGGGACATCATCTGCGGCCTCGGTGGGAACGACACGCTGATCGGCCTGGGGCGCAAAGACCTCCTGCTCGGCGCCGGCGGTGCCGACGTCCTACGCGGCGGCGGCGGCCCGGACGTACTCCGGGGCGGAAAGGGCAATGATCGCCTCCGAGGCGGCGACGGCAACGATCGCCTCTTCGGCAACGGGAGGAAAGACCTCCTGCTCGGCGGTGGCGGTGCCGACGTCCTGCGCGGCGGCGTCGGCCTGGATGTGCTCCGGGGCGGAAATGGCAATGATCGCGTCCTCGGCGGCGACGCTAACGACCGTCTCTTTGGCAATCTGGGTGACGACCACCTAGACGGGGGCGCCGGTTTCGACCGCGCGTTCGGCGGCCCGGGTCTGGACACCTTCGTTAGGTGCGAACTGCGTCTTCAGTAGGCCTCGCGACCGAGTAGTACGGATCCGGCCCCGCTCCGCGGGGCCGGATCAGGCCGTGCGAGCCGCCATTACCGATCAACGGCTTCGCTGGCGGCGCCCTGCCGCACCCACAGCGTCACAAGGCGCGCGACCATCGTGACCAGGAAGATCTGACCGAGGAGCGCCTCGATCGCGGTAAGCGCCTGGGGTAGGCCCACCGAGGGCGAGAGGTCGCCGAAGCCAAGGGTCGTCAGCGTCACGAAGCTGTAGTAGAGGAACTCCGACTGCACGTGCTCGCCCGGCTGCGCAAAGAACGGGCCGCTTCGGAGGTCGCCTACGGCCAGGTACAGGAAGGCGAAGAGGAGCCCGACGAGGATGTACGCGCAGAGGGCCCCGAGCACGGTCTCGTGCGTGACCCGCGGGTGCCGGATCACGCGGCTCAGCGTGATCGGGAGCGTGGCTGTGACGAGAAGGACCACGGGCAAGAGGTAGGTCAGCCCGACGAGGGACGAGGAGTTCACGAGCAGAACGAGCGGCGCGAGCGCTACGCACGCCAGGATCAGCAGCGTCTGGCGCCGCGTGATCCTCTGGCCCGCCTCGGGGTCGTGAATCGCCACCACCAGCGCGGCCGCGGAGAGGAGCGTGCTCCCGATCGCGCCCCAGCGCGGGTCGTCCACGAGCTCGAGCAGGAAGAAGTTCGCGAGCAGCAGCACGAGCAGGCTCGCGTAGCTGTCCAGGACGCGGATGACGCCTTGCCGGGTGAACGTCAGTTCGCGCATATCCCCACGTGGAGCGGCAGGTTCGCCGAGCCGGTGCGCCGGGCGGGGGTCACGCCAGGACTGTAGTGCGGCCTAAGGCCGTCGCGGACGGGGCTCGTGTGCTTCGGCTTCGCCGTCCTTGATGTCGTCCTCGACCAGGTCTTTGAACGACTTCAGCTTCTCGAAGAGCTCGTCTGCGGGGAGAGCATCTTTCGGCTCCGGGTCGCCGAGGAGCCAGGGCGCCGCTTCGATCGCGGTCCTCCAGGCCACCTCGTCGGCCTGGTCGTCGTCTCCCTCAGTCTGTGCACCGTCGAGCGGCTCAACCGCGTCGAGATAGACATTCTGAAAGCCGTTGCGTTCCGCTTCGTGGTACTCGATCCGTGCGCGGCGCCCTTCGGCGGCCTGCGCGCGTTTTCCGATCTCGGGTCTGAAGGTCGTGTACTCCTTTCCATCCTCGTCGACGAGCACGTAGCGCGTGTTCCCCGACCGGGTCTGGACGGCCTTAACCTCACGAACGACGACGACAGCCTCCATGCGCGCTCCCTTCCCGTACCAACCCGATCGCACACGTCTCCCGGTTAGGCTCGGCGCGCTGTGCACGACGTCGTCGTCATCGGGGGCGGGTTCGCCGGCGTCACCGCCGCGCGCGAGACTACGCTGGGCGGGGCCGAGACGCTCCTCCTCGAGGCGCGCGACCGGCTCGGCGGGCGCACCTGGACGAGCCGCTGGAACGGCCAGGAAATCGAGCTCGGCGGCGGCTGGGTGCACTGGCACCAGCCCCACGTCTGGGCTGAGATCACACGCGCGAGCCTGCGGGTTGAGGTCAGCGAGGACGTCGACGTCGCCGGGTGGTTCGCCGGTGACGAGCGCCGCACCGGAACGATTTCCGAGCGGGACGCGATCGCCGAGCGGGGCTGGAACCAGTTCGTCGACGGTGTCGAGGAGGCGCTGCCACAGCCCCACGACCCGTTGTTCGGCGCCGAGCGGCTCGCGCGCTTCGACGGCCAGACGATCGCCGACCGGCTCGACGAGCTCGACCTGACCGATGAGGAGCGCGACGTCCTCGCGGCCGAGCTCGAGTCCGTCGCCCACGGCCGGCTCGACGACGCGGGCGCGGTCAGCATCCTCCGCTGGCACGCGCTCTCGGGCGGGAGCCTCGCACTTACCCAGTTCACGGGCGGACGCGTCACTCTCACTACCGGGACGCGGAGCCTCCTGGAAGCAATCGCGTCGAAAGCGCCCTTCGAGACGCGGCTCGAGACGCCGGTCGCCGGAGTGACGCAGGGGGATGGGGGCGTCGAGGTGCACACGCGCGCAGGCGAGACCCTCACCACGAAGCTCGCAGTCGTCGCGCTGCCGCTGAACGCCCTCGGCGGGATCGAGTTCGACCCGCCGCTCTCCGAGACGAAGCAGGCCGCCGTCCAGCTCGGGCAGGCCTCCCGCGGGATCAAGATCTTCATCCATGCTCGCGGCGAGCCCGTCGTCCAGAACGCTATCAAGCCAGGCCACCCCTTCGGCTACATCGATACCGAGGTCCTCTACCCGGGCGGGACGCAGCTCCTGATCGGGTTCGGGCCCGACGCAGAAACCTGTGACGCGACCGACCTTCCCGCGGTGCAGCGGCAACTGGACGAAATCTTGCCCGGCTACGAAGTGCTTGCCACGCGGGCGCACGACTGGCTTGCCGACGACTTCTCGCGTGGGACGTGGGCGATTCACCGCCCCGGCTGGTACACGAGGTACCACGCCGAGATGCAGAGACCGGAAGGCTACGTGACCCTGGCCGGCTCGGACATCGCGAACGGCTGGTCGGGCTTCATCGACGGCGCGATCGAGTCGGGTCTGCGGGCAGGCGCCCACGCGCTCCGCGTGCTCCACCCTTGAAGCTGTCCTGCCCAGGGGCGATAGTGAAGCGGGACTTTTCTCCGAGAGGAACCCTGACTTCATGCTCACACGCCGCGTTCTGACACTCGCCGTCGTCATCTTCGGCCTCGCCGCAGCCCCCGCTGCCTCCGGCGACACCATTCCTACGACGCCGTTGCCCGCGTGCGGGGCACCCCCGTGCGTCGTCTCGGTTCTCCACGGCGCGACGCCGCTCCCGTATCCCTCGATGCCCGGCGACGAGTACTCGATCTTCGCGAGCACCTACATGCTGATCGGGGCCAGGTACTTCAGCTTCCTGATCGATGACGGGACCGCGACGATGACGACGGCGGACGAGTTCACGATCGCGATCAACACCGGCTCGACCTATCCCGCCGAGACGTTCGCGCGCGGGCAAGACGTGGTCGTCACGAGGAGCGGCAACTTTGTCGGCCCGTTCACCGTCCGGATGACCCTGCGCCCGGTGCGGATGGCCTACGGCGAGCCCGGTGGGTGCAACAGCTCCGGGGTCTGCGGCATGACCGCTCCCACACTCGACCCCGCCCAGCTGAACGGCCAGATCAACAACCTCGGCTACATCGTGGATCCCGCCGACAAGGCCGCAATGCGCGGCTTCGACCTCGCGTCGAACACGGACTGGGTCTCGACTCCGCTCCAGCTCAACCGCGCGACGAACTCGATCGTCCTCGACGTCGCAAATTCGCACTTCGAGCCGGACGGGACGACCGTCTTCCGGGGCGCCGCCGAGTTCCGGATCCCGAAGGCCATGCTCCGGCGCCTCTACCACGTCGACGATCCGCCGACGCTGACGGCGAGCGCGTTCAGCGTCACGACGGGCTCGGGGCCCGCCACGACCGTGGTGGACGTCAACCCGACCAGCGTCCACGTCGGAATCTCGGGCCTGACCTTCTCGAAGCGCCGGCTGCGGATCCACGGTGACACGCGGCCGCTTCGCCCACGCAACCTTCGGGGCGTGCGCATCGCGGCGCATAGAGCCCGTCTCCGCTTCAACTCGTCGCGTCGCCGGGGCTCGTTGGTACGCGGGTACATCGCATCCTGTCGCTCGGGCACGCGCATTCGCGTCACGGCCTCGAGCTTCAGACCGCCTATCCGGGTGAACCGGCTCATCCCAGGGCGTTCGTACAGGTGCAGAGTGCGCGCCAGGAGCCGCGCCGGCCTCGGCCCCGTGGCCAGGACCGTTATTCCGGGTGTGTCCAGCGGCCTAGTGAGTGGGAGACCCGGAGGACTCCAGGCCTCCCGAGACTAGAACCCTTAGTTCCCGTGGGGGGGTCTGTCGGGTCGCCTTCCCTGCTATCCAAGCCGTTTGTGTCATCTCAGATCCTCTCAGGTTTGCTCCCAGCGAGAGGCACGTGTCCTGCGCGAGCGTGCTGTCGCTCGACGGCAGTCGGGGATACGCTCTGTAGTTACAGAGCCGCTAGTCCATCGTCTCCCCCGCCGGTCTGACCGTTCTCCCGTCCGCGAGGCGCATCAGCCGCCACGCTAGGAGCACGACCCAGAGGAACAAGATGATGTTCGCAGCGCGTTGTGCCGCGCCGTCGCCGATGACGCTGAAGAGAACGCTCACGGCCAACAAGAGGGGCACAGCCAGCAGCGACGGCAGCCACAGGCTGCGCCATTCGGGAATCCGGCGGAACGCGAACGCCAGGATGAGCTCCGCTGCGAATAACACGAACAAGAAGCGATTGTCCATCTTGTGTGCAGAGGAGTGCCACGAATCGTTCGTGCACCCACTGTCGATTCCGCGGCAGTCGAGCCGGAAGAAGCCCTCGAGGAATAGGCTAAGACCTCCGAGTATCAGTGCGCCCGCCCCGATCCGTCCCAGGACATCCGGACTCAGCGCACGCCAGAGCCCGAGGCCGAACAAGATGATCAGGATCCCGGTGAGGTTGTCCCCAATCTGGTTGTAGATCCACGCCATGTTCGCGGTCTGCGCCCCGAGATCCGATGTCGCGTCGTCCGCAGAGCTGTAAGCGTCCGGCTGCGCAAGCGCGCCCCGATGTAGGCGATACTGACTGTGACGGGTACGAGAAGCCCGCAGATCGCGGCGGCGCGGAGCGACATCCGCAGTCAACGTCGTCATTTCGCGCCTCCCTTAACTAGAGCGCTGTCGAGAAGGCGACCACGCGCCACTCGTATTCCCTGGGCCGGGCGGCCGCACGCACGAGCCTCGCGAGCGGCTTCCCGAGGTCCAGGCTTTGTGCTTGCCTCGGGAGCTGTTGCGCCCCCGGAAGCGGCCGCGGCGATCGCGGCGAGCGCCGTCGCCGCAATGCCTAGCAACGTAAAGGTGGTTGGGCGATTCATCGTTCCTCCTCGTTCTGCTCCACGGGGAGGCGGCCGAAGGTCAGCCGCCCCTTTGCGTGGGATCACTCGTACTGGAGCGCCTCGAGCACGTTGAGCCTGGAGGCACGCCTGGCCGGCAGCATCCCTGCGAGGATCGCGGCGGCGACGAAGATCGTCGCCTAGAGCAATTGCCACGACGTTTGCGGTGCTCGCCATGACACCATCGGCCTCCCAGGCAGCACGCCGTCGGAGCGCAATCGAGAGCCGTGACTACCCGCCGCGCTTTCCTCTGGCCCTCGCTCGGAAAGACGCGGAGCTGATCCTCGCCGCCGCCGCCGAGGCAGGTGTCGACCTTCGGCTCGCTACAGCCACTGCGTCGCTCCTCGCGGCCGCCGATGCGATGGGGTTGGGCGACCTCGATTACAGCGCGCTCCTTAGACACATCATCGACCGACACTCGTCCTAGCGCCGGGCGTTCCCACGAATTCGTTCACTATCGGCTCGTGGCCTGCGCGCCACCGATGCCGAAATGTGTCGTGTGGAGTCCGCCGGCTACCTTTCTACGTGTGCACGATCTGCACCAACTTCCGCCTGATCTGCCGGTGCCCCTCGATGACGGCGCGGCCGATCACCTTCTCGGCCTCACTTTGCCATCGATCCAGTTCGATGCGACGACCGGTGACCGCCTCGACCTGCGCGAAGCGGGGGCCGAGACGCTTGTCCTCTACATCTACCCGCGCACCGGCAAACCCGGCGTCGAGTTGCCCGCCGGGTGGGACGACATCCCTGGTGCGCGCGGCTGTACGCCGCAGTCCTGTGGCTTTCGCGACCTCGACCGAGAGTTGACGAACGCCGGGGGTCGCGTCGCCGGCCTGTCGGCACAGACATCCGACGACCAGCGCGAAGCAGCAACTCGGTTGCTCCTGCCGTTCCCGCTTCTCGCTGATCCCTCCCTCGAGTTGGCAGCGGCCCTTGGGCTGCCGACCTTCGAGATTGGGGATACGACGCTCTACAAGCGTCTGACGATAATCGCCCGCCACGGGGAGATCGCCAAGGTCTTTTATCCCGTCTTCCCCCCGGACGAGAATGCGGTGGAGGTGCTCAGCTGGCTCGAGACCCACCCTTCAGAGACTTGACGGTGAGCGTCGGCGCGCTTGTCCTCAGGAAGCTCGTAGAGCAAGCTCGAACAGCTTGGCCACGCAAATTGGCTCGCCGCATCCGCGGCTGAACGAGATACTTCGACCTGGACTCGGATGACGCTGTCGGCTGTGGTCGCTCCCGCGGTATTCGCCTTACGGCGCATGCGAGCAAGACCGCTCCCTGTTGCGATGGTCGCTATCGCGTTTTCGGGAGCGGGAGCGCTCATTGGTTGGAGCAGTCTGAGGTTCTCGCGAGAAGCAATCGCAAAATCGAAAGAGCGAAGTACATCTTGGCTGAATCGGCAACAGCCGCGAGAACCTGCGGGAAGTGCGAAGAAGACTTCGACCCGCGGGGTGGCAGGGGACGGCCGCGCGTCTACTGCCCACTCTGTACGCCGCGAAAACCCGAAGACTGTCGCGGCGGCTCGTGAGCACTGGGAGGGGGTCGAGTTCGAGCGGCGCCGCCGGCACGCGGAGGTTTTGCGGGGATACCACGACGCCTGGAAAGTCCGGATTTGCGGCTGGCGAGCAGTGAGCGGACGCGGGTTCGATTCCCGCCGCCTCCCCTTCAGGGCTCGCGCTGGCGGGGTTGGATCCCCGCGCCGGGCTCGGCGTCCATCGGTCCATGGTCGGGTCGGTAGCGCTTCCACGTTGCCCCGGTCAGAAGGCCGATCAGGAGGGTGGGCACGATGGTCAGGATGCGGTAGACGAGGACTGCCGCGACGACTTCGGCCTGGCCGCCCCCGAAGCCGACGAGCGCGGTCGTCAGGCCGAGCTCGACGATGCCGAGCCCACCCGGGGTGATAGGAATCGAGCCGAGCAGGCGCACGAGGGACCACGCAGCGAACGCCTCGACGGCGGTGACCTCGTCCGCCGTGACGCCGAGGACGAGGAGCGACACGAGCAGCACCAGGTAGACGGTGAAGTGTCCGGCGAGCGTCGCGAGCGTCAGCACGTGCCAGCGGCGCCTGAGGAGCGAGTTCGTTCGGGCGCGGAAGCGCACGAACGCCTCGCCGTCCCACGTCACCGGCTTCTTCCGGAACAGCCGCTTGCCCCACGAGGCGGTTCGGGCCGCGAGGTCGCCGACCCAGCGCGCCAGCCTCGGGGTGCTGAGGCCGGCGGCTACGCCCGCCAGCACGACCACGAAGATCGCGAGCCCGATGAACGCGATCGTGTCGAGCGCGGCATGAGGATTGCCGGTCAGCGCCAAGAGCGCGAGCGCGACGGTCGGGAACGCGAGCATGGCGAGCTGGTTCCAGACGCCGGTCACCGCCACCGCCAGGCTGACCGGCGCGGCAGCGAAGGCCCAGCCCCGCAGCATTGCGAACGACAGCGCCATCCCGACGGCAACTCCCGCCGGTGCGACGTAGGTCGAGGCCGTCGATGCCTGGGTGACGACGAACGCCTGGCGGAACCGGAGGCCCGGCAGCGCGGCCATCCACGGAGGCGCGAAGGTGATCAGATTCAGCGCCGTCGCTCCCGCGAGAAGCCCGATTTCCGCCCAGGAGAGGCCCTTGACGACGTCCCACACGTCGCGGTAGTCGGCGATGCGCGGCAGGACGAATGCAAACGTTCCGACCACTACGGCGATCCCGAGGCCGCCGCCGAGCACGTGTCGCTTCGAGATCCTCTTCCGCATTGCCGTCGGTGCGAGTTTCCCCAATCCCTCCTCGGCTGGCCGGGTGAGCGCGATCTCGCCTCCGGCGCCGCAGGTGACGGCCGAGTGCCACGGTCACGGTTCGCGTCACGACCGGGGCCCGCGACCCGGCCGCTCACGACCTACGAGGTCAGGGAACAGGACGACGAGATCCAGGCCCGCGTCTGAACGCGAGCGAGCGCCTCGCCGTGTCTCCGCCGATCGAAATCTTGCGCGGTTTCGATTCCCGCCGCCTCCATACCCACAGTTCTGGAGAGAGTTCTGGAGTCGTCAGGCAGACGGCTTTGGAGCTCTCTGCGAGCTCATTTTTGGCGCAGGGCATCGAGGCTCCTAGGGCCGCTCAGCCGCGCGTGGCGTGCGCTGGGGTTCAAGCCTGAAGCGCCGCGCAGGGGATCAAGCCCCGGTGCGCGGCGCTGGCGATCTCAGTTGCTAGAAGGGGCGGTCGTCGTCGACGCGCCTCCGGCGGCGGATTCTGCGGTCGACATGACGACGGTGACTGTCTCGACAAAGGAGCGGCGCGAGCTCCAGGAGTTCTTGGTGCGGCTCGCAGCCGAGCAACGGGCTTCATCCGCTTCTTTGATTCGCCTCAGGTGGCTCGGTTCGTATACGGAGTCCGTGCGAGGCAGTCACAGCGGGAAAGTTGGCCGGATGGGCGCGCAGGTCGCGGAGGAGCCAGCGTCCGGCGAGCGCGGTCACGAGGAGAAGTCCGAGAAGGAGCCCGGCCTCGGGGAGCCTGCGGTGCCGCGCCAGTTCGATCACGAGGACGAAGAGACCTAGGGCGACCATTAGGAGCGCGATGACGCGGTGGAAGCGGCCGGCCTCGGAGTGCGGCCAGGGGTCGAGCGGCCGGACGATCTCGCGGCCCCGGTCGGAGTCGGTGCAGCGCCCCTTGCTCGGGCAGGCGTTGCAGACGTGCGCTCGGGCGCGGTAGCGGACGAGTCGGCGCTCGCGGTCGAACTCGTGCGGCCAGAGCTGCTCGCCTTCCGGGCAGAGCCAGTGGTCCCGTGTCTCGTCGTAGCTGAAGCCGGCGGTGCGGTAGCGAAGCGCGCGTCGGTGCGTGTGCGCGGAGAGCCATTCGAGCAGGAAGGCGCCGGCGACGAGGAGGGCAGCGTAGCCCGCCGCCAGCAGCACTTCCGCGTTCACGTCACCCTCGCCGCCAGCGCCTCATCCTCGCCGGCAGCCTCGAGGCCGCCGGGCTGGTGGAGCTCGGTGAAGAGCAGGTCGGGCTCCTCGTAGGTGACCTGCTTGACGGTATAGCGGATGCCCAGATAGGCGATGTAGAGCGCGGGGATCGCACCGCCGGCGATGAAGATGATGTCGCCGGGAAGGCGCAGCCACTCGATCAGGCGGTTAGTGTCGTTGGTCAGAAACTCGAGTTCGCGCGCCGCGAAGTAGCCGTCGTCGACCGACTTGTAGAGCTGCAGAATTCCGAGTGGCAGGAGCGTCGCGAAGCACATCCAGGCGAGGCCGATGTTGGTCGCCCAAAAGCAGATGCGCGCCCACTGCTCGGGCCAGCGCTCGGCCGGGATCAGGTAGCGGAGGCAGAACATCGCGAGGCCGAGTGCCAGCATCCCGTAGACGCCCATCATCGCCGCATGGCCGTGGTTGGCCGTCAAGGCGGTACCGATCTCGTAGTAGGAGACGATCGGCAGGTTGATGAGGAAGCCGAAGATGCCGGCGCCGAGGAAGTTCCAGAAGCCGACGGCAACCAGAAACATCACCGCCCAGCGGTGGGGGAAGGGGGTCTGCGCGCGCGACTCCTGCGCGGCGCCGAGCTGTAGGAACGACCACGCCTCGACGGTGAGGAAGGTGAGCGGGATCACCTCGGCGGCGGAGAAGAAGGCGCCCAGGGCCATGTGCTCGGCCGGCTCGCCGGAGAAGTAGAGGTGGTGCATCGTCCCGATCACCCCGCCGGCCGAGTAGAGGACGATGTCGAGGAAGACGACGGTAAGCGCGATCCGCTCGCGCACGACGCCGAGGAGGACGAACATGTAGGCGACCATCACGGTCGTGAAGAGCTCGAGGAAGTCCTCGACCCAGAGGTGGACGACCCAGAAGCGCCAGAACTCGGTCGTGGTGAAGTTGTCGCCCGTGCGGGCAATCAGGCCGACCGCGTAGAAGGCGGGGATCGCGCAGGCAGCAAGGAAGAAGAGCCAGGGCATGTTGCCGGGGTGCTCGCTCGCAAGGCGCCGACGCAGCACGCGCCAGAGCATCAGCACCCAGATGACGAGTCCGAGCGAGAGCAGGACTTGCCAGATGCGGGCGAGGTCGAGGTACTCGAAGCCCTGCAGCCCGAACCAGTTCGAGGCCGTGTCCTCGAGCAGGCCGTGGATGCCGAGGAAGGAGCCGATCAGCGTCCCGAAGACGACGACTGCGAGCGCGCTCAGGAGCGCGAAGGCGAGCTTGCCTTGATGTTTGGGCTCGCGGCGGGCGATCATCGGCGCCAGGAAGATGCCGGCGGCGACGAACGAGGTCGCGACCCAGAAGATCGCCAGCTGCACGTGCCAGGTGCGCATCAGGTTGTAGGGGAAGGCCTGCGCGAGGTCGATGCCGAAGAAGTTGTCGATCTCGGCCCGGTAGTGCTGCGAGGCCGCGCCGACGAAGGTCTGCAGCACAAACAGGGCGGCCATGACGAAGAAGAACCAGGCGGTCGCTCGCTGCGCCGGCGTCAGCGCGACCTCGCCGGGCGTACGGAAGGAGAGCGTCGCCTGCTCGCGCCCGTGCCAGCCGAGGTTGCGCCCCCAGCGCCCGAACGCTCCGAAGAGGATGCCGATCCCGCCCAGCAGCGCGATCAGGCTGAGCACGCTCCAGACGATCACGTTCGCGGTCGGCGTGTTCTCGACCCGCGGCTCGGGCGGCCAGTTGTTCGTGTAGCTGTAGTCGTGGCCGGGCCGGTTCGCGGCCGCCGCCCAGGCCGTCCAGGCGAAGAAGGCGGTCAGCTGCCGCAGCTCGGTCGGGTCGGTGATCGCCTCCGGCCGTAGCCCGTGCCGGCTGGTGGGGTCGGAGAAGAAGTCGCTGTAGTAGCGGACGAGCCGGCGGAAGGCGAGCGTCTGGGCGGCGCTGAAGGTGAGCGTGTCCGCCTCCTCGTCGTAGCGGTTGGCGCGCAGGTCATCGATCGTCCGCTGCACCGCCCGGTTGGAGCCGGCGCCGCCGAAGGAGGCCCGCACGAGCTCGGAGGAGCGGCGCAGGTAGTCGGCAGTGAAGTCGGGGCCGAGGTAGGCGCCGTGGCCGAAGACCGACCCGTACTCCATCAGCCCGTTGTGCAGGAACACCTGCTGCCCTTCGCTGATGTCCGAGCCGCTGAAGAGCAGTTCTCCGCGCGCGTCGACGACCCGGTCGGGCACCGGCGGCTGCTCCATGTAGGTGCGGTAGGCGAGCAGGCCGAGCACGAAGAAGCCGACCAGCACCACCAGGACGGCTGCCTGCAGCCAGACTTTCGAGATCAGGAACTCACGCCGTCCGGTAGTTGCCACTTGGCTTCTTCCTCGGTCATGGCCAGTCAAATCTCGCCGGGATGATACGGTCGACGGGCCAGAGGACGACTGGAATACCTTCGGACTCCTCGGAACCCTCGGGCGGACTCGGTTCTCTCTCATACGCCGACACGGAGGTCGGAAGCGTGAGCATGTACACGCGGATTTCGTCCTCGACGAGCTCGGCGTCTGGGATCGCAACGTTCAAACGATCCGTTAGTGAGCGCAGGTCTTCCTCACTTGTCCTCTTCGAAGAGATCAGAACCTCGGCCACTTCCGCCTCACGCTCCTGGCGGTCCTGAGCCGAGCTCGATTGCCTCGACCCGCAGATCCTGCGCCAGCATCGCCGAACCTCACCGATCATCACCTCGGCCGTCTCGCGCTCGAGGAAGAACTCGACGACCTTGTCGGTCTGGGCGCTGACGACGCCGTAGAAGAGCAGTCACCAGCCTGAGGACTGTTCGGTACCAACTACCGGTACCAACAGCAGCCTAAGCCGCTTGGCGCCTCGGTTTCTGCTAGAGCCCTTAGCTCTTGCGAGCGGCGGCCTTGCCGCCCTTGCGGCCGGCGGCTTTCTTCTGAGCCGTCGTTCCGCCCTGCGAAGAGGTGCTCTTGGAGCTTCCCGAGTGCGACTTCTGGCCGCCTCGGCTCGAGGCGCCGGGCGAGTTCGCGATCTTCGCCGCGCGCTCCTTGGACATCCCCTTGTCCTTGAGCGCCTCGTACTGCTTCTCGTTCTTGACGTTCGCGCGTTTGTTGGGCATGCGAAACGCTTTTCCGGCGGCCCGTTCGGCGAAACGTGCCCGTGTAACCCGAATCGGGGCTTGTGGCAGCGTGAGGGTCAAGTACCGTAAGAAGGTCCCGGTCGATTCGGAGGCGGGACGAGCTCTTGTCCGTAGACCTGTCCCGTAACCGCATTCGCCCCGTGGGCCGCCGTAGGCTCTTGGAAGTCTGGCGAGCAGCGAGGCGGGGAAGCCAGACTCGCTGGGCCCGTTATACCGCGATTGTCCTCCCCACGGCTGTCGGCGGCGTACTGCTGTTTATCGCGATCCGCCATTTCGTCCAGGACGGATGGCCTCTCTCGGGCGGGAATCCGCTCGTGATCGCGGTTGTCGGCCTACTCTTCCTGGTCGCCTTCGGGCTTAAGGCTCTCGGCTGGCGGCGTCTCTTCCGAGTCGGTGAGCGCCCGGGTGCGCTTTCCCTCGCCGCTGCCGGCGGCGGCGCGTCGATGATGGGCATCGCGCTTCCCGGCCGCTTCGACGAGGCCGTTCGGGTGGCGATCGTGCGGCGGTATCCGAATTGCCCGGCTGGGATCGGGACGATCTGTCTCTCGCTCTTCACGCTCGGTCTGGTCGACACTCTCGCGCTCGTCCCGATGGCGGTGTCCGCGGCGTCGCTTCCGGGGCTCTCCCTCGGTGTCAGGGCCGGGTTCATCCTCGTCGCCTTCGGCGGGGTCGGCGCGGCCTGTGTCATCGTCGCCCTGCCGGGCGTGACGCGGAGCCGGCTTCTGCGCTTCAGGCTCGTTCGCTGGCTCAAGCCTCGTGCGACCTGCCTGCGAGACGCCTCTCACGCCCTCGGGCTTGTCTTCGCTTCCTGGGTGGTCAGGGCTGTCGGGCTGTTCCTCCTTCTGCACACCCTCGGAGTCGGCACCTCGATCATGCTCGCGGTCATGTTCCTCTGCGCCGGAGCCGCATCCGCGGCGATACCGATCGGCCCGGCCGGTGCGGCCACGCAGGTCGGCGCCGGGGCGACGCTCCTGATTGTTTCGGGGGTCGACCCGTCGCAGGCGCTCGGGTTTGCGCTTGCGGCGCAGGCGCTCCTGATCGTGAGCGGCGCGTCGATCTTCGCCGTCGCCGTCGTGTGGCGGCTCCTGGTGGGCGCCCGCTCGGCGCTTCTCCGCAGAGCCCTCGTCGCGCCGGCGAGGTAACGGCCCGCCCTAGCATTAAGGGCATGGCGGGCAACGCCATCCACCAGGCTGCGCAGGCGTTCGACGGTGCTGCGGAGGTCTACGACCGTGGGCGCCCGTCCTTTCCGCCGGAGTCGGTCGCGACCCTCGTCGACGTGCTCGGGATCGAGGCGGGCGTCCGGGTGCTCGACCTCGCCGCAGGGACCGGCAAGCTGACGAGGATGTTGGCGCCCACCGGCGCTGAGCTCGTGGCGGTCGAGCCGCTCGGCGGGATGCGAGCGCGTCTCGAGGCGAGCCTCCCCGGCGTCCGCGCTCTCGAGGGAACGGCCGAGGCGATTCCGCTTCCCGACGCCTCCGTCGAAGCCGTGACCGTAGCGCAGGCGTTTCATTGGTTCGACGGCAGCGCGGCGCTGGCCGAAATTCACCGCGTGCTCGCGCCCGGAGGCCGGTTGGGGCTCCTTTGGAACGTCAAGGACGAGAAGGAGGACTGGGTCGCGCAGCTCGGGGAGATCATCGAGTTACGTCGGGGGACGGCTCCGCGTGTCCTCTCCGGTGCGTGGCGCGCCGCGTTCGAGAAGACAGATCTCTTCACGCCACTGGCTGCCGAGCATTTCTCGCACGTCCACGAGGTCGATGCCGAGGGCGTCGTCGACAGGCTCCTCTCGATCAGCTTCATCGCGGCGCTGACCGGAGAGGAACGCGAGCAGGTCGGGGAGCAGGTGCGACGCTTGTTGGCTGAGCATCCCGACACGCGCGCACGAGAGACGTTTCGTCTCCCGTACCGCACCGACGTCTACTGGTGCGAGCGGGCCTAGACACCGGTCGCTGGCCGAGAAATCGGGAGAGAGCCACGATCTGTCCTTCGAACGAGGGATCGGCTCACCCTTACGGGGTACCCCTATCCCTCATTTGGGGGTCTGAGCTGGGAGCCTAGTCCCAGCTCATAGAAAGCCACTCAGGCGGGTTTCGTTTGGAGCGCGTGACCGCTGGCCTCCGCGGCGCTTCTGCCTTCGCCTATCCCTCGTTTGGAGGGCTCGAACGGAGGACGACCGTGAGTCCCCACGCCTTGCCACTCTGGAAAAGCCGGTCCGGATCAACGTCATCCAGCCAGCCGATGAAGTGCCGCTCTGGGTCGTCGGGCGTCGCACCGTAAACCGCCTGGCGGTCGGGAGGATGGACGGAGACGATGCCGTTCTCGCCCCGTTCGAGCGCTGCGAACCGCTCCTCCGCTGCCGGTCCCTCTGCGTAGCCCTTGCCCACGAGCCCAGCCTAAATGGTTGAGCGGTATTTGGTGTGCCCGGGGTGTAGTAGTCCGTCGATCAATCGGCTAGAACGAATCCTCGCGCGGTGCCTGGTTCGCCCACTCCCGGAGGTCGTACCAGTGCGTTGCGCGCAGTGCGTCAGCGATCTCGGGATCCGTATGCGTCGGGTTGAAGACGTTGTGCTCGAGGTCGGCGCAGATCGCAACCGCCTCCAGTGGGATGTTCGGGAGGGACATGAGCACCTCCGCCGGCACGCGGGCTTCGCCGAGCGTGTAGTGCTTGAAGCTCAGGTCGGGCGCGACCTCGAGCAGTGTCGGCCAATCTGGGCAGCTACGGGTGCTCATGGGCCGACCTTCGGCCTTTGAGCGCGTGGAAAGGGTGAAGGGGAACCGGGAAGTTCCTCCACCGGGCCAAAGAAGGGGGCTTGTGGGGGAAACACGGTTTCCCCCACGGGATCGAGCCGGAGGCGAGGGGCGCTCACGCTGCCTCCGCGCGGACGAGGTCGGCCAGCCCCCGCACGAAGGCAGGATCGGCGTTCATCGACTGGATGCGGTCGAGCTCCAAACCGAGTTCGGCGGCCTTCTCGCGAGCTTCCACATCGATGTCCCAGAGGATCTCGAGATGGTCGGAAACGAATCCGACTGGTGCGACCAGGACCTTCTCGACCCCGCCGTCGTGGAGCGCTTGCAGCTCGTCCAGGATGTCCGGCCCGAGCCAGGGCTCGCCGGTGGCACTCTCACTCTGGAAGGCGAACGACCAGCTCTCGACTCCCGCGCGCTCCGCGACGAGTCGTGACGTCTCGAGGAGCTGGTCGCGATACGGGTCGCCGTTCTCGAGGATGCGCGCCGGCAGGCTGTGCGCTGTGAAGACGACGTGCGCGTCCGTCCCGCGCACCCGCTCGGCCAGGGTGTCCAGGTAGGGCGGGTGGTCGTGCCAGCTCTCGATCATGTGGAGCTCCGCGCGGCCGTCGAGAGCTGCCTCGAGCCGGTCTCTGTAGCCGCCGATCGAGATCCCCGAGTAGTGGGGCGCGAGCACGAGTCCGACGACCTTTGTCGCTCCACGCGCGAGGGCGTCGTCAACGGCGTCTGCAATCCGCGGCTGCCAGTGTTTCATCCCCACGAAGACGGGAACGCCGAGCTCCTGCTCGAGTCCGGCGCGTTGCGCCTCCGTGATCTTGTTCAAGGGGGAGACGCCGAGGCGGCGGTAGCGGGCGACGAGCTTGTCGACCGCCTCCTGGCGGGCGGGCCGCCCGCCACGGATGTCCTCGAAGTAGGCAGGGATGTCCTCGAGTCGTGAAGGGCTCCCGTACGCCATCAACACGACTGCAGTGTCCCTCGTCACAGTCCAGTCACACACCAGGCACATTCCGTGCGCCATACGCGCGCTTCTCGGCGGTACGCTCGAGCGCGAGCAGGGGGGCGGGTCGGGACCCGCTCTAGACGCGCATCAACCACCAAGTGCTCTGGCGTTTTCACGCGGCCACCTCGGTCCGCGTTCGCTCGTGCACAAGCTCGACGATGCGGCCCAGGTCGGCGGGATCGGTCGCCGGCAGAACGCCGTGGCCCAGGTTGAAGATGTGCCCTGGCCGTCCGTCCACGGCATCGAGGATGGCGTGCGCTCCCCGCTCGACCCGCTCCCAGTCCCCGAGCAGGAGCGTCGGATCGAGGTTCCCCTGGACGGCCCGGTCGCGCCCGGCGAGATCCCAGCCCCGGTCGATGGGAATGCGCCAGTCAATCCCGATCACGTCCCCACCCGCCACCGCCATGTCCTCGAGCAGGTGGGTCGTGCCCGTGCCGAAGTGGATGGTCGGGACGTCGAGCGTCTCCAGGATGCGAGCCGAGTACGGCGCCACGAACTCCCGATAGTCGTCGACGGAGAGGTGGCCCACCCAGGAGTCGAAGAGTTGGATCACGTCTGCGCCGGACCGGACTTTGCCCGCAAGGTAAGCGATGGAGGTTTCCGTGAGTTTCTCCATGAGCCCGTGCCACACCTCTGGCGCTCCGTACATGCACTGCTTGGTCTTCAGGAAGTCGCGGGTCGGCTTTCCCTCGATCAGATAGCCGGCCACGGTGAACGGGCCGCCGCTGAACCCGATCAAAGCTTCGTCGGGCTCTAGCTCGGCGCGGACGATGCGCACAGCCTCCAGGATGAACGGCACCGACTCTTCGGGCTCGGGTACCACGAGTCGCCTCACGTCTTCCAGGGACTCGATCGGCTCTGCGATCACCGGCCCGACGTTCTCCACCAGCTCGACGTCGATGCCCATGCCGATCACCGGCAGCATGATGTCGGCGAACATCACGGCCGCATCGACACCGTGCGCGCGCACCGGCTGGAGCGTCACCTCCGCGCAGAGCTCGGGTCTACGGCAGACCTCGAAGAGGTTGTAGCGCTGGCGAATCTCCCGGTATTCCGGAAGCGAGCGACCAGCCTGGCGCATGAACCAGACCGGAGTCCGCTCGACGGGCTCCCGCCGGGCGGCACGGACAAGAAGCGGGTCTGCAGCCACGCGTCTTAGCGTAGCCCCGGAGCTACTGGCGGCCGAGGATGAGCGCGATGTGCGCGCCCTGGAGCGCGGCCGCGCGCATGCCGTCGAGCGGGACGACCCGCCTCACCCGTACGTCCTTGGCGAGGCGCATCGCTTCTCCCATGTATCCCGGGCGGTACATCACGAGAGAGCGAGCAAAGTCGGTGCGAGGCGCGTTCGCAGTGCCGGCGATCAGATAGTGGAGGCTCTGCACGACGCCGGCGGCCTGGTCGGCGGCGCCCGGGATGCCGTTCCCGTTCAGCACGATGATCGAGGTCTCGTTGCGTGCCAGCTTGGCGACCGGCGCGGATGCAGACTTCTGCTTCTTGACCTGATCGGCGGCCGGCGTCGACGCCTCGATCTTTCCGACCTTCTTGCCCGGGGTCACTGCCGCCACGATGTCGGAGTCGTTTGAGAACGGCTTGGCGAAGGCGGCCAGGACGACGACCACGATGACGACGAGCTCGAGTGCTGCAACGCCTGCTGCGAGGATGGCTGCGGCGCGCCAGGTCCGGGGAGCAGAGAGGGAGGCGGGATGTTCCACGGGGCGGCTATTTCGCGCCCGCTCGTTCCTCTCCTTCTCGCTGAATCGAATCCCAGGTGCGCGCCAACCCGTCCTCCAGCGAGACATCCGCATGGAAGCCGAGCTCGCTCACGGCGCGCGCCGGGTCGAGCACGCTCCGGGCTAGCTCCCCGAGGCGCGCCTCCGCAAACTCCGGCTCGAGGTCGGCTCCGCTCACCCGACGGCACGCGTTATAGAGATCCACGACCGAGGTCTCCTGTCCGGTCCCGACGTTGAAGACACCGCCCGCCTTGTCCGTGGCTCGGAGGGTGGCCTCGACGACGTCGCCCACGTAAACGTAGTCGCGCGTCTGGCGCCCGTCCCCGTAGATGCGCGGTTGCTCGCCCGAGGCGATGCGCCCGAAGAAGATCGCGACAACGCCCGCCTCGCCGTGTGGGTCCTGCCTCGGCCCGTAGACGTTCGCGTACCGAAGGGCCACATGCTGCGTCCCGTACAAGCGGTTGTAGGTGCGGAGGTATTCCTCGGCCGCGAGCTTCGAGGTCCCATAGGGAGAGATCGGCTGCAGCGCCGAGTCCTCTGCCGCCGGGCGCTCGCATTCGCCGTAGATCGCACCGCCGGTCGAAGAGAAGACGACCTGCGCGCCGTGCGTGCGCGCTGCCTCGAGCACCCCGACGGTGCCAAGGACGTTGACGTCGCCGTCGAAGACGGGGTCCTCGATCGACCGGCGCACGTCGGCCTGCGCCGCGAGATGGAAACAGACGTCAGGCCTTGCTTCCCGAAACGTCTCGTCGAGGATGCTCCCGTCACGGATGTCCCCGACGACCAGCGTGGCCGTGTTGTTCAGCCGCTCCCGTTTGCCAGTGGCGAGGCTGTCGACCACGACCACATCGTCGCCACGCGCCACGAGCGCGTCGACGAGATGCGACCCGATGAAGCCAGCGCCGCCTGTGACAATCGCCCGCACGTCCTCGTATCCTAGGGCGGCTCAATGTTCATCAGCTTCGAAGGCGTCGACGGCTCGGGCAAGACGACCCAGGTCGCACTGCTCGCCGACTCGCTCCGGGGGGAAGGCCGCGACGTCGTGGCCACCCGGGAACCGGGCGGGACGCCGGCCGGCGAGCGGATCCGAGAGCTTCTGCTCGAAGGCGGCGAGATCGCGCCCTGGACCGAGGCAGCGCTCTTCGCCGCGGCCCGAGCCCAGCTCGTGGACGAGGTGATCCGGCCTGCGCTCGCCCGCGGCGCGGACGTGATTTGCGATCGCTACATCGATTCGTCCCTCGCCTACCAGGGGATCGCTCGCGGGCTCGGTGTCGAGCGCGTGCTCGAGCTGAACCTGCTCGCCACCTCGGGCCTTCTGCCCGACCGAACCTTCTTCCTCGCAATCTCACCCAAAGACACGACCGGGAGAAAGGACGCAGAGCCGGACCGGATCGAGCGAGAGGGGGACGAGTTCACAGCCATCGTCGATCAGGGCTACCGGGAGCTTGCGGCGATCTTCGCGAAGCGTGTGGTTACCATCGATGCGACCATGCCTGCGAGCGACATCTCGAGGGAGGTACGTGGACAGCTTCGAGACCTTGCCTGAACAAGAGGACGCGAAGCGCCTCCTGCGAGCGGCCCTCGCCGAAGGGCCTGCTCACGCGTACCTCTTCCACGGGCCTCCTGGATCGGGGAAGCGCCGCGCGGCACTTCTCTTCGCGGGCGCCTTGATCGGAGACTCCGATCGGGTCGTCCGGCGGGCGCATCCGGACCTCTACGTCCTCGAGCCGCTCGGCGACCAGATTCGGATCGATCCCATCCGCGAGATGCGCCGCGACCTGCACATGCGTCCGTTCGAAGCTGACCGGCGTGTCTACCTCGTCTTCGGTGCGCACACCATGAACGAGGACGCCGCCGATGCGCTCCTGAAGGACCTCGAGGAGCCGCCTGACTATGCCGTCATCGTCCTCGTCGCCGACGAGCTCGGCCCGCTGCCCGAGACGCTCCGCTCACGGTGCCAGCCGGTGAGCTTCCGGCGGCTCTCGCAGCGAGCGATCAAGTCCCATCTCGCCGCCCGGGGGCTCGAGGGGGATGAGCTGGAGTTGGCAGCGCGCGTCGCCGCCGGGCGGCTTGACCGGGCCGAGCGCCTGCTGGCCGAAAAGCCACGCGCCCGGCGTGCGGCGGTGATCGAGCTGGCCCGCGCGGTCTACCTCGAGCCCGGGTTCGACGCGGTTCGCGCCGCCAAGCAGGTCACGGACCTCGCCCATGCGCGGGGAACCGAGGTGCGGAAGGCGGCGGAGGAGGCTGCGACCGGCGCCGAGACGGAGCGCGAGCTAGAGCAGCGGCTCAAGCGGGCCGAGCGCGGGGCGGAGCGCGAGGAGATCGCGGACGCCCTGGACGTGCTTGCGAGCTGGTACCGCGACCTCGTAGTGGTCGCGGCCGGCGCCGAACCGGCGGTCCTCAACTGCGACCGGCTCCAAGACCTCTCCCGGGAAGGTGAGCCCGGACGGTCGAGCCCTGCCGAGCAGGCGGCCGGAACCGTGCACGAGACCCGCCGGTCCTTCGCCGAATACAACGTTCAGGCGGGGCTTGCGCTCGAGGCCCTCTTCGTCAAGCTGCGACGAGACATGACCGGCGCCTTCGGAACGGTGGGGTAGTGGCTCGCGTGGAGAAGGCCACCGGCGAGGCGGTGGGGGTCGTCTTCTCACCCGGTGGCAGGGTGTACTCGTTCGACCCGGCCGGGCTCGAGCTCGCCTGGAACGAGAAGGTCATCTGCCAGACGGCGAGGGGCCAGGAGTACGGGCGCGTCGTGAAGCCGAACCATCCGCTCGAACAGGCTCCAGCGAGCCCCCTCAAGCGAGTTGTCCGCCGGGCGACGGATCAGGACCGGGAGACCGTCCGTACAAACCAAATCGAGGCCAAGAAGGCCATGCTCGTCTTCCGCGAGCTCCTGCGGCGCGAGCAGGTCGACGTGAAGCCGATCTCGGCCGAGATGGTCTTCGACGGCTCCCGGCTCGTCTTCGCCTACGAGTCCGAGGCGCGGCCCGAGGTCCGCTCGCTCCAGGCGGCCCTCCGCGACCGGCTGCATAAGCGAATCGAGCTCCGGTCGGTTGGTCCGCGCGAGGCTGCACGCGTCTGCGGCGACCACGGCCTCTGCGGGACGCAGCACTGCTGCCAGCGCTTCCACTCGCACGAGCAGCCGATCACGCTTCGGATGGCCAAGGACCAGGAGATGCCCATGAGTTCCGGGCGGATCACCGGACTCTGTGGCCGCCTCCGCTGCTGTCTCGCATTCGAGCATCCGGTCTACCGCAGCTTCCGTGACCGTGCGCCCAGGGTAGGCCGGCGCGTCGAGACTCCTCTCGGCTCCGGGCTTGTCACCGGCTACGCGGTCTTGAAGGACATGTGCAGCGTCGATCTCGAGGATGCGAGGAGCGTCGACATCCCGATCGACGACTGCAAGGAGCTTGTCTGAGGGCAGTAGAAAGGGCCGCCTGCACGCTGGCCTAGCGCCACGTGAGGCAAAAACGCCGCTGGCTATACTGGCCTCCCGGCCGACGTAGCTCAGCTGGTAGAGCACTTCACTCGTAATGAAGGGGTCCGCGGTTCGAATCCGCGCGTCGGCTTCTCGGATTTGCAGGGATTTTCCACGCTGAGCTACGGCGGGAACCGCTGGGCGGGTACGAAACGGGTACATCTCTGGACTCCGTCCCGCCTGGTGAAGGGGTCCATTCGAGGCGACATTTGTACCTATTTGCAGGAATTTCGAGAGTTGCGTGTGCGCCGACGTTTCCGATCAGGAGCCCCGGACGTGCCAGCGCGGTGACGCGCGTGCCCGGGCTTCCCCGGCTCGCGTCGGACAGAGTGCCTGACGGTCTTCCCTCACGCGGGTAGGAGACGAACGCCACGACTCCCCGACGAGCAGGACGACGACCCCACAGCACCCACCGTGTGCCGTAGGTAGCGGGTCGGACAGGTTGCGGCGCAGAGCACGCCTCGCCGATCAGAGGCAAGGCGTTCGCCCTTGGGGGGCTTGCGACGCGGCTGGCTAGTTGTCGGTTGCTCGCGGCTCCAGGTATCTGTAGGCGAGCGCCACCGCCATCGCTCCGTCACCGACGGCGCCTGCGACGCGCTTGGTCGAGCCATACCGGACGTCGCCGGCCGCGAAGACGCCGGGCCGGCTGGTTTCGAGCGGTAGCGGATCGCGGTCGAGCGGCCAGGCTGCGGGACGCCTGCCGCTGTCGAGCAGGTCGAGCCCGGTGAGAATGTAGCCCGCGGTGTTGGTCAGCACCCCCTCGGCGGCGCACCATTCGCTGTGCGGCTTGCCGCCGATGCAGATGAACAGGGTGGTGACGCGCAGCGTTTCCTCCATGCCTGCCGGGCCGGCGATGTCGACCTCGGCGAGATGTCCGTCCTCGGCCCGCAGAGCGGTCACCTGGGTGCCGAGCCGCACGTCGATCAGAGGATGCGCTTCGATCCGGGCGACGAGGTAGGCCGACATGTTCTTGGCGAGCCGGTCGCCGCGCACGATCATCGTCACCTTCGCCCGGGCGTCGGCGAGGTTCAACGCAGCCTGCCCTGCGGCGTTACCCGCCCCTACCACCGCGACGCTCTCTCCAGAGCATTGGGGAGCTTCGCTGCGACCGGCCCCGTAGTAGACGCCGCGGTCGATCAGTTCGTCGACGCCTTCCACCTCGAGCCGTCGCCAATCCATCCCCGTCGCCGCGATTACGACCGAGGTCGCGACCTCCACGCCGCTGTCGAGGAGAATCACCGGCGGGTCGGCACCTGGACGGCTGCCGACAGCCTCGCGCAGGAACACGAGCTCCGCCCCGAACCGCTCGGCCTGGCGGCCCGCTCGGCGAGCGAGCTCGGCACCGCCGATCCCCTCCGGAAAACCAAAAAAGTTCTCAATCATCGAGGTATGCGAGGCCTGACCGCCTGGAAGGTCGCGTTCGAGCACGATCGTCGCAAATCCGTCAGAGGCGGCGTACACCGCCGCTCCGAGCCCCGCCGGTCCGGCGCCGACAATCGCCAGGTCGTAGTGTGAGCGCTTCGGTGCGGTGGTGAGGTTCCAGGCTGACACCAGCGTCTCAACGCTGGCTCCGACATACGCCCTGCCTCCGTCCAGGACGACCGGCAGCGGCGGCTCGACGAGCCCCATCGATGCGAGCAGGCGATCCGCCTCGGGTGTGCCGGCCTCGAGCCACTCGTGGGGCTGCGCCGCCCTTGTCAGGAAGTCGCGCAGCCGGTGGTCGCCGACTTCGAAGCGCCTGCCTATGACCGTGACGGCGGACCGGACCGGGCTCATCGCTACTGCTCGTAGCTCTCGACGACCGATCCGTCCCGCGCACTCGCACCGCCCGGTTCGAGCCCGGCCTCCCGACGAGCTCGGCGCTGACGCAGGCTGTCCCAGCAGGTGTCCAGGGTTGCGGTCAGCTCCGCATGCCTGCGCCGGTCGGCTTCCGAGTGCTCGCTGCTCGCCTGCTCCCAGAGCCGGTGCTCCTCAGCCGATTTGATCGTCCGATGGATCTGGCTGTCGTCGATGTGACCCTCCTTCGGCCCGAAGACGTCCTCAGCGTACGAGAGGCAACGCGGGCCGCGAACGTCGTCTGACCGAATCGCGGGGGGATGGGAGGTGCGCGAGGCTGCGGTGAGGCTAACGATTTGAGTCCCTCGATGCCTCGACGCGCAGAGTTCCGTTCGCCGCGCGCTGGACTACGAGGATGCACTGAGGAATTCTTCGGCCTCCCTGTCTTCGGGTAAGGCGGTTCCCGCGTAGGCGGCCTCCCGGACGGCTGTGTCCGACTCGAGCACGGTGCCGAGGGCGCCGGCGACCGTAGCAAAGGAAGCCGCGAACCAGGCGAGCGTGACGTAGTCGCGCGCCGATGTGTCGCGGCCGAGCGCGTCCGCGAGCACCGGCGCGGTGATCACGAGTACGGCGCCCGCGAGGACGAGAACGAAGAGCGCTGCGTAGAGCGACGCGATCCCGATCGTGACGGTGAGGGCCGTCGTGACGTTGAAGAGGAGCACCTGGGCGCGGGCGCGCGGATCGGGCGCGCGCTCCCACAACTCGTGCGCGACGATCACAGCGACGATCGTCACCGCAAGCGAGGCGAGGCACACGGCCAGGAGCCGCCACCAACTGAGCGCTGCTGAGAGCCGCCACATGTCGGACGCGACGATGCCGTACGCGCCCGCGGCAAACGCCGCGGCGAGGACGCCGTAGAGCCTCGCGGCCAGGCGCCAAGGCCGGTTCGCGCGCACCATTCCCGCCAGCAAGCGGAGATGCCCGAAGATCACCGTCGGCACGTAAGGGAACCTCGAAACGTCCTCGGCATCGGCGGCGATCTCACGCAACGAGCTCCCCGCACCGACAAGCTCCCCGGCCAGCTCGCGGAGCACGCGCCGAAGCCGCCGCTTCAGGTGCAGAGGGCCGAGCGCCGGCAGCGAGACGAGGGCGACGCCGTGCGTGCGGCTGACGTGACGCGAGACCGGGCGGCTGCCGTGCCGTAGTGGGAGATCGGTGACGACGACGGCGAAGTCCCAGCCCCGCTCGAGCAGCGCGCGCCGCGCCGCCTCGACCAGCTGGGTCGTCTCGGCCGGCGGAACCGCGAGCCGGTCGACGACGAACTCCGTCCGCCAGCCGAGCGCGCCGTGCGCCTCGCGCAGGTCCTCGGCCAGATCGTCGGCGATCCTGGTCGAAACCTCCTCCGGCAGGCCCGGCGCGACGAGCACGCCCAGACTGACACTTCGTTCAGGGTCGCTCACGCCGAGTGCGTCGCCTCGGCCTTTCTTCGATCACGTTCGCCCGGCGCCTCCTCGCGCGTGCGCCCCTGGCCGTGTGCGCGGTGGACCTCCGGGATCGAGGCGACGATCGGGCCGTCCTCGCCCGGTTCGTAGACGATCGTCACGCGCAGCGACTCGCCCATGTCGACAACTTAGCCGAGTGCCTTCGGTGGGCCTTGATCGGACTCGAAGCAGACGAGAACGGCCCGTACCGTCCAAAGCCGGGTCGGGCCTGCTAGCAGGCACGGTCGCCTGCACCAGTGACTGGCGTGACGTCACGACGACGCTCAGCGTCACGGTGTGCGGTCGAGAGGCCGAGCGCGCGTTCCTGTGGCGGCGTGTGCCGACGACCAGTCGACAGGCTTCAGCGACGCGTCGCCGCAGCGGAGTAACATCCGGCACAACCTAGGCGGGCCCCGCTGCCCAGTCCTCGCGTGCCGGCAAGCCCGCTGCGAGGAGGTCCTGACCAATGGCCACCACGATGTGCGAGATCGACGGGGTTCGCCCTGCCGTTGCAACCGTGCGGATCAGTCAGAACGGCGAGGAGCGGACGATCGCCGTCTGCGAAGAGCACCTGCGGGAGCTCCAGGGTCGGAGTCGCGCGGGAGCGCGCTCGCCCTTCGGTGGGCGGAGCAGCCTCTTCGACGAGTTCTTCTCCGACTTCTTCGGCGACAGCGCCTTCGGCGGGCGCGGCCCGGGCGCAGGCGGTGGTACGACCACCACACGGCCGCGCCGCCCCGCCGAGCAGATCGACGTCACCCAGTACTTCAGCGACGCTACGCGCCAGCTGCTCCAGCACGCCGCCCAGAAGGCGATGGAGTGGGGGAGCCTGGACGTCGACTCGATCCACCTGCTCTGGGCCGCGACCCAGGACGAGGTCGTTCAGCACGTGCTCAACCAGCTCGGGGCTGACCCTGCCGCGATCGCGGCGCAGATCGAGGAAGAGGCCGACGAGCAGGAGCGCACGGATGTCGCGCCGTCGTTGTCACCTGACGCGAAGGCCGCGCTTCTGGCGGCCTACGAGGAGTCGCGCCAGATCGGCGCGTCCTATGTGGGGCCCGAGCACGTCCTGCTCGCGCTGGCGCAGCGACACCGAGACCGAGGCGGGCGAGCTGCTCGAGCGGTTCGGGATCACGCATACGAAGCTGCGCGGCGCGGTCATCCGCGGCGTCGAGAGCGGCGAGGCCGGCGGCCGGCCGGCGAGCACGACAAAGACGCTCGACGAATACGGCCGCGACCTCACCGACGAGGCGCGGCAGGGCAAGCTCGACCCGGTCATCGGCCGCTCCGACCAGATCGAGCAGACGATCGAGATCCTCTCGCGGCGCACGAAGAACAATCCCGTGCTGCTCGGCGATCCCGGTGTCGGCAAGACCGCGATCGTCGAGGGGATCGCGCAGCGAATCGTGAACGACGATGTGCCCGAGACGCTCACGGGCAAGCGCCTGGTGGCGCTCGACATGGCCGGCATGATCGCCGGCACGAAGTACCGCGGCGAGTTCGAGGAGCGCCTCAAGGGCGTGATCGACGAGATCACCGAGAACGCCGACAGCCTGATCGTCTTCATCGACGAGATCCACACCGTCGTCGGCGCCGGCGCCGCAGAGGGATCGATGGACGCCGGCAACATGCTCAAGCCGGCGCTCGCGCGCGGAGAACTGCACATGATCGGCGCGACGACGCTCGACGAGTACCGGAAGAACATCGAGAAGGATCCCGCGCTCGAGCGGCGCTTCCAGCCAGTGCTCGTCTCCGAGCCGACGGTGGAGGAGACGATCGAGATCCTCACCGGCCTCAAGGACCGCTACGAGGCGTTCCACCGCGTGCGCATCACCGAGGAGGCGATCGTCGCGGCGGCGGAGCTGTCCGACCGCTACATCCGCGACCGCTTCCTGCCCGACAAGGCGATCGACCTGATCGACCAGGCGGGCGCTCGCGTTCGGCTCCGCTCGAAGGCGAAGCCGGAGGACACGCGGGCGGCCGAGGAGGAGCTCCGCCGGATCGGGCGTGAGCGCGACCAGGCGATCTCGGCCGAGGACTACCAGCGGGCGGACGAGCTGAAGGCGCAGATCGACGAGCACCGTGCCCAGCAGGACGGTCGGAAGGAAGCCCGCGCCCGCGCACCTGAGGTTACGGCGGAGGACATCGCCGAGATCGTGTCGCGGCGCACCGGAATCCCGGTCTCGCAGCTGACCCAGGAGGAACGCGACCGGCTCCTGAAGCTCGAGGAACGGCTGCACGAGCGCGTCGTCGGCCAGGACGAGGCTGTCGAAGCCGTTGCGGAGGCGGTTCGCCGGGCGCGCGCGGGGCTCGCCGATCCCAACCGCCCCGACGGGAGCTTCCTCTTCCTGGGACCGACCGGCGTCGGCAAGACCGAGCTCGCCCGGACGCTCGCGGACGCGCTCTTCGGCAGCGAGGACGTCATGGTCCGCCTCGACATGAGCGAGTACCAGGAGCGGCACACGGTCAGCCGGCTCGTCGGCGCCCCGCCCGGCTACGTCGGGCACGAGGAGGCCGGCCAGCTCACCGAGGCCGTCCGCCGCAAGCCGTACGCCGTGCTCCTCTTCGACGAGATCGAGAAGGCGCACGCAGACGTCTTCAACATCCTGCTCCAGATCCTGGACGACGGCCGCCTCACCGACTCGCAGGGCCGGACGGTCGACTTCAAGAACACGGTCCTGATCATGACCTCCAACCTCGGCGCAGACCGCATCCAGGCGTTCGCGCGCAAGGAGTCGGGCTCGTTCGACGAGCTGAAGGACGAGTTGATGGAGGTGCTCCGGCACAGCTTCCGGCCGGAGTTCATCAACCGGATCGACGAGATCATCGTCTTCCAGGCGCTGACGAAGGAGCAGCTCGTTCAGATCACGAGCCTGATGCTCGACCGCGTCGCGCGACGCCTGCGCGCGCAGCACATCGAGGTCGAGTTCTCGGACGAGGCCGTCGAGCACCTGGCCGAGATCGGCTTCGATCCCGAGTTCGGGGCGCGGCCGCTGCGCCGGGCGATCCAACGGGAGCTCGAGAACGAGGTCTCGCGGCTCCTGCTCGGCGGCTCGATCGAGCCGGGCGATCGCGTTCGCGTCGACTACGACGACGTGCAGCTCACGTTCGACGTCGAGAAGGGAGCCGCCGAGGCGGACCAAACGGTAGACCAGCCCGAGCGACAGCCGGCGCACGCGTCGTAAGTTGGACCCCCTCAGCCTGCTCTGGCTGTTCTTCATCCTCGCGTCGCTGCAGCCGGCGGCACAGCGCTATGTGCTCGAGGCACGTCGGCGGGCCAACCTCGAGGCGCTGCGAAGGCGGCGCTTGTGCCTCCGGGCGGGTACAAAACGGGTACGTCAGATCTAGCACGGGCGGGTACGCGCGTCCACTCCGTGGGCTGAAGAACTGCTCAGTTTCCAGCGAGAACATGCCCGCCCGTGCCCGCGCGTAGACGCGCGTTCCTCACTCGTCCTTTCCTCGTAATGAAGGGGTCCGCGGTTCGAATCCGCGCGTCGGCTTGAGGCCTGGTCTCATCTCCGGGACATCTCGCCCCGATCCCCGGCTCGCACTGGTCACGGGTTGGTCATGTATCTCCCGGGGAGCGAGTCCCCCCACCGCTTTCCCCTTCGTCGGTCGCGCGACGGGGTGGCGGCGATCTAACCCCGCGCGCAAATCGCTTTACAGGTCGCTCGTATCATGTGACTCGAGGCACAATCGAGGAGACGACATTGGGAGTAGCAGTCAAGGGCGGGATGCACTGCCCGACGCATGGGCCGAGCGACCACCCACGGGGTGAGGAACACGATCGCCATCGTCGGTTACGCCGCGACTGGCGGGATAAGCGCGCTGGCCGGGGAGACGGAGGGCTGGCACTGCCCGAAGTGCGGACAGCCCGCGATCTCGCAGAAGGCGGTTGACTGCTGGGGCGAGCAGGGTGCCCGGCGACCCTCACCGAGGCCGTCAGACGAGCGCCGGCAGGTTGGAAGCAGAGGCATCGGAACGACTTTCCGCTCCCTCTGCTGAGAAAGCTCTTCAGAAGGAGCCGATGATGAGCGGCTCGAACTCGATTCGCGTGATCGGCGGGTCCACCTGACCTAGCGCCGGGGACCAAGACTCGGTCGGGCCGGGGAGGGCGCGGGCCCGGCGCTCCCGCCGGACCCGCCTCCCTCATCGCTACCGTGACCTACTCCTCGCCGCGGTTCGTCCTGCTGAACGCGCTTCGCCCGCGACTGAGGCACCCTCAGTAGTTCCTCCGGGCGCGGATACGGGCGTCTACTGATGGCACACCAGGCGCAGCGTCTCATACTCGGGAGCGAGATGAGAACCGTCGCCGGAACTTTCCTGGGGTTCGTTGCGATAATCGCCCTCGTGGCCGGATGTGGCGGCGGGGACGGGGGCGGCGGAGGCGATACCGTCGTGACGATGGGCAAGCCATCGGAGTATGCGATGACGCCCGAGCCGACGGAGATCTCCGCAGGCACGGTGACGTTCGAGGTGAAGAACGAGGGCACGCTTGTGCACGAGATGGTTGTGATCAAGACGGACAAGGGCGCCGCGAACCTCGGGACGGACGGCGAGGCCGACGAGAACGGCGCGGTCGACGAGGTGGCCGACCTCCCCGTGGGCGAGTCGAAAACGCTCGAGCTCGACCTGGCGGCCGGGAAGTACGCCCTCGTCTGCAACCTCCCCGGGCACTACGCGGCCGGCATGTACGCCGACTTCACGGTCAAGTAGCACCGGGATCTTCTCTCTCCGAAGGTTTTCGCATGAACAAGCCAAAAACGGCTGCGGTCGCAGTGCCAACCCACAGTCCGGAGGGTCCGCCGGACGAAATGACACGAACGGCCGGCTACGCCCCAGCCGAGGTAGGTCGCCGTGACGATGAGCTTGCCACTTTCTACGCACCTTGGATCCGGGCCATCCCTGATGTCCCCCGCAAGGGTCCGCGGGAAGCTGAGAGGGCGAAAGGAGGTGTGAAATGGCCACTATTTCGCATGAGCCGTCGCGGATTGCCCCGGAGAGGCGGCGCTGGTCAGAGTTCGTGGTTGCCGAGATGTGGGCGTCCCTCGCGATCTCTGTCATCTGGCTTTCGGTCCTGTTCTGCGCGGTCTACGGCCCGAACATCGAGACCAGGGGTGTCGCCGGAGATACCGGGAGTTGGCCGTCCGTAGTGGTGGTGGCGCTGTTCGCGTTCCTCGCCACGTGGGTCGTTGCAAGGCATGGCTTCCGGCGCGACCGGAAGGAGTAACCGAGATCTCGGTTCCCCAGGCCAAACGGCTTTGAAGATCGAAGCGCGAAAGGAGGTGTGAGATGGCGACCATTACGCACGAGCCGTCGCGGGTGAGCTACGCCATGAGCCGGTACGAGTACAAGGTCATCGATACCGGCAAGCGCGTCGAGGAACAACTCAACGAGCTGGGCGCGGACGGCTGGCAAGTCGTCGGCGTAACGACGAAAAAGCAGATGTTCATCGCGCCACCCCAGGCGATCATCCTGATGCGCGAGGTGTAAGCCAACCGGCTGACCCTAGTGGCTGTGGGGAATCCCGACTTCACGGTCAAGTACCCCTGGGCATTCGACGTACGCAAGCGAAAGGAGGCAACGGTGAATGTCGCGATCTTCAGCGGAGTCCAGCGTCCATTCCCACCAGGTTGGACGAAGGAGACCATCATCGCGATCTTCGGCGGCGGTGACCTCGACCTGTCGAGGGGCCTACCGGGGCCAGATGCGCGTCTGACAGCAATTGCGATCCTGGGTGGAATAAAGATCCTTGTAGCGCCCGGGACGCGGGTCTCGGTCAGTGGCTTCGGACTGTTAGGGGGCCGCGAGGTGAAGGTGTCTCAGCGTGGAGATGGCCCTGAGGTCAAGATGAGCCTTTGGGCGTTCCTCGGGGGCATCGAAGTCAAAGAGATGGATCCGGAGGCCACGGACTGAATAACCGGCTGAGGTAGCAACCTTGGGGAGCCCGTGACTGAATCTGAGCAGGCGTTCACCCACCCGTCCCTCCTCGAGGCGACCGGTCGGACACCGACCCGAACCTCTGTCCCTCCCAGAGGCACCGCCTCGAGGCATTTATGCTCCCCCTATAGCTGTCTCTGAGACACCTCCCTCAGCCTTCATCCGCCCCGACGGGAAGGAAAAGGTCACGGGCGCGGGCCGGTACACAGCGGACCTCAACCTCACCGGGCAGCTGCATGCCAAGTTCCGCTACGCCGACCACACGCACGCCCGGGTCGTTCGCATCGATGCCGCCCGCGCGCGAGCGATCCCCGGCGTGCTCGCCGTCCTCACGCACGAGGACGTACCAGACGTCCTTTACGGACAGCTTGTCCAGGATCGGCGCCTCTTTGCCAAGGAGAAGGTGCGGTTCGAAGGTGACATCGTCGCCGCCGTCGCCGCGCTCACGCCTGAGATCGCGCGCAGGGCAATCGAGGAGATCGAGGTCGAATACGAGCCGCTTCCGGCGCTTTCCGACCTCGAGGCCGCGCTCGCGAACGACGCGCCGCTGATTCACGAAGACTGGCGGTCCTACCAGGCCGAGGACGACGAGCAGATGGGACGCAGCGGCAACGTGCTCGGCTACTCGACCGTCGTGAAAGGCGACGCGAACGCAGCCATGACCGGCGCAGACGTCGTCGTCGTGAAGGGTCGCTACGTCACAGACGCTTCCCAAGGCGCCCCGATCGAGCCGCGCGCCATCCTCGCCCACTGGCAAGGCGACCGCGTGACTATCTGGACGTCGACGCAGGTTCCGTTCGCGGCCAGGAGCGGCGTCGCCCACGTGCTCCAGATCCCGGAGTCCCACGTGCGCATCGTCGTGCCGCTGCTGGGCGGCGGCTTCGGCTCGAAGTGCGACTTCCACTTCGAGGGGCACGTCGCGGCACTCGCGCGCGCTGCGGGCCGGCCGGTCAAGCTCGTCTTTTCCCGCCAGGAGGAGTTCATCGCACCCGACCACCGCCGAGAGGGCATGGTCATCGAGCTCGAGACGGGCGCCCGGCGCGACGGGACACTCGTCGCGCGGCGTGGACGCCTGGTGCTCGACGGCGGGGCGTACTGTGGGGAGGGAGGTTTCTTCGCGCAGCTAGCGGCGATGCACGCTTGCGGTCCGTACGTCGTGGAGCACGTGAATATCGAGTCGACGCTCGTCTACACGAACAACCAGCCGTCCGGGTCGATTCGCGCCCCGACGGCCCCGCAGGTCTGCTGGGCGCTCGAGCAGCACACCGACGAGCTTGCCGCGGCGCTCGGGTTTGCCCCCGTCGAGCTACGGCGACGCACACTGATCGATGAAGGCGCAGAGGGGCCGACGCGGCAGGTCTTCGGCCCGATCGGGATGAAGCAGACGCTCGAGCGTGCGCTCGAGCTGATCGGGAGCGACGGCGACCTTCCCGAGGACGAAGGGATCGGCGTCGCCTGCGGCTGGTGGCCCTCGTTTGGCATGAACTCGGGTGCCTACGTGAAGCTGAACGCCGACGGCTCGGGGACGATTGTGACCGGAGCTCAAGAGAACGGAAGCGGCGCCGTCATGGCGCTCCCGCTTCTCGCCGCCGAGGTCCTAGGCCTGCAGCCCACGGACTTCTCGATCCTCTACCAGGACACGGACGCGGGCCCCTGGGATGCCGGCTCGTCCGGCTCCCAGACGACGTTCAACAACGGCCGCGCAGTCGTCCAGGCAGCCGGGGAAGTGCGCGAGCGGCTGCTCGATCTCGCCAGTGAAAAGCTCGAGGCGGCCCGCGAGGATCTCGAGCTCGCGGATGGGCACGTGCGCCTGCGAGGCGCGCCGGCCAAAGCCGTCTCGATCGCCGAGCTGGCCTGCTCGGGGGTTGCGATCCTCGGGAAGGGCTCCGGCCCAGTCCCCGAAAACCCGCCCTGCGACCCCGAGGGCTGCCTCGGGCGGCTCGGTTTCGAATCGTTCCTCGAGCCACAGATGTTCACGCACGCCGCACGCGTGAAGGTGGACCGCGAGACGGGCGTCGTCCGGGTCCTGCACGTGGCAGCCGTGCACGACTCCGGCGTCATCGTCAATCCCATGGGCGCGAACGGTCAGGTCTACGGCGGTGTCGTGATGGGGATCGGGCAGGCGCTCTCGGAAGTGACGCAGCTCGACACTGACGGGAGCCAGCGCAACCCACATCTCCTCGACTACAAGCTCGTCACGGCTTCGGACGCCCCTCGCATCGACGTAGCGTGGATTGAGACCCCGGCGCAGAACGGCGGCCCGAAAGGGTCGAAGGGCGTCGGCGAGCCGCCGACCGTGCCGACACCCGGTGCGATCGCCAACGCGATCGCACCCGTGATCGGCGCCCGCGTCCGGCAGCTGCCGATGACGCCGGAGCGCGTCTGGGCTGCGGCAGCCGGCGGGAGTCGATGACCGCGACGTTCGTGTCCGCCACGTCCGTCGAGGACGCTGTGGAGGCGATGGCCCACGGTGCCTGTCCGGTTGCAGGCGGCACCGACCTCGTGGTCGGCGCCCGGCAGGGGAAGGTGCCGCTGCCCGAAAGCCTCGTCGCCATCGACCGTGTCGATGAGTTGCGCGGCGTCACGGTCGCGGACGATCGCGTGCGGCTCGGCGCCCTGACCACGCACGAGGAGATCGCGACCCATCCCGTCGTCGCCGAGCGCCTTACCGCGCTCGCCGATGCGGCGGCGATCGTAGGCTCGCACGCCACGCGGGCCCAGGGCACGGTCGGCGGCAACCTCATGAACGCCTCGCCCGCGATGGAGGTGGGGGGTCCGCTCATGGTCCTCAGCGGAACGATTGGATTGCGGTCGACGGATGGCCGGCGCCGTGTCGCCGTCCCCGATCTCTTGGCTGGGCCGGGGCAGACGGTCGCCGAGCCGGGCGAGCTCCTCACGGAGGTCGACGTGCCGCTCCCGCCGGACGGGACGGGGAGCTGCTACGTCCGGTTGGAGTACCGGCAGCAGATGGAGATCGCGATCGTCGGCGCTACGGCGGCCGTTACCCTCGCCGACGGGCGTGTGTCTGCCGCGAAGCTCGCCATCACGGCGCTTGCGCCGACGATCCTCCTCGTTCCGGAGGCGGAGGAGGCCCTCGTCGGCACCGACGGAGGACCCGCCTCGGCTCAGGCCGCGGCCGAGGCGGCGGCGGCTGCGTCCCGGCCGATCTCCGACGTTCGCGGATCGGCCGAGTACCGCCGCGCGATGGCCGCGGTCGTCTCCCGCCGCGCGATCGAGGCCGCGGTCGTGCGCGCGCGCGGCGAAGCGATTCCGATCCCGGCGAGCCGGTTTCTGTTCGGTGCGGCCCGGAGCCTGTCGTGAGGGTCCCAATCACGTTGACCGTGAACGGGACCGCCTACCCGATCGAGGTGGAGCCCGCGACGACGTTGCTCTACGCGGTTCGTGACGAGGTGGGGCTTACCGGCGCAAAGGAGGGGTGCGACGACTCGGAGTGCGGCGCCTGCATGATGCTCCTCGAGGGGAAGCCGGTGAACGCGTGCTCCTACCTGGCGCTCCAGGCGGACGGGCGAGACGTGACGACGGTCGAGGGGCTTGCCGGCGAAGACGGCCTCAGCGCCCTTCAGCGCGCCATTCTCGAGTACGGAGGCGTCCAGTGCGGGTTCTGCACTCCCGGCATGCTGATCTCCGCGTCCTCGCTCCTCGAGGCGAAGCCGAGCCCGACCGAGGACGAGGTCAGGATCGCCCTCTCCGGAAATCTCTGCCGCTGCACTGGTTACGACGGGATCGTGAAGGCCGTCCTCGCCGTCGGATCATCCGAAGAAGCACTACCGGGCCAACGCCTCCTCGAGCGCGCGCCGCGTCAGGACGCACGCTAGGCCGACGCCGGTAGGCGGCGCTCCCATTCGTGTCGCTCGGCGGGCTCGTGCCCTCCGCCGCCTGCTCGGCGGCCTGGGCGACTGAGTCGACGGAGGCGCCGGCGAGCGCCTGCTCGACCGCGCGCGCGCGAAGCGGCGTCGTACCCATGTTGGTGAGGGCGACCGCCGCCTCGCTCACCTTGCCGTCCTCGCGCCGCACGATCGCTGCTACCCCGACGGTGGCCCAGTCCTGCGCGCGCCGGTTGAACTTGATGTACGCCCAGCCCTTCCAGGTGTCCAGCTTCGGCACCCGGATCTCGGTGATGACCTCGCACTGCCCGAGCGCCGTCTCGAAGAGCCCGCGGAAGAACTCCGCTGCCGGAATCGCCCGCTCGCCTTCCGGACCGCGCGCCGCGATCTCGGCGTCGAGCGCGACAAGGATCGTCGGGAGGTCGGAGGCGGGATCCCCGTGCGCGACCGAGCCGCCGATCGTGCCGCGGTGGCGCACCTGCGGGTCGCCGACCAACCCCGCGGCGTGGGAGAGGATCGGGCAGTGCTCTTGGACGACCGGGTCTGTTGCGAGGTCGTGGTGACGCGTCAGCCCTCCGATCGCGAGCCGTTCGCCCGCGTCGCGGACGTAGGAGAGCTCCTCGAGCCGACCGATGTCGACGAGCAGCGCCGGCCGGGCGAGGCGGAGCTTCATGAGCGGCAGGAGCGAATGGCCGCCGGCGAGGAGCTTCGCGTCCTCCCGGCCAAGGAGCTCGACCGCCTCGTCGACCGACCCTGCCACCTCGTAGTCGAACCGCGCGGGGATCATCGCCGTCCCTCCTGGATCGCAGTCCAGACCCGTTCGGGTTTCGCCGGCATGTCCACGTCGGTGACGTCGAATGGGGCGAGCCCGTCGACGACGGCGTTCATGACCGCCGCCGTCGAGGCGATCGTGCCCGTCTCGCCCACGCCCTTGACGCCCATCGGGTTGGTGGGGCTCGGGCTCTCCGTCCGGTCGAGCTCGAAGTTCGGCAGCTCGACCGCGGACGGCACGAGGTAGTTGACCATCGAGCCGGTGACGAGATTGCCCTCCTCGTCGTAGACGGCCTCTTCGTAGAGCGCCTGCGCGACGCCCTGAGCGATGCCGCCCTGCACCTGGCCGTCGACGATCATCGGGTTGATGACCGTGCCGACGTCGTCGACCGCGACGTAGCGGGCGAGCTCGACCGCGCCGGTCTCCGTGTCGATCTCGACGACGGCGATGTGGCAGCCGCCCGGCCAGCTGAAGTTGGGCGGGTCGTAGACGTAGGTGTCCTCGAGGCCGGGCTCGAGCCCGTCCGGGAGGTTGTGCGCCGTCCAAGCCGCGAGAGCCGCGTCCGTGACGGCCATCGAGCGGTCCGTGCCCTTGACCGTGAAGCGCCCGCTCGCGTACTCGAGGTCGTCCTCGGCTACCTCGAGCTGGTGTGCGACGATCATCCTCGCCTTCGCGATCACCTTCTCGGTCGCGTGGTAGAGGGCGACGCCGCCGACGGCGAGACTGCGGCTGCCGTAGGTGTCCATCCCGAGCGGGATCACGGTCGTGTCGCCGTGCAGCACCTCGACGTTTTCGATCGGGACGCCGAGCTGGTCGGCGACGATCTGGGAGAAGGTCGTCGCGTGTCCCTGCCCGTGCGGCGAGGTGCCGATCAGCACCTGCACGGTCCCGGTGGGGAGACAGCGAACGGTGGCCGCGTCCCAGCCGCCGGCGCCGTAGCGAATCGCTCCGAGGATTCGCGATGGGGCGAGCCCGCACATCTCGACGTAGGTCGAGAAGCCGATGCCGAGCTGCTTCGTGTCGCCACGCTCGCGCCGTTCGGCCTGCTCGCGGCGGAGGTCGTCGTAGCCGGCAAGCTCGAGGGCCTTGTCGAGGGAGGCGTGGAAGTTCCCGGAGTCGATCTCGAGCCCGGACGCGAACGTGGCCGGGAACTCCGAGATGAAGTTCAGGCGCCGGATCTCCACCGGGTCCTTCCCCAGCTTGCGCGCGAGCGCGTCCACGGTCCGCTCGATCGCGTAGGTCGCCTCCGGACGGCCGGCGCCGCGGTAGGCGTCCGTCGGCGTCGTGTTCGTGAAGACGCCGACGCACTCGAAGTCGTAGCCCTGCACGTCATAGCAGCCCGCGTAGAGCCAGGCGCCGAGGAGCGGGATGCCCGGGGAGACAAGCTGCATGTAGGCGCCCATAGCGGCCGTCAGCCGCGTCCGGACCGCCGTGATCTTCCCTTCCTCCGTGGCCGCGAGCTCGATCTCCTGGATCATGTCGCGCCCGTGGATGGTGGCGACGTAGTTCTCCGAGCGCTCCTCCGTCCACTTGACCGGAAGCCCGAGCCGGCGCGCGAGCATGAGGCAGAGCGCCTCCTCGGCGTAGACGTTGAGCTTCGAGCCGAACCCGCCGCCGACGTCGGGGGCGATCACGCGCAGCTTCGTCTCCGGGATACCCGTCGTGCCCGAGAGGGTCACGCGCGCGATGTGCGGCACCTGCGTCGCCGACCACATCGTGAACTCGCTGGTCGCCGGCGTCGGCTGCACGAGCACGCTGCGCGGCTCAATCGCGTTCGGGATCAGTCGCTGCTGGCGGTAGCGTTCCTTCACCGTCACGGCGGCCTCGGAGAAGAGCTTGTCGATCTCCCCGGCCTGGAGTGTCCACGTGTAGGCGCGGTTGCCGTCGTATTCGTCGTGGACGAGCGGCGCCGAGTCAGCGAGGGCCTCCTCCACATCCGTCACCACCGGGAGCGGCTCGTAGTCGACGTCGACGAGCTCGGCCGCGTCCTTGGCGAGCGCGCGGCTCTCCGCCACGACCACCGCGACGCCGTCGCCGGCGTAGCGCGCCTTGTCGGTCGCGAGCGGCCGGTGCATTGGAATGCGGCAGTCCCCCGTCACCGGCCAGGCGCATGGCAGCGAGCCCGCCCATTCGTCGGCGAGCTCAGCTCCGGAGAAGGCCGCGAAGACGCCCTCCGCCTCGAGCGCCCGAGAGACATCGACCTTCTTGATCTTCGCGTGTGCGTACGGGCTGCGGACAACTGCCATCCAAAGCATCCCGGGCAGCGTCATGTTGTCGACCCAGCGCGTGTCGCCCCTGAGCAGGCGCGCGTCCTCCACGCGCTCGACGGGGGAGCCGATGTACGTCGTCTTCGTCTCGGTGGTCGCCATCTCCTCCTCCTCCTACGCGGTCGCGGCGGCCTGAACGGCCTCGACGATCTTCTGGTAGCCGGTGCAGCGGCAGAGGTTGCCCTCGAGCGCGTGCCGGATCTCCTCCTCGCTCGGGCTCGGGTGCTCGGCGAGGAGGCTGACGGTGGCGAGCACCATGCCCGGCGTGCAGTAGCCGCACTGGAGCCCGTGGCTTCGGTGGAATGCCTCCTGCACGGGATGGAGCTTGCCGTTCTCGGCCAGGCCCTCGATCGTCGTCACCTCGTACCCATCGGCCTGCACTGCGAGGACGGTGCACGACTTCACCGATTCGCCGTCGAGGAGGACCGTGCAGGCGCCGCACGACGACGTGTCGCAGCCGACGGTCGTCCCCGTGAGGCCGAGCTGCTCGCGAAGGAGGTAGACGAGGAGCTGGCGCGGCTCGACCTCGGCCTCGTGGCGGACGCCATTGACGGTGATTCCGATGCGTCTCACTTTCGCCTCCTTCGAAAAAGCCCGGCAAGGGCGCGGCGCACGGCGCCGAAGAACAGGGACAGGCCGCCCACCGGCTGCGCCTGGGTCGCCGTCACGGCGGCGGCCTTTTCGGGGGCGGCGATGAGCTGGGCTTGCAGGCACTCGGCGAAACTCGTCACGATCTGGGACGAGATGTCCTGGATGAGGCCGCGCCCGTACTGGGCGACCATGCCGGACAGGCTCAGGTCGGTGACCAGGTCGACCCGCGTCGCGCCGTCTTCCGCAACGAGCGACGACTCGATGCTCGCCTGCGCCCGCCCCCGGTTTCGCACCTCGCGCGCGGCCGCCTGCAGCACGACCCGCTTCGCGGCGTCGTCGACCTCAGTGCGCTCGATATCGGTCGCGAACGTCAGTGAGATCGGGCCGAGCTTTACCTGCATGGTCGCTTTCCAGCTCGAGTCACCGACTACCTCGTCGAGCTTCGCGCCCGGCATGCAGGGGACGATGCGCGGGACGTCCATGAGGAGGTCCCAGGCGGCCTCGGACGGGGCGGCGACGGTGAAGGAGTTCTCGAGCTTCATGCGGGCACCGCCGCCTGCCGCCTGGTCGCGACGATCTCGGCCGCGACCGCGACGGCGACCTCCTCCGGCGTTCGCGAGCCGATCCGCAGTCCGATCGGAGCGTGGATGCGGGCGAGCTGCTCCTCCGTCACCCCTTCGGCGAGCAGCCGCTCGTTGCGGCCCTCGTTCGTCCGCCTCGCGCCCATCGCGCCGATGTAGCCGGCCGGCGTCTCGAGCGCGACCTTGAGGAGCGGGACATCGAACTTGTGGTCGTGCGTGAGGACGCAGATCGTCGTGCGGGCGTCCACGGGCGCAGCGCGCAGGAACTCGTCGGGCCACTGGACGACGATTTCGTCCACGTCCGGGAACCGCTCCCGGGTCGCGAAGCGGGCGCGGGCGTCGCAGACGGTGACGCGGTAGCCGAGGAACTTGCCAATCCGGGCGACCGCGGCCGCGTGGTCGACGGCGCCGAAGACGTACATGTTCGGACGGGGCGCGAACGGCAGATAGAAGGTGTCGCCGTCGACGACCGGCTCGAAGTGGCCGTCGAGCTCGACGAGCCGCTGCTCGCCTATCTTGGGGCCTGAGACCTCCATCGCCAGGACGACCGGCGTCTCGTCCTTGATCGCCTTCGCGAGCTGCTCGATCAGGTCGCTCCGGGCCGTGGTCAAGAAGATGTGGACGGTGCCGCCGCAGGGGAGGCCGACCTCGAACGCCTCCTCGTCGGCGATGCCGTAAGAGACGAGCCGCGGCGGCCCGCCGGCGAGCACGGCCTGCGCCTCCTCGTAGACAGCCGGCTCGACGCACCCTCCGGTGACGGAGCCCGCCACCTCCCCGCGCTCGGAGACGGCGAGCACGGCGCCGGCGCCGCGCGGCGCCGAGCGCTCCGTCTTCACGACGGTCGCCGTGGCGACGCGGAGGCCCTCCCCCGTCCACCGCTCGAGCGTCTCGATGACCTCCTTCACGGCGTCCCCGCGGCGACGAAGCGCGCTGGGTCGGCCTCGAGGCGCGCACGGCAGCCGGCGCAGCAGAACACGAACGTAGTCCCCTCGCAGACGAGGGTCCCGTCGCCCGCGAGGTACTCGAACCTGGCGGGGTACATGAGGTACCTCCCTTCCCGCCTCTCGGCTGGGTCCGGACTGCTTGAGTGAGCATACGCCCCACCGGGAGTACGCTTCAACCGTGACATTCGCATCTGTCGACGACGTCGAGCAGGCACTCCGGGCCGAGTCCTACCTCGCCGACCGCGGCCTCGCGACGGCCATTTTCCTCGCCCTCAGGATGCGTCGGCCGCTGCTACTTGAAGGCGAGGCCGGCGTCGGTAAGACCGAGGTCGGCAAGACGCTCGCACGGCTCCTTCCGGCCCAGCTGATCCGCCTCCAGTGCTATGAGGGCATCGACGCGGCGCAGGCGCTCTACGAGTGGGACTACTCGCGGCAGCTCCTCTACGCGCGCACGCTTCAGGAAGGCGAGGTCGCCGCGGAGCGGGTGGCGGCGCTCTACGGGCCCGAGTTCCTCGTCGAGCGGCCACTGCTCGCCGCGATCCGGACGGGGGTGGGCGCCGTGCTCCTGATCGACGAGGTCGACCGAGCCGACGACGAGTTCGAGGCCTTCCTCCTCGAGGTGCTCTCCGACTTCACCGTGACGGTTCCCGAGATCGGCACGATCGCGGCTGAGGCGCCGCCGGCCGTCGTCATCACCTCGAACCGCACCCGTGAGCTGCACGACGCGCTTAAGCGTCGCTGCCTTTACCACTGGATCGACTTCCCCGACCTGGAACGGGAGGTCGAGATCATTCGCCTGCGGGCGCCGGGCGTCTCGGAGGCGCTCGCGCGCTCGGTCGCCGCCGCGGTCGCACGGCTGCGAAGCCTCGACCTCGTCAAGCGCCCCGGCGCGGCGGAGGCGATCGACTGGGCCGAGGCGCTCTCGCTACTCGGGGCCCAGTCGGCCGAGGGGGAGGCGGCGCGGGAGACGCTCGGCTGGGCCGTGAAGAACCGTGAGGACACCGCACGGGCCGAGGCCGAGCTCTTGGGTGAGTGAGGAGATCCTCACCCGCTTCGGCCATGCCCTCCGCGATGCCGGGCTGGCGGTTGGGACGGGCGGCATCGCCGACTTCTGCCGGGCCGCCGCGCTCCTTTCACCCGACGACCTCTATTGGGCGGGTCGGGCGACGCTCCTGGCGCGCGCGGCCGACATCCCTGTCTACGACGAGGCCTTCGCCGCCTTCTTCGGACCGCCGGTCGAGGTCCCGCGGCAGCCGCCGGGCGTCCGGATTTGCGTCGAGGTCGACGCCCAGACCGCGCTTGCGAGCCCCGTCGAGCTCCTGAAGGAGAAGAGCTTCGCCGGCTGCTCGCAGGCCGAGCTCGCGGCGCTGGCGGAGCTCATGCAGCAGCTCCGCCTCGCCGTGCCGGAGCGGCGCTCGAGGCGACGAGCGGCAGCGAGGTCCGGTGTGCCCGACCTTAGGCGGACGCTGCGGCGCTCCTTCCGGACCGGTGGTGAGCCGGTCGACCGCGCCTGGCGGGAGCGCCGGCGCGAGCAGAGGCGGCTCGTCCTCCTCCTCGACGTTTCCGGCTCGATGGACGCCTACTCGCGCGCCCTCGTCATGTTCGCGCACGGCGCCCTCCGCTCCGGCCGGCGCGTCGAGGCCTTCTGCTTCGGCACCCGCCTCACTCGCGTAACGCGGGCGCTCGCTGCGACCGACGCCGATGAGGCGCTGCGGCGCGCAGCCGCCGAGGTCGTCGACTGGGACGGGGGGACGCGCATCGGCGAGGCGTTGAAGGAGTTCCTCGGCGAGCACGGGCACCGCGGGCTGGCCCGCGGCGCCCTCGTCCTCATCTGCTCGGACGGACTCGAGGTCGGCGACCCCGACCTCCTCGCCGAGCAGATGGCGCGGCTCTCACGCCTCGCCCACCGCGTCGTCTGGCTCAACCCGCTGCAGGAGGATCCGGCCTACGAGCCGCTCGCGCGCGGCATGAAGGCGGCTCTCCCGTACGTCGACCTCTTCGCGAGCGGGCACAGCCTCGCGAGCCTCGAGGAGCTCGGGGCCGCGCTTGCGCACCTCTAGGGAAGGCCACGGCGCCGCAGCTGCGCGACGCCGGATGGAGCTATGCATCTGTGGCGTGGTGGCGCAGCCCGGCGGCCTCGAACCGCCGACCTCTGAGTGCGATCAGCCGCGACCATGCGTCCCCAGAATCGGACGGCGGCTCGCGGCCGGGTACCTCCTGCGCTAGGGCCAAGCGCACGAGGATGGCCACGTCACCGTCGACGGACACGACGCGATCCGAATCGTTTCCTCCGATGGCAACATGACACTCATCGTCGACGCGACGCTGAGCTGCGCTCGTGCGACGATCGTTCGTCCCTGGTATGAGCACGATCATTCTTCGTGGTGGTGTCGAGGTCGAGAATCCACTCGAGCTGGCGCTCGAGTTCCTCGCGGCGTATTCCAGCTATGAGGCCTACGGCTCCTCAGGTGCCGCGTCCTTCGACGAGACTGACCTGAGGCTGGCGAACCGGGGCGGTGCCCGCATCTCGGCGGCCGAGATCGCCGCGATCCTCGAACGGCGTGGCGAGATCGAACGCGCCTTGCGCAGGATCCACCCTGAGGCGTCCTTGGCGGACGCGACGAGCTCGATCCCGTGGATCCCGCTGACCCTGCTCTTCGACGCGTTCGCGGACATCCGCGGAATCGGTTTCTCGAAGATGACGAAAGCGCTGCACAGGAAACGGCCGGCGCTGATCCCGATGCTCGACAGCGTCGTCCAGACGTACCTGATCAGGGACGATCCCGGGACGCGCTCGGCGGGGTCGTTCGGCGACCGGGCCACCGCGCTCGTCCACAGCTACAAACGAGACCTGGATCGCAACCGGACGGTCCTGCACGAGATCCAGCAAGAGCTCGCGAACCGCACGTATCGGCTCACTGAGGTGCGAATCCTCGACCTCCTGATCTGGTCCCTATCAGGCGCGACCTGAACGTCGGCGGCGTTCGAAGGCTCGACCCGCGGCTCTCTAGGTGTCGGGCAGGCGTGTACGAACATGACAACTTCTTAGACGTCCACCAGCCGTCCACCCGGTTGTCCTCTCCAGTCAGGTCAAGTCCGCTCCAGTCCACGCGATCCCTGCATGACAAGCTCCACCCCTTCGCGGGTGTAGCTGCCACGCGCCGTGGCGAAACGATCCGGTGCTGAGAACCAACCGGCCGACGTTTCTGCGGACCCGCGCAAGATTTCAATTGCCGCCCGCTAGCTTCGTCTCGTCGCGGTCGTTAAAACCCAGTAAGGATCGGCCAGTAGCGATCCGGCGCATCTTTCCAGGTGAAGTGGCCCGCTCCCTCGACCACCTCGAGGCGCCCGATCCCGCTGCGTAGGGCGTCGGCGATCTCGCGGGCGGCCGCGACCGGGGTGATGGGGTCGAGCTCGCCAACGCACACGAGCGTCGGGCAGTCAATCTGGGCCAGCTGGTCGAGGACGTCGAACCCGCGCATCAGCTCGAGACCGGGCACATTCAACTCCGCGTTGGCGACAGTGCGGGCCTGCTCCTGCTCGCCCGGCACCCAGGATCCGACCAAGCTCCAGCAGGGAGCCCACTCCTCGTCGGTCACCGACCGACTGTCGCCGCCGTAGACGCGCTCGACGATCCCAGCGACCTCGTCACCCCCGACCCGGCGGAACTCCTCGACGATTTGGCCAAGATCGAACCGGGCGAATGTGGACTGAAGCACCAACGCCCCGGCATGGCCAGGGTGGCGCGCCGCGTAGAGCATGGCGACGAAGCCGCCCAGGGAGTGTCCGTACACGACCGGCCTCGCGATGCCAAGGGTGTCGCAGAAGTCGCGGACGCTGTCCGCACAAAGCTCAAAGCTCCAGCGCGCCGGATCGCCCCACTCGGAGCGACCATGCCCGAGCAGGTCGAGATAGACGACCTGCGCGGCGGTCGAGAGCCGCGCGAAATCCGGCTTGAAGTAGGAATGGTCGAAACCCCCCGGGCCGCCGTGAAGGAGCACGACGGTGGGCCGCTCACGCATTTCACGACCGTGAGGCACAAGCGCGGAGCCGTCGACGTCGAACCACAGTCGCGTCCCCTTCACCTCGACATTCATCCGAGACGCATTCTGACTCACGAGCCGAGAGTGGACGCGGCGACCATCAAACCACCTCCACTCCTGCCCGCGCCCGGCGGCCCTAGCTCTCCAAGGCGCGGCGATGACCGGCCTGGGGCGGCCCGCAGAAGGCCTCGCCCGAATTGATCAGGGCCTCGCCTGCTTCAGACTCCGCTCAGCCGCGTTTATCAGAGCTCCGCGTGACGAGACGCGTGGCGGCCGCCTTGAACGATGCGACGACGAGCTCTCCCTCCTTGAGATTGAGCCGCTCGACGGACGCCGTCGTGACCTCGCCGACGAGTGCGCCGACCTGGACTCGGGCGCGGTTCCCGATTTGGACGAGCGAGGTGATAGGTCCCCGAACGTGGTTGAGAGCCGAGTCTCGGGTTGGCTCCCGGGCAATCGAGACTTCCCAAGGGTAGACGGCGATGTCCACCGGCCCTTCGGCCGCGTCGACCGAGTAGAGGATGCTTCCGTCGTCCAGGGTCACCTCTGTAAGCCCGCCGAGGCCGAGGTGTGCGCGGCCGGAGAGGAGGTTGGCCCCGGTGAAGCTCGCAACAAACGCGTCGGCGGGGGCGGCGATCAGCTCTGCGGGCGTCCCAATCTGTCGGAGCCGGCCGTCGACCAAGACGGCGCCGCGATGGGCGAGGACGGCAGCGTCCTGGAAGTCGTGCGTGACTAGGAGGACGGGAAGATCGAGCTGGTCGAGAAGATCTTTGAGTTCGGCCCGAACGCCCGCTCGCGTGTGCGTGTCGAGCGCCGACAGGGGCTCGTCGAGCAGAAGCACGTCAGGCTCGCGGGCGAGGGCGCGTGCGAGTCCGACGCGCTGGCGCTCTCCGCCCGAGAGCTCGCCTGGTCTCGCTTTCGCGAGGTGGGCGATGCGGAAGCGCTCGAGCACCTCGGCAGCGCGCCTCCTGCCTGCGTAGGCGATGTTCTGCTCCACGCTCATGTGCGGGAAGAGGGCGTACTCCTGAAAGACGAAGCCGACCCGCCGCTCCTCGGGTGGGCAATCAATCCCCGCCGCGGTATCGAAGAGCACGCGCCCGTCCAGTGCGATTGTCCCGCGCTCGGGCCGCACCAGTCCCGCAACCGCACGCAGGACGCTCGTCTTGCCGGCGCCGGAAGGGCCGACGAGGGCGAAGGTCTCCCGCCCGACAGCGAGCGCTAGCTCGAGCCGAAACGAGCGAAGGGGAAGAGAGAAGTCGAGCTTGAGCGTGTCCACGCGGGGAGGAGCTTGACCGTGAGAAGGATGGCGGCGCTGACGAGCACGAGCAGGGCGCCGAGTGCGAGTGCGACGTCGAAGTTGAGGTCGAACTGGGCGTAGATCGCGAGCGAGAGCGTCTGCGTCACGCCTTGCAGGCTGCCGGCGAACATGATCGTCGCGCCGAACTCGCCGATGCCGCGGGCGAAGGAGAGGGCGGCACCGGCGGCGAGCCCCTTACTTGCGAGAGGAAGAGCGATGCGAAAGAACGTGCGGGCGGGTCCCGCCCCGAGCGTGCGGGAAGCGTCGAGGAGGGCATGGTCGAGGGCCTCGAAGGAGGCGATCGCCTGACGGAGGTAGAAGGGGCTGGCGACGTAGGTGACTGCGAGGACGACTGCCGTCTGCGTAAAGCTGATTGAGACGCCGAGCAAATCAAAGGTGCCGCCGAGGAGCCCCAGGCGACCGAAGGCAGCGAGAAGCCCGATCCCGGCAACAGCAGGCGGAAGGACGAGCGGAAGCTCGACGAGCGTGACGACGAAGGCTCGTCCGCGGAAGCCACGCTTTGCGATCAGGTAAGCGGCGGGGGTACCGACGACCAGAATCAGCGCCTGAGCGATCACATTCGCCTTCAGCGTCACGACGATGGCGTCGACTGCCACCTTGCTCCCGAGCTGGGCGAGGAGCTCTCCGGGAGGGACCCGCAGGAAGATCGCAACGAGCGGGAGCAGGAGAAAGACGAGCGCGATCACCGCCGCGAGGGAGAGGCCGGCCGTGAAGATGCGACGGCGGATCATCGCTCCACCATCACCGAGGTCGACTTGATGACCGCAGTCGCCGCGCGTCCTGGCTTCAGGTCGAGTTCCTCGGCCGCCTCGCGGGTGATGATTGCCACCACGCGTGCGGGCGCCGTGACGTCGAGCTCGACGCGGGCGAGAAAGCCCTCGACCTCGACCGCTCGTACGACGCCGCGAAAGCGGTTGCGGGCGCTCAACTCTTCCGTCGAGCGTCCTTGGAGCCGTCGTACCTCGGAGGCGTGAACGAGCCGCCGGTTTGCCGCGTCGCGCTGCGTGCGGATCCGGCCGGAGCGATCCCAGCGGCGAAGCGTGTCGAGGCTAATTCCTAGCGCTCGCGCGGCCTCGCTCGCCGTGTAGAGCTGTTCACTGCTCACGACTTCGCCCTCTCGTATAGAGTCGCGCGACTCAACATAGGCAATGCCTAGGCATTCTTTCTGGCGCCTAGGCCGGTGTCAAGAAGGTTCGGGTGCATGCGGAGGATCGGCTGGCTGATCTTGATCGTGAGCGTGAGCGTTCTGCTCGTCCTGGCCGGCTGCGGCGGCGATGACGACGAGACACAGGGGGTCGTCACCGCGGCAAGCAAGCGCATGCTCACCGTCTATGCCGCTGCCTCGCTGACGGAGGTCTTCCCGACGATCGATTCGACGCCTCAGTACAACTTCGCCGGCTCCGATGACCTGGCTGCGCAGATCCGCGAGGGCGCCCCGGCAGACGTGTACGCGGCGGCGAGCTCGAAGTACCCACAAGAGCTTTTCGACGAAGGGCTCGTGGTGGAGCCCGTCACGTTCGCCTCCAACCGACTCGTCCTGATCGTCCCCAGGGACAACCCGGCCCGGATCGAGAAGATCGGGGACGTCGCTCGACCCGGGACGAAGCTCGTCGTCGCCGCCGAGGGCGTCCCCGTCGGCGACTACACGCGCGAGGTCCTCGACAAGCTTCAACTCTCAGACGCGCTCGACAACGTCGTCTCGAACGAGGACGACGTCAAGGGCGTCGTCGGCAAGGTCGCCCTCGGCGAAGCAGACGCCGGCTTCGTCTACGCCACCGACGCGGCCACTGCCGGCGACGACGTCCGCGTCATCGAGCTCCCAAAGGGCTCGCAGCCGCCAATCGAATACCAGATCGCCGTCGTCACGGGAAGCAAGAACAAGGAGGCAGCGGAAGCATTCGTGCAGAAGGTGTTGGCCTCCAGGGGACAACAGGCGCTCGAATCGGCCGGGTTCCTCCTCCCCTAAGTTCGGGCCCAAAGCCCGGAGTTGGGTACAAGACGGGTATGGCCATCCCCTGGATGCTGGCTGTCGTGTGTCTGAGCTAGGCGTGTTACCGGCCTGGGGTGAAACTGACTAGCACCGCATGGCCGCCGGCACCGCAAGCCAGGCTCCGGGCGAGCGGCACAGGAGAGGTGAACCGGACCGGAGCCGGCCGCCCGTCCTCGTTCAGCCCTGGGGCCGGCGCCCGGCGGCGAGCTCCTCCATCGCCGCGCGGTCGATCAGATCGGCTGGAACAACCCCCACGCGACAGCGCGTGCGTGCTTGCAGAGTCGCCATCCGCTTGCCCCCCTCGAGCACAGCGCGTTCGCCCAGGATTGCCCCCGGCCCGATCTCCGCGACCTCGTCGCCATCCACCTCCACAGCCAGCACACCGTCGAGCAGCAAGTAGAGCTCGTCACCCGCATCGCCTTGCGCGACCAGTGTCTCCCCGGCCTCTAGCGACCGCCGTTTCGGGACGGCTCCAGTCTGCATGAGCTCACGTGACAGCTGGCGCTCGAGCGCGCTCTCAGCCTGAGTCACGAATGCATCCGACTCCTCGTCGCCCCAGGGCGTGTGCTCGCCGTGCGCTTGCTTGTACCAGGCCTTGAAGTCGATCGTTCCTGCTTTCAGGACGAGCTCACCGTCACGATCGTAGATCCAGTGGCGCGGGAACGGGCTTGCGCCGACGAGCTCGGGATCGGAGGAGCCGTCAGCGCGGATCGTCAGCGCAAGTGTCGTCCAAGCGGTCGCGGACTGAATGCGGAAGAACGGCTTCCCCTTGACCATGCGCGGCGCTGGAAAGCCGGCCCGGCCGCCAACGGTCTGGACGAAGCGCACCACGTCCCCAAAAACCTCCGGTTCGGGCCGAAGCGTCTCGAAAGCGACGCCTGGGACAGTCACCTCCTTTCGCCCAAGGCGGAACGTCGTCGACCCGACGAGGCCCTCGCCTGCGTACCCGTGCGCGTTGATACTTCCGTCCTCGACCTCGATCCAGGCCTTGAGCTGGTTCGCCTCACGAAAGCGGTCGGCATCGCGCAGCCGTTCGAGGTCGCCCTCCTCGAGCCGATCGGGCGGCGGTTCGTCGTAGTGGCCGACGCCCACTTGGAACGGGATCTTCGGCAAGCCCTGGATCGCCTCCGAGGGAATCCAGGAGATAGCGGTCACGGAAGACTCGATGCGCATGGAAACCTCCTCGCGGGTGTCCCAACGCTAACCCACCTTGCTCCCGGCGGGTAGGGATCGCGGGCGGTGTTTCGTGATTCGCGTGCCCCCGCGTGCGCGCTTAGAGCCGGAGCTCGCCCGCTCGAAGCGGAACTTCCGCGGTCCGTCTCGCTCATGCAGCGTGCCAAGGACTCACTTCCGAGCAGACAGCATGCGTTGCGCGCCTGAAACGGTGCTGTAACGCCGGTTCCTTACAGATACTCCCGAGTCGCCTTATCGTTCCTCCAGACCTCTGAAAGCGAGGATGCACACGTGCAAGTGAGCGACGACCCGCGGGTCGGCACAGAGCTCGCCGGCTATCGGATTGAGTCGCTTTTGGGCTGGGGCGGCATGAGCGTCGTCTACCTGGCCGAGGATCTGCGGCTCAAGCGGAGGGTGGCGCTCAAGTTGCTAGCTGCCAGCCTCGCCGAGGACGAATCGTTCCGTGACCGCTTCCTGCGTGAGTCGGAGCTGGCTGCGTCGATCGACCATCCGAACATCGTCCCGATCTACGAGGCTGGGACGACCGAGGACATTCTCTTCATCGCCATGCGCTACGTCGAGGGGCGTGACCTGAAAGAGCGCCTCCAGTGTGGCCGTCTGGACCCGGCGGACGCGATCGGTCTCCTCACACAGGTCGCGAGCGCGCTGGATGCCGCCCATGCGCGCGGGCTGGTCCATCGCGACGTGAAGCCCTCCAACGTGCTTCTCGATACGGGTGCCCGTCCCGACGGCTCCGACCACGTCTACCTCGCGGACTTCGGCATCACGAAGCGGGTCTCCGAAGAGACCGGAGTCGGCGACGACGGCCACCTGCTGGGCACCATCGACTACGTCGCCCCCGAGCAGATCGCCGGGGAGGAGATCGACGGGCGGGCGGACATCTACTCGCTCGCCTGCGTGCTCTACGAGTGCCTCGTCGGGCAGCCGCCGTTTCGGCGCGACTCGGACCTCGCGGTGGTATTCGCGCACCTCGAAACGGAGCCGCCTGCGCTGAGCGCCGAGCGGCCTGAGTTGCCGGTGGCACTCGACGGTGTGATCGCCCGGGCGCTGGCGAAGGAGCCGGAGCAGCGCTACCCGACCTGCCGCGAGCTCGCGCGGGCGGCGCTCGCGGTCGCGGTCGACGAAGCGAGCCGCACGCTCGTCGATGTCGCCTCCCGTGCCGCCGTAGGCAAGAGCGATCTGAGTGATGTCGAGGCCGAGCTGGCAGGCAAGGTGATCGATCTCCAGCTCGTGCGCGAGCAGGCGCGGGTGCTCTCGGGCCCGGCCACCCCGGCTCGCGTGGCCGCTGAGGGGATCTGCCCCTTCAAGGGTCTCGCAAGCTTCGAGCCGGTCGACGCCGAGTACTACTTCGGCCGCGAGCGGCTCGTCGCCGAGCTCGTCGCCCGCGTCGTGGGCGCCGGCTTCCTCGGTATCGTCGGCCCGTCGGGCAGCGGCAAGTCGTCTGTGCTCCGAGCCGGGCTCCTCCCCGCCCTCGCCGGAGGAGTCCTGCCGGGCAGCGGGGGCTGGCGGCGCCTGCTGCTTCGTCCTGGCGAGCGGCCGCTGGAAGAGCTCCGCCGGGTGCTGGTGACGGGAGCGAAGGACCCCGTTGCCCAAGCACTCGACACCCTGCCCGCCAACGAACGCCTCCTGCTCGCCGTCGACCAGCTCGAGGAGCTGTTCACCGCGTGCCGCTCCGAGGGCGAGCGCGCCGCCTTCGCCGATACGCTTGCCCGCGCGGCCGCCGATCCGGACGGACGCGCAGTCGTAGTGGTCGCGCTGCGCGCCGATTTCTACGGGCGCTTCGCCGCCTACCCGGGGCTCGCCGAGCTCCTGGGAGGAAACCAGGTGCTGGTCGGGCCCATGGAGGCCTCGGAACTGCGGCGTGCCGTCGAGCTGCCCGCCGGTCGGGTGGGGCTGCGGGTGGAGCCCGAGCTGGCCGATGCGCTGGTCGACGACGTGAAGGGTGAGCCGGGAGCGTTGCCGTTGCTGTCCACCGCCCTGCTTGAGCTCTGGCAGAAGCGGCAGGACAACGTGCTCACGCTGGCTGACTACCGCACGTCCGGCGGCGTTCACGGCGCCGTCGCGCGGCTGGCCGAGGGTACCTACGCTCGCGTCCCCGAGGGGCGCAGGCAGCTCGTACGCGCCGTCATGCTGCGCCTGGTCGGCGAAGACGAGGGCGACGCGCCGGTCCGCCGCCGCGCTCCACTCGCCGAGCTCGATCTGGAGCGCAACGGGGACGTGGCCGACGTGCTGGCGACGCTGGCCGACAGCCGCCTCGTCAGTGTCGGTGAGGGTTCCGTCGAGGTGGCCCATGAGGCGTTGCTGCGCGAATGGCCACGCTTGCGCGAGTGGATCGATGAGGATGCCGAAGGGCGCCGGCTTCGCCGTCACATCACCGAGGCAGCGACCGAATGGGACGCGGCAGGACGTGATCAGGGAGAGCTCTACCGTGGCGCCCGCCTCGCTGCCGCCCTCGACTGGACCGGCGATCACGCGCTCGACCTCAACGAGCTCGAACGCGAGTTCGTCACCGAGAGCCGCGAGGCATCTGAGACGGAAACCAAACGCGTCAGGCGGACCAACCGCCGGTTACGCGGGCTCCTCGCCGGGATCGCGGTCTTGCTGGCGGCGGCCGCTCGCCGGCGGGATCTTCGCAATCGTCCAGCGTAGTGAAGCCCGAGACGCGGAGACGGGGCAGCTCGCCCAGCGCCTCGGCGCCCAGGCGCTCGTCGAGGACGACCTCGACCTTTCCCTCCTGCTCGCTCGCCAGGCGGTCGCGATCGACGACTCGCCGCAGACCCGCGGCTACCTGCTCGCCGCGCTCCGGCGCAGCCCCGCTGCGATCGGCATCATGCACGGCCGGGGTAGCGTGCTCAGGGGAATCGCCATCAGTCCCGACGGGAAGACGCTGGCGGTTGGCGGTGGCGACAACGGGGTTCTCTTCTTCGATGCCCGAACCTACGAGCAGATCGGAGGCCCACTGTCGATACCCGGCGAGAACGCTACGGGCGAGAGCCTTGCGGGCGAGAGCGTTGCGTATAGCCCTGACGGGCGAACCCTCGCGGTCGGTGGCGACCACACCGTTCGCCTGATCGACGCGCGAACGCATAAGCAACTGGCCGAGACGGCCGTCGACGGAGTCGCCGCGCGAATGGCTTTCACGAAAGACGGGTCGCAGCTTGTCGTCCTCTTCCCGCCCGGCGAGGCAACCGACCTTGGCGGAGCCGCCGCTCAGATAACTATCCGAGACGCCGCGACGCTGGAGCAGGTCGGTCTTCCGATCGAGGCGGAAGGCTCCGTCGGCGCGTACGTCGGTTTCAACTATGCGACGCCTCAGTTCGCCCTCGCGGCGGACGATCGCTCCCTCATCACCGCGTCGGAGGACGGTCAGTTGGCTTGGTGGGATCTCCGGAGCCGCAAGAGGACGCGGACGCTGAAGATCGGCACCGGCCTGCATGCCTTCGCGGTCAGCCCGGACGGTCTCACCGCGGCGGTCGGCATCGAGCGCGGAGTGCAGTTCGTCGACCTACGTTCCGGAACTGTGCGAACGGCACTCGGGGGTCTTACCCGGAGACCGAACTGGGTGCTGTTCAGCCCGGACGGCGAGACTCTCGTGTCCACGAACGTCGATGGGACCGTAACCCTCTGGGAGGTCGAGTCGGGAACTTCCGGCGAGACGCTGCGCGGCCACTCGAACGATGTCCAGCAACCCGTCTTCAGCCCCGACGGGGAGACGCTGTACACAGTGAGTCACGACGCAACCGCGATTGCCTGGGATCTCTCAGGCGACCGCACGCTCGGGCGGCCCTTCACGTTCACACACGACCGGGCGTTCTCTGCAGCTGGCTATGACGGCCATCCGGGGGAGTACAGCCCCGACGGACGGCTAATCGCTGTCGGCCTGAAGGAGGAGGGGATCGCGCTCTGGGACGCGCGCGAGCTCACACCGGTCGGGGGCCACGCACCTCTTCTCGAAACGGACGGGGAGGTCAAGACGCTTGCCTTTTCACCGGATGGGCAAACGCTCGCCGCCGTGACCTCTCCCGGCGGCTCTCTGACACTCTGGGACGTTGGCTCGCGATCGCGGCTCCATGGGCCGCTCAGCGCGGGCGCGGGCGTTCTGCTGGTCGGCGTCGGCTTCAGCCCGGACGGGGCGACGCTCTACACGACGAGCCAACTCGGCGTGCAGCTTTGGGATGTGGCAACCGGGGCCAGTCTCGGTGCGATCGGACACGGGAGGGACGCGCACGATCTCGCCTTCAGCGCTGACGGGGCGACGATCGCGTTTGCCCGCCCAGGCCAGGGAGGCGCGGAGGTTTGGGATCTGGCCACACGCACAGTCGATCGCCACCGTAAACGGCACGCCATTCACTGAGTTCTCCGTCGCACTCAGCCCTGATAGCCGAATGCTCGCGGTCGGCGGTTTCGGCAGAGTCGTGCGCCTCTGGGACGTCCGCACCGGGAAGCTCGTCCACGAGCTCGACCAGGGCGGCAACGGAGCGTTTACCCTCGAGTTCAGCCCGGATGGCCGGACCCTCGCCGTCTCCGGCTTCGAGCCCGTCGCGTCCCTCTGGGACGTCGGCACCGGAACCCAGATCGGCCCGCAGCTCACCGCTGGGGACCGCAGGACGATGATCGATCTCTCCCCCGACGGACGCCACCTGCTGGAGACCCACGGGAACGGCCAAGGGGCTGTCTGGGACGTCGACCCTGAGTCCTGGGAGCGCCGGGCCTGCGACCTCGCCAACCGCACGCTGACCCGCGAGGAGTGGGAGGAGTTCTTCCCTGGGCGGCCGTACGAGCCGGCCTGCGCGACCTGAGTCCGAGTCAGGGGCGCATCGACCAGGTGAAGCGGGTCAGGCTCGCCGGTGGTGCGAGGCCGCCGGGGCGTAGACCCCTGCGGACGAGCAGCGTGGGCGGGGTGGCCTCTCTGGCGAGTCTGAGGCGAGCCGGACCGAGGCCCTCGCGGTGCCACCTCGTCGAGAGCCCGACGACGAGCAGACGGGCGTCGCGGCTCGCCTCCAGCATCCCCTCCTCACCCTGCGGAGTCAGCAGCGGCTCGGCCGAGATGCCCAGCACCCGCTGGACGGCGAGCGCGCCGTGCGAGAGCAGACGGCTCGCGTCGCGCCTGCCTTGCTCCGGCACTGCGGCGGCACCGGCGAGCTGGAGCGGTGCATTGTGGGCGCGCGCAAACCACGCCCCGAGCTCAACCGCCGCCCAGTCGTGCTCGGCCCCTCCGAACGGGATGAGCACCGGGCCCTCAGGCGTCGCGTCCCGAGGAACGAGCAGCGCCACGTCGCAGGGCGCTTCCGCAAGGAGGGCAGTGAGCTGCTCGTCGGGAGCTCCATCGGCCAGGAGCTCGTCGGGGGCGTCGGCGAGCAGGAGGTCGACGTCGAGCTCGGTGGCGAGCCGAGCCAGCTCCTCACCAGGCGCCGTCGACGTGAACGAGGCCGCACGGGCCACGACACCGCGCGCTTCGAGTTCGGACCGGCGCTCTTCGAGCCAGGCTGACGCGGACCGGAGCTCGGCTGCGTCCGAGACGAGCCTGGCGAGGATCATGACGCGAGGCGGGTGGCGCACGAGCGGCTCGGCGACGGCGAGCAGCGCGTCGACGCGCGTCTCGTGCGTGATAGAGACGAGAATCGACCGCTCCGCGACCTCGCGGACACCCGCGGGTGGCGGCGCTTCGACACTCAGCGCGCGGTCCTGCCGAAGGATCGCCCGCTCCAGCTCCTGGAGCGCTGGACTCGGATCGATCCCAAGCTCGTCGACGAGGGCCCGGCGCGCATCCTTGTACGCGTCCAGGGCCTCGGCCTGCCGGCCGGACCGGTACAGCGCCGTCATCAGGTACATCTGAAGGCGTTCGCGGAGCGGGTGCTCGGAGACCAGTGCCTCGAGCTCCCCGACCAGCTCGTCGTGGCGCCCGAGGACGAGGTCGGCGTCGATCCGGAGCTCGATTGCTGCCAGCCTGATCTCCTCGAGCCGGGCGATGGCTGCCTGAGCGAAGCTCTCGTAGGCGAAGTCCGCCAGCGCCGAGCCCCTCCAGAGCGACAGCGCCTCGCGTAGTCGCTCCGACGCGTCGGCCGCCAGGCCGCGAGCAAGCAAGCTCCTCCCCTCGTCCACCAGTCGCTCGAAGCGGTGGAGATCGAGCTCGTCCGGCTCGACTCGCATGACGTAGCCGGGCGATCTGGTCGTCAGCACGTCCTGCGGAAGCACCTTGCGAAGTCGCGAGACGTTGACCCGCAGTGCGGCGGCGGCGCGCTCGGGTGAGTCCTCGCCCCAGAGCTCCTCGATCAGCCGGTCAGTCGGAACGACCTCGGTGGGATGGAGGAGGAGCAAGACGAGAAGCGCACGCTGCTTTGGCCCGCCCAGGGAAACCTCGACGCCTTCGGCCCACACCTCGAGCGGTCCCAGGATCCGGAACTCCATCCGCCTGCCTCCCGGCCCGGGACGCTAACAGCTGCAACAAGCCTGTAGCGAGCCTGAAACACCCGGAGCGCAACCTTCGTGGCAAGAGATCCACGCAACCCGCAAAGGAGGAGCACGATGAGCACGTCGACGCAGGACGTCCAACCGGATCCGGGTGTGCTGGAACCGCAGCACAGGCGACCCCATCGCTGGAGCGGAGGGAAGAGGATCGGCGCGCTCGCCGCCGCGGCAGGAGCGCTCGTCCTGATCGCGGCCTTGCTGATCATGCAGAGCCGCGAAGACGCTCCGGCGACCTACCAGACAGCGGTGGCGGCCGAACCTCCGGAGGCCACTCACGGAGCGATTGCCGGGGATTTCCTCGGAGCGGCCCCCGGAGCTATTCCAGCTGACTCGAACGGAGTAAATGCGAGAGCGGAGGAAGTCGCCACGGGCTTCATCGAGGCGTACGGCGCCTTCGACGTGGAACGGGCGATGACCTATCTGGCCGACGACGCGACAATCTCGGTCCTTGGCGAGCAGGATGATCCTCGACTACTCATCTCGTGGCTCAAAGCCACGGGCTACGAGCAGATCGTCGACCCCTGTGAGCAAGTGGGCAACTCGGCTTCCAGCAGCGTTCACTGCACGTTCGCTTTCCACGGCCTCAGGTCCGGCGAGATCGGACGAGGTCCTTTCGGCGGTAGCTCCTTCGATCTCGTCGTTCGTGATGGAAGGATCGTCGAGGCTTCGCAGACTTGGGAGATCGAGAAGTTCTCGCCTCAGGTGTGGGAGCCCTTCGCCAACTGGGTGTCAAAGGCCCACCCGAAGGACGCCGCGGTGATGTACACGGACGGAACCCACACCAACGTGCAGCTCACCGAGGAGTCCATCCCGCTCTGGGAGCGGTACACCCGGGCGTACGTGGAGACGTCGCCCTGAGCTTCTCCTGGATCTAGGGCCCCGAAGGCATTGCCTGGTCACCGGCACGGTGACCCCAGGGGTGGGATCCCAGGTCTCAGGCCTGGGAACCCGTCCCATCCCAGGGTCCGGCACTCATCAGTCTGCCCTCCCCGGCCCGGGACGCGAACAGCTGTAACAAGCCTGAAGCGGCCCTGAAACACCCGGAGCGCAGCCTTCGCGGCAAGAGATCGCCCACCGCATAGCAAAGGAGGAGCACCATGAGCACGTCGAAGGTCGAACCAGACCGGGGTGCACTGGAACGGCACCAGAGGCGACAACGCCGTTGGAGCATGCGGAAGAACGCACGGTTCATCGGCTCCGGGCGGAGCGCGAATAGACCGCGGTGCAGGGGGAAGCTCATGACTCGACGCAGCCGGCGTTCAGCGTGCGCCTGGTTGGTCGTCGTGCTTGCACTTGCAACTCCTGGGGTTGCCCAGGCCGACGTGCTGAACGACTGGAACGTGATCGCGCAGAGCCAGACCATCCCGCTCCGGCCGACGGCGCACGGGCAGACGCGCGGGATCGCGATGGTGCAGGGCGCCGTTTACGACGCCGTCAACGCGCTCGACCCCGACTACCAGCCCTACCTGCTGGACCTCGCCGCGCTCCATGCACAGCCGTTTGGCTCGCGGGGCGCGGCGATCGCGACTGCCGCGCACCGCGTGCTGGTCGAGATCGTGGCCCCGGCCCAGGTGGCCGGCCTCGACAGCGCCTATGCGGCGACCATGGCGGCGATCCCGAACGGGCCTGCCAAAGACGAGGGTGTGCGCGTCGGCGCGGCTGCCGCCGTCTCGATGCTCGCTGCCCGGGAGAACGACGGATTCATGGCGCCGTTTGACTTCGTGATCGGCCCCGACGCCGGCGACTGGCGCCCGCTGACGCCGACCGCGCTCGACCCGGACGCCTGGGTTGGCAACCTCGCGCCGTTCCTCATCGAGAGCCCTTCGCAGTTTCGGTCGAGGGGCCCGAACGCTCTCACGAGCGACGCCTACGCGAAGGATTTCGCCGAGGTGAAGAAGCTCGGTGCGCTGAACAGCTCGAAGAGAACGGCGCGCCAGACGACCGCGGCAATCTTCTGGCAGTTCGCCCCCGCCGCACTGTGGAATCGGCTCGCTCGCGACCTCTCGGCTGAGCACGACATCGCAGTCGCGGACGAGGCGCGGCTCCTCGCCATGATCAACCTCGCCGCAGCCGACGGTGCCATCGCCTGCTGGAACGACAAGTACCACTGGAACTTCTGGCGGCCGCGAGCGGCGATCCAGGAGGCCGACACCGACAGAAACCCCGCAACCGTGGCCGATCCGACCTGGGAGCCGCTGTTCCATCCGTCGACGCCGACGACGCCGGCACTGATCACACCACCGTTCCCCGACCACCCCTCGGGTCACGGCTGCGTGAGCGGCGCCGTGCTCCACACGTTCCGGGAGTTTTTCGGCACCAACAAGGTCGCGTTCGACGTGCACTCGGGCCGCTTCCCGGGCCAGCCGCGGCACTTCAAGCGCTTCACCCGCGCGCTCAAGGAAATCATCGACGCTCGTGTCTGGGGCGGGATCCACTTCCGCACCGCGGACGTGCAGGGCGCAGTGATCGGCAAGAAAGTCGCGCGCTGGTTGGAAAAGCACTACTTCCAGCCGGCCAGGTAGGCAGGGCATCGGGCGGGAGGCGCACGGCTGCACCTCCCGCCCGCACGGCACCCCAGCGGAGGACATCGCTTCTCCCGCGCGCCCGGCTCGCCGCTCTCTCGGCGACCTAGAGATTCCCGGCGACCCCATCTACACCGTTCCGGTCGCGCCGAGCGAGACACAAGAATTGACCGGTGACCTGGCGGAGTGTCTGGCATACACTCGGAACCAATGGCCGTACGGGTACGGGAGACTTCCGCTCCGCCCACGGCGCCGGCGAGCCCGCTCGACGAGGTCTTGCGTCGCGTAAATCACATTCGCACGGCGTATGGCGCTGACCCACTCTACGAACTCCCGGCCGCTAGCACGGCGTGGGACGGCGGCGGATGCGTGCTCGAGCGGGCGTTCGAGGACCTCGACGTCCTAGTCGTCGACTACCGGCGCGCGTACGGCCGGCACATCGAGTTCGAGCATGGACTCCGCGACTTCGTCTGCGACTTCGATGCTGGCCGGTACCCGGGGCTTCTCGCTCCCGGGATCTAAAGAGAGCTTGTCGGATGAGGGCGTGCTTCGCTTGACGTTGGCGTCCGTGGCCCGCGAGACCACCATTGCGGCCCTTTTCGGGCCGTAGCCTTGAAGAGGTGAAGGGACTCTGTGTTCTCCTCGTTCTCGCAGGTCTGACCGTGGTGAGTTGCGGCGGCGGCGGCGGGAGTGGGACCGAGTTGGAGCAAGGCCCAACTGTCGCCGGCTTCGAATTCGCAGACAGGAGCGACGTTGCCGAGGGCGAGTCGATCGAAGTGCGTTTCACCTGCGATGGCGAAGAGATCTCGCCTGAACTTGCCTGGGAGGGCGTTCCCGAGGACACGCGGGAGCTTGCGCTTGCTCTCGAGGACCCCGACGCGCCGGGGGCAACCTTCACTCACTGGCTCGTCTACGGAATCGACCCGACGGTGACGAGGCTGCCGGACGCGGAGATGCTGTCGCAGGGCGAGAACGACTTCGGTGACACCGGATACGGCGGTCCCTGTCCACCGCACGGCGAGGAGCACCGCTACGTCTTCCGCCTGTTTGCGCTGGACGCCCACGTTGGGCTCGAGCCCGGTGCCGACCGCGTCGCCTTTGACGAGGCGGTCGCTCCGCTCATGCTCGCCGAGGCGCGGCTGACCGCGACCTACAAGCGCCCGTAGAGCCCACGGTTCTGCGAACGGAGGCACATTCAGCGCTGAGTGCTTCCGCTAGTTGCCGCCGTAGTGTTTCCGACTCCGTGGCGTGGGGACGCTCGGGAAGATGAATCGAGACACCCGCCGAAAGGAAAACCAGAGGCTGTTCAGGCATGGAAACGAGTCCCTGCACGATGCCGCGGTTAATGCTGGATCCGAATTGTCGCCCGTGCCGTTCCTCTGCGAATGTGCTGATCTGGACTGCTTAGGCCGAGTTGTAATCACTCCCGGCGCGTGGGGACGTGTCGCTGCCAAGCCGAACCACTACGTCATGATTGCCGGCCACCAACGTAGTCAAGGCGAAGAGGTCGTCGACTCGATCCGCGAGTACGAGATCGCTCGGAAGCCGGACTAGCAGGGAAGCGCGGCGGTAGGAACCTATGGAGCGACCCCAAGCACGACGGGCCACGCCTCGCTAGCGCGAATGTCAGTGCCTAAGCGGCGGACAGGATTTGAGCCGGACGCGGAGCGTCTGCTGCGAGGATCAAAGCGTCAACGACTTGCGGGTCGAACTGGGTGCCGGCGCAAAGGCGCAGCTCTTCGATCGCCTCGTGGCGATCCATTGCTTGGCGGTACGGGCGATCGGTCGTCATCGCGCTGAAGGCGTCGCAGGCGCACACGATTCTGGAGACGAGCGGAATCTGCTCGCCCGCGAGCCCATCCGGGTAGCCCGCTCCGTCCCAGCGTTCGTGGCACGAACGGACGAGGTGTCCAACTTCCCCAAGCAGGCCGCCCACTTTGTCAAGCATTCGCTGGCCTTCGATCGTGTGTGTGTTGATGATGGCTCGCTCTTCATCCGTCAGGGCACCCGGCTTGTTGATGATCTCCTTCGGGATCTTGATCTTGCCCACGTCGTGGAGAATCGCTGTGAACTCCGCGGACCGGCGTTCATCCGGACCGAGCTTCAGCTCATCGGCCACTGCGAGAACGAGCGAAACAACGTCCTGACTCTGCAGCCGGTATACGAATCGTCTGCTTCGACTACGTCACCAAGCAAGAAGGCAGTACCGCGATAGGCGCTCGAAAGTTCGAGCGCCTTGTCGATATGCGACTTGCGGTCGCGCGCAAAATGGGCCAAGAGGCCGATCAGGGGTAGCGAGAAGAGTACGAGCTCAGGATGGGCGAGCGAGCCGAGAGCCGCGAGGATTGCGACCGGTGTCAGAGCCGAGTCGACAACCCAGATCCAGGCCATGACGGGTAGCAAGCTCAGGGGCGAAACGCCGAGGCCAAGACGGTCGCGCGCTGCGGTGCTTGCGAAGTCGAACACGAATTGCGCGAGGAGGGCGGCGGCGTAGATCGGCAGGTGGCGAGGGGTTGGATGAGGCTCGCCGGCGGCGATCAGAATGACTGTCGGGCCGACAACGTGCCACGAGTTGACCAGACGCAGAAGGCTGCGGTCGAGTGGAACGCGCCCTCGCGCGTATTCGGGCACTCCTCCGAGAAGCAGCCCAGCCAGCACGAAAAGCGGCACGAGCGGCACTGGAAGTAGGACGAGCATCGGGACGAGCACGAGCTGCGTCGGAACTGCGTAACCCGTCCCGATCTCGAAATCGACGCGCGAGGCCACGGCATACGCCGCGATGAGCAAGAAGATCGTGAGCGGATCCGATGTGCGCGCCGACTCGACGGTGAAAGCCAGGAAGAGCGCAGTGGCGAGGAACGCCACTCCGAGCAGGAGCGAGGCGTGCAGATCCCGGTCCGCCAGGCGGCCCACGACGTTCCGTCGCGTCTGTTCGATCAGGACATTCGCGTCCACGGGAACGGAGGTCTGAACCGCAAGCCGGTCGGATGCGCGCTTGGTCCCGGCGGGAGTCGCCATCTTTCCCTATCGGTTCCCACCGCATCCGGCTTGACCTGCGCCAGAGAGATCACTCCGAAGGGGGAAGCTGTCTCACTCGCGAGCGCCCACATTGAGACAGCGTTTTCCTGCGGTCTGCGAAGGAGATAGGTATCTGTGGCAACTCGGTCGTTCATCCGTCGTGCACGAGCGCTTTTCGCACTTGGCTTCGCGGCTAGTGTCGTCGCACTCGTGTTCGGAGCGGCACCCGCTTCGGCCGGTCTCGGTCTCGCCTGCCCGGACGCCACCTCCAAGGCTTTCTCGCGCTGGGCGGACTACGCGAACTATGCGTATGTCCCCGATGGCGGCTTCGAGGCCGGTGCGGCGGGTTGGAAGCTAGCCTCGGGTGCGAAGGTAGTTGCCGGCAACGAACCGTTCTACATCCACAACAGTTCGGACCGGTACGCCCTCGTGCTCCCGAAAGGCAGCTCGGCGACGAGTCCGCCGATGTGCATCGGGCTCCTCTCGACCAAGATGCGGTTCCTCGCGACCGGCCCCGCCGGCTCGAAGGTAAAGGTTCAGATCATCTACCGCGGACTGCTCTCGAGTGTGCTCGGGATCCTCGACGGTGGCACCGTCTCGACCAACGGAACCTGGCAGCCCTCTCCGGCTATCACCATGCTCGGCGGCCTGCTGCCGCTCCTGACACAGTCAGTCCAGTACCGCCTGGTCGGCACTAGTGGTACTCCGAAGATTGACGATGCTTACCTCGACCCGATGAAGTCGGGGTAGCTGAGCTCGGACGCGGACGCTCCGCTCGAACTAACTCGAGTCCAGTCCAGCGAGGTCGGCAGCGGACTCAGCCGGAGAGAAGAGCTCGAGCCAGCGCTCGAACATCTGTCGCCCGTGCGCCCGCAGCTCGTCCGCATTGGCCCCGAGCTGGTCGATGAGCGCCGTCGCCGAGTCCGGCCCGAGCACGCGCGCGAGCGCGTCGGCGTACTCGGGTACGTCCGCCCACTCGGCGGCCATCTCCAGGGAAAGCTCGAGATGGAACTGGACCCCGTAGGCGTACCGGCCGCAGCGGAACGCCTGGTTGGGGTAGGCAGGCGAGCTCGCGAGCAACACCGCTCCATGCGGAAGCGAGAACGTGTCGCCGTGCCATTGAAGGGTGAGTAGCTCGCGCGGGAGGTCGGCGAAGACGGGGTCCGCGGCCCCAGCCTCGGTGATGAACACGGGCAGCAGGCCGACCTCCGGCGCCGGGCAGGCAACGACCTCACCGCCGAGGCTCACGGCCAGGAGTTGAACGCCGAGGCAGGCGCCGAAGAAGGGCAGGCCGGCGCGGACCGCCTCTGCGATCAGCGTCTTCTCAGCGCGAAGCCAGGGAAGCTCCTCCTCGTCGTTGACGCTCATAGGGCCGCCCATCGCAACGATCGCGTCGAATTCGCGCCAGTCGGGGAGTGGCTCGCCTTCGTCGAGCTCGACCCGGTGGATCCTGGCGCCGCGCTCGACCAGGACGTCCTCGTAGACGCCGGGCGGCTCGCAGGCGATGTGCTGGAGTACGAGCGTCTGCACGCTCAGCGGGGTGTCACCGTCACCTCGACGCCGTGCACGGACGTGCTCTCGCCCATGTCCGCGCGCTCGCCAGGGTTGAGGGCGTTCACGTTCGCCCGGGCAGGCTCCCGTTTCGGCCAGCGCCCCTTCGGCGAGTAGGCCACGCCGCGGGGGACGGCGTCCGAGAGGGTGACCAGGAGCCGGAGGCGGCCGGTCTCGTTCGCCACGACAGCCTCGTCCCCGTCGGCGAGGCCACGCGCGGCACCTTCATCGGGGTGAAGGGCGACAGTTGCCGGGCCCATCCGCTTTGCGATCTTGGCATCGTTCGCGAAGCTGTCGTTCAGGAGCCACGGCGAGGCCGGCGAGAGCAGTCGGAGGCGCCCGTCCGCCGGCCGTGGGTCCGCGAGCGGAAGCGGCAAGCGCGGAAGGCCGCCTGTCGCGGCCCGATCGGACGCGAGCTCGACGCGGCCGCTCGGGGTCGGGAAGCGGCCGTCGGCGAACTGGATGACCGGCTCGGCGGCGATCGGAACGGTGCCCTTGGCGGCGAGGGAGGCGAAGTCCTCACCGATGCCCGACCGCTCCAGAAGGGTCTCGAGCAGCTCGGCGTCGCTCTCGTACAGTTCCGGTTCGGAGTATCCCATCGCCAGCGCAAGGCGGCGGAAAATCTCCATGTTCGGGAGCGATTCGCCCATCGGCTCGGCCGCCTTGACTTGTGCCGAAAGCGTGAGGTTGAAATAGGAGCCGACGAGGTCGTCGAACTCGAGAAAGCTTGCCGCCGGCAGGACGTAGTCCGCCAAGTCCGTCGTGTCGGTTGGGAAGAGGTCGATCGCGACCGTGAGCAGATCGTCGCGGCGGAGCGCCTTGTGCAGCCGCCCCTGTTGCGGGTTCGACGCGGCGATGTTGATGTTCCAGCAGAAGAGCGCCTGCGACCGGACCGGGTCCTCGAGGCAGTCCACGAGATCCATGTGGCTGATCGGCTCGGGAGTGTCGAGGCCCAGGTGAGGCGCGGCGAGATAGTCCTCGTCGATCCGGCGCGACTCGGTCCCGTTGAGGTAGAGGAAGCCGGCGCCAGGCTTGCTGAGATTGCCCGTGACCGCCGGCAGGAGCGCGCAGGCGCGGATGACGTTGCCGCCGGTCCGTTGGCGCTGGAAGCCTTGGCCGAGCCAGAGCAGCGAGGGGCCGTGGCCGTAGAGCTCTGCCGCTTCCTCGATCAGGTGGGCGGGAACGCCCGTCGCGTCCTCGCCCCACTCCGGCGTGCAGCCCACGAGCGACTGTTCCAGCTCGTCCCAGCCGACCGTATGGCCGTCGACGAAGTCCACGTCGACGAACCCCTCGCGCGCGATCACGTGCAGAAGCGCGAAGGCCAGGGCGGCGTCGCTGCCGGGAAACGGCTGGAGATGGAGATCGGCCGCCTCGGCGGTCGGGGTCCGGACGGGGTCGACCACGATCACCCGGGCGGGCGATTCGGGCAGCCAGTGGTCATGTGCGTGCGGCGCCGAAGCGGACGGATTCGCGCCCCAGACGAGAATGCAGGCGGAATCGCGGGCAGTCAGCGGGTCGAAGCCGACGAGGGAGGTGCCGTACACGTACTCGAGTGCGACGTGCCCGGCCTTGTTGCAGATCGTGTCCGGGTCGACCTCGGTCGCGCCGAGCCGGTGGAAGAAGCGCAGCGGAAAGGAGTAGGCGAGGAGCGAGAAGGTGCCCGTGTAGTGGGCGTTCAAGATTGTGTGCGCGTCGGCTGTCGCCTCGATGCAATGGAGACGCTCGGCGATGTCCCCGAGCGCATCGTCCCAGGAGACGGGCTCAAACTGCCCGTCGCCCTTCGCACCGGTCCGGCGTAGCGGGCGCGTCAGCCGCGCCGCCGGATCGAGAAAGGCGCCGTTGTAGCCGATCGAGCACTTGCGGCAGAGCTTGCCGCGGCTCACCGCATGCTCAGGATCGCCGCGGACGTGCCGGATCGCCCCGTCGCGCTTGACGACCGCGACGCCGCACGCGTCGTAACAGTCCCGGGGACACGTCGTCAGCACCACCTCGTCAACTTGGGCTACCACGACCGCCCATTAGCCTACGACCACGCCCAGATTCGCGCAGCAGCGGGCTCGTCACGCGAGCCGATCGGCAGGCTGAACCTCTACGCCAACACCTGCACCGATGAAAGTTCGTCTCGGTTGCGGTCTTCATTGCACCTGACAGAAAGGAGGAGCGACATGAGCAAGGTCGTTGTATCGGAGTTCGTTTCACTGGACGGGGTCATGCAAGACCCCGCCGGAAGTGAAGGATCCGGGCTCGGAGCGTGGTCATTTCAGTTCGACCGCGGGCCGGAAGGGGACAAGTTCAAGCTCGACGAGGTGCTGGCGAGCGAGGCGCTGCTCCTGGGGCGTGTGACGTATCAGGGCTTTGCGGAGGCATGGCCATCCAGAACCGATGACGTCGGCTTCGCCGACAAGATGAACGGGATGCCGAAGTTCGTCGTCTCGACGAGCCTGGGCGAGGTCGGGTGGAGCAACTCGCGGCTGATCAACGACAACGTCGCGGAAGAAGTCACCAAGCTGACGGAGCGGCCGGGTGGAGACATTCTGATCTACGGCAGCGGCCAACTCGTCAATACGCTGATGCAACACGATCTCGTGGACGAGTACCGGCTGATGGTCTTTCCCGTCGTGTTGGGGAGGGGTGAGCGCCTCTTCCGAGACGGGAGCGCTACAACTGCTCTCCGACTCAAGGAAGCCAAGCCGGTGGGTCCTAACGGCGTCCTCATCCTCACCTACGAGCCAGCCGGACGGGAAGAGGAGGCCGCCGGAGCATGAGGTTTCGCGCCACGGTCCAGCTGAGCGGCAGAACCGCGACTGGAATCGAGGTCCCGCCGAGGGATCCTTGCGGGCCTGGGCTCGGGCAAGCGGCCGGCGGTCCGGGTCACAATTGGGGGTCACACCTACCGCAGCACGGTGGCACCTCGTGGGGACAGGTACCTAGTCGGAGTCAGCGCCGAGAACCGCGAGAGCGCCGGTGTTGGCGCCGGCGATGAGGTGGAGGTCGACATCGAGCTCGACCTGGAGCCTCGCGAGGTGGCGGTGCCGACCGACTTCGCGGATGCGCTGGAGCAGGACACGGACGCCAAGCGGTTCTTCGACGGGCTGTCGTACAGCCAGAGACGCTGGTTCGTGTTCGGGATCGAGGAGGCCAAGAAGCCCGAGACCCGGCAGCGGCGCATCGACAAGGCGATCAGCAGGCTGCGAGAAGGGAAGGGCCAGCGATGAGCCTAGGCTGCGCGAAAGGTCTAAAGGAGCGACAACGGACGATTGGCCTCAGGCCGATCACTGAGAGGTAGGAGACACGATGGCAGGACTGAGATTCGACATCTCGATGTCGCTGGACGGCTTCGTCGCCGGGCCGAACCAGAGCGAGGAGAACCCGCTTGGGGAAGGCGGGGAGCAACTCCATGAGTGGGTCGTCCGGCTGGAGGCGTGGCGCAAGCCACACGGCCATGAGGGGGGCGAAATCAACGCTTCCACGGCGGTCGTCGAGGGGTCGCTCGAGAACCTGGGCGCGACCGTGATGGGCAGGAATATGTTTGGCGGGGATGGCCCCTGGGGCGAGGAGCCCTGGGACGGCTGGTGGGGAGACGAGCCGCCCTTCCACATGCCGGTCTTCATCGTCACCCACCACCCGCGCGAGCCGGTCGTCAAGGAAGGCGGCACGACGTACACCTTCGTCACCGACGGGATCGAGTCCGCGCTCGAGCAGGCGCGGGAAGCGGCCGGTGGCAAGGACGTCGCCCTGGCAGGTGGCGCGAACATCGCCCAGCAGTACCTGAAGGCGGGGCTGATCGACGAAATGCAGCTTCACGTCGTCCCGGTGCTCCTTGGAGCCGGGGCCCGCCTGTTCGACAACCTCGAGGGCGCAGAGATCGGGCTCGAGTGCACGCGCGCCGTCGTGGCACCTGGTGTGACCCATCTCAAGTACCGCGTCGGGAAATGACCCCTCGCGAGACAGGCGTCGACGAGAACCTGGTCGAGCTGCGGCGCTCGCTGGCCGGCTCCGTGCTCGGGCCCGCCGACGCCGAATACGACGCGGCGCGCCGCTGTTTCAACGCTCTCGTCGACCGCCGGCCTGCGGTGATCGCGCGCTGTCAGGGCGCCGGCGATGTGGCGACCGCGTTCGATTTCGCACGGGCCCACGAGCTGGAGGTGGCCGTGCGCGGCGGCGGGCACAATCCCGCCGGACACTGCGTCTCTGAGGGCGGACTCGTGATCGACCTCTCCTCGATGCGACGGGTCGAGGTGCAGGCTGACACGCGCGTCGCCCTCGCCGACGGCGGTGCAACCTGGCTCGATTTCGATGCCCCGACCCAGGCGTTCGGCCTCGTTACCCCAGGAGGGGTCGTCGGCTCGACCGGGGTGTGCGGCCTCACGCTCGGCGGCGGCATCGGCCACCTCACCGCGCAGCACGGCCTGACCTGCGACAACCTTGTGGGAGCAGAGCTCGTCACTCCAGACGGGGCGTTGGTCCGGGCAACCCAGCACGAGAACGCGGAGCTGCTCTGGGGACTTCGGGGCGCAGGAGGCAACTTCGGCGTGGCGACGCGATTGGAGTTCCGTCTCCACCCGCTCGCTCGGGTCGTCGGCGGTGCGCTTACGTACGGCGGAAAGCCCGTCCGCGAGGCTCTCCGCCGCTTCCGTGACGTCGCCGCAAGCTCTCCGCGTGACCTCAGCTGCCAGGCAACGCTGACCGTCGACGAGTCGCTGGTGCCCGCACTGATCGTCGTCCCGTGCTCAACGAGCTCGGACAAAGATTCCCGAGAGCTGAGCGCGCTGCGCTCGGCACCCGGGCTCGTCGACGACGGCCTCCGCGCGCACACCTTCCTCGACCAGCAGCGCGTGATCGACTCGGCGTACGGCGAATACCGGCACTACTGGAAAGGCCATTTCGTGCGCGAGCTTCCGGACGAGCTGCTCGACGAGCTGCTCGAACGGATCGTCGCGCTGGGTCGCTCGCCGGGAGGAATCCTGATCGAATCCCTGCACGGGGCGCCGAAGGACGCCGACGCCTCCACGGGGGTGGTCGGCTTTCGTGACGCAGCGTTCAACATCAGCGCGCAGGCAGTCTGGCAGGACGCCGAACTCGATGACGAATCCATCCAGTGGGCGCGCGACACGGCTACGACCATCGAGCCGTGGTCGCTCGGCGGCGGCTACGTCAACTACATGCAGGCTGACGAGCCCATCGAGCGGGTGCGGGCCGCCTTCGGCCCTGAAGCGTTCGAGCGACTCCAGGTCCTGAAGCGGCGGTATGACCCGAACAACGTCCTGCACCGCAACCAGAACATCCCACCGCTCGACGGGGGCCCCGTCGGCTCAAGCTGAGCCGACCATTGCCGCCGGAGCGGCTCGCCTGCTTACGGAGAGCGTTTGCACGGCTTCTCGTCGTACGGGAGGATGCGTGCGTGAGCCGCGAGAGCGTTCTCGGGGAACGCGGCGCCGACTGGCTCCGGACGATGGTGCGGATCCGACGGTTCGAGGAGACGCTGGCCGACCTGCACCGGAACGGCGAGCTCGTGGGCGTCGTCCACCTCTCGATCGGCCAGGAGGCGACGGCCGTGGGCATCTGCTCGTCCCTCCGCGCCGGCGACCAGATCACGTCGACGCACCGCGGCCACCATCACATGCTCGCCCGTGGACTCGAGCCGCGGCGCATGTACGCCGAGATCCTCGGCCGGGCCGGCGGCTACTGCGGCGGCAAGGGCGGCTCGATGCACGTGAGCTCGTTCAGCGAGGGCGCGGTCGGAGCGAACGGGATCGTGGGCGGCGGCATCGCGCACGCGGTCGGGCTCGCACTCGCAGCGCAGAGGCTCGGGAAGGAGTCGGTCGCGGTCGCGTTCTTCGGGGACGGGGCGGCCAACCAGGGCGTGCTCTTCGAATCGCTGAACCTCGCGACCCTGTGGCAGGTACCGGTCCTGTTCGTCTGCGAGAACAACGGTTACACGGAGTTCACGCCGACGGATGCAGTTACGGCGGGTGGAAGCATCTTCGCGCGCGCCGCCGTTTTCGGGATGCCCGCTGAGGCGATCGACGGAGATGACGTGGTCGCCGTCCACCGGGCCGCCGACGAGGCGCTGACCCGGGCCCGGAACGGCGGCGGCCCTGCGTTCATCGAGTGCCGAACGAGCCGCTGGCGCGGGCACCACGAGGGGGAGGAGAGCTATGCGCGGCCCTATCGCGAGGAGCCGAGCCCTCCCGATCCCATCGACCGGCTCGAGCAGGCGATGGCCACCGCGGGCCTCGATGCAGCCCGGCTCCGGAGCGGGATTGAGCTGGAGGAACGTGCGCTCGTGGCGGAGTCGCTCGCTGCGGCGCGCGCGGAGCCGGAGCCGGAGACGAGGCGCGCGTTCGAGGACGTGTTCGCGTGAGCGTGGTCGATGCTCCGTCGGAAGCGAAGCGGCTTGCGCCCGCGCTTGCCGACGCGATCTCGCAGTGCATGCGTGACGACCCGAGCGTCGTCGTCTGGGGCGAGGACGTGCGCATCGGCGTCATGGGCCCCACTCGCGGCCTCGCGGACGAGTTTGGCCCGGAGCGGGTCGTGGACTGCCCCATCTCGGAGGCCGCGTTCGTCGGAGCTGCCGTGGGCGCCGCCGTCGGGGGCCTCCGCCCGGTCGTGGACATCATGTTCTCCAGTTTCGCCTACGTCGCCTTCGACCAGCTCGTGAACCAGGCCGGACGACTCCGGTACATGACCGGCGGCCAACTGGCCGTCCCGCTCGTCGTGATCGGCTCGGCGGGCGCGGCGGGCTCGAACGCCGCCCAGCACTCGGAGGTTCCGTCAGCGCTCTTCCTCCAGGCGGGCGGGCTACGCGTTGTCTTCCCGTCGACGCCGCACCAGGCCTTCTGGCTCATGCGCGCCGCCGTCGAGAGCGACGATCCGGTCGTCGTCCTCCACCACCCCGCCCTAGCGGCGACGCGGGGCAGCGTCTCCCCCGAGCCGCTCGGTCTCGGAGACGCCCAGGTCGACCCCGTCGGGACGGATGTCTCGGTCTTCGCCACCGGCATGATGGCCCACCGCGCCAGGATGGCCGCCCGCAGCCTCGAAGCCGAGGGCATCTCGGTCGAGGTCGTGGACGTCTGCAGCCTGAGCCCGATGCCCTGGGACGCCATGCTCGCGTCGGTCGAGAAGACCGGGCGCGCCGTTGTCGTCGACGAGAGCAGGCTCACCTGCTCCGTCGCCTCCGAGATCGCCGCCGGGCTCGCCGAACGGGCTTTCGGGGCGCTCCGGACCGGCATCCGCCGCCTCGCCGTCCCGGACGTGCCGATCCCGTTCGCGCCGAACCTGGAGCAGGCTGTCATCCCGGGTGAGGGCGACATCGCCGACGTGGTACGGGAGATCGTCCGTGGCTGACCCCATGCCGATCGTCCTCCCGAAGGAAGGCATGAACATGGTCGAGGCGACCGTGGTCGCCTGGCGCAAGTCGCCCGGGGAGCACGTCGAGAAAGGAGAGCCGGTCGTGGCGATCGAGACCGACAAGGTCGAGCTGGAGATCGAGGCGCCTGTCTCGGGCGTGCTCAAGGAGGTCCTCGTCGCCGTCGACGAGGACGCACCGGTCGGCGCCACCCTCGGCCTGATCGAGCCCGCCTCGTGACGCGCCTGCTCGAGGGCAAGCGTGCCTTCCTGACCGGCGCGGCGCGGGGAATCGGAGAGGCGACGGCGCGCCGCTTCTGCGAGGAGGGCGCTCGGGTCGTCCTAACCGACGTGGACGGCGGCGCCGTCGAGGTCGCGGCGGCGGGGCTGTGCGCGGCAGGGCACAACGCGCACGGCGAGGCCCTCGACGTCATAGACGAAGCCTCCGTCAAGCGCTCCTTGGCCGGCGCCGCCGACCGGCTCGGCGGGCTCGACATCGCCGTGGCGAACGCGGGCGTCCTCACCGTCGGCTCGATTGACGAGGTCACCGTGGCCGAGCTCGGGCGCACGCTGAGTGTTAACGTCCTCGGCACCTTCGCCACGCTGAAGCACGCGGTGCCGCACCTGCTTGCGGCCGGCGGAGGGGTTCTCCTCTGCACCGCCTCGCAGGCAGGTGTGCACGGTTATCCGGAAATGAGCGCCTACTGTGCGTCGAAGTTCGCCCTCGTTGGGCTCGTCGAGTCGCTTGCCCAGGAGCTCGCCCCTGACGGTATCCGTGTTTGCGCCGTTGCCCCCGGCGTCACCGAGACGGAGATGTACCGCGAGCTCGTCCGAGAGCGGGCCAGGCTCTGGGGTGTGGACGAGGCCCAGGCCGACGAGCGAATCCAGGCAACCGTTCCCGTCCGCCGGACTGCAACGCCGGAAGACGTCGCGAACGCCTTCGTCTATCTGGCTTCCCCGCAGGCCGGCTACGTGTCCGGGGTCGCGCTGGTCCTGGACGGTGGTGAGCTCAGCGGATGAGCGGGCTCCTGGACGAAAAGGTCGCTCTCGTCACCGGTGCCGCCTCCGGCATCGGGCGGTCGACCGCGCTCCTCTTCGCCGACGAGGGGGCGACGCTCGTGCTCGCGGACGTCGACGAGGAGGGCGGGCCGGAGACCGAGCGGCTCGTCCGCGAGCGCGGTGGGACGGCCGTCTTCGTTCGCTGCGACGTAACGGCGACCGACCAGGTGGCGGCGCTCGTCCGGGGGTGCGTCGAGCGGTTCGGCCGGCTCGACTGCGCCTACAACAACGCGGGCATCGGAGGCGCGAGCGCGCCGCTCGCCGATTACGACGAGGAGGCGTGGGATCGCGTGATCGCCGTCAACCTGACCGGCGTCTTCCTCTGCATGAAGCACGAGCTTCGCCAGATGCTCACCCAGGGCTCGGGCGCGATCGTGAACGCAGCGTCGCTCGTCGGCGTGATCGGGTATCCGAACCTGACCGCCTACAACGCTGCGAAGCACGGGGTCGTCGGACTGACGCGGACGGCGGCGCTCGAGTACGCGGCCAATGGGATTCGGGTCAACGCAGTCTGTCCTGCCTGGATCGAGACGCCGATGGTGATGGACCAGGGCCCGGCGCCGGCCTCCATCCCGGCGGTGCGCGAGGCGCTGGCCGGCCAAATCCCGCTCAAGCGGCTCGGCCAGCCGGAGGAGGTGGCGCAGGCCGTCGCCTGGCTCTGCTCCGACGCCGCGAGCTTCGTCACCGGCCAGCCGCTCCTCGTCGACGGCGGTGTTACCGCGGGCCTCGAGCGCGCGGAGGACGCGCTCTTGCCCGGCGGCGGCTGAGGATCAGACGGTCCAGTCCTCGGTCGTGGCCGAGAAGATGTCCGCGATCTCGGGCCGTCGCGCCGGAAGACCATGAAGGAGCGAATGAACTCGATCACGACCTCCCGGCGCTGGCGCTCGAACTAGGGGCCGCGCTCGCCGGCGGCGGCGATGAACTCGACCACTAGGCGGCTGAACTCCTGCGGCTGCTCGAGCTGGACGAAATGTCCGGTGTCTTCGAGGACGACCGTGCGCGTTCCCGGTGGGAACCAAGGACGAACGAGCTCGACGGAGTCGAGCCCGATGCAGCCGTCGAGGGCGCCGTGGAGGTAGAGCAGCGGGACTTCGAGGCGGCGGAGGGACTCTCGCGCCGCCGCGACGTCTGCGGTCGAGGGCACCCCGGTCGGCGCGTCCCGGTAGTAGCTGAGCGCGGCGCGAAGGTGGCCAGGCGGTCGGAGCGCCTCCTTCGCGTGACCGACGTCCTCGGCCGCGTCGTAACCGGGAGACCAGTCCGTCCAGAGCGAGTCGACGAGGGCGAGATCGTCTTGCGAGGCGAGCTGCTCGGGAACAGCCACATCGGGGAGCTGGAAGAGGAACGAGTACCAGCTGCGTCGCAGCTGGGTGAGCGAGATCGCGTCGATCGAGTAGCCGCCGGCGGGCGGCACCGAGGCCGCCACCGCGCAACGCCAGCGCTCCGCATCCCGGTAGAGGGCCGCGTAGACAGCCGCGGCACCCCAGTCTTGGCCGACAGCGACGCTGCGCCCGGCTCCCCGGAGCGTCTCCTCGAGTGCGAGCACGTCGTCGGCCAGTTCTGCGATCCCGAAGCCGCCAGGAGGGAGCTCGGTCGGCGCATACCCACGTAGAAACGGCGCGACCGCATGGAGCCCATGGGCGCCCAGCACCGGGAGGAGGTGGCGCCACGTCCATGCGGAGTCCGGGAACCCGTGCAGGCAAAGCACGAGCGGACGGCCAGGCTCCCCGGCCTCCAGGGCGGCGAAGCGAAGCTCGTCTGTCTGGACGGCGATCTCGCGAATCGCCTGGGAAGGCACCGGCGTGCTCAGTCGACCGATTGCCAGAACTCGTCGAGCAAACGGTTGTAGTCGGCGGGCAGCTCCTGGAACGGCTGGTGTCCAGAGTCCGGGATGACGACGAGCCGGGCGCCTGGGATTCGGTCCACGAGCTCCTCGGAGAAGCGGGGCGGGAGCACGAGGTCGAGCTCGCCGACCGTCACGAGCGCCGGCGCTCTGATCCCACCGACCCGGTCGGCCGTGTCGTGCTCGATGAGTGCCTCCGTGGAGCGACAGAACGCGTCGACCGACTGCGGGTACGGGCTTGCCTCGGCGGCCTCGAGCCACCCGTCCATGACCCCCTCGTTCCAGATCCGCGGTGAGAAGCACCAGAGGTTGACGGTGACGAGGAAGTCGCGGATCGAGTCGGCCTTCTCGGCCGACCACATCCAGTTGCGAAAGATCTCGTGCAGGAACCGGTCGCCCCGGCACCACGTGCCGTTGAGGACGATGCTGCGTACCCGCTCAGGGTGGGCGAGCGTGAGCTCCTGCGCGATCGCGCCGCCCATCGACGACCCGACGACGTGCGCCCGCTCGAGCCCGAGCGCCTCCATCAGCGCGGCCGTGTCGGCGGCGAAGTCGGCGATGCGGAAGGGTCCGTCGGGAGCCGCCGAGCGGCCGACGCCGCGGTTGTCGAAGGTCGTGAGGCGGTAGCGGTCGCGCAGGCCGGCGACCTGGTCGACCCAGCAGGCGCCCTCGTCCGCCAGGCCCGAGACGAAGAGGACGTCGTCACCCTCGCCGTCCTGCTCGACCCAGAGGTCGACGCCGTTCACGTTGACGATCGCCACCGGCCGAGTCTAGAGCGGCGGCCGCCGATCGGCCCACGGAAGCTCCTGCTCGACGGCGGCGCCGATCCGGAGCGCCTCGTCGTCGCGGAAGCGGCGCGCGACGATCTGCAGCCCGACGGGGAGCCCTTCTTCGGTCCACCCGGCCGGGACGCTGAGCGCGGGGCACTGGCTCACGAAGTTGAACATGCTGGTCATGTCGAGACCGTGGTAGAGGCCGTCGCCGCGTCCGCGTACCAGACGAACTCGTCCTCGTCGACGGGCCGGGCCGTCTGTGACATTGTCGGGCAGAGGAGCGCGTCGAAGCGCTCGAGCACCGGCGCCAGCTGCTTCCACGCCCGCGTGCGAACGAACTCCAGGCGCTTGAAGTCGACCGCGCTCATGCCCAGGCCGGCATCCAGGAGAGCTCACGACCCGCGGATCCATCTTCTCCCGGAACGCGTCGAGCTGGTCGCCGAAGATGGCCGCCAGGTAGACGCCCCAGTGGGCGACCCAGGCGTCGGCGATCTCCCGCGCCCAGCCTAGGTCGACCTCTTCGACGACCGCCCCCGCGCGGGCTAGCGCCTCGGCGGCCCTGCGGACCGAGGCCTCGACCTCGGGTGCGACCGCAAAGCACCCGAGGTCGACGTCGAGGGCAAGGCGCATGCCTTCGACGGAAGGGTCGAGCGGCCCCGAGAGGTCGAGCGGCGGCGAGAGCGACATGATGTCGCGCTCGTCGGGGCCTTGGCCCACCGCGAGGAAGAGGCGTGCGTCCTCCACGGTCCTGGCCAGCGGACCGAAGTGATGGATCGTGTCGAACTGGGTCGGGAGGAAATCGAGCGGGATCCGTCCGAAGCTCGGTTTCAGTCCGACGAGGCCGGACCAGGAGGCGGGGATCCGGACCGATCCCCCCATGTCGCTCCCCTCGGCGAGGGGAACGCACCCCGACGCCACCGCTGCTGCCGAGCCGCCGGAAGATCCCCCCGGTGAAAGTGCCGTGTCCCACGGGTTCCGCGTCACGCCCCACAGAGGACTATCCGTGAACCCCGCGTAGGCGAACTCGGGCGTCGTCGTCTTGCCGACCATGATCGCGCCGGCGCCGAGCAGCTTCTCGACCAGGAGGGCGCTCTCGTCCGGAATCCAGTGCTCGAAGGCATACGAGCCCATCGTCGTCCGCTTGCCCTTCGTGGGCGTGAGGTCCTTGAACGCAATCGGAACGCCATGGAGGGGGCCCACGGGACGGCCGTCCGCGAGCTCCCGTTCGGCCGCATCGGCTTGCTCCATCGCCTCGTCCGCGTAGACGAAGCAGAAACAGTTCAGCTTCGGGTTGACCTCCTCGATCCGCGCGAGACTGGCGGAGACCGCGGCGACCGGCGAGACGTCACGCGAGCGGATGCGCCGAGCGAGCTCGGACGCCGAGACGAAGCTGAGGTCGAGGTCGGCCGCGGTCAGCGCACGACGAGGACGTCGCAGGGGGCGTGGTGCACGACGTTCGTGCTGGTGGAGCCAAGGACGAGCCGTTTCGCCGCGTTCAGGCCCCTCGTCCCGACCACGATCAGTTCGGCGCCGGAATCCTCGGCCTCCTGGACGATGACGTCCGCCGGGTTTCCGAGGCCCTCGACGAGCTTCGCTTCGATTCCCCGCTCCCCGAGGTAGCTTCGGGCCTCGGCGAGCGCCGCGGCGCGCGCCTCGACGTCCGCCGGGTCGACGGGGCCTGCGCCTCCCGCAGGGTCGCGGTGAAGCCTGGCGATGTCTGCGGCGCAAACGACGCGAACCTCGGTGCCGTCGCCGGCGAGGTCCGCCGCCCGCGCGAGCGCCTTGCGGGAATGCTCGGAGCCGTCGAACCCGACCACGATCCGTTCCATATGCGCTCCCTCCTGAGTCTGCTGCCGCGCCCAGCCTGATGCTCCGCGCCACGGAAATCAAGGGGCCGGCGCGGATTTGCCCCGTCGGGCCCGACGACTGAGCTCAGGCGCGCGTGGCGACGCGCATCGCCGCACCCGTGCCACCGTCGATCCGCAGTGTCGCCCCGGTCATGTGGGACGACTCGTCGGAGGCGAGCCACGCGACGAGCGCGGCGACGTCCGCAGCCTTGCCGAACCGGCCCGAAGGCGGCAGGACCCAGCCCTCGGGATCCTCAGCGTGCTGCTCGTGCCCGACCGGCGTGGCCTGGACGCCGGGAACGATGTCGCCCGGGCACACGGCGTTCGAGCGGATGCCGTGCGGCGCCCCCTCGGCTCCGAAGAGCTCGGAGACCGCGATCACACCGGCCTTCGTGACCGAGTAGGCGGCGATCTCGTGGACAGCTCGGATGCCGGCGTCGGACGCGATGTGGATCATCGAGCCGCCGCCGCTGTCCCGCATGGGGCCGAAGCAGGCGCGCGAGATCCGGAAGAGCGACGTCAGGTTCACCTCGACCAGCTCGCGTAGAGCAGCCTCGGGCGTCTCCTCGACGGAGCCCTGGAAGAGGATGCCCGCGTTCGCCACGAGCACGTCGAGCCGGCCGTCGCCGAGCTCGAGCGCCCTCTCGGCGGCCTGGTCGGACGCCTCGCGATCTTGGTGGTCGCACTGCACGAACGTCGCGCCGGTCTCGCGTGCGGCGGCGTCGCCACGTTCGTCGTTACGACCGGTGAACACGACCTCCATGCCTTCGGCGCGCAGGCGCTCGACGCACCCTCTACCGATGCCGGAGGTCCCACCGGTGACGAGGGCGACCCGCCCGTCGAGCCCGAGGCCCGCCGTCATTCCGCCTCGGCCTGCGTCCGCTTCGAGCCGCTCGCGACGGCACTCGCATGGAGCGACGCTCGCATGCCCCCGTCGACCAGCAGGATCGAGCCGTTGGTGAACGCCGCGTCGGCCGAGGCGAAGAATGCGACCGCCGCTGCGACGTCCGCTCCCGTCGCAACGCGTCCGAGCGGGGGCAGGATCCAGCCCGACGTATCGCCGGGCTCGGTGCGACCTCGGACGTGCGTAACCATGCCGGGAGCCGTGTCGCCGGGGCAGACTGCGTTCACGCGGATGCCGCTGGGGCCCGCCTCGACTGCGAGCACCTGAACGAGCATGTTCAGCGCCCGCTTCGAGACGGAGTAGGCGCCGATCGTCGTCTCGCCCCAGACGCCCGCGTCCGATGAGATCATCGTGATCGACCCGCCGCCCGCGGCGCGGAGCTCGGGCAAGCAGGCGACCGCGTAGAGGGAAGGGCCGAGCAGGTTCGTCTCGATGACCGCGTCCCAGGCCTCGTCGCTCGTCTCGGAGAGCGCCGCCTCGTGAAGAACGCCCGCGTTGACGACGAGGGCATCGAGACCGCCGAGCAAGCCGACTGCCTTCTGTACGGACGCCCGCACGTCGTCCGCGTCGCGGACGTCCGCTCGCACGAACGACGCGCCGGTCCGCGCCGCGACCTCCTGCCCCCTCGTCTCGTCTCGGCCGGTGAAGACGACGGTGGCGCCTTCCGCGCGGAACCGGTCGACGATCGCCGCGCCGATGCCGGAGGTCCCTCCGGTGACGAGAGCGCGGATACCTCGGAGGGCCTCCATGGCGCGCTCGATCCTAGGGGATCGCGGACCGCCGAGTTGACGCTCGTGGTGCGAAGGGCCTTGAATCCTGGCCGACCAACTCGTTACGCTGCGCCATCAGTCTCGTCTCGAAGGCGTGCGGCCCGGACGGGATCAACCCGAAAGGAGGTTGCATGGAGGCCACCAGCGCCCCGGCCCCGGCGGCCGGTTCTGGGATGACGGGTTCCAACGAGCTGGCCCGGAACGCCCTCGGGCTTCCCCAGGTCCTGTTCTTGATCGTCACGGGCTCCGCGCCCCTTGCGGCGATGATGTTCAACGACCCGCTGTCGGGCCTCGGCGTCGGGATCTCGGTCCCGGCCGCCTTCTGGCTGGCGACCGTCTCGTTCACGTTCTTCTCGGTTGGCTATATCGAGATGGCGCGGCGGGTGACCACCGCCGGCGGCATCTATTCGTACATCTCGTACGGGTTCGGCCGGATCATCGGTCTCGGTGCCGCGATCGGAATCGCTGCTGCGTACATGCTGTTCACCGTCGGCGTCAACGGCGTCACGTCGTACTTCGCGCAGACGAGCATCCTCGACCTGTCCGGCGGGTTCGATCTTGACTGGCGCGTGTACTCCTTCTGCTTCCTCGCGCTCATGTTCCTGATCACGTACTTCCACGTCGAGATCGTCGCCAGGATCCTCGGGATCGCGCTCCTCGGCGAGATCGTCATCCTCATGATCTTCGCCTTCGCCGTGCTCTTCCAGGGCGGCGGCCCGGACGGCATCGTCTGGGGCGCTCTCAATCCTGCGGGGATCTTCAGCGGGGGCGAGGGTGTCGAGGGCGCAGCCAGGGTGTTCGGCGCCGGCGCTGCCGGCATCGGATTCTTCGCCGCCTTCTGGTCGTGGGTGGGCTTCGAGATGGCGCCCAACTACGCCGAGGAAGCGCGGAACCCGAAGAAGATGATGGCGTACGCCATCTACATCTCCTGCATTGGGCTCGGCGTCTGCTACACGTTCTGGTCCTGGATGCTCGTCAGCGCGTACGGCGGCTCCAAGGATCAGTGGCCCTGGGCGGTTGCGGCGCAGTACTCGGGCGGCGTCGACGCGGCGGAGGTTCCTGCGGCCGTGGGGCTGCCGGACGGCAACTACGCCAGCGTCTTCTACCCGGTCGCACAGGAGTTCGCGGGAGGCGCCATCAAGGACCTCTTCCAGGTGCTCATCATCACCGGCTCCTTCGCGTGCTCGCTGGCGTTCTGGAACACATCCAACCGGTATCTGTTCTCGATGGGCCGGGAGCGCATCCTGCCGAGCATCCTCGGCCGGACGCACAGGACGCACAAGAGCCCCTACGTGGCGTCGGCGATCGTGTTCGTGTTCACCCTGGCAGTGACGTCGCTCTTTGCGTTCGACATCGCCGGGGGCGGCCAGCGCGAGAAGCTGGGGATCGACGAGTCGAGCCCGATCACGGCGCTCTTCCAGATCGGGACTTGGTTGCCGTTCCAGGGAAACATGCTGCTCTTCCCGCTCATGGCGCTCGTCAGCGTCGCGATCATCATCTTCTTCCTCCGACCCGAGAACCGCGACGGCTTCCACTGGTTCAAGACGCTCGTCGCGCCCATCCTCGGGGCCGGAAGCCTGGCATTCGCCGTCTATCTGATGCTGCACAACCGAGGTGCGCTCACCACAGGCGAGAACACGGGCTGGACGTACGCCGTCCCGTTCTACGCTTTGGGGATCTTCCTCGGGGGCTGTCTGATCGGAGTCATCTACTACTTCTGGTCCAAGGATCGGTACGAGGCGGTGGGCAAGTTCGTCCACGAAGAGGCCTAGGCGGGCCTCATCCGAGCATGGCGGGGCGGCTCTTCTGGGCCGCCCCGCTCGTCTGAGGAAACGTGGAGGAAGAACGCGGAGCGGTCGAGGTCGAGGGCGGAGCCGTCCGCTACCGGATCCTCGGCGACGGCGACAGAACGCTCGTGCTCCTGCACGGCGGGCCGGGTGGCGGCAGTCTCTACCTGAAGCCGCTGGAGCGCCTCGCGGGCCCGGATCGGCGCGTCGTCCTTTACGACCAGCTGGGTTGCGGCGCCTCCGACCAACCCGATGATCCGTCGCTCTGGCGCGCCGACCGCTTCGTCGACGAGCTCGAGGCGCTGCGCGCCCACCTGGGGTTGGACCAATTCGACCTCTACGGCCACTCGTGGGGCGGCATGCTCGCGACCGATTACGCGCTCGCCTACCAGCCGCATCTGCGGAGCCTCGTCCTCGCTTCGACGATCGCCGACGCCGCTCTCTTGCGGCGCGAGATGGCTCGATTGCTCGAAGCCTTCCCCGAGGAGATCCGCGAGACGCTTCGCCGCCACGAGGAGGCAGGCACGACCGAATCGCCGGAGTACCAGGAGGCGATCATGGCCGTGTACCGGGTTCACCTCTGCCGTTGCGATCCGTGGCCGCCGGAGGTAGTGAAGACCTTCGAGGACTTCGCCATGGACGTCTACGTCCCGATGTGGGGGCCTAGCGAGTTCGCGTTCGACGGCAACCTCGCTGACTGGGACCGCGTCGACCGGATGCACGAGATCAACGTTCCCACGCTCATCACGGTCGGTCGCCATGACGAGTTGACGCCCGCCTGCAGCGAGCAGATTCACGCGCGCATGCCGAACTCGCAGCTAGCCGTCTTCGCGGACGGCTCGCATATGACCTTCTGGGAGGAGACCGACCGCTACCTTGAGGTGGTGGACGCTTTCCTGCGGTCGGTCTAAGTGTCCCTCCGCACGGACATTCCCGACCAGCTTCAGTTCCGCGGCATCGAGCCGCCCCACGGTGCACGGGCTTTCACGATCGCGCTGGACACGGCGGAGCCATATGGGGGAGGGCGGATCGAGGGGCGGGTTGAGCGAGCCCGTAGCGGCCAGGATGCGCGCCCGATCTCGGTCCAGGTTCGCTGCACCGCCAACTGGCTCGACGTCGCTCCCCAACTCGTCGGCAAGAAGCGGATCCTGAGCCTGACGACGTGGTGGGACCTGCGCACTCGAGCAGTCCCCGTCTGGCTCGAGGAGGATTTCTTCACGGAGCAGCTCGAGGTCGGCGCGCTCACCGACGCCAACTGGCACGAGTTCGCGTTCCTTCTGCCCGACGGTCTACCGCGCGCCCTCGAAGGCACATTCGTTTCCTTCCGGTGGCGGGTTGAGGCACGCCGGCCACGGCGCGTAGGCAGCGACACCGCCTCCGTCCCGCTCCTGATCCAGGAGCCGCAAACGGTTCCGATCGTCCGAATCGAGACGAGCCCGATCGGGACGTGGCGACTGCTCGAGTGGCAGTCTGAGGACGAAATCGACGGCAGCGGCGGCCCCTGCGCGGTCGAGTACGAGCAAAGGCGCTCCGAGGACATGCCGCTTCCGGGTGAGACCCGGGAGGCCGAGCTGGCACGGCTCACGCGTGGCTAGCCCGCGCAGCGCGAGGACCGGACGGCTCATCGTGGCTGCCGCCGCCGTCGCGGCCGCGCTCGCCTGGATGGCGCCGGAGTCGAAGGCGGCGACGTGTCCGAAGCAGACGTTCCTGAGCTTCGGCGGCTACGCCTATATCGCACAGAAGCTCCCGACGGCGACTGCGATCAAAGCCGGCGCCGCGCTCGGGGATGGAAGCCTCGACGAGCCGACGAGCGCAGATGGCTGCAAGCGGCGGCGCGAGTCCGTCTCCGTCCGCAGGGCCGGCGGGATCGAATCGCGCGTCGCCGTCATGGCCGTTGGGTTCCGGAACATCTTCGTACTCGGCTCCCGCTGCGACGGCTTCGAAGGCGACGAGCACTGGCGCTGCCTGCTGGAGCCGGTCGTCTTCGAGGGGCGGAGGTACACGGGCGTTCGCTATCCCCGTACGCCCGGGCCACAACGCACCGTGGCGCACGGCCGTCCGCTCGGACGCTCGGAGGCCGGTGGGAGTGCGGTCACCGTCGTCCGGATCCCTCGCGTCCCTCCCTCGGTCGCTGTCGCCGTGAAGGGGAGTCCGAACGATGCCTACGTCGCCTCGGGCGTTTGTCCCTACGAAAGCTTCGAGAACGATCGCGCGCGTGACGACCTGCGGCGCTGTCTCGAGAGCCCGGTCTGGTTTGCCTTCAACCCGCCTGGCGCAGTTGCCGGGGACCGGATCGTCGGGGTCGCGGACCGGCCCTTACCGCCGCAGCTCGACGGCTCGACGGTCAGCCTCGTGCGTCTCGCGGTCGCGACGGATTCGGTTCCGACGAACCGCGCGGACTCTGTCCCGGTCGGCCGCGTCCGTTCGACGCTTCGCTTGACGGTTCCCGATCTCCCCGCCGGCCTCTACGAAGCGGTCGTGTCGTGCCCTGGCTGTGCGGACGCCTACGGTGGGAAGACGGTGTTTCCCGCCGGCTCCTTCCTCGTCGGCGAGCCGACGGAGGGATCGAGCGGCGTGGAGGCCGTCTCCATCGGGCTCGCCGCCGGATTCCTCGTGCTCGCGGTCGCCTCCGTGATCGTCTGGAGGCGAGGTCGGCGGCGACGCGCTAGCGAACCCGAATCGGGAGGCTCTTGACTCCGTGAAAGAAGTTCGACCGGAGCCGTCGCGCCGGACCGGCGAGTTCGATCCGGCCTAGGGTCGGCATCATCTCCTCGAGCCAGATCCGGAGCTCGAGGCGTGCGAGATGTGCGCCGAGGCAGTAGTGCGGGCTGCCCAGCCCAAACGCGAGGTGGCGGTTCGGGTTGCGCCCGACGTCGAAGCTGGATGGGTCGGCGAAGTGGAGCTCGTCCCGGTTACCGGACACGTACCAGAGCGCCACCTTGTCCCCGGCCCGGATCTGCTCTCCTCGGAGCTCGACGTCACTGGTCGCTGTGCGGCGGAAATGGAGCAGCGACGGCGTCCAGCGGAGGATCTCTTCGACGGCTGTGGGGACGAGCTCCGGGTCGGCGAGCAGCCGGTCGCGCTGCTCGGGGTGCCCCACGAGCGCCAGCAGACCGTTCGACATCGCATGGCGCGTTGTCTCGTTCCCGGCGGTGACCAGCAGGAGGAAGAACAGGTCGAACTCGTGCTCAGAAAGGCGGTCGCCGTCCGCTTCGGCCTGGAGAAGCCTCGTCGTCAGGTCGTCGTGCGGGGAGCGGCGACGCTCCTCGGCGAGACGGTTGGCGTACGCGAACATCTCCGGCGCAGCGGGGCTCGAGAAGGGCAAGTGCGCATACGGCGAGAGGTCGGCCTGGTCGGCTACGAACTCGCCGGCCGTGTCGGGATCTGTGTTCCCGAGCATCCGGTTTCCGAGCTCGACGAGGTAGCGGCGGTCCTCGAGCGGCACGCCCATTAGCTCGCACAGGATTCGCATCGGCAGCTCGACGGCGACCGCGTCCACGAAGTCGAGCTCGGGCTTGGCGAGCGCCTCGGCGAGAACATCGCGGAAGAGCGTCTGGATTCGACCCTCGTAAGCGTTGATGGCCTTTGGCGTGAAGGCCTTGTTGACAATCGCCCGGAGCCGGGTGTGTCCCGGCGGGTCGCTGTCGAGCATCGACTTGCGCGACTCGACATGCTCAGGCGCGAGGTCCATGAGCGAAGTCCCGCCAATCTCCGCCGAGAAGGTCTGCCAGTCCTTCGAGGCGGCGAGGACGTCGTCATATCGCGTCAGCGACCAGAAGCCGCGCCCACGCGGCTCGTCCTGCCAGAAGACGGGCGCGTCGCGGCGGAGCAGCGCGAACCAGTCGTGAGGGACGCCCTGTGCCCACCGGTCCAGGTCGGTCAGGTCGATGTCGGCAAGATTCGGTTCCGCAGCGACGGCCATCAGTCGATTCTCACCTCCAGCTCGTCGCCCTGCACGCGCGTCTCGTAGACGCGCAGCGCGTCCTCGGCAGGTCCCTCGAGGACCTCGCCGGTGCGTGTGTCGAAGGCCGAGCTGTGGCAGTAGCAGACGATGCGGTCACCCTCGAGCTCACCGTCGGCCAGCGGGCACTCTTCGTGGGTGCAGGCGTTGTCGAAGGCTGCCCAGGCACCGTCGTCGAGCAGCGCCACCGCGATCTCGACGCCGCCGACGAAGACAGCGCCGAGCTCGGCGCGCCCGGCGACCGGGCCGAGGCTCGTCCATCCGCTCACGGGCGAAGTGTAGAGTCGCGCGCGTGCCGCGTCCGCAAGCGACCGCTAACGTCCAGGTCGACAACGAGCGTGTTCGTGTGACCGAATGGCGCTTCGCGCCGGGCCAGGCGACCGGCTGGCACCGCCACGAGGTCGACTACGTCGTCGTCCCGGTGACCGCGGGCACACTCCTCCTCGAGGACGGCGAGACGGCGCGGGAGAACGAGCTGGAGCCGGGTCGCGCGTACTTCCGCGCAGCCGGGGTCGAGCACGACGTCGTGAACGCGGGCGACACGGAGGTCGTCTTCGTCGAGGTCGAGCTCAAGAGCGCTAGCTAGGCGACGAGTAACTCCCCGCCGTCGGCGACGAAGGCATGGCCGGTCACGTAGGCGGCTTCCTCCGAGAGCAGGAAGCAGGCGAGGTGCGCGATCTCCTCCGGCGTCGAGATTCGTCCCAGCGGGACGAGCTTGGGGACGGATTCGAGGAACGCCTCACGACCGCCGTAGGCACGCCAGGCGGGCTCGTTGAACGGTGTGTCGACCCAGCCAGGGCACAACGCGTTCACACGGATGCGGTCCCCGGCGAAATCGCGCGCCACCTGGCGGGCTAGCGCGAGGGCGGCGGCCTTCGTGACCGCATACGGCAGCATTCCGGGCTCGGAGAGCAGGGCCGAGTTCGAGGCCGTGACGAGGATCGATCCGCCGCCCGCGGCGCGAAGGTGCGGAACGGCGGCCCCGCACAGAACGGCATGCGCCCGCACGTTGATCGCCCAGGAGCGGTCAAGCTCCTCGACAGTCGCCGTCTCGGCCGTCGCCGCAATCTGGACGCCGACGTTCGACCAGACGGCGTCGAGGCCGCCGAGCGCCTCCGCGGCCTCGTCGGCGAACGCCCGGACCGCCTCAGGCTCGGCGGCGTCGAGAACCGTCGCCTCGGCCCCCAGCTCGGTCGCGAGCGCCCTCAGCGCCGGCTCGTTCACGTCCCCGAGCGCGAGTTGGTCGCCACGAGCGGCGAGGAGCCGCGCGCCGGCGGCGCCGATGCCGGTCGCGCAGCCGAGTACGGCTACTCGTGCCAAGCGCCTCGCACGAGGCCGAGGAAGGCGTCGAAGAGCAGCACCTGAAACGGTCGCGACTTCTCGATCCCGTGGCGGACGGTCGCACGGAGCTTGTCGACGTCGACGCCGGCCTCGCGCACCTCGTCCGGGTGGCGCGAGATCCACGTTTCGAAGAGCTGGGCGTCCACCTCCGGATGGAACTGGATGCCCCAGGCGCTCGTCTCGTCTGCCCGGAACGCCTGATTCGGGGCGAGCGGGCTGCTCGCGAGCCGCCGTGCACCCGGCGGGAGCTCGATCACGTCGTGGTGCCACTGATAGACGCCGGTCGGCGCCGTGAGGTGGCCCAGGACCGGATCCGTGGCCGCGTCCTCGGTGGGAGCGATCTCGAGCCAGCCGATCTCGGGCTGCTCCGCCTCGCGGACGTCGCCGCCGAGCGCCCGCGCCAGAAGTTGCCCACCGAGGCAGATCCCGAGCACCGGCACGCCTTCCTCGACGGCATCGTGGAGCAGGTCCCGCTCGGCCTCGAGGAGCGGAACGCCCTCCTCCCAAGCGTGCGCGTTCCCGCCCATGGCGACGATCGCGGAGAAGTCTCGTGCCTCGAGGTCGTCGAGTCGCTCGTCCCAGCCCCGGAGCTGGCGGTACGGTAGGCCGGAGGCGTCGAGCCGGTCGCCGAGGAGCCCCAGGCCTCGCAACGAGTGCTCCTGCTCGATGACGAGGACGGGCTGCATCCGTGAGAACGTAGTCGAAACGGCGCTGTAGAGTCGAGCCCGAACGCGAGGAGCGAAAGGAGAACGAAAGCCAATGGCGACGACAACGAGGACGCGCCCGTCCGTCCGCCCCGAGGCGCTGGAGGCGGCCTCCTCGTTCCCTGCGCTCGAGGCGATCTTCACGCGCCGCGCTCGCCGCTTCGCCCTGGGTGCCGAGCTGACCGGGCCGCTCGCGTATCGCTCCGACAAGGAGCCGGTGCCCCTAGCCTTCGAGGAAGAGGCGATCCTCGTCGCCGCCGCCACGGGCGTCACGGGCGTCGTCCGCGAGGAGTGGCCGTTTCGAAGCGAGGGCGGCGAGGCGACGGGCGCCGACAAGCTCGCGTCCTTCACCGGCCGCAGCTTTCCGAGCCCGCTCGCCATTCACGGCACCGAGCTCTTCTGGACGAACGACGACGGCGCCTTCGTTCTCCCGCAGCGGGACGTGAAGCCGGAGCGGTACCTCGAGCTCCAGACGCACGAGGAGCGGCACGAGCTCTACCGCAGCGCGGTCAAGCTCCAGGACGCGCGCCTCGAGATCCCGCGCGGCCGGCCGAATCTCTTCAAGTTCAACGAGTGGGTCGTGAACACCGAGGGCGCCACCCTCTTCATCCCGATCTCGGACGTGACGCGGCAGTGCATCTCGGCCATGCTCCTCTACTTCGACCGCCCGCACGGCTACTACGTCGTCGACAAGCAGCTCGGCAACGATCCCTTGCGCCCCTTCGTCGAATCGGGCCTCCTCGGCTCGGAGCATCCCGTCGACCTCTGGGACTTCGAGCGCTGGCAGATGGTCGACATGAACGGCGTCGAGGAAGGTCTCATGATCCAGAACCTCATGACCGCGACGCAGGCGCTCGGGATCGGCGGGCACCCCTTCTCCGGAGGCAAAGGCCGGGTCACAATGGGCGGCGAGACGCAATGGCACGGGATGGGCGGCGAAGGCCCCTGCGGCTCGCTGGGATTCACCTTCCACCAGGTTCCTGACGACGCTCCCGTCGGCGCCGGCGAGGAGATCCCGGTCGGGCTCAAGGGGATCTTCGAAGGCGCCTGTCCGCCCTTCCACCCGGACATGGATGCCGCAGTCGACTTCGTCCTCGACCTCCGTTGGGGGCCGACCGGGATCTTCTCGGCGCCCGAGGCGCAGAAGGTTCCTTGGCGGTCGCCAGAGATCGCGCGCGCGGTGCCGCGCCCGTCCGAGGAGGCGATCGAGGCCACCAAGACGCTTTGCCGTTACATCTGGGACACGTATGGGCGCTTCCCGGCGACGATCGACCCGTTCCTCATGACCGTCTGGTACCAGGCCGTGCACCTCGACATCGACTTCTACGACCGCTACTACCCGCCGGATGCGTTGCCCGCGCACGTCCGCTCGCACATGCGCGACTGGCACGGCCTCTGAGATGGTTGATCGGCAATCACCGCACCCACGGATGGCGGCCCAGACGCGGCGCCAGGACGCACCCTCGCCCTTGCCAAGGCTTCTAGCCTTGCCTGCAGGCGATGGCACACCCTGGCTTGGTCTGGCCCGTCCCCGCGGGCACGCCAATTACCGACCAACCATCTAGGCGCTGTGGCCGAAGACCACGTCCTCGCGCTCGGGGATCTCCGCCTCGAGCTCGGCGGCACGCTCGCAGGTGCCCGCCTGGCGTACCGGACGTACGGAACGCTCTCCCCGGCTCGGGACAACACGGTCTTATTTCCGCACATGTACTCGGGGACGGAGGCCTCTCTGGATTCCTGGATCGGTCCAGGAAGGGCGCTCGACTCCGACCGCTGGCTTGTGATCTGCCCCGGGCAGCTCGGCAACGGCAGCTCGACCTCGCCGAGCACGACCAGCGGCCCGTTCCCTGACTTGACGATCGGGGACGACGTCGCCGCGCAGTACCGCCTCGTCACGGAAGCGCTCGGGATCGAGAGCCTCGCGCTCGCGCTCGGATACTCGATGGGC
>CAVTTI010000018.1:0-15353 GCA_963737615.1 uncultured Actinomycetes bacterium | reverse complement strand
AGAGGTAGTCGGGGATAAGAGCAGCTCTGAAGTTGGAGAGAGAACCCCTCGCCTGCCCCAGCGTTCAGGAATGTTCCCCGGAGATCGCGCTCTAGGATGGAGGCGTGTCGCTGCCCGTGACGCTTCCCCTCATCGACCACTTGGCCCTGCGAGTACGTGACCTGAGACGCAGCCGCACCTTCTACGAGCGGGCCCTCGAGCCGTTCGGAGTGAAGGTAGTGGAGAGCTCGCAGGGGCCTGGGTTCACCATCGAGGGCGGTGGAGATTTCTGGATCGGGGAAGGGGAACCTCCGGCCGCTCCCGTTCATGTGGCCTTCGCCGCAGCCGACCGAGCCACCGTTGACAAGTTCCACCGCGCTGCTGTCGAAGCCGGCGGCCGCGACAACGGCGCGCCGGGTCTTCGCCCCCAATACCACGCCGGGTATTACGCAGCGTTCGTCATTGACCCGGACGGGAACAACGTCGAAGCGGTCTTCCACGGGGACCCCAGCTGCCAGCCGCCTGACGCTCGCTTGGGCGAGCGTACTGTCGCTCGAGAACCAGTCGGGGATAAAGACAACTCCGTAGTCGGGCGCAGGCTCCCTGCCTGGGCCAGCGTTCGGAACTGACCCTTGATCGGACTTGGTCGTCTAGGCTCCGGGCCGTTTTCGCGGGCCTCGCCCAGTGGTCTACGATCGCCCGCGTGGACGAGTTCGTCCCGCGCGACTTCGACGTGCCTCGCCGACTCGAGACGCCGCAGTTCGTGCTCGAGCCGCTCGGGCCTGAACACAACGAGCAGGACTACGAGGCCTGGATGTCGTCGATGGACCACATCGCCGCAACACCCGGGTGGGGCGACGGCCGCTGGCCGCGAGAGATGACGCCGAACGAGAACCGGGCGGACCTGCAACGCCATGCCGACGACTTCCGCAACCGGACAGGGTTCACGTACACGGTGCTCGATCCGGCGAACCGCGACGTGGTCGGGTGCGTCTACATCTACCCGCTGCCCGACAGCGACGACGACGCCCGTGCGCTCTCCTGGGTACGGGCGAGCCACGCAGAGCTGGACGTCCCCCTCTGGCGCACCGTCAGCAACTGGCTCTCGTCCGACTGGCCGTTCAGCAGTGTCGAGTACGCGCCGCGCGCGTAGGCGCGGCGCAAATCGTCGTCACGCTCACACCAGCGAGCGTATTCTCCGGAGCCACAGTCAGGAGTAATTGCAACTCTGTCAACGGAGCGGCGCAGGAGTCGAACCTACCCAGCCTGGGGTTACCAGACCTCACCGGTTTTGAAGACGTGATCTCTTTGGCTCAACGACGGCAGTTGCAGCCTATGCGGGCCACGAGGCGGGCCAGTTAACCCAGAGCTTTTCAGCCCGGCGTGGCATAACCGCCACCGACGATGAGGTCGTCGTCTACTTCCCGGATTGTGCCGTGCGGGGTGTTCGACGATCCCTGGCCTCGCGCGCACGCGCGCGCGAGAGATTAAAGAGGTGTGCAGCAACCTGCACAGTTCTGCGATTTCGCGCAGTTGCTGTGCTCGTGGGCAGGCCCGGAGCGCCGTTGAGACAGCCCCCACCTCTGCGGTAGCAGTCCAGTTTCCGTCGAAGTGCACCGGGGCGGCCAAAGTCTGGACAACGGGTGCCATCGATCGGGCAGCCGGCCAGGGACCTCGAACGGCTTACGTCAGGGCTGGAGCCCCCAAGTCTGACTTCGTTCTTTGATGTTCACGGAGGACTCCAGCGAGGAAGAGCGCGGCAAAGCCAATCGCGGCCGGGGCGGAATGAGCAGCTACTACAACCGAGAGGCAGGTTGCCACGACAACGGCCTTCCCGGCACCGGCCTTGTGCAGGGCTACGGCCGCCGCGATCGCGACGATCAGCCAAGAGGCGCCAGCCACGAGTCCAATCGCGGAAATGTTCCCGGCGAGCTGGCTGTCCTCGACGACGAAATCGATTGCCCGCGCAACGGCGGCCTGCTCATCGCCTGCGAGGCCGTTTGCCCAGCGAGTGAGGATGCCGGTCGCGACCCCTTGAATAGAGTCATACGCGCTGAAGAACACCGTCCAGACAACTAGGGCGGCCCGGCTGACCCTCGCCGCCGCCGAGGAGAGGCCGTCGAGGAGTCTCCAGACAGCCAGGAACAGGAACGGTGTCAATATGAGCTGTCCGACGTGGACGAACAGCCAGCGGTCGACATCGTCCGTGATTCCCTCGTATGGACTGTCCCCGCCGGGGTTCGGGTGGAAGACGATCAGTACTGCCCAGAGAAGTGGCCCGGCGTAAACGAGATAGCGGCCGATGCTTGTCTCCGCGAGTGCTCTTGGGTCAGCCATGTGGCCTCCTGTCGAGTTCCCGTTGCATGCAGCATTGCCCGAGCCGGCTAAGACGAAACCGAGCGACGGCCGAACCGTCGACGCTGGTACCACCCCTACGAGTCGAGTGCGCGCGCTGACGAATAGCCGCTGCTCCTCGACGACTTTGCTTACCTCGCAGCCGGCGCCGGAGGTGCTTCGCGGATCGGCTCGGGCTCGGTCGCGACGGCGACCCGCGGCAGCCATTCGAGCCAGCTCGGGAGATACCAGTTCCAGTCGCCGAGCAGCTTCATGCTCGCGGGGAGCAAGACCGCCCGGATGATCGTGGCGTCGATCAAGACGGCGACGGCCAAGCCGACGCCGAACTGCTTCAGCAGGTCGAACGACAAGGTGATGAAGACCGAGAAGACGAGCACCATCACCACCGCGGCGCTGGTCACGACGCCGGCAGTGGTCTTGATGCCGTGTTCGACCGCCTCGTCGGTCGACATGCCCTGATCCACGCCCTCGCGGATGCGGCTGATGATGAACACGTGGTAGTCCATCGAGAGTCCGAACAGGATCACGAAGAGGAACATCGGCATGAACGACTCGATCCCGCCTGACGATGCGCCGATCAGGCCGCGCCCGACGCCGTCCTGGAAGACGAGCACGAGGACGCCGTAGGCCGCCGCGACCGAGAGGGCGTTGAGCACGATCGCCTTCAGTGCGATCACAATCGAGCGGAAGGCGAGCAGCATCACCACGAAGGTCAGCGCGAACACGAAGGCGAACACCCACGACCTCCTCTGCTTGAACTGGTGCTCGAAGTCGAGTGATTGCGCCGTCATCCCGCCAACGGCGGTCGTCGCGTCGGGAAGGTTTCCCACCGTCGCCGGCACGAGGTCGTCGCGGAGCGTGTGGACAGCGGACTTCGATGCCGAGTCCGTGCCGTTACCGGCAATCGGGACCGAGATTACGGCGACCGTGCCGGCCCGATTGACATCGACGTCGATCGGCCGGAACATCTCCCCGGTCGCGAGCGCGCGGCGGGTCAGCTCCCCGGTCGCGGCACGGACTCCGGCCGAGCGGACATCGCGAGCCTTGATCAGAACCTGCGCAGCGACCGCATCGCCGGGGAACGCCTTCTGGATCTTGTCGTAGGCCCTGATCACGGCGAGCGACCGTGGGTACGACTCCGTGCTGTTCTGCGTCGTCTGCATGCGGAGCGCCGGTACGGCGAGCGCGATCAGGAAGCCAGCTGCCAAGACCCCTGAGACGAGCGGCCGCCGCAGGACCCGCTCGACGATCGCGCCCCAGAAGCGGCTCTCGCCGACGCGCTCATCGGGACTGCGCAGAAACGGCACCTTGCCCTTGTTCACGCGGTCTCCGAGCTTGGACAGCAGCGCCGGCAGCACGGTCAGCGAGCCGAGGACGGCAGTCGCGACGACGAGAATCGTCGCCGCGGCGAAGCCCTCGAAGGTCTTGTCGCCGCTGATGAACATTCCGGACATCGCCACGATCACCGTTATGCCCGAGATCAGGACTGAGCGGCCCGACGTCGCGGCGGCAGCCTCGACCGAGGCGGACTCCGTCCGTCCCGCCACGCGCTCCTCGCGGCTCCGCTTGAGGTAGAACATCGAGTAGTCGACGCCGACCGCGAGTCCGATGAGCAGGACGACCGCCGAGACCGCGTCGTCCATCGGCAGCACGTGGCTCGGCAGCGACAGGAGTCCGATCGCTGCGAACACCGACGTCAGGCCGAGCAGCAGCGGGATCCCCGCAGCGACAAGCGCGCCGAACGTCAGCAGCAGGATCACCAGCGTCACCGGGAGCGAGATCGCGCCCGCCTTGAGCAGATCCTTGCCGAACTGCTCGTTGATCGCCTTGTTCGCGCTTCCACCGCCGAACTCGTCGATCGTGAACTGAGGACTCGCGCGCTGCGCGTCCGCGACCGCCGCCAGGATCGGCCCGACCTTGTCCCTGGCGTCTTCGGACTTGCCGCGGATGTCGAACTCGACCAGCGCCGAATGTCCGTCGCTCGATACCCGGCCAGCATTGCCCGGCGCGAACGGCGAATCGATGTTGGTCACGTCTGGCTGTGCCTCCAGCCGCCGGATTACGTCTTGCACGGCGGCGTGGAACCGTGCGCTCGCCGCCGTCAGCGAAGAGCTTTGAATGAGCACCAGCTCCTTCGCCGGCTGCTCGAACTCATCGTTGAGTATCCGCTGGACACGACCGGACTCACCCGGCCCGGGTTCGGTCGCCGACAGCGACTTGGTCCCAACCCTCTGGCCAACGCCGAAGGCGATGATCACGAATGCAAGCCAGCCGAAGACGGCGGTCTTCCAGTGCCTCGCGCTCCAACGGCCGACGCGCGCAGCGAGATTCTCCTTCTGGACGGAGCCTGCCACAACCTCCTCTGATACCCCCGACACTGACGGGCAAACACGGCGTCGAGACGCCATGTCCGGCCGCCCGGGTCTAGATCGCTAGGGGACCTACGTCGCTAACGGTTTGTGTGCGTGGCGTACGACGTCCGACCGCCGCCAGATCAGAACGGCGAAGGCAACCAGCCAGATCGACCAGAGGATGTAGCCGGCGAAGTTGGCGAAGTCGGTTCCGGGTACGTCGAGCGGAACGAGGACTCCGAGTGCGATCAGTGCTGCCGCTGCGAGGCCGACGTACGTGAACCACCGCCCGGCGAGGCGCTGTCCCAGCGCGTAAATGATGAGCACTGTCCACGTGGCCGTCAGCAGGTAGCCGAGCGTTTCGCCGACCACGGTGCCGAGCACTGTGTGCACCGTTTCGAACGCGTCCGTGTCCTCACGATCGGCGATGAAGGGCACGATCAGCGCCCAGCGACTCAGGCCGATCACCTGGACTACCGCAGCGGCGATCCCAACCCAGATCGACCAACGTCCAAGCTCGTTTCCGGCGAGGCGGCCGAGCAAGATCGCAATTGGAGCGAGTAGAGCTGCCGACAGGGCAAGGATGACGAAGAGGGCGATGATCGTTCCTTCGTCGTCACGAAATGCCGCCAGAATCTCGTCAGCATCCTCCTGGAGGATGTCCGGGTAGTCGAATACCGAGCCAAGGCCGAGGAACGCGACGTTGGCCAGCACCACCGCCACCACCATGAGGACGGCGGCGACGCGAGCAGTCGAGCGCATCGGCCGAGCTTAAGCCACGCGCGAAATCCCTGCGTGCGCTCGACCTCGCGGTCGCGATTTAGAGTGCGGCCAAAGCCTCGCCCCAACGAGAGGCTCTACTTCCAAGGAGGGACGCCATGCCCACGCCTGCGGAGAACACCGAGACCGTGCGCTCTTTCGCGAGGGAAGTGTTCGGCAACAAGAACCTCCAACACGCGGAGGAGTGGCTCGCGGATGACTTCGTCGAGCATCAGGTCTTTCCCGGCACGACGCCGGACAAGCAGGGTGCGATCGACTCGTACCGCATCTTCTTCGAGGCGGTTCCTGACATGACCGCGGAGATTCACGACGTTGTCGCGGCCGACGACCGTGTCGCCCTGAGGGCAACCTACAGCGGCACGGACGAGGGTGGCTTCATCCCGGGCGCGCCCGCGACCGGGAAGCCCTTCGCGATGGAGACGATGTACATCATTCGGTTGAACGACGAAGGGAAGATTGCGGAGCACTGGGGTATCGGAGACATGGTCGGCGTGCTGGGCCAACTCGGCTTGCTGCCCGGTGCGTGATCGACTCGTCAATCGAACACCGTCACGGCGCGCGCGGAGGCACTCGGTGGCCGCCAGCGTTCGACGTACGCCGGGCCTCCTAGCCCAGGTAGCCCGTTGTCGAGTCGGCCAACGCATGCGCCGTAGATCGCGCTGTAAGCCGTTCTAAGGCTTGGGGGCGGCGTCGAGGTCGGCGAAGGAGTAACCGATGCGGCGGAGCCCGGTGCTCGACCCTAATGCGCCGCCACCGGTGTCTCACCGCGAGCTCGGAGGAGCACAACGAGCGCGATAAGCGCCGCGGGGACGACCATGCAGAAGCCGATCAGAATCCCGCTGGTGATCCCGACCGCCTCTTGAACGCGCCCGAGGGCGATGTACCCGATCCCAGCCAAGGCGGAGCCGAGCCCGAGAACCATTCCTGATGCCGTCGCCGGGGCGCCCGGCACGAACTCCTGCGCGATGATGACCAGTGCGGGAACGGGCACGAAGATGAGGATGCCTGCGAGCGCAATCGCCGCGAAGTAAAGGGCCGTTCCTGGCTCGCTGGCGATCACGGCGAGTAGTGGGCAGAGAGCCAAGAGGAATGCTCCGACGATCGTGAGGACGGGACCGAGCCTGGGTGCAAGGAAGCCGCCCAGGATCGAGCCGAGACCGCCCGCGAACGCGAACGCTGACAGTGTCCATCCGATGATCGGTGCGTCGGGTGAGTACCCGTTTTCATGCACGAGCCAGAGCGGGACGGAGCCCGTGAACGTCACGAACGCCAGGGCGCTGAACATACACGCGACGGCGAGCAATCCGACCGGGCCGCGCGCCAACCGAAGATCGAACAATCGACGAAGGGGCCGGCGCGGATGAGGCTCCCATTGAGGCAAGAGAAGGCCTACAGCGACGCCGAGAACGATCCCCGGCACCGCGAGCCACACCGTTGCCTCAATGCCGTATGTGGAGACGATGTGCAGAATGACGACAGGCCCGAGCGCAAAACCCACCATGCCACCGGCGGTGAAGAGACCGACGCCGAACGTTGCGTTTTTCGCTTGCGAGCCAGCGATCGTCGTCCCGATGGGGTGCAGAGCCGCGGACCCGAGCCCGCCGATCACGAGCAAAACGAAGACGAGCCAGAGCTCAGAAGCAACGCCGATCAGGCTCAAGAACGTGGACGCCATCAAGACGCCGACGCATCCGATCACACGCAACCCGACGTCCTCGCCGAGCGCACCGAAGACGGGCTGCGTCACAGAAGAGGCGATCCAGAACACTGAGACCATCAAGGCGAGGGTCGTGGGACTCGCATCGAACTCCACCTGAAGGGTCGGAAGCAGCGCACCCAAGATCGCAGTCGTCGCATCGTTGACCGTGTGGACGAGCGTCATGAAGACTGCGAGAGTCGTCCCGCCGAGGATGCCCGGCTTCCGGATGATGTGCGGCATTCGCGGATCATGAACGGCGGGCGGCGGAAGTGTTAAGCCACGTTTTGGCCCTCCAGGACCTGAGGTAGCAAGGGTTTGAAAGGATGCGAGGGGTTTTGAGAGGATGCGACGCCGGCTTGGTGACTCATCGGCGTGCTTGTCCCCACCACCTGACCGCGACACCACCGAACTGAGAGGCCCCATGAGTCAGCCACGACCCACCGATCCGATCGGATCCATTGGATGGACCGAACGCACCGGGGGAGTGCTGACCGCTCGGGAATGCCTAACACTTGCCCGGCCCCTGCTGCGGGGGGAGCTCAGCATTCTTGCCGGCCGTCTCGCGATGGTGCTCCGAATGCACTCGGGACGCCGGAGTTCCATCGATCCGGCGAACCTGGTGCCTCCCGACTCCCCTCTCGCAAGAGATGCCGAGGTCGCGGCGCAGGACCTCTTGACACCGGCACTCCTCAACCATTCCAGTCGTGCCTACACATGGGGCGCAGCCATCGCCGCACTTCACGGGATCACGTTCGACCGTGAGCTCCTGTACCTGGCTGCAATGTTCCACGACACCGGGCTCCCGAGCCCGGTGCCCGACGTCGACTTCACGGTTCGCAGCGCCGCGGTGGCACGCGAGTTCACCGACAGCCACCACGTGCCTGCCGATATCCGCGAGCTCGTTGCAAACGCGATCGCCATGCACCACACCCCCGGCGTTGGCCTCGAATCCGGTGCTGAGGCCTATCTCCTATCTGCCGGCGCAGCCGTCGATGTGTTCGGCCTACGCAGCAACGAGATACCCGATGCAGTCCGCCAAAGCATCATCCAGGAGTACCCGCGCTTGGGCTTCAAGCGGGAGTTCGCCGGGCTTCTCCGAGCCGAGGCCAAGCAAGTCCCTCGTGGCCGCGCCTGGTACCTGCACCGCTTCGCCTTGAGCGACCTAAGCATTCGGCTCGCGCCCTTCCGTGGTTGATGTGACGGCAACCGCCAAGGGGTGCGGGCCCGCAGTCCGAAGTCTGTCGTGAACTGAAGACCGCTGGCTTCCTGGCGATCGGGCCTCCGGGTTTGATGGCGGGAGGCCGCTGAAGATGCCCGACTTCCGGATGATGTGCGGCATTCGCGGATCATGAACGGCGGGCGGCGGAAGTGTTAAGCCACGTTTTGGCCCTCCAGGACCTGAGGTAGCAAGGTTTGAGGATGCGGGGGTTGCAACTCGTGATTACGCTGTCTTCGCGAGGGACTTCTGCGTAGGGCGCTCCGTGGGCTGCAACAAGTGAGCTGAGGAGTGTGAACAGAACGCATGTCTTCACGTGAGCTATCCGCAGAGAAGGTCAACTCCGGCGGAGAGAGCTCGCGCGAACACCTCGACGTTGCAGTTGTGGGTGGCGGCCAGGCTGGCCTGGCAATGGGCTACTACCTACGCGCGCAGGGACTACGGTTCGCCATCTTCGAGCGAGGCGCTTCGATCGCACCGGCCTGGCGCGAGCGCTGGGACTCGCTGACTCTCTTTACGCAGCGCCGCTACAGCGCGCTGCCAGGCCTTCCCTTTCCGGGCGATCCGGATGGCTATCCGACGCGTGACGAGGTGATTGTCTATCTGGAGCGCTATGCGGAGACCTTCGAGCTTCCGATCGAGCTCAACAGCGAGGTGCGCAGGCTTTCCCACGAGGGTGGGCGCTTCGTCGTCGAAGTCGACCTGCGGACGGTCACCGCCGACCAGGTCGTGGTCGCGACCGGGCCGTTCCAGACACCGTTCGTGCCCGAGCTCGCCCAGGGCCTCGACGCGGGCGTATGGCAAGTCCACAGCACCGGCTACCGGCAGCCGGGCGACGTGCCCGAAGGAACCGTGCTCGTGGTCGGGGGCGGAAACACGGGCTTCCAGATCGCCAAGGAGCTTTCGGCCACGCACAAGGTCATCCTCTCCGTCGGTTCGAAGCAGAAGCCGTTGCCGCAGCGCATAGCCGGCCGCGATCTCTTCTGGTGGCTGACGAAGACGCACCTTCTCTCCACCACCGTCGAATCGCGGCTGGGGAGCAAGCTGCAGCACCGGGATACGTTGATCGGGTCGAGCCCGCGCGAGCTCAAGCGCCGCTACGGCGTCGAACTCAAGCCGCGCGCGATTGATGCGGCTGCCCGCACGGTGCGCTTCGAGGACGGAAGCGAGCTCGAGGTGGACGGCGTCGTCTGGGCGACGGGCTACCGCCCCGACTTCTCCTGGATCGACCTTCCCATCCTTGACTCGAACGGGCGACTGCGCCACCGGCGCGGAGTGACCGACGTCCCAGGTCTCTACTTTCTCGGCCTCACCTGGCAGTGGACACGCGGCTCGGCGCTGATCGGCTGGGTGAAGGACGACGCTGCGTTCCTCACGGAGCGGCTCGCAACCTCGAATGAAGCAAAGACAAAGGCTGCGCGCGCGCCTGAAGCAGCCGGCGTCGAGGCCGGAGCGCGCAAGGAGGGTTAGATAGCGATGCACGACCATCATTCGCACGACCACACGCACACGATCGACATGCCCACTTCGATCGAGGGTTTGCCGGAGGCGCGGCGACCTGAAGTTGTCGAGCTTTCCGATGGAGACGAGTTCGAACTCGAGATAGTGCCGGTGAAGAAGCAGATCGGCGAGGCGACGGTGCGCATGCTCGCCTACAACGGCTCCGTTCCCGGACCGACGCTGAAGGTGCCGCAGGGCTCGACGATCACAGTGCACGTCGCAAATCACGGCGACATGGACGCGACTGTTCATTGGCACGGGATTCGCGTCGAGAACCGCTTCGATGGCACGCATGAGACGCAGGCGCCGATTCCCGTCGGAGAGACGCTTCACGTACGAGGTGACCTTCCCCGACCCTGGCGCCTACTGGTACCACCCTCATATCCGGGAGGACTATGGCCAGGAGCTCGGTCTCTACGGAAACCTGCTCGTTGTCCCGAGTGAGGCTGACTACTGGCCGTCCGCCCACCGCGAGCTCCTATTGACGCTCGACGATGTTCTCATCGAGGAGGGACGCATCGCCGCCTTCTCCGAGTCCGAACCGACACACGTGGCGATGGGACGCTTCGGCAACACCATGCTCGTAGCTGGAGAGTCGGACCTCGCGCTGGAGGCCAAGCGTGGCGAGGTCATTCGCTTCTACTTCACGAACACGGCCAACACCCGCGTCTTCAATGTCACGCTGCCTGGCGCACGGATGAAGCTCGTCGGCGCCGACAGCGGTCACTACGAGCGTGAGGAGTTCGTCGAAGAGGCGCTCCTTGCTCCCTCAGAACGCGTTGTCATCGACGTCCTCTTCGAGGAGCCCGGCGAGCTCGCGCTCGAGCACCGGACCCCCGAGAAGGCCTATCGCCTCGCCACTATCCGGGTCGAAGGACGAGCCCGCTGAGCCGGAGCCGAGCGAGCAGTTCAACCGGCTCCGAACCCACACGGACCTCGAAGCCCTTCGAGAGCAGATCGCACCCTTCCTCGAGGCGCCGGCCGACAAGTCGCTCTCTTTCGTCGCCGAGATGGATGAGATCGGTGGCGAGGGGATTGAGACAGGCATCTGTGCCTGTCCGATGCATACGGACATCGTCGCCTCATGGGCAGGCAAGTGCCCGAAGTGCGGCATGAAGCTGATGCCCGCGCCGGTCGAGACCGAGGAAACGACCGCCTTCGTCTGCCCGATGCACTCCGAGATCACGGCCACCTGGGCGGCCAGTTGCCCGAAGTGCGGCATGACGCTACGGGCGACCGGCACTGGTGCCGTGGCAGACTTCGGCGAGGGTACCCACGCCGAGAATGCCCAGCATGCGCATCACCGTGGCGGCCACGCCCACCACCCGGCGCAAGGCATCGAGTGGGAAGACGACATGGTCGAGGTCAACCGGATGACGACGCCTCAGAACATGCGCTGGAAGCTCGTCGACCAGGAATCCGGCGCCGAGAATGCTGAGATCGACTGGACATTCCGCGTCGGCGATCAAGTGAAGCTCCGCCTCGTCAATGAGATGGATTCCGACCACCCGATGCCGCATCCGTTCCACGTGCACGGGGCCGGTCGCTTCCTCATCCTCGCTCGTGATGGAGTTGTGGAGCCGAATCTCGTCTGGAAGGACACCGTCCTCGTCCGCACCGGCGAGACGGTCGACATCCTCCTCGACGTGACGAATCCAGGCCGCTGGATGGCCCACTGTCACATTGCCGAGCATCACGAGAGCGGGATGATGTTCAGCTTCAACGTCGTTCCGAACGCCTCGTAGAGCGTGGCCGCTATTGCACCGTCGGCCCGGCCAGAGCTGCGGCCTTGCCGGCCACGGGCTCAAAGACCTCTGGCAGCACCGGCGTCAGGTTGTTGCCAACACACGGTGGTGGCCTCCGTTCTGCGGTAGCAGTCGAGTTTCTGCCTCAATGCACACCAGAGTGCACGCATTCTCGCGGCCCCGCCTCTGCGTACGGGTGTGAAGACTCCGTCGGACGGGCACTCTCTGTCTCGATGGACTCCGAGAGTGAAGTCATCGACGAGAAGGCGGGCACGTCGCTCGTGATTCCGCAGTCCGTGCAGCGAGCGGCGGGCGACGTGGTCCACCAGGCCTTCGAGCGTCTCCTCTCCTCCGACGTGCACGTGGCGACCGCCGCCGAGGGCAAGCGCCTCTTGGCGGAGGACGACAACACGGAGCAGAGGACGGACGCGATCCAGCGATTCGTCGGGATCGCAACGCCAGTCGTGAGGATCGCGCTCCGCGGCGCACGGTTCACGCGCATCCCGTGGGTGCTCGCGGCGTCGACGAGCGTGTCGATCGGCGTCACCGTGCGGACCGGTGTTCGGGAGCTCCAGGTGCTCGCCGCGTTGCTGGCTCACCGCTTCAAAGAGGAGACCGGCGCGCAGCCGGATGCGGCGCTCCTGCGGAAGCTGACGCTCGAGCTCTATCTCCGCCCGCGCCGCACACCGAACGTCTCGGATGTCAGCCTGCCGCTCGCGCGGCTCGCCCGGCGCTGGATCGTCAGCGGCGCGCTGGGTCGGAACACGCGTGGAAAGGCGGATAAGGCGCTTGACGCCGCAGAGCGTCTCGACATGGCGGCGCTGGCGTCCCGATACCCGTGGCACAGTTAGTGGAACCCGCCCGCTTCTAGTTCGCGCTTCACGATCCGCAGGTAGCTCGCGACTCCGAGTCGTCGCCGCGACCTTCCTCAACCAGGCGCTCGGCGTCCTCGCGTCGACGCTGGGTTTAGCTCGCCGCTCGACGGCGCCCATCGACCGGAGACTTGCCTACACCGCCAGGCGCGCGCAAGAACGCTGGCGTTTCGTTTGGCCCACCAACGGGTCCCTTTTCGTCCGGGGAGCCGAAGAACAGGCCCTCCTTTGATCCACTAGGTCTTGATGGTTCGAGCTTGGCGGTCCAGGCGTGCGCCGACACCCGTCAACTGGTCTGCGGCTCGGGTCTGGCAGGAAGGAGGAGGGCCGCCACAAGCCCGATGAGCCCGAACACTGCGAGCGCAGCCATCGCCCAGGCGTACGCGGTTGTCCCGGTGGCGACGACCGAGACCAGGATGGTGCCGGCGATCGCGGTGCCGAACGACGAGCCGAGATTGGAGACGCTCCGCGACAGCCCCGAGATCTCGCCTTGCAGCTCCTCGGGGAAGCTCGACTGGACGACGTTCACCGAGGGGGTGAGCATCGCGCCGACGCCGAGGCCGATGAGCGCCAGGCCGGGAACGAATGCCCAGATGCTGTCGGAGCCCCTGACGAGCACGAGCAGGAGCACGATCCCGGCGATGGTGACGACGAAGCCTGTGACGATCAGCGTCCTTTGCGGGAACCGCTTGGCGAGTCGCTCGGCGGCGAGGGAGGAGGCGAGGATGCCGAGCGTCGCTGCGGTGAAGACGACGCCCGTCTTGATCGCGCTGTAGCCGCGAATCTCCTGCAGGTAGACGGAGACGACGAACGACGTCCCCAGGAGCACCAGCCACTGGATGTTCTGCGTGACGAGCGCGAGGTTGCACGTCCGGTTCTTGAACAGCCCCGTGGAGAGCAGTGCCTCCTTTCCGGCCCGCTCGCGGGAGCGGATGAAGAGGAAGAACGCCAGCAGGAAGGCCGCTCCGACCACCAGGAGGATCGCCATCAGGGCGTTGTTGGTGCCGGCCTGAAGGATCCCGACGACGATGCAGAACATGCCGACCGCCGACAGGATCGCCCCGATCGCGTCGAACGGACGGGTCGGGTCGGCCTTGAGCGGATCTTCGAGGCGGCGGCTCAGCAGGACGATCACCGCGACGACGACGGCCTGGAAGATGAACGCGGCGCGCCAGCTGATCGCCGTGGTGATCAAGCCTCCGATCAATGGCCCTGCCGCCGCGCCGATGCCGCCGAGCCCGCTGATCACGCCGAAGGCCCAGGCGCGCGAGGTGAGGTCGGTGAACCACAGCGTGGCGAGGATGTAGACCGGCGGGATCAGGAGCGCTGTGCCGACGCCCTCGAGCACCGAGTTGCCGAGGATCAGCACCCCGAGGTTCGGCGAGACCGCGCTGATCAGTGCGCCGATCCCGTACAACGTCAGCCCCAGCGTGAAGCACCGCTTGCGGCCCCAGCGCTCGGTCAGCTTGCTGCACGGGATCATCAGGACGGCCATGATCACCAGGAACAGCGTGATCGCGGTCTGCACGCCCTTGACGGTCGTGTCCAGATCCTCGCTGATGTCGGTGATCATCACGTTCATGTTCGAGCCCGCGAAGCTGCAGATGAACTGGGCGAGCGCGAGCGGAAGGATCAGGCGTCGCGCCGCAGCGACCGAGCGCTGGAGAACCGGGGCGTCGCTCGGGGCGACCGGAACATCAGTCACCTGGCATACAACTCCGAGTAAGCAACTCTGGCGCTAGCTTACCGAGGAGGCGAATGCGGCGATCGCGGATCGAGGCGAGTCGCCTCCTAGCCGGGCTGGCGACGAAGAGGGAGCTCTCTCAGGGTCAGCCCAAGAGGGCGGAACGCGAAGGCCAAAGACACAACGCTTCGATGTGACGGTACATGCCGATCAGCCCGCGAACATGCGCACTGGCATCCCGACTACGCCGACCTCGGCGCGGAACAACGCTCCCGCGAGTTGATCATCGTCGGGCTCGAGATTCTCCCGTGACGTGGTGATGTAGAGCTCGTCAAGCCCAGGGCCACCGAACGTGCATGCCGTGACCTGCCTAGCCGGCACCTCGACCACCGCCTCGAGTGCGCCGTTAGGGCTGTACCGCCGCACTTCTCCACCTCCGAAGTACGCCACCCACACCCCGCCTTCGGCATCCACGGTTAAGCCGTCGGGATGAAGGTCCGGAGTCTCGACGAAGGTTCGCCGGTTACTGAACCCGACCCCCCGGTCGTAGTCCACGACGTCGGTTCGGTGCGTATCGGTGTCGTTGTAATACGCGACTCCGCCGTCCGGGCTCCACTCGATCCCGTTTGAGATGGTCATGCCCTCGGCAACGATGTGCACCGAACCGTCCGGATCCAGTCGGTACAGCTTCCCGGCACCGGGCCTCTGATCGTATGCCATCGAACCGCAGTAGAAGCGGCCATCAGGATCACAGCCGCCTTCATTCATTCGGATGTCGGTTCCGGTCCAAAGCTCGCCCAGGAAGCTGAGCGCGCCCTCTGCGTCCTCGAGTGCGAAGCCGCGCTCTACTCCATGGACGGCTCCGCCGGCTCGGCGGGGCCGCATGGCGGCGGCGATCGTGCTCACATGCCGCCGGCCGACAGATCCATCGTCGTTCAGAGAGAGGACGTCGCCCGCCAGCATGTCCACCCACCGCAGGCCTCCCCAGCTCTCCGACCACACCGGTCCTTCACCGTGATACGCCACCGCGTCTGTGACCTGCTCAGCGATCACATTGCGCCTCGGTGTGCTCGTCAGCCTCGCCGATCGCGTACAGAGAACGCACGCGCGCATTGTGCGGAGAGATGGGGGTCAGTGGTAGCAGTGGAGTTTCCCGCCAGCCATACGGAGAG
>CAVTTI010000017.1:0-97215 GCA_963737615.1 uncultured Actinomycetes bacterium | reverse complement strand
CTCAGTCTAGATCCTCGCCCGGAGCCTCAGACAGACGGCCGTTCTCGACGAGGATCGACGTGACGCGAGCGTTCTGGACGACCGGCCGGAGCCGGCGGAAGGCGGCGATGTCGATGCCGGCCGCCGCGGCGTGGAGAGCCCTGATCGAGCCGCCGTGCGATACGACCAGGATGCGCCCACCTCGGTGCTCGTCAGCGAGCTTGAGAATCGCGCTGACCACGCGCTTACCCATCTCGTCGTACGTCTCGCCGTCTTCCCACCCCGTCTGCCACTCGCTCCAGCGGCGAAAGCCGTCAGGGAAGCGCTCCGCGACCTCGTCCCTGGTTAGCCCGGCCCACGTGCCCACGTCGACCTCGCGAAGCTCCCGGAGTGTTTGAAGCGGGAGTCCGAGCCGCTTCGCCACGGGCTCTGCCGTCTCGACGGCGCGCAAGAGGTCGCTCGAGTAGACGGCATCTATATTGGCATTCGCCAGGCGCTCGGCGAGCTCAACCGCCTGGCGGCGTCCTCGCTCCGTCAGTGCCCGGTCGGTGTGACCCTGCCAGCGCCCGACGGCGTTCCAGTCCGTCTCGCCGTGGCGGGCGAGCAGGATGGTCGTCGGCGCCATGCGGCCAGCTTACGGAGCGGGAACCGGAAAGCGCCTCAGCTATAGGAGCGGCTACCGAACTACGAGCGGTTTCCGAACTCCGCCGCCGCGATCGTGACAGTGCGAGCGCGGCTATAGGTGCCGACCGCGCCTCGAACGTGAACGATCCCGAGGCCGATTCGCGTCCATTGCGGCCGGAGGATGTTGGCCCGGTGCCCGGGGCTTCGCATCCAGCTCCGGACCACCCTTGCCGCCGTCGCGTCCGGCGCCGCCCAGTAGAGGTTCTCGCCAGCCGACCAGGAGGTGTAGCCCGAGCCCGGCCAGAATCTCGCGATCCACGTGACGAAGCGCGCACCGTTACTCCAAGAATGTGAGAAGTATCCGTAGCGGGCCATGTTGCGAGCGTGCTGCTCGGCTGCCCGGCGGAGTCGCGGCGCGACCCCGAGCCGTGGCAGGCCGTGATCTGACCGCACGGTGTTGATCCGCACGACGACCGCGGCTTCGACCGCGTCCCGGTCCGTGATCGTGAGGGCCTCCGCCGATCCGGGAGCTCCTAGCGCGAGCGCGATGCTCGTCGCCGCAATGCCTCGTCTGATCCTCACTCGACCCCCATCGACGGTGCTCCTGAAGCCCTTAAGGTAGCCGCAGTGAACCTCGGCCTCACAGATCGGGTCTGCCTGGTCACGGGCTCCACTTCCGGAATCGGGCTCGAGACGGTGCGCATCCTCGCCGCCGAGGGAGCTCGCGCGGTTGTAACCGGGCGTTCGGAGGAGGGTGTGGCGAAGGCTCTCGCCGACACCGGAGCTGCACTCGGAATCGCCTGCGACCTCTCGCGCCCGGAGGAACCGGCCCGCGTCGTGGCGGAGGTCGCCCGAAAGCTCGGCGCCGTCGAGTGCCTCGTCAACAACGTCGGCTCGGCGCGGCAGGTGGGGTTCGAGGACCTGACGGAGGAAGACTGGGAGAGGATCTGGCAGCTGAATGTCATGAGCTACGTCCGCTCGATCCGCGCCGTCGTGCCGGCTATGCGCGAGCGCGGGAGCGGGCGGATCGTGAACGTAAGCTCGACCGCCGGCAAGCGGCCTTCGACCGGCATGCCCGACTACTCGGTCAGCAAGGCCGCCATCCTCTCGCTCTCCCGCCTCGTCGCAGACCTCTACGCAAAGGACGGGATCCTCTGCAATGCGGTGGCGCCCGGACCGACCCTCTCGCCGGCCTGGCTCGGGAAAGGCGGCCTGGCCGATCAGTCCGCGAAGCAGAAGGACATATCCCGCGAGGACGTTCTCGAAGGTGTTGCGAAGGGCCGCCCGCTCGGGCGCATGGCCGAGCCGCAGGAGATCGCCGTCGTGATCGCCTTCCTGTGCTCCGATCGCGCCAGCTACGTGACAGGAGCCGCCTGGAGCGTGGACGGAGGCACCGTCCCGGTCATCGTTTAGATGATCGATCGACAATTTGCGGCCCCGCCAACTTCCGATCAACCATCTAGCCTGGGATCGTGACGGCCCTGAAACCATGCCTAACGTAGCCGGGAAGGTCGCTGACGCCTTTCCCGGGCTCGTCCGGGAGCATGAGGAGAGCTGGCTCTCCCCGCTCGCGGTGCGCTCATACGAGACGGCGGGCCGGGCGTACGAGGAGGAAGAAGAGTGCCGACTTCGGACACCGTTTCAGCGCGACCGGGATCGGATCGTCCACTCCAAGAGTTTTCGTCGCCTCAAGTACAAGACCCAGGTCTTCATCGACCCCAAGGGGGACCACTCTAGGACCAGGCTCACCCACACCCTCGAGGCTGCGGGAATCTCACGCGGGGTCGCGCGGGCGCTTCGTCTGAACGAGGATCTCACCGAGGCGATCGCGGTCGGCCACGACCTCGGGCACGCACCCTTCGGCCATATCGGAGAGGAGGCGCTCGACGCCGCGCTCGCCGAGCGCTTCGGTGGGCGCTTCCGGCACAACGAGCAGTCCCTTCGCGTCGTCGAGGTGCTCGAGCGCGACGGCCGTGGCCTGAACCTGACCGCGGAGGTTCGCGACGGCATCCTGAACCACACGGGGTCGGGAACCCCTTCAACACTGGAAGGAAAGGTCGTCCGGCTGGTCGACCGGGTCGCCTATCTCAACCACGACATCGACGACGCTCTTCGAGCCGGTCTTCTACACCAGGAGGATCTGCCGGCCGAGGAGATTGCACTCCTCGGGGAGCGCGGGTCGCGCCGGATCGACACGCTGGTCCACGACATCGTCGAGGCCTCCGCCGACGCCGGGGACATCGTACAGAGCGACGAGGTCGGACATGCGATGCTGAACCTTCGTGCCTTCATGTTCGAGCGCGTCTACCTGGGCCCGGCCGCCCGCGAGCAGCGGGAGCTCGCCGTCGCGACGATCCACCGTGTCTTCGACCACCTCGCCGACCACCCGGAGGACCTCCCCGCCGGCCGGCCCGGCGAGCTTCCCGAGCGCATCACCGACTACGTCTCGGGCATGACCGACCGCTTCGCGCTCGCATGGCGCTGATCGTCAAGCAGTCGATCGAGCGGGTCGTCGATGCCGCCGACATGGTCGAGCTGGTCTCGGCTCGCACGCCCCTCCGCAGGGTCGGCGCCCGCTGGACGGGCCGTTGTCCCTTCCACGAGGAGCGGACCCCAAGCTTCTCCGTGAACCCGCAGGACAAGCTCTTCTACTGCTTCGGGTGCGGAAAGGGCGGCGACCTTATCTCATTCGTCCGCGAGACGGAGGGACTCGATTTCGCGGAGGCCGTCGAGTGGCTCGCGGACCGGACCGGCATCCAGCTCGAGTACGAGGAGAGCTCGCCCCGGGCCGAGGCCGGCCGGCGCCGGCGCGACCGCCTGCAGGCGCTGCTCGAGTCCGCCGCGGTCTTCTACGGGCGTTACCTCTGGGAGTCCGATGCGGGCGCTCCCGTCCGCGAGTACCTGGCCGAGCGGGGTCTTGGCGAGGAGATCGCGAAGGAGTTCCGGCTCGGGCTCTCGCCGGGAGGCACGACCCTCGCCGCCAAGGCGCGGGAGAAGGGCTTCACGAACGAGGAGCTGACAGCGGCCGGGCTCGTCAACCGCCGCGGGAACGATTACTTCGCCGGCAGGCTGACCTTCGCCCTGGCGGACCCGCGGGGGCGCGTGGTCGGATTCGGCGCCCGGCGGCTCTCGGAGAACGATCCGATTCACGCGAAGTACGTGAACTCTCCCGAGGGTGAGCTCTTTCACAAGGCATCGCTCGTCTATGGCCTCGATCGGGCGCGCGCCTCGATCGCCAAGGAGGACCGCGCGGTCGTCGTCGAGGGCTACACCGATGTGCTCGCGCTCCACCAGGCGGGACTCAAGACTGTGGTCGCGTCGATGGGGACGGCCCTCACGCCGGCCCAGCTCAAGGAGCTACGCCGGCTCACCCCGCGGCTGTACCTCTGCTTCGACGCCGACGCGGCCGGCGAGGCGGCGACGCTCAGGGGCATGGACCTCGCCTACCGCGACTTCGACGAGGTTCGGGTCGTGCCGCTCGCGCCGGGATCCGATCCGGCCGAGGAAGCCGAGCGCTTTGCGGAGCGCCTCGACCACGCGGAGCCGTACCCGCGCTATCGGGTGAAGCTGGAGATCGATGCGTCCAAGAGCAAGGCGGAGGCTTTCGCGCGCGTGCGCGAGGTCCTGGGCGGGTTCGACCAGAACACGGAGTGGATGGATGCGATCCAATATGCCGCCAACAGCCTCGACCTCCCGCCTGACCTCCACCGCGAGCTGGCACCGCGTGCGTCGCGGCGTACCGGCGAGATCTCGCGGAAGGTCCTCGAGGCGGGCGACCGGCTCGAGCGGGACGCTCTGGCCGGCGCGATCGCCCACCCGTCGCTGGTCGAGGTGCTCGCCGAGCTCTCGGACGACCATTTCGACACTGAGCTCCACCGCAAGCTTCGCGAGTACGTCGTCAAGGGCGGGGAGACGGACGCTGAGATCCTCCCGGCGCTCGCCGAGCTGGACGCGCGAGCAGCAGCGGAGGGAATCGACGAGGAGACCGCCAAGCAGCTGCTCCTCCGGCTCCGGGAACGGCAGCTGCGTCGAGAGCTCGCGGAAGCCGAGCCGGAGCGGCTCGAAGCCCTCCAGGAACAGCTTCAGAAGGTGAGAGCAGCAGCGGGCGAGCCCGTCTAGGGCGGCTACACTGAGCCGGCCGTCCCCGGTAGCTCAATTGGCAGAGCATCCGGCTGTTAACCGGAGGGTTGCTGGTTCGAGTCCAGCCCGGGGAGTAAAGAAACCGCTGCAAGCATTGGGTTTCGTGTCTCTCGCTTCTTGTGGCCGGCGCTAGTTGGTACCGGAATTGGTACCGAGCGGCGGCCACAACCCCAGCCGCTCCAGCTCCTGAACGGTGTCCTCCGCGCGCTCGAGATCGTGAGGAGCGACGTCTCTCGACAGGTCGGCCTCGTTCGCTCCTTGATCGCGGATCTTCTGTCGGAGCCAGGTCCGATGAGACACCCTTGGCGAACGGGGGCAACGAAATCGACAGCGTCGTCCCAACGGGGTGATGCACCCGCGCGGAGGACCGGAAAACCTGGCCTCTGGACGAGGGAGCTCGAGAGCCAAGCAGACGAGGGGAAGAGAGGCCCATGCCATGCGACTCGAACTAGGAAAGCCGATTCGCTGTACTGACGAAGTCTTCGGTGAGCTCGCAGACGTCGTTATCGACCCGATTGCGAAACGAGTCACCCATCTCGTCGCCCAGCCCTCGGGGGGCCACGGGAGCGCCAGGCTCGTTCCGATCGAGCTCGTCGGGGCCCGCGGTGACGAAGACGAGATCCTCCTGCGTTGCACAACGGAGGACGTACTCGGGCTCGATCATGTGCAGGAAATCGCCTACCTTCGGCTCGGCGAGTCCCCGACGAGCGATCCGGACTGGGACGTCGGCGTCGAAAACGTCCTCGCCCTTCCGTACTACGAAGGGTCCGGGTTCACGGGCTTTGCCGACGCCGGCGGTATGGGCGACGTCGGCGTCACGTACGACCGCGTTCCGAAGGGGAAGGTCGAGATCCGACGCTCGAGCACGGTGTCTGCCACCGACGACGACTTCCTCGGCAGGGTCGACGGATTCGTTGTCGACGACGATCACATCACCCATCTCGTCCTCGAGCACGGGCACCTCTGGGGGAAGCGCGAGATCACGATCCCGATCGGCGCGGTCGCAAAAGTCGAGACCGACGCGATCTCGCTGAGCCTCTCGAAGGCTGAGGTCGAAGCCCTGCCGTCAGTCCGCGTGCATCGCTGGATCTAGGGCGAGCAGGCCGACTCTGGGAGGTGACGACAGCTCGTCTGGAGTAGATTCGCCGCTTCCTACCGAGCGAGCAGACCTCGCGAAGAACTCGATAATTTCTCCTTGCTAGATAGCTAGGCGAAGAAGTCGATATCAAGGGCCGGAGAACGGTGGAGGCGGCGGGAGTCGACCCGCGTCCTGAATTGAGACAATCGTTGCAGGTCTCAGGCCCCCGAGAGGGGCGGCATCGGGACTAGATTTTTCGATCAGCGTCGGCTTGCGTGCCGTTCGTCGAGCACGCCGGTGAGGATCGCGCAGATCACGAACGCGCTGGCGCTCAGGTAGACGGAGAGGAGAAAGGCGAAGACCGTACTCGCAGAGTCATAAACGTTGGTGAAGTCGGCGGGCCCGGAGAGGTACCAGCCGAGACCGACCTGCACTGCCTGGTGCCCGAGGGCCGCGGTGGCACCACCGAGAAGGGCAGCTCGCCAGCCGGGGCGGTGGCGGGGCAGGTAGCGGTAGAACAGCACGAAGACGAGGAAGACCACAGCCGCGGGCACCACGACGCCGGTTAGGATCCCGAATCCGAACGGCTGCCAGCCGAGGGCGTCGCCCACGTTCTCGTTCACCTTCCGCACGACGTTCTCGAGCATCGAGATGATCACCGCGAGCAGAACCAGACCGAGTGCGCCGAGGACGAGCAGCGCGCTGACGAGCCTCCCACGGATCAGCCCTCGGGAGGCGCCCTGATCGAACACGACGGCGAGCGTCTTCTGCATCGATGACATCACGCCCGTGGCGCCCCAGAGCGCGAGCCCGAGCGTCGCCACGCCAGCGAGGCTCCACGGCGCCGGAACGGATGTGATCAGCGCATCGAGCTTCGCAGCCCCCGCGGCGGAGAGGTCGAGCTGATCGGCGATCGCCGACACGAGATCCTGACGGTCGGCACTGCTCGACGACAGCACTTGAGCAAGGATCGTCGCCACGAACGTCGCAAGGGGAACGAGGGAGAAGAGCGCTCGGTACGAGATCGCTGCAGCGAACTGCGAGCCTCCGAGGCGGCCGTATCGCGAGAGCACGTTGCGGACGAGATCGAATAGGCCACGCGCGACGGCGCGGAGCTCGGACATGTGGCTGACCGTAACGCGGCTATGCGACGGTGGGTGGCAGGCGCGCCGTTAGCTGAAGATGTCGACGGCCCGCTTAGAACGACCAGGTCACCGTCAGCTCACGAGGTGATCGCGCGACATCGACCCGGCGAGCTCAAGCGAGCTGCTTCGGAACGACATAGGCAGCAAGGACCGCGTCTCCTCGCGAGAGCTGCCTCCAAGGTGTCTTCGTGATGGTGAGAGTTGCGAGCGCAGCGGTCGGGAACTTGGTAGTGAGCCGCTCGAGTTCGGCACCGGCCGACGCGAGGAAGAGGGCGAGGTCTTGGAGACCTGGGTTGTGGCCGATCAGCATCACGGAGGCTACCTCCTCAGAAATGCTGCGAATGCGCTCGAGCAGCTCGGCGGACGAGGCGGCGTACAACTCGGCCTCGAGGCTCACCCTCGAGGTAGGCCCGAGTCCCGACCGCACGAGTTCGAGTGTCTCGCGGGTGCGCTCAGCAGAAGAAAGGACAAGCGTGGGCTCGATTCCGATCCGAACGAGGTGCTTGGCGATCCTCTTCGCGTCCCGGCGGCCTCGTTTCGCGAGCGGCCGCGCCTGATCAGGGAGCGAGGGGTTTCTCCAGCTGGATTTCGCATGTCTTAGGAGGTAGAGGGTGTGCATCACTCGGGCCCTCGTGGCCGCGGCCGCGAACCCGAAGCCTCTGTGTCCCGCTCGCTACTCGGAACGAGAGATTGTAGAACCGGACTTCGAGATCAGAGGGGCCTCGAACGATCGACGGCCGTCGCTCTCGCTCTCGGCCTGAGCCACGGTCGTCGATCGTCGCCGGATCATCGAGAACCTCGACGAGTGACCCGATTCACGGCGACGTGGCTAGGATCTTGATGTGGCGTTGGTCGGTGACCGTGAACGTGAGCGTGCGGCAGCGTCCCTACAAGATCACTTCGTCGAGGGCCGGATCTCGATCGAGGAATTCGGGACGCGGATCGAGCGCGTCCTCCGCACGCGCTCCCGGTCCGATTTGCGAGCGGCGCTTCATGACCTGCCCATCCACTGGCAGGCCAGCCACGAGTTCATCGCCGCAGGAGCGGGTGCTCTTCACAAAGGCGCCCGGCTGATTGCATTCCTCGTGATCGCGGCGATGTGGGCAATCTGCAGCTTCGCGCTCGCCATCCCCTTCGCGGTAGCGTTGTTCGCCATTGGGCGCTCGACCGCCGTGGCGGTCGTCTTCGCGGCTCTCTGGGGAGTGATGACCTTCGCTCTCTGGCGTCCCTGGTTCCGCTCTCGGCGTTCACCGGCGCGTGCGCGGGGCTGACGCCGACGAAGGCCGTTGTCGCCCGCGAACATCCCACGAAGCCTTGTTGCTCCGAGCCGGCGGTCACTGTCGATCATGCGCGGAAGTCGCAGCCCGAACCAGGCGGCGCCTCAGGATCAGCACCCTCGTCGGGCAGCTCGGACTACTCTCGACGACATTCCTCGGCGAGCCTGGGCAGGAGCAGGCGCGAGTCCGACATGCAGCAGACGCAGCGCTACGCGAGAAGTCCACTGGCCCGCGCGCTCGCAGGCCGCCGGCCATCACAGCGCCAGTGTTGCCGCCTCACCTGAACTTCTCACTGACGGTTGGGACTCCCAAGGGGGCCGGGCCGGGTTGCGATTCTGAACGTCCGCCCGGAGGCGGTCGGACATAGCACCCATTGAACCCCTATTGCACCCGTGCGGCGGCCGATTCCGCTTGTTCAAGCCACTTTCACGGGGGCCGGCGGTTCTCTTTTTTGGGGTCGAAGATGCGCTCGTCTGCCTTTCAACCACCCACGTCCGGAGTCTCGGGGGGCCGAGCCCTGCCGGCGTTTGATACATGCGCGCGCGACAGGTCAGACACGCGCGCCCGAGTATGAGTGCGAGTGCGCCTGGGCTTCGCCATAGCATGCTGCTCGTGCTCTAGACAGGCGTCAGTGTGGGGGCAACGCGGGCGGCCCGCCCGGGCCGGAATGACCAGGCGTGAAGGCTCGTGCGCCAGGCGACCGCAGCGAGGAAGATCGCGGCGCCGGAGAAGATGAGAAGCGCCTGGGCGGCGAGCGCGAAGCCGAGCGCCTGGGACGCCTCGACCCCGGAGACGACGAGGAGCATCGTTCCGGCGGTGATCTGTGTTGCCGCGCCGGCTGGCCCGATCGGGATGGCGGCCGAGGCAGCGCCGGCGCAGATGAACATGATGGCGAGCGGGAAGGAGAGCCCGATCCCGAACGTCCCCAGTAGCAAGAAGATCGCGGTCACTCGGATGAGCCAGGATGCGAGGATCAGCGCCCATGCGCGGGTTGCCTCTCGCCACGGCGTCGCACGCGGCGCGAGCCAGCGGACGAGCCGGAACCGCGCCAGGCGGGTGCGGGCAGAGAGGCGCGGCAGCGCGAGCACGACCGCGGCCGCCAAAACCCCGCCTACCCCGACTATGGCGAAGCCTGCGCGCACGCCGGGCGAGTTCCCCGGGAATACTGCGGCAGCAGTCGCGAGTGGCGAGAGCGCCACCGTGTCGATGAGACCGAGCGTGACGAGGGAGAGGCAGAGGCCGCGAACGCCGACCGGGCAGCCGGGGTAGCGGCGGACGATCGCGATCCGGATCATCTCGTCGAAGCGGCCGGGGAGCACGACGCCCATGATCGAGGCGCCACCGCCCGCGGCAGCGAGCGCGAGCGGCCCGGGACGCTCGTTCGCCCTGAAGAGCCGGCCCCACCCGTAGGCCTTGAAGCCGTACGCGAGCGCGAAGAGGAGGCCCGCGGTGGTGACGAGGACGGGGTTCCCGTGCGCGAGCGGCCAGCCGGAGTGGACGAGCGAGCGGCCCGCGAAGGCCAGGATTGCGGTCGTCAAGATTGCGAGCCCGAGCGAGACGGCGAGCCTGCCCCGCCGTGAGCGGCCGAGGCGCACGAGCACGGATCTCGCGCTCTCAAGTCCGAGCCGCGCCTGTCGCCGTCGCTCCCGGGAGGAGCTCATCCTGTCGCCTCCGATTCCTGAACCTCGCCGTAGAGGGACGAATCGCTCACTGGATCTCCCCGCTCCTCTCGGATCGATCGCTCGAGCCGAAAGAGAATCTCCCCGTTGAGGGATCGATGAGACGCGCGCGCCACGCGCTCCAGCTGCGTCCGCAAATCGACCGGGAGACGGAGGGGGAAATTCACTCTAGCATCATTTCGACTTGTTTTCATATCACTACGATATCACATAGACGTCATGTTTGTAAGGGATGCTCAGGCGTGCCCGCCCGGCGGGCGGAAGAGCCGGCGAGGTGCGACGGGCTGCGCCCGCGTACCCCGTCGCCGCCAGCGAAATCATCACCGAGTGCATCAGTCAACGTGACCGACGCACGCGTTGCCTGGTCTGCTAACTGGTGATAGCCTTGCCGTTGTCTGTGCTGACACTCACGAAGAGGTCGACACCGAGGAAAAGATAGCCCAGAAACCGCATGAAGAAACGGTTTCTAGGCGAGGCGGAGGGAGGGATTCGAACCCTCGATCCGCCTAACGATGGATAGCGGTTTCGAGGCCGCCAAGAAGTTTTGATTTGCAGGGAGTTTAGTGCTCGTTCGCCAGTACGTTCGCCAGGGCGGGAGGACTGTCGTGAGCGAGGACGATGACCGGCTGCGACGGCGCCCGGCGTTGCTTGCTGAAGATCCGCGGGTCGCCACGCTCGCGCAGGCGTTCGCCATGGCGCGAGCCGTTCCGCTCGTGGCGTAGGCCGCACATGCTGCAAATACGGGTCGTCTCGCCGTAGAGCCGGCATGCTCTCAACGAGTAGAGTCGGCGACGCTCCTAACGAAAGGCTCATGTGTCGATTCTTTGGATCGTCATCATCGTCATTGTTGTGTTAGCCGTCCTTGGCTACTTTGGCCGGGGACGCTTCTCTAGGTAGCCGCGCCCCGTCTAACTTCGTTTCGCTAGTCGTTTCGCCAACTCCTCCTAGCTGCTACATCGGTCCGGTCAAGACGGATGTACCGATGCGGCTGGAGGAGCGCCGTGAAGAGCGCAGTTGTTGCGCTCGCGGCAGGAGAACAGCGAAGATGCGCTTCCTCTCGCGCAACGAGATCAAGTTGCACAACCGGACTTCGCGCCCAGTCGACTTTGAGGTAGACATCGTGGCTTCCCGCGTCTACCCCGAAGGTCTTCACCTCCCCAGCGCGGATCGCACCGACTTCTCGTCCGTCGAGGAATACACGGTATGCCCGAAGGCGGTCGGTCCACCCCCCGGCTTCGCGCCATAGGTGAATCTGCGCCTGGTCGTCTGCCTCCTGACCCTGTAGCTGATTCACGGCCTCACCCTAGCCCGACGCTCTCCCGCACTCTCGCGAGCGCCACGCCCCCGCCCTTCGACCTCGCGCCCATTAGGGGCGAGCCGCAGCTCACGCTCGCGTGCCGGCTTCGCGAACTCGCCACGCCACCCGAAAGTGGGTCATGCGCAGGAGGACGGAGTTTGTCTCCCCACGGGCGACCGCGACTCAGCGTCTATGCCGTCGCGACCTCCTGGGCTAACTCGTACACGATACAAAAACGCCGCCTAAAAGGAGTTTGCGAACCCTATGCCCTCCGGAATCGTTCTTACAAGCGTCTTTGCGACGTCCGCCGACGCGATGCCGAGCGCCTCCGCCTCGGCGACCGCGTTCTCGGTGTGCGCGTGCGGGAGGAGCTCATAGCGCGCCCCCGCCTCGCCGAGCGTGCGGGTCAGGTCTTCCGTTGCCACCGCGAACCTCCCTCCCCCGTCTGCATGATCGCAGAGTTAGAGTCGGGCCTTGAGTCTCGTGGGGAGGTGAGCAGGGAATGACGGCAAAAGCAGGGGATCTGATCGTTGTCGAGTCGGAGCGGGCTGCCCAGCCGGGGCGTAGAGGCGTGATCGCGGAGGTGCTCCAAGAGGAGCCGCCACGCTTCCGAATCCGCTGGGACGACGGCCATACCAGCATCTTCACCCCGTCCGCCGGGGCGGCGAGGATCGAGGCGCGGAAGAAGGCGCGGAAGGCCTAACGCCAGCTAGCGACGAGGCAGCCTACCTCTTCGGCCACCTCCGTCCCGAACGCCGCGCACGCTTCCCGGAACCGGCGCCGCACCGACGCGGCGTCGTCGTCGCCGTCGGCTAGGCGCGTGCGCGCGAACTCGAGCTTGAGCGGGATCGCTTCCAGCCGGTTTCCCGCGAGGTCGACGATCAGCGTCGCGCCGCCCTCCAGTAGGCGGCCGCGATGGGCCGCCGAGGTGCAGGGCTGCTCCGAGGAGCAACGCCTCGACATGGCGAATTGCCGAGTGCTCGCCCGCCATATGAAGGCGGAGGTCGAACGCATCATCGGTGGCAGCGCTCCCTACTCGCCTAGAACGACCGCCGTATTCGCGAGCATAGGTCCCATCTCCGCCGAGCAAGCGGGACGAGCTGATCGAGCATAGGGGCAGGCGCTCTATCCCGCGATCGAGTTCGAGGATGGAACCTTGTTCCGCGAGGAGTCGAAGGCATGGAGCAGACGATTCGCGACGGCAAGCTGATGGAGCGCACGGGCGGCGCGGCTCCCGCTGAACCTGCGGGTAGGTCAGTTATCGAGGACCCGCTGGGCGAGAACCATTCCGCCATCAGGCAATATGAAGTCGCACGAAAGTCCGGGTAAGCAGACTGTCTCGACCGCATGGTCCGGCACTCAGCCGACCGCCATCTCGTCCTCCCCAAGCGCGACTCGTTCAAAGTGTTCCCTTGCGTCGGCGAGGAGGACGGCGGGATCATCGAGCGTCGGATTGAGATGGATGAGCGTGAGGTTCGTGGCGCGCGCCTCCCGAGCTACACGGGCGGCGTCCGCCGCTGTTGCGTCTCGATCCGGACAGATCGGTGCTCGAGACGAGGACCACGCTTCGTGCAGCAGGTGAACTACGCCATCCGCAAGATCTGAGCTAGACGCCTCGTACGGGGTGTCCGTGACGAACGCGAGGTCGTCGTCGATGCGGACGCCGACGCTCGGCGCCCAATGGCGCGGCTGCGGGTTTGCTCGCACTTCGAACCCACCGATCAGCTGGCTCCCCAAAGTTAGCTCGTTGATCGGATGGGTGTTCGTGATGTCGTTGGGCGCGATTGGCGGCCGGCGCAGCGGCTCTAAGATGTCGGCGCTGGTTTTGTCGTAAAGCCATTTGCCTGGAGCCCAGATGGTCGCTCCAGGGCGGAGCCAAGGTAGATATGGCAGACCGCATATGTGATCAAAGTGGAAGTGCGTCAGAAGAACGTGAAGCTCGCGAGCGCCATCGAGCAGCTTCGGGTCAGCGAGGAGCCGGCGAGCCCCGGTGCCCATGTCGAGAAGTAGTGCCCGCCCGCCGTCACGTATTAGGACGCAGCTTGTCTCGCGAGTGGCGGATGGCGCGCCCCCGCCACTTCCCAGTATCGATACGCGCATGCCGCGACGCTACATCGTCCGTGCAGCGCCGAGCGGCGACTGAGACGGCATCACTTACCCGAAGAGATTTCCTAGCGTTGTCGTCTCGTAGCAGGCGGTCTACGGACGGGAGCGACCCCTGACCTCCGGTACCCGCCCCCGCGAATAGGCGGGACTCCTAACGGAGCCTCTCTGGGGACGGCGACGAGCTCGCCGGCGTCTCGGTGTGCGCCTGGGTCACTTTCGAACTCGCGCGACCTGCGTCGGGCGAGCGAGGGTTGGCCGTGTGGTCGTTACGAGCAGCATCAAGGGGGCCGGCCGAAGCGGAGAGCGTTCGAGCTCATGCCAGTGGCGGCTCCGCCGTCTCGCGTCGGAGCACGTCGGGGTTCGCCTTTGCGGAAGCGGCCCAGGGTGATGGCGCCGAGCGGCAACGTTAGGACCGAGTAGAAGACGCGCCAGAGGAGCGCCGCGGCCACGAGCGCGTCGTCGGAGGCGCCGCTCAATTCGATGAGCATTGCGATGAGAACGGCGTCGACGACTCCCAGGCCGCTTCCGGTGATCGGGAGCACCGCCCCGGCCCAGAAGGCGATCGCGAAGGCGGCGAAGGCATCGGCCGCGGACAGCTCAGCGCTCGAGACGCCGACGAAGCGGAGCGATGCGAGCAGGATTAGGTAGGTGAGGAAGAGGTTCGCGGCGACGGCGAGCGACCCCAGCGCCCAGCCCTCGCGCAGAACGGCGAGCGCTTGGGTACGCAGCTCGGTTGCCTTCCCGGCACCGTCTTCGATCGGATCGCGCTTGAGCTTCACCAGGATCCAGGAGAGCGGCCGTTGCGCCCTGGCTCCGAGCCAGCGCGCGGAGCGCTCTCCGCGCAGGAAGTAGTAGGCGGCGATGCCCGCAACGGCCGTAACCGCCAGCGAGAGTGCACCCGCCAGCAGAATCGAGCCGCTGACCTCGCCGGTGAGGAGCAGCAGCACGAGCGCGACTAGCGGAAGCAGGAACCGGCCGATGGTCGGGAAGAGGAACGAGCCGAGCGCCGCGAGCCCGGCGGCGTCCGGCGCGAAGCCGCCGCCGCGGAAGTAACCGTACTGGACGATGCTCGCGCTCGGAGGCGGCAGCAGTTGCCCTGCGAAGTTCGAGGAGAGGTACGCGTCGCTTCCGCACAGACCGAGGCCCGGCAGGAACGCCCGATACATCAGCGCCTCGGTGGGCACGCGCGTCAGCCCGAGCCCGAGCAGGACGACCACCTCCCACGCATCCAGCCGCGTGAGCGCCTCCCAGACCTGGTCGTAGTCGATGAACTGCGGCAGCAGCCACCCGAAGACGAGCACGAGCGCCGCGATCACGAGCGCGGGCTTGAGCAAACGCCTCCACGGCGGCCGCGGCACGGGTGTGGGAGACCTGTCCTTCATCGGGGCGCTCGAGCCCATTCTGAACCAGTGGTCGGTGTTCGCCCGGGAGAGGTCGCGTGCCTCGATCGGTCTGCAAGCCCAGTGCTTGCACTCGACGACGATCACGTTTGGCAGGCATCCTGTCCTCGATCGCGTATACGTCGACGTCCGTGTTGCCGCGCGCCAGTTGGAGGTCTTTCTGAACCTCGACGTCGAAGCCGCACTCCCGCAGAATCTGGCCGGCTCGCGCCTCGAGGTCTCGCCAGCTTCACGGCGGGGCTTCGATCAGCCCTTCACGGCGCCCTTACTCCTCTGGGAGATCGAGCTCGCGAGGCGCCACGAGACCATCGTACTTTCGGACGTAGGCGGCAAAAACCTTCTACAAAGTTTCTACCAGCCTGACCTCATCTCAGGTGTCCTCACCTACTGCCATAGCCCCTTAGAATGCGGGTTTGCGCTCAGGCTAGCCCCTCTCGGTGCGGCTTGTTAACCCGAGGGTTGCCGGTTCGAGTCCAGCCCGGGGAGCTACTAAAGGGCCTGCACAGCCAGGTCTTTTTTCGCTCTCCGAGCCGGAGGCGTCAGATGTTTAGCCCAATTTTTGCCTCTCGCGGCGTTCGAACTCAGCTAGATAATGCGTCCCCTTGACCGCGGTCCACGACCAGTCGATGGTGGTAGAGCAGCTTGAACGCCGACGGCGCGCAGCTGCGGGGGCATGGAGCCTCAAAAGCGGTCAGGCCGTCGTCATCGGTGCAGGAACGCCACTCCCGGTGCCAGGACGCGGCGATCGCACTTACCGGTTCTTCGCGCATTCTGAATATCTCTACCTGACCGACCGGGAGTGCCCGGGGGCGGTCCTCGCGTTCGACCCCGCCGACGGCTGGTTCGACTTTGTCCCCTACCCGACAGCCCAGGAGCGGCTCTGGTCAGGCGCCCTCGCAGCCGAACAGGGAATCTCGACCGAGGAGCTGCCGAGCTGGCTCGAAGCCCGAAAAGGCGCGCGGATCGCGAACCTCGGCGCGCCCGTACTAGAGGCGGAGTCCGACGCCGATCTCGAAGCCGATGTGCGTTATGCACTGAACCGGATACGGCGGGTCAAAGACGAGCTTGAAATTGAACGCATGCGGCAGGCGGAGCGCGCGACCAAGGCGGGATTCGCTGTCGCAGCGGAGCTGATCACACCCGGCCGAAGCGAGCGGGAGCTGCAGGTCGAGATCGAGGCCACTTTCCTCCGCAACGGCGGCGATGCGTTGGCATACGAGACGATCGTCGCCGGCGGACCGAACACCGCCGTGCTCCATTTCATGCCGAGGACGTTGTGCTCGATCCTGATGCCGCCGAAGTCGTCACCGACGACGGTTTCGAAATCCTGACCGCCGACGTGCCGCTCCTAGGCTGAGCTCGCGCGTCGGTGGTTTCCGTTTTCCGGATGCCGCAGTATGGATCGGAGCCGGACCCATAACGGGCCCGCTGACATATGGTCTCGACGGGGACGGCGACGGGGTCGGATGCGAATGACTGCATCCAGCCCGCTTCAAGAGGTAGAGGTCATGGGCTTTCGAATGCGCCATTATCCGCTGCGCGTCGAGTTGTTGACCCGCGAGAGCGCCTAGCCCTTACCCCAGCAGCAGGCGGGATGGGGATGCTAGTTGACGCAGGCTTTGGCGTAGTCGGCGCTCTTTGCGCAGCAGCGTGTGAGCGTCTCGATGAAGCCGCGCTCGCTTGGGCTTGGAGGCCGACGCGCGAGCCGTGCGATGTGGAATCGACGCTCGATCCTCGGCTGCCCGGCGAGGCGGAAGCTCTCGAGTTCTTTTCGTTGAACTTCTTCGGCGACGGCGTAGCGAGAGAGAAAGGCAACTCCAAGGCCTTCGCGGGCGGCTCGCTTGATCGCTTCGCTCGAGTCGAGCTCCCACAGCCGCTGGGGCTTGATACGCGCAGTGCGAAGAGCTTGCTCGGCCACTTGGCGTGTGCTTGAGCTCGCCTCTCGCACGAGGAGGGTGTGCGCGGCCAGCGCTTTCGGCTTCACCGCTCCGCCTCGGATTGCGAGGAGCCCGGGCTGGGCGACCCCAACTAGTTCGTCGGCGAGGAACGGTACGAGTTGGATGCGGTCGTCCACGGCTGTGTCGCCAACAAGCGCGAAGTGGATACGACCGGCGAGGAGGCGCTCGACGATCTCGCCAGTGGAGGCGATTTCCACTTCTACGACGACGTTTGGATGATCGCGCCGAAAGCACCCGAGGGTACTCGGGAGGAGGTAGACGCCCGGGGTGGTCGACGCGCCGATGTGAATCGTTCCGGCCTCGAGTCCGGCGAGTGCGTGGAGTTCTTCCTCAGCGGCGGCAAGCGTCGCGAGCGCTTGGCTTGCGTGCGATGCAAGGACGCGCCCAGCCTCGGTCAACCGGCTGCCGCGGCCGTTGCGTTCAACGAGCCTCTGGCCTGCAGCCGTCTCGAGAAGGCGTAGGTGCTCGCTCGCGCTCGGCTGCCCGATTCCGACGGCGCGCGCGGCAGCCGAGACGCTTCGGTGCCGGTCGAGCTCGACCAGGAGGCGAAGTCGTGTCGAGTCCCAAAGAAGGGAGAGTGTGTTATCGGCCACGGCGATATCGATTATCGCTGATCTCGCCTAGCACGATGGGCAGCTCGACCGTAGATTGAGCCTGGCGATGATCCTGCGCCCGTTTCTCTTCGAGGAAACCTCCTGCGCGAGCTACTTGTTCGGGTGCCTGTCGCAGTCCGCGCTTGGGGTCGTCGACCCACACGCGGAGCTAGTCGAGAGCTATTTGGAGGCGGCTGAGCGTGCGGGCGCGCCGATCTCGGCCGTCTTTGAGACGCATGTTCAGGCCGACCATCTCTCGGGGCTGCCGGGACTCGTCGAGGCGACCGGGGCGACGGCTTACCTGCCTTTCGGCGCAGACGTCGAATTCCCGCACAGGGCACTCGCTGACGCGGAAGTGGTCGAACTTGGCAATACGCTCGTCCGCGCGCTCGCGACGCCAGGGCACGCTCCGGCGCACCATGCCTATGTCGTCGCGGACCGGCGCCGAGACACCGACGAACCATGGCTCGTGTTTTCGGGGGACTCCTTGCTGGTTGGCGACGTCGGTCGGCCTGATCTCCACGCGGCGGGGGATCCCGCGCCGCGTGCCCGCGAGCTCTTCCGCTCGCTGAATCACCTACTGGAGCTGCCAGATCACGTGCTCGTCTACCCGAGCCACTTCGGCGGCTCCGTCTGCGGGCGGGGGCTCTCAGCCAACCCGTTCTCCTCCATCGGCTTCGAGCGTCGCCACAATCAGGCGCTCGCGCATGCCGACGAGGTGAGCTTTGTGCGCGCGCTTCTCGTCGAGGTGCCGCCCCCGCCGGCCGATCAGGCGGCTATCGTCGCCGCCAACCGGCGCGGACTTTCACACGCGCGGAGATGACACCCGTCGCGGTTCGCCTTGGGCTTCGGGCGAACGCGGGCCAATTCTCCCTGCTCGTCGGTCTGAACGCCTTTGTCGGCGCGATGGTCGGCCTCGAGCGGAGCGTCCTTCCGCTCGTGGGCGAGCGCGATTTCGGGCTCGAATCGAAGGGGGCGATCCTCTCCTTCGTCGTGGCCTTCGGGATTGCCAAGGCGCTCGCGAACTTAGCCGCGGGCGGCTTGGCGGACCGAGTCGGGCGCAAGCGCCTGCTCGTGCTTGGCTGGGCGCTGGCGCTGCCCGTTCCCGTTTTGATTGCGTTCGCGCCCAACTGGAGCTGGATCGTGGCAGCGAACCTGCTTCTGGGGGCAAACCAAGGTTTCGCCTGGTCGATGACCGTGGTGATGAAGATCGATCTCGTCGGGCCCGTCCGCCGGGGGCTCGCCCTCGGCCTGAACGAGTCGGCCGGTTACCTCGGCGTCGCAGCCGCCGCCTTCGCGACCGGAGCGCTTGCCGCGAGTTTCGCCCCACGCACGCTCGTCTGGGTCGGTGCGGCCGCAATCGCGACTCTCGGCACGGCGATCTCGATCTTCTTCGTTCGCGACACGGGCGCGCACGTCGCTCGCGAGCAGTTGGCACACGGGCGAGCCAAGAGTCAGACGTTGCGCGCCGCCTTCGCGCGCGCGACTGTGCGAGAGCCAATGCTCCGCGCCTGTTCGCAGGCAGGCCTAGTAAACAACCTGAATGATGCGCTCGCCTGGGGCCTCGCCCCCCTCTACCTCGCCGCGCACGGCGCGAGCGCTGCTGAAATCGGGATCGTCGCCGGGATCTACCCTGCCGTCTGGGGCGCCGGCCAGCTTCTCACCGGCTGGCTCTCGGATTACACCGGACGAAAGCCGCTCATCACGGTCGGAATGCTCGTGCAAGCGGGAGCGCTCGCGCTCCTGGTCGCGGGCGGTGGCGCCTTCGTCTCGGCGCTCGTCGCCGCCGTCTTCCTGGGCGTCGGGACGGCGCTCGTCTACCCAACCTTGATCGCGGCCGTCTCCGACGGTGTCCAGCCAGTCGAGCGCGCGCAGGTCGTGGGCGTCTACCGCTTCTGGCGCGACTTCGGCTTCGTGGTCGGGGCGCTCCTCTCCGGCCTGGTCGCCGACGCCGCCGGAGCGGATACCGCGATCGCGATCGTCGCCGCCCTGACGGCGGGAAGCGGTCTCTGGGTAGCGTCGACGCGCTGGACCGAGCGCGACCGAACAGCGGATCGTCACACAAGGCGGCGAAACGTCGACGACCTGCTCACCGACGCTCGCAGAAAGATCGAGCCGCGACTCGAGCCCGATCAGGCGCACGAGGCTCAGGTATCCGGCGCACTCATCGTCGACCTGCGCTCGAGTGACGAACGGCGTCAAAGTGGCGTCATTCCGGGCTCGATCCACATTCCGAGGTCCGTTCTGGAGTGGCGGGTCGACCCCCAATGCGAGAACCGCAACCCCGCTGCCTGCGACCTCGACAGAGTGGTCATCCTCATGTGCGCGGACGGCTTCTCCTCCAGCCTGGCGGCCGCATCTCTGCGAGAGCTTGGATTCCGCCGCGCGACCGACCTGATCGGTGGATTCAACGCGTGGAAGGTGACGGGGCTTCCGGTCCGCCCGGCTCGGAAGCCGGAGGAAGACGGACGGTTACCCGGCATGGGAGAGGCCGAGCCCGTGGAGCGAACAGAAAGGAATCTGGAATGGCAGTCGACGTAGACATCGACGTCGAGGTTCTCAAGTGCGAGATCAAGAAGACATACGCTCGGGTCTCCGAGGAGCCCGAGCAAGAATTCATCTTCCCGACCGGGCGCGCCTGGGCGCTCGACCTCGGCTATCCACCCGACCTACTCGCGCGCGTTCCGGACGGTGCCGCCGAGTCGTTCGCCGGTGTGGCCAATCCGTTCACGCTGGGCGGGCTCGCTCCCGGAGAGCGCGTGCTCGACCTCGGCTCCGGAGCTGGCATGGACTCGCTCGTCGCCGCGCAGATGGTCGGGCCTCGGGGCTGCGTGACGGGCATCGACATGACCCCCGAGATGCTCACGAAGGCCCGCTCGGCCGCCTCGAAGATGGGCGTCTCAAACGCCGAGTTCGTCGCGGGCGAAGTGGAGTCACTTCCCTTCGAGGACGAGACTTTCGACGTTGTCATCTCGAACGGGGTCATCGACCTCATCCCCGACAAGGACACCGTCTTCTCCGAGATTTACCGCGTGCTCGGCCCCGAAGGGCGCATCCAGATCGCCGACGTGACGATCCAAAACCCGGTCTCCGAGGAAGGCCGGCGCAACATCGACCTGTGGACCGGCTGAATTGCCGGCGCTCTGCTGGAGGCAGAGTACGCACGACTTCTCGAACGCCAAGGCTTCGAGCGGATCGAGACCGGTGACCTGGTCGAGACCTATGCGCGCTCGGCATTCGAGGACACGCGCCGAAAGGCTGAGAAGTACGGTGCCCGCGGCACGACCGTCAAGGCATACAAGGCAAGGAGGTAGCGGACGAGGCCAGTCAAACTCATCGAGCCGCAATGGATCTCGTCGCTTTCGTCCTAGGTTCTCTTCCGCCACCCCCGGCGCGGGTGCTCGAGGTCGGCTGCGGCGCCGGTACTTTGGCGCTGGCAGTCGACGGCGCGGGGTACCGCATTCTTGCCATCGACCCCGAGGCTCCCGAGGGGCCAATCTTCCGTCGCACCACGCTCGAGGAGCTTGACGAGGACGGGCCTTTCGAGGCGGCGGTAGCGATCTACTCGCTCCACCACATCGAGAGCCTGAACCCGGCGCTCGACCGGATTGCCAACTTGCTCAAGCCTCACGGGAAGCTGGTTATGGAGGAGTTCGGCTGGGATCGGGTCGATCAGGAGACCGCGAAGTGGTACGGGCAACAACAAGGGAAACGCTCGGTCAAGTCCGTGCTAGCGGAATGGGGTGCCGAACACGAGGGGCTGCACGGATACGCAGAGATGCGATGTGCGCTCGACGAGCGCTTCGCAGAGCAGTCTCTCGATTGGCGACCCTATCTCTACCGTTGCCTCGAGCGCGACGACCTCGAGGCTAGCGAGCAAGACGCCATCGCACGAGGCGAGATCCAAGCCGTTGGTTTCCGGTACGTGGGTGTCAGGCGATGATGCGCTTTTCGTGGACGGAGCCAAACTTTGAACTTTTGCCCACCTGAGCTGATCTGCACTGACCTGAGCTAGTCGCGGGAGAAGTAACCATGCACCGCACGCGTTGCATGATCTGGCAACGGTTGGCTGTGAACTGGAGGATTGCTGGTTCGACTCCAGCCCGTGGAGCTCGAATATCTTTTCCACATCTGCCGTGGACGTCTGGCCTGAAGCCCGCACTACACCAACGCGCAATGCGCGCAAGGTGAGGAGCTTTAGGTAAACGGAATCCTGTTGCGGGGCCGCCTCTTGCCTGGACGGAGCGAGCCAAGTCGCGAAACGCGTTGAAGAAGTGCGGCCCGCAAGGTTGCTCCCTGCTCGTGAAGAGTCACCCTCAGGCAGTGGCCGGAGCAGAGCTCGTCTTGCTGACAGACGCTTCCGCCTGCGCCATCACGTCGAGCGTGGATCGGCTGCAATTGCGAACTCGGCTGCGTGATTGATCTTCTCCACGACGAGAAACCGCCGGTCCTGCTCAACGATGCGCTCGACATCCGGGAAGACATGGCCCGGCGCCACCAGAAAGTGAGTCGGGTCGGCGCGGACGGACTCGTATTCGTCCTCGGTCATGGCGACCAGACCTCCGCATGACGTGCTCGCGCACTCGCAGAGGAACTCGATGAAGGTCGAAGGCTGCCGGCTTGAGTTGATTCGCTCGTTCAGCTCGCGGAGCAAGGACTGGCTTCGGGCAGCCTTCCTACGGCGCGCATTCCCCATTTCGTCCATTGGCGTCCCCATACAGCAGACAGCGCTCGAGTGGGCGCCGTACCGGGGAGGGCTTCCGTAAGCGAGAGCCTCGGCAGCTCAATGATACCACCCGCGGGTTGCCTGAATCTCTAGGAGGGTTTGGCGAAACGGCCTAGTCGCAAGATACTCGCGGAGGGTGAACGCTGCGAAGTGGATCCTGATCGCCAGTGCAGCTCGCGCTCTGGCAAGAGCCACGCAGGACGCTGGCCCCGCAACAGGACGCCGTTTGCCCTAAAGCTCCCTGCCTTGTGCGCCTTCTGCGTGCTTCAGGCCAGACTCTGGCTGCGAGGCCAGTTAGTGAGAATTGTATCATGGTTGGCTCGGCGGAGTCGCCTGCGTCGAATTGACCCCCGTACGCCGCTGTGGGAGAAGCGCCGAGAGGCTGTCGACTCCGGCGCCCGCTGTCACCACGTTATCCAGCCCGTGGCCGGATGACTACGAAGTCGTAACCCCGAGACGCGCAGTCGAGATCTACGCTGAACCTCAAATGGTTATCGGTCTCACCGTCTACTTCGCTCTTTCGCTGCTAGCCACAATCGTGGGCTTCTCAGCCTCCATTCTTGGGTCTCGCGCGGACCGCTGGACGGAAGCGGTTGTCCAGCAGAGGTCCGAGCGTCACTGAGCGGGACGTACCTTCAGGGGACGAGCGCGAGCGCGCGGCAGCGTCCTAACGCTCGCTGCGTCGGGCCATGTCACGAGTACCTCGCCGCGGAGGCTATAGGTGGCGATGCGGCGTCATGGTGGATCGGCCCTCGCCCTGGCGCGCGGGGCGGCAGGGCGAGGGCCTCGTCGGTTCCTACGCCCTGTCGCCGGCTATACCCGCATTCGGTTTAGTATGTTTCGACGCGCTAGGGGACTGTCCTGAACACTCGCTCATCAGTTGGCCCTCTCCGACGGCTGATCGCTGTTATGCGCTTCCGGCGGGAGCTCAAGCGGTGCGGTGACTTCTTGCCGGGCGAGCCCCCGGCGGACTCGTTCGTTCGGGAACCAAGGCGACCGAAGCCGTGGGCACCGGCAACCGGCGAAGCCCTCGATCTGCCGAAGTAATCCCGAGAATTTGGTGTCTTTAGCGGAGGACCCTGAAACGTCATGGGCGCATGCGCGCCAGCGAATCCGAAGAAAGTCATCGAGCGTTTGCATGACGTGATGAACCGGCATGACCGCGAGACATTCCTCGCCTGCCTTGGTCCGGACTACCGGAGCGAGCAACCCGCGCATCCGAATCGACACAGCGCCTTGCGGGGCACGCCCGGCAGGAGAGCTGAGTCGCAGCTGGTTACAAACCGTTGGTCATCCTCTGTCGTAGTGGGTCGTTAAACGACTAGAGGGGGTTCTCATGATCGGTCGTCTCTGCTCGGTTGTCACCCTGGTCGGTGTAACTGCGACGGTGGCAGCCGCCCCGGCTGCAGCCCACGTCCATGGCATCACCCCGCTTCTGACGGTCGCGAACGAGTGCGGAGTGACCAGCTTGGCGAACACTGGGGCGAACCGCGCGCAAGGAGCCCCCATCACGGGGCTGATCCCGAGCGACGTCGGAAATGCGCCCCTGACGGTTGGTGACGGCGGTTTCAGTGCGCCGGTCGGCTGTGCGCGCTAAGGAACGCGTCGCGGACTAGAGATCGATTGATTCGAGCGGCGGGTGAAATCCGCCCGCTTGTCTCAACCGGCAAAAACCGAGTGTTTACGCCCCTCGGGCTCGTCGCTCAGATCGGATGTTCTCTTACGCCTTCGGCGGGCAGAGACTCGCCATTCGTGCGGGGCCAGGTGCGCAATTCAGGCGACACTCTCATCCCATGCTCAAGTCGGTCCTCGAAGTTCGCTAGATCTAGCCGGGAGCGGCATGCTTGGTCTATGCGTACCGCGCGTCTGGCCCCCGTCGTCGGAAGCGCCGTTTCGGTTGCGCTTGTAACCGCCGCGGTGTTCGGGCTCCGTTCGGCGGTGCCCGTCCTGAGCCTCGGAGTTCTCTATCTCTTTGCCGTCTTGCCGGTCGCCCTTCTTTGGGGGCGGTCGTGGGGAGTCGTTGTCGCGGTCGCAAGCATGCTCGCTTTCAACTGGTTTTTCCTGCCGCCGCGGCACACGTTCCAGCTGGCCGACCGGGCGAACTGGTTGGCGCTTGTCGTCTACGTGGTGACCGCCCTCGTAGTGAGCGATCGGGCGGCCCAAGCGCGTCGTCGTGCCGCGGAAGCGGAACAGCGGGAGCGGGAAGAGACGCTCCTCGCCGAAATGTCGCTGGCGCTGCTCCAGGGCGAGCATGTGACCGAGCAACTCGATCGTCTCGGAAAAGCATTGGCCGGCGTGCTAAGCGTGCCGAGCGCCCAAATCACGCTCGGTGAGGCCCGGCCGGGCCCGCACGACGTGGCGGTGCCCTTGGTCGCCGGCGAGCGGCGAGTCGGAATGCTCTTTCTCCACCAAGACGCCCAGGGGGATGAGGCGGTTCGGCGTCGATTCCTGCCGGCGCTTGCCTCCCTCGTCGCGATCGCACTCGACCGCGCTCAACTTGAACAGGAGGCGCTCGCAGCGGAGCGCCTCCGCGTTAGCGACTCCTTGAAGACCACGATCTTGCGGGCAGTCAGCCACGACCTTCGTTCGCCGCTCACGGCCATGCGCGTCGCCGCGGAGAGTCTTGTCTCGCCCGCGATTGAGCTTGACGAGGCCGGCCGACGCCATCAGCTGGACACGGTCCGAACGGAGGCGCGGCGGCTCGACCGGCTTGTGGCGAACCTTCTCGACCTCTCACGCCTGGAGAGCGGCGCCGCGGCGCCGCGGCGCGAGCTGGTCGCGGCCGATGACCTGGTTGCCCAGGCACTCGGAGAATTACCTGCTCCCGAGCAGGCACGAATCGTGGTGAGGCTGCCGGAGGACGTGCCGCTCTTGGAGGTGGATGCGGTTCAGGTCGATCGAGCTCTTGTCAACTTGCTCGAGAACGCGCTTCGGTATTCGCGCCCCGGCTCCGACGTAGAGATCTCGGTCTCGACGGCATCCGATGAGGTTGTGCTCTGCATCCAGGACGATGGTCCGGGAATGGACTCAGGTGATCTGGCGCGTGTGTTCGAGCCATTCGAGCGGCTGGCACCTGGCGAGGCGCGTCAGGGAGCCGGGCTGGGATTGGCGATCGCGCGCGGGTTCGCCGAGGTCAACGGCGGGCGCGTGTGGGCAGAGTCGCGAAGCGGGGAGGGGGCATCGTTCATGCTTGCTTTTCCGCTTTCGGCGGCAGTGGTCGAGGGTCAGGTTTGAGCGGGCAGCGGGTTCTCGTCGTCGACGACGAGCCGCAGATCCTTCGTGCGCTCGAGACGACGCTTCGCGGTGCCGGGTACGAAGTGACGACAGCAGGCACCGGGGAACAGGCTCTCATCCTCGCTGCCACCTGGCCGCCCGACGCTGTCGTCCTTGACTTGGTCTTACCCGGGAAGAGCGGCGTCGAGGTGGCGCGCGAGTTGCGTACGTGGACGAGCACCCCGATCCTGATCCTGTCTGCAGTCGGCGATGAAGCTGACAAGGTCGGTGCTCTGGATGCAGGGGCCGACGACTACGTCACCAAGCCTTTTGGGATCGACGAGTTGCTGGCGCGCCTGCGGGCTGTCCTGAGACGTTCCGCGCCGCCCGGCGAACCGGTGCTCGTCGTGGGCGAGCTCCAGGTCGACCTTGAAAAGCGGGCGGCGATACTGCGGGGTGAACGACTTCGTCTGACGCCGATCGAGTTCAGGCTTCTGGCGTATCTGGCCCAAAACGAGGGTCGCCTGCTCACGCATGCCGCAATTCTGCGGGCTGTCTGGGGCAATGCGTATCAGGAGGAGTCGCATTACCTGCACGTGTACATCTCGCAGCTTCGCCGAAAGATCGAAGACGATCCGGCACGCCCGCAGTACGTACTGACCGAGCCCGGTGCGGGCTACCGGCTCGTCGACCCGAGTGGCTCTTGAGCTTCCGTTGAGCCGGTAGGCGGAAATCCTGAGCCGGGCTTGATTCGGCCGGCTCTACGGTCGGTGCATGATCGTTGCGGAGACGCTTGCCAGGCGCCGGCTCGCTCGCCAGGTCCGGCGGCTTGCTCAGAGGGAGCGCGACCACGGTCACCGCGCGGGAGTCGTCGAGTTCGCAGTGATGCACTCCCGCCTGGAGCTGTACGAGCAGCTCGCGCGTCGCGTTGAGAACCGCCACCAGCCTCTTGAGCCGAGCGGGGGAGCTGCGCTCGAAGCACTTCTGCAGGAGGAGCCGCCGATCCGCGATTACGGGCTGCGAGCTCGTGAGCGGAACGAACGGCTCGCCCGGATCCTTTCCGATCTTGGTGGGCCGGAGTGACGGAGGTATCCGAGCGTCCGGCCGGGGCGGCGCTCAAGCGGGTGCTGATCGGGTCGCCCCGGTCAAGCGACGACCTTGGCGAGACCCTTCTCTCGAAGAAGCTCGCGCTTCCGATCTTCGCGTCCGATCCGCTTTCTTCGGTCGCCTATGCAACCGAGGCGGCACTCGTTGTGCTCGTCGCGGCGAGCCTGACGGCGGCGCACCTGGTGTTGCCGATCTCGATCGCGATTTCCGTGCTGCTCGCGATCGTCGTCCTCTCGTATCGCCAAACGGTTCGCGCCTACGAGACGAGCGGGGGGGCCTACGTGGTCGCCCGGGACAACCTCGGAACCACCCCCAGTTTGGTGGCGGCGGCCGCGCTCCTGGTCGACTACGTCCTCACCGTAGCCGTTTCGGTCACCGCCGGGGTCGTTGCACTTACCTCTGCCGCGTCCGGGCTCGAGAGCCACAAGGTTGAGATCTCGCTTGGCTTCGTCCTCCTGCTCACGCTCGCGAACCTGCGCGGCGTGCGCGAGTCGGGCATGCTCTTTGCGGTCCCGACGTACGCTTTTGTCGCGGTCATGTACGTGATGGTCGCGACCGGCGTGGGCAAGTGCGCGGTCGGCACATGCCCGCAAGCGCATGTGCCGGATGCCCTTCCGGCGGGCGTTGGTGCGGTCGGGATCGTCGTTCTTCTGCGCGCCTTCGCTTCAGGTGCTGCCGCCCTCACCGGTGTGGAAGCGATCTCGAACGGGGTCGGCGCATTCAAACAGCCGCGCGGCGAAAACGCAGCCAAGACGCTCACGGCGATGGGACTGATTGCGATCAGTCTTTTCCTCGGCGTCTCCTACCTCGCCATCGAGATGGGCGCTGGTCCGAGCGGCAGCGTGTCAGTCCTCTCCGAGATTGCGCGCACAACGTTTCCTGCATCGTCGGCAGCCGGGTTCCTCTACTACGTCGTCCAGGCACTCACGTTCGGGATCCTCGTTCTGGCCGCGAACACTTCCTACCAAGGCTTTCCACGCCTCGCGGCTGTGCTCGCCCGCGACGGCTACTTCCCACGGCAGTTCGTCAACCTCGGCGACCGGCTGGTCTACTCAAACGGCATCGTCGTCCTCGCCGGCATCGCAGCCCTCCTCATCTGGGCCTTTCACGCCGACGTCATCTCCCTCATTCACCTCTACGTGATCGGCGTGTTCACCGCCTTCACGCTCTCTCAGGCCGGCATGGTCCGCCACTGGCGCGCCGAACGCGGGCCCGGCTGGCAACGGCGGGCGACCATCAACGGCCTTGGCGCGCTTGCAACCGGTCTTGTCGCTCTCCTCGTCGTCCAAACCAAGTTCCTCGACGGCGCCTGGATGGTGACGGTCGCGATCCCAGTCCTCGTCCTCCTCTTCTTCGTCGTTCACCGCCACTACCGAGTCGTCGCACGGCGCCTTCACGCCGGCGCGGCCGCCGTCCGCGCCGAACCGCCGCCCTCGAACACGGCCGTCGTCTACGTGGAGGCCATCGACCCTGCAACCGAGCTTGCCGCCTGGTACGGCCGGCGAATCGCCGGTAGTGACCTTCGAGCCGTCCACGTTCCCGACCCCACACGCCGGATGCCCGACCCGCGCGGCGACTGGTGGCCAATCGGCGCCTGCCGACTCGAAACGCTCAATGCCCGGGACAGCCGTGCCGACGCCGTGATCGACTACCTCTGGTCGCTCCCGCACGGCGAATCGCGGTTCGTAACGCTGATCGTTCCCGAGAACTTCGACCGTGCCTCACTTGCAAAGGCGATCACCCGTCGAACGACGTTCTCGCTCAAGCTACGTCTTCGCACCGAGCCGGGGATCGTTGTCGCCGATGTTCCGATGGTCGACGGCAACGCAGTACTGAGTTCGCCCGCAAGCCGCCGAATCGTGGGGCGCGTGCTCGTCTCCGGCGTCCAGGCCGCGTCGCTCCGCGCGATCCGCTACGTCGAGACGTTAGGCCTAGACGACACAAAGGCGCTCTTCTTCGCCTTCGACGAGGAGGAGGAGCAGCGCATGCGGGCGGTGTGGCTGCGCGAGGAAGTCGGGATCCCCCTCGAAGTGGTCCGCGCGCCCTATCGTGACCTGGGCGATCCGCTTCTCCGCCACCTGCGAACGCTGACCGGAGAGCCCGACACCGTTGTATCGGTGGTCATGCCTGAGCTCGTCTTTTCGGGCTGGCGCGCACTTCTCCACAACCAGCGGGCGTTCTACCTCAAGCGTCTTCTCCTCTTTGAGCCCGGGATCATCCTTTCGAGTGTCCCGTACCACCTTCCATGAGCGTGCTCGATCACGAACGCCGCGGGCGAGTGCTGGTTGCGTGGGATGGATCCGAGACTGGCCGGCGCGCGCTCCTTCACGCTGCCCGGGTGGTTGGCCGAGGCGGCCGCGTTGCGGTCGTCAACGTCGTCCGAGCGCAGTCAATCGGCTCACGGCTCCAAACGGTGTCAGACGAGGCCCGCGCAGAGCAGCAGGCCGTCCTGGAACAAGCCGCCGTCCTCCTCGCCCAATCCGGCGTGCAGGCCGAGCTCGTCGCAGCGACCGGGGATCCGGTGACGGAGATCGAAGCGGCCGCCAAACGCTTTCACGCTGACACGGTGGTCGTCGGGCGCTCAGGCCGCCGAGGGCTTCACGCGAGAGTTGCGGATCGCCTCGTTCGACGGGGCGGTCCCGATGTTCTTGTCGTTCGCTGAAGGGGGCTGCAACACGAGGGGGCATCGTCTACGGCGTGATCTGACCGAGATCCTTGACCGCCGGGCCCTGGATCACCGTGCCGTCCGTCCCGAACCTCGACCCGTGGCATGGGCAATCCCAGCTTCTCTCCGCTCCGTTCCACTGCACGTAGCAGCCGAGGTGGGTGCAGGCAGCTGAGACCGCGCGGACGACTCCCTTGTCGTCGCGGTAGGCCGCCATGTGTCGTCCGTTTCGCTTGACGATCCCGCCCTCGCCGGGATGCAGCTCTTCGAGCGTGCGCGCGTGGGCGCGGTCGCCCGCCCAGTGCGCTGCGACCTTCGCATTTTCCGTTGTGAACTTGCGGGCGGATACGACCGGCTGCACGCGCTTCGCGTCGTAGAGGGAGGCCCAGGGGTTTGGCCGGCCGAGGATCGCGTCAGTGAGGATCTGTGCGGCGAGGGTGCCGTTCGACATGCCCCATTTCCCGAAGCCGGTCGCTACCCAGATGCGCTCCGAGCGGCGGGTCAGCCGGCCGATGTAGGGGAGCCGGTCGACTGTCGAGTAGTCCTGCGTCGACCAGCGATAGAGCGGCAGGTCTGTGATCCCGAACCCGTCTCGAGCGAACTCCTCGAGGTTTCGGTAGCGACGCTCGGTGTCGGGCTCCTCACCAGGCCTGTGGCCTTCTCCGCCGAGGAGAAGGAGGCGTCCACCTTCGAACGGCGCCGTTCGGATCGACCTGGTTGGTGAAGAGACGTTGATGTACATCCCTTCGGGCGGGCGCATGCCCCCGAGCGGGAATGCGATCGCGTAACTACGCTGCGGGTGCTCCTTGGCGAAGAAGAGACCGCGGTCGAGGAAGGGGATGTGCGTCGCGACGACGACGTCGCTCGCGACCAGGCTGCCCCTATCGGTCTCAACGCGACAGCGGTCGCCCTCATGAACGTTGAGCGCTCTCGTCTGCTCGAACACGTAGGAGCCGTCGCCGGCCACCGCCTCGACGAGCGGAAGGAGGTACTTCCGCGGGTGGAACTGCGCCTGGTCCTCGAGCTTGATCGCGCCTGCGACGGGGAAGGGCAGGTCGGTACCGGTCACGAAGGAGACAGACAGGCCCGCCCGGGACGCGGCCTCGACCTCCTCTTCGATCAGCCCGACCTCATCCGCGTTCTCCGTGTAGATGAGGTTCGGTCGCCGTTCGAGGTCGCAGTCGATTCGAAGCTCCTTCGCGAGCCTGGTCACGAGCTGGATAGCCGCTTCGTTCGACTCCGCGTAGCCTCCCGCCGCTTCCGGGCCAAAGGTCTTCGCGAGCGCTGTGTAGATCAGCCCATGTCCTGATGTGAGCTTGGCGGTGGTATAGCCCGTGACCCCGCGAACGACCCGCTTGCTGTCGATGAGCGCGACCGTCTTGCCTGCCCGCTTCAGGAGCGTGGCGGCCGTGACACCTGTGATCCCCGCTCCGAGGACGGCCACGTCGACGTCGACCGCCCCGCGGAGGGGCGGGTAGTCGGTCTCGGGAGTCGATTCGATCCAGAGGGATACAGGCACCGGTCGAGGGCTAGCTTCACCGATCCAACTTCGCGTAAACACCGTGCGCTTTCGGGCGTCCGCCGAACCGGGCTCTAAGGTGAGATGGTGGACCTCGAGCGCATTCTTTCGGGGTTGAACCCGGAGCAGCGCCAAGCCGTCGAGGCCGTTCGTGGGCCGGTGTGCATCCTCGCGGGCGCAGGTTCCGGAAAGACGACCACGATCACGCGCCGAATCGCGAACCAGGTCGTAAGCGGCGCCTTCGAGCCGAGGCAGATCCTCGCCGTCACCTTCACGGACAAGGCCGCGGGCGAGATGCGCTCGAGGCTCGAGACGCTGGGCGTCGATGGGGTCCAGGCAAGGACGTTCCACTCGGCCGCGCTGGCGCAGCTTCGCGCCTTCGGAAACGGAACTCCCGGTGATGTGCTTCCTTCGAAAGCGGTGCTGCTCCGGCAAATCGGGAACGGCCTCCCGGGAGCCTTCCGCTTTCGGCCGGCAGGCGACCTCGCGACTGAGGTCGAGTGGGCCAAGAATCGCCGCCTTACCCCTGTCACCTACCGCCGGGGGCTCGACGACCACGAGCCGCCCATTCCCGCCGACCTTATGGAGCGTGTATTCAGGGAGTACGAGCGGCGAAAGGAGGCGTCGGGCAAGCTCGACTTCGAGGATCTCCTCGAGCGGGCGATCCGCCTCCTGGACGACGACGCCACTGCGCGCGAAGGCTTCCACGCACGCTTCTCGGCTTTCACCGTGGACGAGTACCAGGACGTCAACCTGCTCCAGCAGTCGCTACTCGACCGCTGGCTCGGCAAGCGCGATGACCTCTGCGCGGTCGGGGACGACTACCAGTCGATTTACGCGTTCGTCGGCGCGACTCCCCGGCATCTAGTCGGGATGCCGAGCCGCTTCCGGCACGCGACCGTTGTCCGGCTCGAGACGAACTACCGCTCGACCCCCGAGGTGCTCGAGTTTGCGAACAGGCTCGTTCCCGTCCTCGGCGGCGTCGAGAAGCGTCTCGAGGCAGTGAAGCCGAGCGGGCCCGACCCCGTGGCGCGGAGCGTCGAAGGCCCCGCGGAGACGACGTTCGTCGTGGAGCGGATTCGCGAGCTGGCGGCGGCCGGCGTCCCCTTCCATGAGATCGCGGTCCTGTACCGGACGAATGCCCGCTCCGACGGATTCGAAGAGGCCCTGTCGGCTGCCGGAATCCCCTTCGACGTCAGGGGCACCGCCTTCCTTGCACGGCAGGCGGCGCGGAGGCTCCTGGGGGCCGTGCGCTCTTCGGAGTCGACCCAAATCAAGGAGACCGTGCGCGAGCTTGCCGTCGCTCAAGGGTGGATCGAAGGATTGGCGGAGCGCCTCGGAGAGCAGGAGACAGTGCGCCAGGCCGACCTCCGCAGGCTAGTTGACCTCGCAGCAGAGCTGGACGATGGCACGCGGACCGTCGCGCGCTTCGTCGAAGAGCTCGAGCTGCGGTTCGGGCCCGCGAGGGAGGGACGCGGCGTCAACCTGCTCACGTACCACGCGGCGAAAGGGCTCGAGTTCGAAGCGGTCTTCCTGCCTCGGCTCGAGGAGAAGGAGCTTCCCGGTCGTCAGGCGAAGCGGCCGGTTGCGCTGGCAGACGAAAGACGCCTTCTCTATGTCGGGATCACGCGGGCCAAGAGCCACCTCTACGTCACCTGGTCGGACAGCGCCAGGCCGTCTCGGTTCCTCGCCGAGCTCGGTGTCAGTGCCCCGGCACGCGCCCGTCGATCCCAGGTCGGGCCCGTGGAACGCGAGCAGCCGGCCTTTCGTGCGCTCCGAGAGTGGCGGCTCGAACGGGCGCGTGCCGACGGCGTCCCGGCATACGTGGTTCTCCACGACGCGACTCTCGCCGAGATCGTGCGGCGGACACCGCGAACTCGTGACGAGCTCGCAGCCATTCCGGGCATCGGCCCGGCGAAGCTCGACCGGTACGGGACGGACGTCCTGGCTGCGCTGGCCGAGGTCGCCTAGAAAGCTGAGGAGGGGTCGTTTGGCTCGTCCGCCTGCGGTCTCGGCAGGACGAGCTCGAAGCGGGCGCCGTGCGGATGCGCGCTCTGGTAGACGAGCTCGCCGCCGTGCGCCTGCGCATACGACTTCGCGATCGAGAGCCCGAGGCCGCTGCCTTCGCCAGCCGCCTCATCGCTCCGGCTGAAGCGGTCGAAGAGGCGTGGCACAAACTCCCGCGCAACGCCGCCGCCCCGGTCCTCCACAGTGAGCCGGAGGTGACGGTCCCGCTGACGGGCTGCGATCGTGATCGGAGCGCGTCCGTAACGAACGGCGTTGACGACGAGGTTCGAGACGATCCGGTCGAACGCATTCGGATCCGCGTCAACGATCAGGTCCGGCGGGACGTCGATCGTGAACTCGGCCTTACGCTCGCCGACGACTGTCTCGATGAGCTCTTCGACGCGCGGGCGGATCGAGAACTGAGACCGTTCGATCGGGATTGTCTTCGTGTCCAGCCGGGAGAGGTCCAGGAGCTGTTCCAGGAGTCGGCCTGTACGCTCGCTCTGCTCGTAGAGCCCATTGCGAAGCCAGGCGGCCTGCTCCTCGGGGAGCGTGGCGGCCCGGTGCTGGAGCGTCGTGATGATCCCGTGCATGACCGCGAACGGCGCGCGAAGCTCGTGCGAGGCGAGGGTGATGAAGTGGCTCTTCAGATCGCTAAGGCGCCGAGCGTGCTCCTGTTGATTCGCGGCCTCGAGGAGGGTGCCGCCGATTGCGCCGACGGCGGTCAGGAACTCGAGCTGCTGCTCCGAAAGCTCTAGTGTCCGCGAGCGCGTGTCGGCAACGACGAACCCAGTGAACTCGCCGGCCACGCCGACCGGTACCACAACAAGTTCGCCCATATCTAGGTCAGATGCAGCCTCGGCGGGGAGCGCAGGGCCGGACACGCCTCCGGCGAGGGTGGCCTGTTGGGCATTCATTGCACGGACCAGCGCCGGCCAGTCGGAAAGGGAGAGCCAGCGCGCCGAGAGGACGTCCTCCTCATAACTTCCGGGCACAGCCACGGGGGTCAACTCTTCGCTGCGGGCGAGAAAGCGAAAGCCGAAGGCCCGGTCGAGCCCGAAGCCGTCGCGGATCGCTTCGCAGAGGCCGAGCAAGACGGCGCTCGGGTCGGCAGTCATCCCGGCTGTGCGCTCGCCGACGAGCCGCAAGACGGTCGCTGCGGGCGTGGTGAAGCCCGATTCGTCTGTTTGACCCCCCAAGGGCATGAAGAACGAGGTCTCCTTTGGGCCTCAACGGGCACCTGCCCCGTTGGGCTGCCGCTCTAACCTCGAATTGGGCCGTGCGGAGTGAAGTAGAACTGTCAACCCCGGAAGGGTGAGCGAGTCAACGCCTACGGAGGGGGGACAGTCACCCTGATCACGGGCAAAGTGGGGCTACCGAGGAAGAAAAACCGTGGGGCCCCGATGCGGCGGGGGCTTTCGGTGAAACTCGGTGAAGGATTCAGAAACGAGACGGGGTCTGCGGCGGCCCCGTCTTCGTCTTTTGGGGACGGGGCTGCCGACCGGCTTACGGGCTCAGTCGCCGACGACCTGGACGATCCAGCGCCGGTCGCGCGAGCGGTCGAGCTCCATGAAGAGCACACGCTGCCAGGTGCCGAGGCGCAGCTCCCCGTCGCGAACCGGAATCGACTCACCTGCCGGTCCGAGCAGCATCGCCATGCAGTGCGAGTGGCCGTTGCCCGCCTCCATGTCCTCGGGACAGACGTTCTCGGTGCGGCGATCCCAGTCGTCGTGCGCGTAGTACTTCTCTGTTGGGACAAGTCGCCGGAGCATCCGCGCGAAGTCCTCCAAGAATCCCGTCTCGAACTCGTTCACGCGTACGCAGCAAGTCGTGTGAGGCGAATAGACGCATGCGATGCCGTTCTCGACACCGCTCTCCTCGACGGCCTGGCGCACCTCGTCGGTGATGTCCTTGATCTCGAGGCCGCCCTTCGTCCTCAAGCTCCGCTCAAGCTGGAACACCTTCACGTCGAGCTGAACCTCCCGTGGATCGTCGAGTCCAGAAAAGCGGTTCCTATTCTGTCGTACCCGTGACTGAGAAATCTACCGGTCATGATGAGCATCCCGGTCGAGAGGCGCTACGCTCGCCGCCGAGGGCCCGTAGCTCAGCGGTCAGAGCAGCGGACTCATAATCCGTCGGTCCCTGGTTCGAATCCAGGCGGGCCCACAGAAAGCCCCCGCTCAGGGGGCTTTCCCTTCGTCGAGCGGCGTGGCCCGCACGCCGGATGTGAACTGAACGGTGAGCTCATATGCTGACGGCGTGCTCTTCTACGACGTCGTCAGTGCCCAGACCGAGAAGCTCATGAGCGCTTCGCGTACAGCAACGGCGGCTGCGTCGTGCTGGCGTTGATCGCCGAGCGGGTGAGCGGACTGCCGTTCCACGACTTGGTTCGTCAGCGGGTCTGTGAGCCGTCGGGAATGCGCGATACCGAATTCCTGCGCTCCGACGAGCTCCCCGGCCGTGCCGCTGTCGGCTATCTCGTGATCGATGGCATGTGGAGAGCCAACGTATTCCACCTACCGGTACGAGGGAGTGGAGACGGCGGGATCTACTCGACCGTAGCCGATGTAGGCAGCGACGCGGGCGTCTCCTTCTGCAGCGTGCACGATCCGCATGCCCGGGTCACGCACACCGTGGTCTCGAACACATCCGATGGCGCCTTGCCGATCACGGAGTATCTCGATGACCGCCTCGCCACTTAACCGACGCAAATAGGCGGCTACGCTGAAGGCCCCGCTTGTGGACTTTCCTTCGCCGGCCCACGCCCGGCCGAGCACCGGCGGCATATGACGACATGCCTGGGATGAGGCGCGGTCGGCGGGGCTAGACTCGGCAGGTCGATTTAGGGAGGAACAGGATGTACGTTCGTATCGCTAGGTTCGAAGGGGCAGAGGGCAATTGGGACGAGCGAATCAGCGAAATTCGTGAGCGAATGGCAGCCGGAAAGGCAGCTGCTGATGGGCCGCCGATCAAGCGCGCGCTGATGCTCGTCGACCGCGAAAACGGTCGCGGCGCAGCCGTCGCATTCTGCGAAACGGAGGACGACCTGCGCAAGGTCGATGACTTCATGAGTAATCAGTCGCCGCCTGGGGGTTCGGGCGCTCGCTCTTCGGTGGAGCTGTTCGAGGTGGCGGTCGACTCCGAGAAGCTCTAGTAGGAGCGGCTAGGGTCGCCAACGGCATCGTCAGCGCTCAGAACGACGCGCTTTCCTCGGCGACGAGCATGTCGGCGAGCCGCAGGGCCAGCCGCCGACCGGGCGTCCGTTGCGCTTCAAGGGCAGGTCGGTGACGACCACGGCCAGGTCCCAGCCTCTCTCGAGCAGCTTGCGCCTTGCTGCCTCGATCAGGTCGGTTGTCAGCGCCGGCGGTTCGACCAGGCGGTCGACCTCGAGCACCGTGCGCCAGCCCACGGCGCCGTAGGAGCGCGCGAAGTCTTCGGCAAGCTCCTCGGCGACGCGCGGTGTGTTGTCACCGGCCAGACCGGGGGCAGCGATGGCCCATAACCACCTCCCCGAGCGGGCGGTTCTCACCGGCGTCTGGTCGTTCTTCTCGCACCACGGTGGTAGCCACCGTATGTGGCTGCGGCCGCTGAGGATCCGGTACTACCAACGCGCTTGCAGGGACGCACAATTGTGGTCAAGGGTGAGGGCGCTCGCGCCGATACCGGGATTGTGGCCCCAGCTAATCGGCTCCAAGCCCTGCTCGATCTCTCCCACAGGCTCTCATCCAGCCTGGATCTGAACGACGTCCTGCGGGACTTCTCCGAGCGCGCGGCAGAGCTCACAGGTGCCACAGCGGCTGAGATCTCGCGCTGGAAGCGAGACCAAAACAACTTGGTCATGCTCGTTGAATACCTGCAGGGAAAGGACGAGATCACTGTCGGGGGCGGTCAGGTCTATCCACTCGACGATTACCCCGCTACGAAGCTCGTGCTCGAGACGCAGGAGCCCAAGCAGATTCGCCTCTCAGACGAGACCGCGGATCCTTCTGAGCGCGCGTTCCTCGAGCGTCGCGGCTTGAAGGCGCTGCTCATGCTGCCGCTCGTCGCGCGCGGGGAGACCATCGGGCTGATGGAGGTCATCGACACAGAAGACCGCGAGTTCGATGTCGCGGATGTGGATTTCTGCCGTGCGCTCTGCGACGTCGTCGCAACGGCGGTCCGAAACGCCATGCTCTACTCGGAGGTGGAGGAGCTGGCTGCTCGCGACCGGCTCACCGGTCTCTACAACCGCCGGCTCTTCGAGGAGCAGCTCGAGGTGGCCGTGGCTCGCAGCGTCCGAACCGGCGAAGAGCTCAGTTTGCTCGTCGTGGACGTGGACGGGCTGAAGCGCATCAACGACCTGGGCGGGCATCCGGCAGGCGACGAAGCCCTTTGCGCTCTCGCCGAAGCTCTTCAGACGAGCACCCGTGCGACCGACGTTTGCTGCCGGCTTGGCGGAGACGAGTTCGCCGTCATCCTGTCGGCGTCGCTCTCCGACGCTGCGCTTGTCGTAGCCGAGCGGGCCCAGGACCGGCTCGCAGAACTCGGCCGCGGCCAATACAGCTTCTCGGGCGGGGTCGCTCGACTCGTGGAAGCACATGGAAGTGCGTACGACCTCTACCGTGCCGCTGATATCGCCGCGTACCGTGCAAAGGCCGCGGGTGGCGCTCAAACGCTCATGGGGATCGAGACGCACTTCCAGGTCGAAGCCGCGAGCTAGAGAACATCCGGTAACGGTCGCGTGTTGACTGCGTCGGCCGCGGTGGCGCCTCCGCGGCGTGCCGTCGCGACTGCGAGCTCCATGTTCGCAAGCCCTGCGACCGAGTGCGCGTCGGTCGAGACCACGATCCGGACTCCGGCCCCGATCGCACGCCTCACGTTCTCCCCATTCAGGTCGAGCCTGTCTGGAAGGCCGTTCACTTCGAGCGCGGTCCCGGTCTCCAGAGCAGCGGCGAAGACCTCATCGAGGTCGAGCGCGTTCGGGGGCCGGTGGTTGATGAGACGCCCCGTCGGGTGGCTGAGCGCCGAGGTGAAGGGGTTTCGCACCGCCTCGACGACCTGCCGTGTCAGCTCGCGCCGCGGCTGCCGCTGACCTGCATGCAGGCTCGCCATCACCCACTCGAGCTCTGAGAGGACGTCGTCCGGGAGGTCGAGCGAGCCGTCCGGGAGGATGTCGCACTCCGCGCCGCGGAGGACGCGGAAGGGAGCGAGCACCTCGTTTGCCGCTGCAATCTCCTCGCCCTGCCGGCGGATCGCCTCGGCGTCCAGGCCCGGGACGACGCGAACGGCGAGCGTATGGTCGCAGATGGCGAGGTACTCGTAGCCCCGATCGCGCGCGGCCGCTCCCATCTCGAGCACCCTGGCGCGGCCGTCCGACCATGTCGTATGGCAGTGCAGGTCTCCGCGAATGTCGGAAAGCTCCAGCAGCTTGGGCGGCTCGCCCGCGAAAGGCTCTTCCCGAAGCTCCGGCGGGCAGAAGGGGAGCCCGAGTGCGCGATAGACGCCGGCTTCGTCGGGGGCAGCGGGAAGAGGCTCGAGCGCGTCCACGTAGGCCTTGGACCCGGTGGCGCGGAGAAGCTCGGTCCCGAAGCGCGCGGTGGGAGCAACCACGAGCTCGATCGGGATCCCGTCGACGGTGACGCCCAGCGCGCCACGTTCGGTCCGTTCCACGATCGCCACGATGGAGGGATGCTCCTCAAAGCGTGCCGTGACAGCGTCTGCGTCGTCGCCCCGACAAACCACGGCGAGCCGCTCGGACGCATCGTGCCAGCGCCGTGGGTCACCCGCCGCGGTGGCGCCGAGCGCCGAGGCAACCGCCTCGACGAGCGGACGGCTGCGATTCAAAAGCAGGCTTCTGGGCGGGCTAGCTTCAGGGCTTCCTTCCAGTGCGGCGAGGATCCGCTCCGCCGTCTTCGGCCCGATGCCGGGCACCTCGGTGAGCCGGCCCTCTCGCGCGGCCTGGCGAAGCTCGTCGGCGGTGCTGATCCCCAGCACCCGGCCGATCTCCGCGGCTCGCTTGGCGCTGAGGCCCAACAGCCGCCCGAGGCCGACGAGTTGTGGCGAGACTGTGCGCTCGAGCTCTGCGAGCTCGGCTATCTCGCCCGTCTGGACGAGCTCGCGGAGCTTCCCCTCGATGCCGCGCCCTATGCCCCGGAGCTCGCGGGCTCGGCCCGAGCGGACGAGCCCCGCGACCGACGCGGGCGTCGACCTGACGAGAGCAGCCGCCCGGCGGTATGCGCGCACGCCATACGGGTTCGCCCCGGCCAGGTCGAGAAGGGCTGCGAACGCCTCGAGCCGATCCGCGAGCTCGGGGTTCTCGAGATCCCGCGGAGGGCTCGCCTGGCCTGGCTTGGAGCCGCCGGAGTCACCCATCCGAGTGATACGACGGGCCTGTTCCGTTGACATGCTTCAACTGGACGCCCTCCATGAAAGAACCTGCTGCCGTGACATCCAATGGCGACCCTGCCCGGCCGCTCCGTTCTCCCAATGGGGGCGGTCACCCGGCGGGTGAGCAGCATCCGCCTTCGTTGACTCTCGCCATGCCCCCGGACGAGCAGGAGGACGCGCTCGCCACATCCTATCGCCGGCTTTCCGACGTCTTTCACCATCTCCTGTCGGAGCAGAGCCTCGATACCCTGCTCGACCGCATCTTCGACGCGGTGAGCGACCTCGTTCCGTGCGACACGCTCACCATCTACCAGGCCGACGAGGCCCGGCGCCTGCTCGTGCCCCTGACCGCCCGGGACCGCTGGGCGGCGGAGATCATGGACTCCAATCTCCCGTACGGCCAGGGCATCACCGGCTGGGCGGTCGAGAACGGCGAGCCGGCCCTGGTCAACCACGCGCATCTCGATCCGAGGCTCGATGTGGTGCCCGGTACGCCTGCGGACGAGCAGGAGTCCCTGATCGTCGTACCGCTCGTCAGCCGCGGCGTGATCATGGGTGCACTGAACGTCTACCGCCTCGGCGAGCATGCGTCGTTCAGCGAGCGTGAGTTCGAGCTCGTGCAGCGCTGCGGCGATGCGGCCGCCCTTGCGCTGGACAATGCCCAGATCCGCGAGAAGCTCGAGCGGCAAGCCCAGACGGACTCTCTGACCGGGCTCTACAACCACAGGTTTTTTCACGAGCGCCTGCGCGCTGAGCTGAACCGCTCGGGCCGCGCGCACGAGTCCCTGGCAGTGGTCATGCTCGACATCGACGACTTCAAGAAGGTGAACGACGTCTTCGGCCATGGGACGGGCGACCAGATCCTCGTCGCTCTCGCGGATGTGCTCCGCTCGAGCATCCGGACCTCGGACATCGTCTGCAGGATCGGAGGCGAAGAGTTTGCAGTGATCATGCCGGTCTGCACGGCAACCGACGCCCGTGGGTTCGGGGAGCGGGTGACCCAGCGTCTCGCCAGGACGGAGTTCGAGGGGGCGGGCAGAATCACCGTCTCGGTTGGCGTGTCGCAGGGGCCGGAGAATGCGATGAACCCCCGCGAGCTGGTCGCCTATGCGGAGACCGCGATGATGACCGCGAAGACGCGAGGGAAGAACGCGGTCGTCCTCTTTGACGAGCTGACCGACGGGCGACCTGTGATGCACCAGTCCGGCCGTCAGGACGTTCGGTCGATCGCGCACCTCAAGATGCTCCAGAGCCTCGCGGGAAAGCTCAACCGCCTGAACGACGTCACCCGCATCGGCGAGGTAATCGTCAGCGAGCTTCGAGGGCTGATCGACTATCACAACTGCCGCGTCTACGTCCACGAGGGCGACGACCTGATCCCGATCGCCTTCCGCGGCGATCTCGGCGAGTACAGCGACGAGAACGTCGAAGAGCTGAAGTGCAGGATGGGCGAGGGGATCACCGGCCGGGTCGCCGAGACGGGAGAGTCGCTTCTGCTTGCGAACGCCCTCGAGTGCGAGTACGCGGTCACGATCCCGGGGACGGTCGACCTCGACGAGTCGATGGTTGCGGTCCCGCTGCGGTACGGCTCACGGATCAACGGGGTCATCGTTCTCTCGAAGCTCGGCATCGGGCAGTTCGACGAGGACGACGTCCGCCTCCTCGAGGTCCTAGGCGGCCACGCGTCGGTTGCGATCGAGAACGCACGTCTGTACGAGGCGCAGCGACGCGAAGCCGATAGCGCCAAGCAGAGCGCAGAGATCGCAAACGCACTGCTCGACCTCGGCCGCGAGCTCGCCGCCGCGGAGGATCTCGATGCGGTGCTCGACCGTCTCGTGGGGCTTTCGACGAAGATCCTCGGCTCCTCGCTCACGTCCGTCTGGCTCCAGGAGCCGGGGACCGGAGACTTCGTCGTCCGCGCCATGTGGGGATACGGGGACAGCGACCGCGAGCGCCTTGCTGACCTCAGGTTCTCGCCTGAGGTCGCGGAGCGCTTCCTTCAGCTGGACAAGCCGTTCGTCCTGACACCCGACCAGGTGAGCCAACTTCCCGGGATCGGAGAGACGAGCTCGGGGTCGGACGAAAACCGCATGTTCGCGATTGCGCCCATTCAGGTCGATCTGATGCGCAAGGGCTTCCTCGTGTCGGCCCTGACAGAGGCCTCCAAGCCGCGTTTCACGGAGCGCAAGATGCAGCTTCTCGCCGGCGTTGCCCACCAGGCCAAGCTCGCAATCACGAACGCTATGAGCTTCGAGAGTCTGGAGCAGACGTTTCTCTCTACTGTCGAGGCCCTCGCGAATGCGCTCGAAGCAAATGACGAGTACACGTCCTCGCACGCACGGGCGATCACCGATATGGCGCTCGAGGTCGGAACCCAGCTCGGCCTCGACCCGAAATCGCTGAAGCGCCTCGAGCTCGGAGCACTCTTCCACGACATCGGGAAGATCGGCATTCCGTCCGAGGTGCTTCTGAAACCCGGCTCGCTGACGCCCGACGAGCGGAAGGTCATCGAACAGCATCCCGAGCTCGGCGAGCGCATTCTCGCCCCGATCGTGCGCCTTTCCGACGTACGCCCGATCGTCCGCCATTGTCACGAGCGGTTCGACGGGGCCGGCTATCCCGACCGGCTGGCGGCGGCGGACATTCCGCTCGAGTCGCGCATCATCCTCGTCTGCGACGCGTTCCATGCGATGACGACGGACCGGCCCTACCGCGGTCGCCTTCCCCTGGAAGAGGCTTGCAAGCGACTCCGTGACGGGGCCGGAACGCAGTTCGATCCCGACGTCGTCGGGGTCTTCCTCGATGTCTTGAACGGCGAGTCCGAGCCGGCCCTAATGCCGCTGTAGGGCATCGGCCGCTCGCGGGCGGGGGTGGGCCGACCGCTGACCTCACTAGGCTTGACACATGGACACCGCCTTTCGCCTGGCGGTCGCCGCTGTGCTCCTGGGCGCCGCCCTCGCGAAGATTCGCGCTCGCCGCGAATTCGTTCGCGGCCTGGAGGCATATGGCGTTCCCGGGTCCGCTCGCCCGGCCCTGTGGGCGCTCGTCGTCACGGTTGAAGGAGCACTCGGGGCGCTCCTCGCCGTCGGCGCCTTCACCCGGCCGGCGGCATACGGGGCGATCTCACTCGGCCTTGTCTTCGTCGCGGCGCTCGCACGAGCTCGTCTTTTGGGCGCGCGACGGCTCCCCTGTGGATGTTTCGGCGGCAGCCGCGAGCGCTCGACCTGGTTCCTGCTGGCCCGCGCGGGGCTCTTCACTGCGCTCGCCGCGATCGCGGCTGTGGCCCAGGAAGGAAGAATCCCGACACCGTCCACGGAAACCGCTGTGCTCACCTCCCTGTCTTGCGTGGCGCTCGCGGTCGTCGGGCTCGGCGTCCTCGTTCTGGCCCTCTACCGCCAGGTCGGTGTCCTGAGCGCACGGTTGCCGCCGCATAGCGCGCTCGAGCTCGCAGAGGAAGGCCCGGAGATCGGCCGTCCGGCGCCGGAGCTCGACGAGCTCTCGCGAACGGGGTCGGCCCTCGTAGCGTTCTTCTCGCCGACCTGTCCTCTCTGTCGGGACCTGGCGCCGGCCGTCGGTGCTCTTCGGAGGGATGGGATTCAGGTCCGGGTCGTCGACGAGGCGACCGATCAGGAGTCGTTCGAACGGTGGAATGTTCCCGGAAGCCCGTTCGCCGTCCACGTCCTCGACGGCTCCGTAATGGCGAAGGGCCTCGTGAACACGCTCGAGCAGCTCGACGGGCTCGTCTCGCTCGGGTACGCAAGGAGACGCGCTGCGGCCTGACACCGCTCTCGACCGCGTGGCCGAGGCCCTGGCGGGCGGGCTCGCAGCCGGCATGACGCGTCGGTCATTTCTCGGGCGGCTCGGGGGCGCCGTGCTTGGAGCCGTGGGGGGAGGGGCTGTCGCAGCCGCCGTTGCCCCGGACGAGGCGGAGGCGTTTCACTTTTGCGGTCACATCTTCACGACCGACTCCTGCCCGTCACCGTTTCGCCTCCCGCGCATCAACCGCCTTGGGTATCCGCTTCGCCCGCGCGACGGGAAGCCGATCGACAATCTGGGGCGGCGCGTGAACGGCAGCGGCTACCCGGTCGACGAGGCAGGAGTCCGGCTGGTCGGACCGGACGGGAGGCCCCTCCCGAAGGCGCCGCGGACCCGGATCTGCCAGGACTGGGTTCCTGAGCGCTTCCACGTCGATGCGCGGATTCAGGGCTCGTGGTATCGGTGCTGCAACGACCAGATCCGGAAGCTCGTCGACTGCTGCTCGCGGTCGAGGCGAAGGATCAACGGGGATGCTGCGCTTCGCGGGTACTGCTACGCGCCCCGGAACGTGTTCTGCGTCATGTACTACGACACGGGGATCCCATGCTGATCGAGGCCGCGGTCGTGACGGCGGCACTCATCGCCGGGATCTCGGGCGGATGGTCGCCCTGAGGACTGTCCATGGTCGAGACGATCACTCCCGACGTGTGCGGGAGCAGGAGACGACAAGCGGGGGCACTGATCTTCTTCGCGCTGGGCGCGCTCGCCGCCTCTGCGTGCGTGGGTGCCATCCTCGGGTTGGCCGGATCGCGTGTGGGCGCCTGGGCGCTTCCCGTCGCCGCGCTTTTCGCGCTCGTGGGTGCAGCGCGGGAGGGAGGCTTCGCGCGCGTGCCGCTCCCGCAGTCGCGGCGCCAGGTCCCCGAGCCCTGGCGGTTCAGCAAGCCGCTCCCGGCCTGGGCGGCGGGTTACGGCGCCGGGCTCGGGCTCGGCTTTCTGACCTACCAGCCCGTGGCGACTTTCTGGGTCGCGTGCGCGGCGGCCGTGGCACTCGGCCGGCCACTGGCAGGCGCAGTTTGCTTCGCGGCCTACGGCGCCGGTCGATCGCTCCTGCTTTTCCTACCGCTCCGGCGGGGCTCGGACGCGACGGCCATCGTCGAGACGCTCGCCGGCCGCCGACGCGGCGTTCTCCGCGTGAACGCCGTCGCGCTGCTTGCCTGCGCAGCGCTGTTGACGGCACCGGCAGCCGGTGCCGAGCTCATCCCGCTCGGGCCCGGAAGCCAGTTCGATCCGTCCGCGATCGGGCCCGCATTCGCGTACACGCAGCGTGACCTTGGAGTCTCGAGCGTGATCGTTCTTCCGTCCGCGGGCGGCGCCCTGCAGTACCCTGAGGCCGAGTCTCCGAGTCTGGACGGCGAGCTGCTCGCGTACCAGGACGCGGCCGGCATCCGGATCGTGCGTTGGGCGACCGGCGAGGAGGTCGCGCGCGTCAACGGTGCCACCTCGAAGCCCGCTTTGGACTGGCCGTGGCTTGCCTACCGCCGGGAGCTTCCCGACCGGACCCTGCTCAAGCTCAGAGACCTCACGACCGGCGAGGTTCGGCAACTCGGGAGCGTGGCGGCTGGAGCTGATCTAGGGCGGCCCTCCATCGCCGCCGGGCGAGTCGCCTGGCATGCCGCGGACTCGCGCCGCTCCCGCATCCTGCTCTACAAAATCGCTAGCGGCGACAAGCAGGTCGTGATGGCGACGACAATCGCTCTCCTCTCGAATCCGTCGCTAAGCTCGACCCGGATCCTCTGGATCGAGCAGCGGCAGGGGATCTCTTCTGCGCTCGTCCGCAAGCTTCGGAGGCCCCAGATCCGCCTGCTCGCGAGAGTCAGCAGCCAGCGCACGTTCTACTGGACGACGGATCTCTACGGACTGACGGCGTACGTGACGCGATGGACCGTGACCGGCGGCATCGCGAGGATCCGCCGCATCGAGCTCTAGACGGCCGGAAGGCCCGCTTTGCGGGATTTAGGCTGATCGAGTAGGTTCAAGAGCTGCTACGCACCCTGGGGAAGGGCTATGGACACAGAGAAAAGAGACACCTCGGAGCACCAAGAGGACGAGCGACTTCGGCCTGCCGACGTCGGCAGCCGGGTCTCGGCGATTCTCGCAGCTGCGGAGCGCGCCGCCGAGGAGCTCAGGACGGAGGCGAAGCGGGAAGTCTCCGAGCTGCTCGGCCGGGTGGAGTCCGACGCGGGGGCACGGATCACCGAGCTCACCGCCGAGGCGGAGCGCACCCGCAACGACGCGGACACCTATGCCTCCGACGTCAGGCTCGCCGTTGACTCCTATGCGTCCCAACATCGCCGCGAGGCGGAGGAGGAAGGGCGTCGCGCCGTCGCGGAGGCCGAAGAGCAGGCACGGGCGATGCGTGAGACGGCCGAGGACATGGCCCGTCAAATCGACGGCGACGCACACCGCAGGGTCGACGAGCTCCGGCAGGAGATAACGGTCCTCGAGGACCGGCGCGAGCGTGCGTTTCAGAGCCTCCGCGATGTCGCTGCCCAGCTCGAGGACGTCTTGCTCCGTCCGCGGGTCGGGGAGCCGGCGGATCACGTCGAGTCGCGCGAGCTCCGCTCGGCGCTCGACGACCGCGCCTAACACCTCCGATAGCCTCAGCCTCATGCAGATGAGCCAACCTTGAGCCGTGCGCTCGAGCGGATTTCGAACGGACCCGTCGTCGTCGCAGACGGAGGCACGGGCGCGCTCCTTTCCACTCGGGTGGCTCGGCTGCGTTGCCCCGAAGAGGCGAACCTGAAGTCGCCCGAGACCGTCGTCGGAGTCCACCTAGCCTTCATCCGCGCCGGCGCAGAGCTGATCGAGACCAACACGTTCGGGGCCAACCGGCGGAAGCTGTCCGCGAACTTGCTGGACGATCGCCTCGCAGAGATCATCGAGAACGGCGTCAAGCTCGCCCGCGAGGCGCGCGAGGTCGCCGGGGCTCCCATCTTGATCGCCGGCTCGATCGGGCCGCTCGGGGACCTCGAGGGAACCAGTGGGGCGGAGGACTCGTTCGACGTCTTCAGCGAGCAAGCGCGGCTCCTCGAGGGACGGGGCGTCGATCTCTTCATGGTCGAGACGTTTTTCGACCTGGGCGAGCTCGTGACGGCGATCGAGGCGGTGCAGGGAGTGTCCTCGCTCCCGATCGTCGCCCAGCTCACCTTCGACGAAGACGCCCAGACGCTGGCGGGCGTGTCCGCGGGCCAGGCCGTCGAGCGCCTGAAGGGCCTGGATGTCGCCGCGATCGGTGCCAACTGCGGTCTTGGCCCGCAAGCTGCGCTTGCCGCCCTCTCCGAGATGTCGAGCCTCGTCGGGGAGAACGGGCTCATGCTGACCGCTCAGCCGAACGTCGGTCTCCCCAGCCGCTCGGACGGCCGCATCGTCTATCCGAACGCGACGCCGGACTACTTCGCCGAGTTCGCTGCGCAGGCGAGCGCGCTCGGCGCCCGGATCGTGGGCGGCTGCTGCGGCACGATGCCGGCGCAGATCGCGGCGATCCGGCAGGCGGTGGAGGAAGAGAGGCTGCCGCGGGTCTTCTTCGAGACGCTCGAGCGTGACGTGATCGTCCCGGTCGTGCGCCGGGCGGAGCAGACGCTCCTGTGCCGCATGCTCGCCGCCCGCAAGTGGGTCGTCTCGGTCGAGCTCGACCCGCCCAAGGGGACGAACATGGAGAACATGTTCCGGGTCTCGACGGCCCTCAGGGACTCCGGAGCCGTCCACGTCGTCGACATCAACGACAACCCCATGGCTCGTGCACGGCTTTCGGCCCTCGTCGCCGCGGCCGCGATCGAGCGCGTCGTCGGGCTCGAGACGATCCCGCACGTGACTCCGCGCGATGCCTCGATCATGGGCCTCCAGTCCCAGCTCCTGGGCGCGCATGCGGACGGAATCCGGAACGTCCTGGCCGTCACGGGAGATCCGCCTCACGTCGGCGACTACCCTGGCTCCCGTGGGGTCTACGAGGTCGATGCGATCGGGCTCACCGCAGTGCTCACGCGACTAAACGAGGGGCAGGACTATGCGGGCAAGTCGATCGACGCACCGACCTCGTTCTACATCGGCGTCGCCGTCAACCCGTCCGCTGAGGACCTGACGCGTGAGGTCGAGCGCTTCCGCGAAAAGGTTGAGAACGGGGCGCACTTCGCAATGACGCAGGCGCTCTTCGACCTCGAATACCTCGACCGCTTTCTCGACGCGGTCGGCGGGGAGCCGCCGATCCCGCTCCTGGTGGGCATTTGGCCCGTCCGGAGCTACTCCCTCGCGTATCGCCTGCACAACGAGGTTCCCGGCATCGTGATCCCGGAAGCGGTTCAGCGCCGGCTCGCCGACGCGGACTCGGATGCGGCCGCGGTCGGCCTCGACATCGCCCGCGCGCTCATGGACGGGGCCCGTACACGCGCGGCCGGGATCTACGTGATCCCCCCGTTCAAGGAGCCCGAGGCCGCGCTCGAACTCCTGCTCTAGGACGAAATGTAGAATCGGAGGCATGCCCGAGCTCGGCACCATGCGCGTGAAGAGCGGCCTCGCCGAGATGTTGAAAGGCGGGGTGATCATGGACGTCACCACCGCTGAGCAGGCTCGGATCGCCGAAGATGCCGGCGCGGTGGCCGTCATGGCGCTCGAGCGGGTTCCGGCCGACATTCGCAAGGAAGGCGGCGTCGCGCGGATGGCCGATCCGACGAAGATCGTCGAGATCCAGGAGGCGGTGACGATCCCCGTCATGGCGAAGGCCCGCATCGGCCACTTCGTAGAGGCGCAAATCCTCGAAGCGCTCGAGGTGGACTACGTCGACGAGAGCGAGGTCTTGACGCCGGCCGACGAGGAGCACCACATCGACAAGTGGAAGTTCCAGATCCCGTTCGTCTGCGGCTGCCGGAATCTCGGCGAGGCGCTACGGCGAATCAACGAGGGCGCGGCGATGATCCGGACGAAAGGCGAGGCCGGGACCGGAGATATCGTCAACGCCGTACGCCACATGCGCGCCGTCTTCGGCGCGATCAGGCGGCTCGGATCGCTCGACGAGGACGAGCTCTACACGGAGGCGAAGAACATCCAGGCGCCGTTCGAGCTGATCCGCTGGGTGGCCGAGAACCGCCGCCTGCCGGTCGTGACCTTCACCGCCGGCGGGATCGCGACGCCCGCCGACGCGGCGCTCTGCATGCAGCTCGGCGCGGACGGCGTCTTCGTGGGCTCCGGAATCTTCAAGAGCTCGGAGCCGTCGGAGCGCGCTAAGGCGATCGTCGAGGCGACTACGCACTACTCCGACCCTGAGATTCTCGCCCGGGTCTCGACGGGCCTGGGTGAGCCGATGCGCGGCCTCGATGCCGCGGCGCTCCCGCCCGAAGAGCTGCTCGAAGCTCGCGGCTGGTAAGTCACACCCTCGGTCCCATCCGTTCCAGACTCGTGCGCTTTTGCGAGATACGCTGACCGCAGGGGGGCAGAGGGGTCGAAGGCCCCGGGGGTACAGTTTCACGCGAGATGAGCGGACGACTGACAATCGGCGTCCTCGCAGTGCAGGGGAACTTTCGTGAGCACGCGGCGATGCTCCGCGGGCTCGGCGCAGGCGTCGTCGAAGTCAGGAAGCCTGACCAGCTCGAAGGACTGGACGGTCTCGTGGTGCCGGGCGGAGAGTCGACGGCGATCGGGCGCCTCATCCGCCTCTACGGCCTCGACGAGGCAGTCGGCCGTTTTGCGCAGCCCATTCTCGGCACGTGCGCCGGGATGATCCTCCTCTCGCGGGATGCCGTGGACGCTGTTTCTGACCAGCCCTTTCTTGGCGCGATCGACCTCGTCGTGCGCCGAAACGGCTACGGGCGTCAGGTCAGGAGCTTCGAGGCGGACCTCGACCTGCCGGGAGAGGACGAGCCTCTCCGCGGCATCTTCATCCGCGCGCCCCGCGTGGAGCAGGCAGGCCCAGAGGTCGAGGTAATCGCGGAGCTCGATGGCGATCCGGTCTTGCTGCGCCAGGGCCGCATCCTCGTGGCAGCATTTCATCCCGAGCTGACCGAGGACACGAGGGTGCATGAGCGATTTTTGGAGCTCGTTCGTGAGGAGACCTGTGTCGGGGCATAGCAAGTGGTCGTCGATCAAGCACAAGAAGGGCGCCGCGGATGCGAAGCGCGGGCAGCTCTTCTCGAAGCTCTCGCGCGCGATCATCGTCGCGGCGCGCGAAGGTGGCCCGGATCCAGAGGGGAACCACGCGCTCGCGAATGCGATCCAGAAGGCGCGCGACGCCTCGATGCCGAAGGAGAACATCGAGCGCGCGATCGCGCGAGGCTCCGGTGCGGGGGCCGACGGTCAGGCCTACGAGACGATCACGTACGAGGGGTACGGCCCGAACGGCGTCGCTGTGCTTGTCGAGGCTGTCACCGACAACCGAAACCGCACGAGCGCCGATGTCAGGCACGTCTTCGCCAAGAACGACGGCAACCTGGGCGCGAGCGGCTCGGTCGCCTGGCTCTTCGAGCGGAGGGGCGTCGTTCTCGTTGACGCAGGATCGGTGGACGAGGATTCGCTGACGCTCGCGGCCGCGGAGGGAGGGGCGGACGACATCACCCGCGAGGGCTCGAGCTTTCAGATCGTCTCGGCTCCCGAGGCCCTTCCGGAGGTGCGCCGCGCGCTCAACGACGCAGGCATCGCCTACGACGAGGCCGACCTCACGATGCTTCCTAAGACCACGGTCGAGATTGCCGACGAGAGCGCCGCCAAGAAGCTCTTGCGGCTGGTCGACGCGCTCGAGGAGAACGACGACGTCCAGGACGTCTACGCGAACTTCGACATCCCCGAGCGCGTGCTCGAGGCCGTCGCCTCGTAGGCTTTACACGACCCGCGCGCGGACATAGCGTCGTCCTGCTGCAACCCCGCGCCCCGGCGATCTGCTCTTCTACGGTCCGAGTCACTCGTCGATCAACCACGTCGCCGTCTACGTCGGGAACGCAACGTGGTCAGGCACGGGCACGAAAGCGGCCCCGCGCTCTATCCGATGGACACCAGCCGGGGCCCGAGGGGAGGCCGCCAGCAGGTGAGGAGCTATCTCGGCTGACCGGCAGGAACGTCCGGACACACCCCTAACCTCACTTCGTGAGAGTCCTCGGCATCGACCCGGGTACGGCAGCTTGCGGATACGGCATCGTTCAGGCAGACGGCGCGCGCCTCAGGGGCGTCGACCATGGCTGGTGGAAGACGCGTGCGGGAGATCCCATCGAGCAGCGTCTGAAGGTGATCCACGACGGAGTCACCGCCCTGATCGCCGAGCACGAGCCGGACGCGGTCGCGCTCGAGGAGTCGTTCGTCGGCGCAAACGCCCGCATCGCGCTCTCCGTCGGACAGGCGCGAGGCGCCGTGCTCGTCGCGTGCGCCCGTGCCGAAGTGTTCTGCCTCGAGTATCCCCCAGCGTCGGTGAAGCAGGCTGTCTGCGGTTACGGTCGCGCCGACAAGGGCCAGATGCAGCGGATGGTCAAGGCGATCCTCGGGATGCCTGAGGCGCCGACGCCGAGCCACGCAGCCGATGCGCTCGCGGTTGCGATCTGCCACGCGCTCGCACCTCCGCTCGCGGCTCTGGCAGGAGCAACCAGATGATCTCTCGGTTGCGCGGGAAGGCCGTGGCCTCCGACGCCGAGGGGCTCGTGCTCGACGTAGGCGGCGTCGGGTACCGGATCGCAGCAACCCCGAGCGCTCTCCGGAAGGCCGAGGGCGCCGAAGAGACCGTGATCGAAACGCACCTCCACGTCCGCGAGGACGCGCTCCAGCTCTACGGCTTTGCGAGTGCGGAGGAGCGAGAGCTCTTCGAGCACCTCCTGTCGGTCTCGGGAGTCGGCCCGAAGGTCGCCCTCGCCATCGTCTCCGGCTACTCTCCGGGCGAGCTTCGCCGGGCCATCGTTCGAGAGGACGACGCCCTGTTCCAGAGCATCCCGGGAATCGGCAAGAAGACTGCCCAGCGGGTCGTCCTCGAGCTCAAAGAGAAGGTCGCCACGCTCGTCGCCGTCGAGGCGCCGCATCTGGGAGCGGGGGATGGGCACGTGGTTGCCCGCGACGCGCTCGTCGAGCTTGGGTACACGGCGGCGGAGGCCGAGCAGCGGCTCGCAGACACCGACCCGGAGCTCTCCCCGGCGGAGCGCGTCCGTCAGGCGCTGAGGGCCGCATGAGCGCTGCCGAGCGAGTCACCGCGCCGGTGCTTGCGCCCGGAGACGACGAGCTCGACGGCTCGCTTCGCCCCCGCCGGCTCGAGGACTTCGTCGGCCAGGAACGGATCAAGGAACAGCTCACGATCTCTCTGGAAGCCGCGAAGGCTCGAGGCGAGGCTCTCGACCATGTCCTCCTCGCCGGACCGCCCGGGCTCGGCAAGACGAGCCTCGCCTTCATCGTCCGTGAGGAGCTCGGGGTCGGCATCCGCTGCGTCGCCGGGCCCGCACTCGAGCGGAAGGGCGACATGGCGGCGATTCTCACGTCGCTCGAGCCGCATGACGTCCTCTTCGTGGACGAGATCCACCGCCTGAACAGGGCCGTGGAGGAGATCCTCTACCCGGCGCTCGAGGACTTCCGGCTCGACATCATCGTCGGCCAGGGTCCCGCAGCCAGAACCCTGACCCTCGACCTCCCGGCCTTCACCTTGGTCGGCGCCACCACGCGGACGGGGCTCCTGACGACGCCGCTCCGCGATCGGTTCGGCATCACCTATCGCCTTGACCTCTACACGGGCGAGGAGCTCGCCCGCATCGTCCGGCGTTCGGCGCGGATCCTCGGCGTCGAGATCGCCGACGAGGCAGCAGATGAGATCGCCCGCCGCGCGCGCGGGACGCCGCGGGTAGCCAACCGGATCCTGCGGCGCGTGCGCGACGTTGCCGAGGTGCGCTACGACGGGGTTGTGACGATCGACGTGGCCCGCGAGGCGTTGGCGCTCCTCGAGGTCGACGACCAGGGGCTTGAGCGGATCGACCGAGATCTCCTCGGCGCCATCATCCACAAGTTCGACGGCGGGCCGGTGGGGCTTTCGACCCTGGCGGTGACTCTCGGGGAGGAGCAGGACACGATCGAGGACGTCTACGAGCCGTACCTCCTCCAGCTCGGCCTGATCCAGCGAACCCCTCGTGGCCGGGTCGTGACGAAACTCGGGCGCAAGCACGCAGGCGCATCTCCGCCCGTGGACGAGAGCCTCTTCTAGCAGCCTGGGATAACTCCCGTCCGCGGCGCGCAGTCTGGGGATAGCTTTGCCCCCCGGAGGTCGGAGGAAGATACTGCGGGCGATGTCGCAGGAGAACTACCTGCTGGCCGACCAACCCTCGGAGTTGGAGCGCCTGCGGCTGCAGTCGCTCGTGTGGGAGCCAACCGGGCGCCAGCTCCTCTCGAGACTCGGCGGCGGATCGGGCGCACGCGCCCTGGACGTCGGCTGCGGAGCCATGGGCTGGCTTCGGATCCTGAGCGAGTGGGTCGGCCCGTCCGGTCAGATCGTGGGCGCCGACATCGACGAGAGCATGCTCAACGCCGCGCGTGCATTCCTGGAGGAAGAAGGAATCGCCAACGTAGAGCTGGTCGTCGATGATCTGTTCGAGAGCAAGCTGGAGCCGCAATCATTCGATCTCGTCCATGCCCGCTACGAGATCGCTCCGCTCGGACGCGGGCGTGACCAGGTGGCCTCGCACCGGCGGTTGATCAGACCCGGCGGCTCACTGGTTCTGGAGGAGTGGGACTTGGCCTCGTGGCACTTCAATCCCACCGCCCCGGCGGCCGAGCGACTGATCGGATTGCTTTCCGAGATCTTCGCCGGCTTGGGCGGCGAAGCCGGTCGCGGACTTCCCGAACTGCTCCGCGAAATCGGCATTGAGGAGCCGGGGATCGACGCGCATGTGATCGCGCTCAGGCCAGGCCATCCCTATTTGAGTCTGCCGCTTCAGTTCAGCGTCGCGCTCGAGTCGCGCCTGCTCGAGAGACTGAGCGAAGACGAGCTCGCCTCGCTACGCCGCGAGGCCGGGGCCGAGTTGGCCGAGCCGGGCAGATGGGGCACGACCTTCACCCTGATCCAGAGTTGGGGCAGGCTCGAAGGTTGAACGAGCCGGCGCTAGCGGAGAAACTGCGGGTCGAGGCGATCGATCTCGGCTCAAAACCATTAGGACCGTGAGGCGGAAGTGGCCGAGGTTCTGATCTCTTCGAAGAGGACAAGGGAGGAAGATTTGCGCTCATAGAGCCGCCGACCACTGGAGCGATCATGAGGCGATGACGGACCTCTACAACACTCACGTTGATCTCTACGACATCGCCTTCGGATGGGACATCAGCGAGGAGGTCCAGTGGCTGCTTGACCGCCTCGGCCACGACTGCCGAAAGGTTCTCGAGCCAGGCTGCGGGACCGGCCGCATGCTGGAAGCGTTTGCACGCCGCGGGGTCGAGGCGGTCGGGATCGATAGCTCCTTGGCCATGATCTTGTTCGCGGAACGGCGGCTGCGCGAGGGACGCCTGCCGGCTCGCGTCGTCCTCGGCGACATGCGCGACTTCGATCTCGGCGAGACCTTCAACGCCGCCGTCTGCCCGATCGGCACGCTCGCGCAGCTCGCGCCTGACGAACTCAGCGCGCATCTCGACTGCATGGCGCGGCACCTCGCGCCAGGGGCGAGCTACCTCGTGCAGCTCGCGTTGCGAGATGCCCACAGCGCAGACGAGGCGCTGGGCTCCGAAACCTGGGAGATGAGCCGAGGCGCAACGGTCTTGCAGATCACCTGGGTGACGGAGGAGACCGATCTCGAGCGCAGGCTGGAGCGGCAACGGTCGCGCATTGAGGTTCTGGAAGGCGACCGCGCGGGCGAAGTCTTCGAGGAGGTGCATGCCGTCACCTTGTGGACTCCCGAGACGTGGTCGACAGCGGTCGCCCGGTCGGCGTTCAGGCTCGCCGGCAGCTACGACGGAGAGCAACCGGAACGACCCCGCGTAGAAGCGCGCGAGGTGGGACGGTTGCTTTGGCACCAACTGACTCGCGGATAGTGGTGGGCGGATTCGGTGCCGGGAGCGTCGCGTTCGCCAGCAGCTTGAACGCATCGCCGATGTCGGCGCGGAGCTCGACGAGCTCGTCCGGGGCAGCCTTGAGAACGGCCGGGTTGCACAGGGGTTGCAAGACCTCTAGACCGAGGCGCGAAATCCCTGCAAAGAGCTAAGCGCGGCGGAACTGGAGCTCGTGCCAGGACGGCACTGGCGCAAGTTCGAGGAGTGCGCGGCCGCCCTCTGGATCCTGGTATGTGAACTCCGCCGTGCTCTCGTCCCAGGCCACCTCGAGCAGGTTCTCCTTGACGCGGTGGTCGAGCCACGCGCTTCGGAAGACGAGCTTGCGGAGCCAGTAGACGAGCGACTCGTCGCCGACCAGCGCCAGGCGCTCCCAGTGGCGGACCAGGTACTCGCCGAGTCCACTGGCCGGTTCGCTGATCTGACCGGTCGCGGCGAGCTCGACAAGGTCTGCGGTCTCGTCGCTATCCAGCTCACCGGGCTCCACGAGGCCGAGCTTCACGGCCGCCGCGTTCACGCGCTGCTCGAAGTCCATCGCGTTGAAGGAGAACCGGTAGCCGAGGAACTCGACCCGGTAGTCCTCACCGGAGAGATAGTTCGCATCCGCCACTCATCTGAGGATAGCCCCGAAACGTGTCCGCATGGTCGAAGGTCGTGCGCGTTCGGCGCTGCCTATCCGCGTCGTCCGACCGGCCTCGTACCGTGAATTGCCATGCAGCAGGGGACATGGACCATGCGTCCGTGCTCCCGCCCGGAGGTCGTCGAGCTCGCCCGGGCACTCGGCCTCAGCGAGACGACAGCGAGCGTCCTCGTCCGGCGGGGCTACGGCGACCCCGGAGAGGCGAAGGCCTTTCTGGCCGCGGAGCGGCCGGGACACGACCCCATGCTCCTGGGGAACATGGCGGACGCGTGTGACTCGATTCGCCGCGCAGTCGCCTCTGGCAAGCGGATCTGCGTCCACGGCGACTACGACGCCGACGGCATTTGCGCGACCGCGCTCGCCGTCACCGTCCTCCGCTCACTTGGCGCTAACGTCGACTGGCACCTCCCGAGTCGGTTCGAGGAGGGATACGGCGTCTCGATCGACACGCTCGCGCGTCTCGCGCGTGAGGAATGCGGCCTTGTCATCACGGTCGACTGCGGGATCACCGCGGTGACAGAGGTCGCCGAAGCACGGGCGCTCGGGCTGGAGGTCGTCGTTACCGACCACCACCGACCCGGCGACGAGCTTCCCGACTGCCCGGTCGTCGCTACTCGCCCTTCCGGGTACCCGTTCCCGGAGCTGTGCGGGACAGGCGTCGTGTACAAGCTGGCGGAGGCGCTGGTCGGGGCTGAGAAGCTCGAAGAACACCTCGATCTCGTGGCCCTGGCTACGGTCGCCGACGTCGTGCCGCTCCTCGACGAGAACCGGTGGCTCGTCGCCGCCGGCCTCAAGCGGCTCGCGAGGACGACGAAGCCCGGCCTCCGGGCGCTCATGCGGGCCGCCGGCGTGGATCCGGCCGCGCTCGATGCGGGCTCCGTTGGTTTTCGCCTGGCACCGCGGCTCAACGCGGCTGGGCGCCTATGTCATCCCGGGGTCGCGCTCGACCTCCTTCTGACCGGCGACGAGCAGGAGGCACAGCGGCTAGCGGGCGAGCTCGAGACGCTGAATCGCGACCGCCAGGCGGTTGAAGACCGGATCCTCCGCGACGCCGTCCGGCAAGTGGGCGAATGGCCGGAGTCGACCCGACGCCGGAGTGCCTATGTCATCGCAGGGGAGGAGTGGCACCGTGGCGTGATCGGCATCGTGGCTTCGCGGCTGGTCGAGCGGTTCAGCCGCCCGGTCGTCCTGGTCGCGGGCACCGAGGACGCATGGGTCGGCTCGGGGCGATCGATCCCCGTCTTCGACCTTCACGCCGCGTTCGCGTCCTGCGCGTCGCACCTCGAGCGCTGGGGTGGTCACCGCGCCGCGGCCGGGCTCTCGATCCGCCCGCAGAACGTCGACGCGTTCGCCGACGCCTTCGCTGCGTACGCCGGGGAGAGGCTTACCGAGTCGGAGCTCACGCCTCAGACCATGATCGATGCCGTCGTCGACGGACGGGACCTGACGCTCGAGCTCTGCGAGGAGTTCGAGCATCTCGCTCCCTTCGGACTCGGCAACCCCGGCATCACGCTCCTCGCGACAGGATGCGAGCTCTCTGAGCTCGGAGCCGTTGGCGAGGGGAAGCACCTGAAGCTGGCAGTCACCGCCAACGGCACGAGGTCCGGCGCGATCGCATTCGGTCAGGGCGCGAAGCTCGATCTCTTCCGGCGACCCGGGCCGTATGACGTCGCGTTCCGGCTGGGTGCAAACCGATGGAACGGCTCCGTCTCCCCACAGCTCGTCGTTCGAAAGATCTTCGACACCCCGGAGCGGTTCGTCGAGCTTCGCGCCTGGCTCGCCGCCGAATGGCGAAAGCCCGCCGGGGAACGCGACGCACGGGCGGCCGAGGTCTTCGCCGAGCTCGGACTCGACGAAGCTGGGGCGCGCTGGAGGCCTCTCGTGGAGTCCGAGGCGTTCATGGCGCTCCTCGAGGAGACGCTCGCGGCGGCCGCTTGAGCGGAGGTGAAAGCAACCGGGCTGAAGGATCGGTCGTTGAAAGCCGAAAGAGGAGGGACACAGGAGGAAACGACAACGAAGAGCGACCATTTCGCACGCTTGCTCGGCCGGGAGCCTCGCTCGGGGGGCCGGTTTGCGAGCGGTGCCGGAAGCTACACTTCGTCCATGAAGCAGGTCCTCCAGGACAGCCCTTCGCAGCGCCACCAGGAACTTCTCGTTCCGCTCCTCGAGGATGTCGCCGCCTACAACCCGGAGTTCGACCGGGAGCTTCTGGAGCGCGCCTTCCTCTTTGCCTCTGAGGCGCACGAGGGCCAGCAGCGGCGGAGCGGCGAGCCCTTTGTCGGGCACCCGGTCGGCGTCGCACGGGTGCTCGCGGATCTCCATCTCGATGACTCGACGCTGGCGGCAGCGCTCCTCCACGACGTGGTCGAGGACACCAACCTGACCATCGAAGAGGTGCGGGCGGAGTTTGGCGAGGAAATCACCCGGCTCGTCGAGGGTGTCACGAAGCTGACGCGGATCCACTTCCAAAGCCGCGAGCAGGCCCAGGCGGAGAACTACCGCAAGATGATCGTCGCGATGGCTCAGGACCCGGGCGTCATCCTGATCAAGCTCGCCGACCGGCTGCACAACATGCGGACGATCGAGTACCTCGGCAAGCAGAAGCAGCTGCAGAAGGCACGCGAGACGCTCGAGGTCTACGCGCCGCTTGCGCACCGTCTTGGTATCCACACGATCAAGTGGCAGCTCGAGGACCTCGCGTTCGCCACCCTGCACCCACGACGCTATGCGGAGATCCAGGCGATGGTGAACGAGCGTCGAGGCGACCGGGACGAATTCGTCTCGACGGCCGCAGAGCAAGTCGAGCGCGAGCTCGAGAAGCTCGACATCCCGGCCGAGATCTCGGGACGCGCGAAGCACTTCTACTCGATCTACGAGAAGATGGCCAAGCGGGGCAAGGAGTTCAACGAGATCTACGACCTGACCGCGATGCGGGTCATCGTGCAGCGCGACGGGAAGGAGGGGGAGCGCGACTGCTACGGCGCGCTCGGAATCATCCACTCCCTCTGGAAGCCGATGCCGGGCCGGTTCAAGGATTACATCGCGATGCCCAAGTTCAATCTCTACCGCTCGCTCCACACGACGGTGATCGGGCCGGAGGGAAAGCCGCTCGAAATCCAAGTGCGGACGAACGACATGCACGTAACGGCCGAGTACGGGATTGCCGCACACTGGGTCTACAAGGGCTCGAAGCTACGCGGGAGCGGGGCCGAGCGGATCGCCTGGCTCCAGCAGCTCGCCGACTGGCAGGAGGAGGAGACAGACCCACGCGAGCTCATCCGTGGGTTCCCGGAGCTCGCCTCGGACGAGGTCTACGTGTTCACGCCGAAAGGCGAGGTCAAGAATCTCCCGGCCGGCTCGACGCCGATCGACTTCGCGTACGCAGTCCACACCGATGTCGGCCATCGGACCGTGGGCGCGAAGGTGAACGGTCGCATCGTCCCGCTCCACTACCGCCTCAAGAGCGGAGATTTCGTCGAGATTCTGACGTCGAAGCAGCAAGGGCGTGGGCCCTCGCGCGACTGGATGTCCCTGGCCGCCTCGTCCCGGGCCCGCAACAAGATCAGACAGTGGTTTAGCCGCGAGACGCGCGAGGACACCGAGCAGCGCGGGCGCGACTCGCTCGAAAACGCCTTGAAGCAGCACAACCTGCCGTACAAGAAGCTCTCACACTCACCGCTGCTCGCCCAGGTGATCCGCGAGATGGGGTTCAAAAAGGCGGAGGACTTCTACCTGGCTCTCGGCTCTGGGAAGCTCCAGGTGTCTCAGGTCGCGAACAAGGTGCTGCACCGGCTCAAGACGACCGAGGTGGCCGAAGAAGAAAAAGTTCCTCTCAAGCCCAAGGCGCGCCACGCAGTCGCATCGCAGAACTTCGGGATCAACGTGCCCGGCGTCGAGGATGTCCTCGTCCGGATGGCCAAGTGCTGCACACCAGTTCCGGGGGACGGCATCGTCGGCTACATCTCGCTCGGCAAGGGAATCACCATCCACCGGGACGACTGCCCGAACGTCCGCGCACTGCAGAAGAACCCCGATCGCTTCACGCCGGTCGATTGGGACGGCGGAGCCTCGCAGAGCTTCCGGGTCCAGATCGCGGTCTCGTCCTGGGACCGCCCTCGTCTGCTGGAGGACGTGGCAAGGACCTTCGCCGAGCACGGCACGAACATCGTCGAGTACGGAGGCCACGTAGAAGACCAGATGGCACGGAACTGGTACGTGGCAGAGGTGGGGGACATCAAGGCGCTGCGAGGACTCCTGAGCGCGCTCCGAAACGTCGAGTCGGTCTTCGACGCCTACCGCGTCACCCCGTCCTAGGCCGGCCGTGTCCGAGGAGGTCCTTGCGTTCCTGCGGGAGCTCGAGGACACGGACGAGAAGCTAAGCGCGGCTGAGGCGGACGTCGACACGTTGGCTGCGGAGGTGGAGCGCGTGCGGCTCCGCGCGGCTGAGCTCGGCGAGTTTCTCGCCCGGGTACCGGCCGAGCAAGAGCGGCTGGACGCTCAGCGCACGGAGGCGGAGCTCCAGGCTGCTCCTGCTCTCCAGGCTAAGGAGAAAGCTGACAAATCGCTGGCCGTCGCGGAACAGGGTCGCTCGGGCGAGGCAGTCGCTGAAGCTCGGCGAGCGGTGGTTCGAGCGCGTGACGCGTTGCGCATGGCCGACCGGCGTGTCTCGGAGCTCGATGAGGAGTCCGCAAAGTTGGATGGCGCCGCCGCCGATGCGATTCGTGAGTCCGCCGAGCTCGAGGCACGAGCGCGCCAGCTCGACGCCGCGTTCCGGGAGCACCCGCGGCTGATCGAGCAGGCCGCTTCCGACCCGCCCCCAGGTCTGGCAGGAGTCGTCGAGTGGGGGAGTGCTGCTCGCGCAGCCCTCTTCGTCGCCCGCGGAGGCCTTGGTTTGGAGCGAGAGGCCGTGATCCGCCAGGCGAACGAGCTCGGCAGCGTGCTCCTCGGCGAGCCTTTGTTGGCAACCAGGCCGGCCACCGTTCGCCGCCGCGTTGAGGAGCTCGAAGAGCCCCGCTGCTAGCCGCGCAGGGCTCTGCGCTATCGAAGTCCCGCTGCGTGAGGGGAAAGCAGGAGAGCCACACGTTCCAGGAATTCGCGGTCGGCCTCCGTGAACGCCGAAGGCTCGTCGGAGTCGATGTCGATCTCGCCGACCACCTTCCCGTCGAAGGAGATCGGGACCACGATCTCGCTGCGCGTGGAGACGAAGCAGGCCAGGTAGCGGTCGTCGGCGTTGACGTCGTCCACGATCTCCGTCCGGCCGCTCGCCGCGGCCGCGCCACAGATGCCCTGCCCGACCGGGATGCGCGTGTGCTCGGTGGCCTGGGGCCCCTGCCAGGGGCCGAGGACGAGGTCGTCGCCTTCGACGAGGTAGACGCCGATCCACGAGTAGTGCTCGATGCGCTCGGCCAGGACGCCCACAGCCTTCGTGAGCACTTCGTCGGCCTCGGCCTCGCGGTTCACGATCCGATCGACCGCTTCGAGGGCGCTTCGATACGTATCTGTAGTCACGGTGTTCGCCGAGCGATTGCCAGCTCGACGTCGGCGCCCTCGAAGCCTACGGTCGCGTCGCGGTAGGCCTCCGGGACCGGAACGGGCCGCCGCCCGGCCAGATCCACGAGGACGAGGGTCTGCTCCGCCGTGCACATGAGCTCGTCGTCGTCTGTCCGGACGGCGCAGAACTCGCTGGTCACGCTCGTCCGCCCGATTTTCGTCGTCCGGATGAACACCTCCAGCAGGTCGTCGAACCGCGCCGGTGCCTCGTACAGGACACTCGCCGCCCGCATGACGAAGTCATGCTCGCCGCGGTCGGTCACGAGAAGGCCCAGGTGCCGGTGGTATTCGACTCGCGCGAGGTCGAAGTAAGGAAGGTAGCGCCCGTAGTAGACGATTCCCTGTGCGTCCGTGTCCGAGAAGCCAACCCGCGTATAGGTCGCGAATTTGAAAGGCGGCCGCCGATCACTTGTATGCCCGAGGGTGAGAGTCACCGCCAGATCGTAGCCGCGCGGAAATTGATTACACCGGGAAAGACTTCGGCCCGCCGCGCTGGTCGCGGATGACCCCAAGGACTTCGTCGCGCTTTCGCTCCATGAGCTCCTTGCTGAGTGCCTCGAGGTTCAGTCGCAGCAGCGGCTCCGTGTTCGACGGGCGGACGTTCATGTGCCAGTCCTCGGCCGTGACAGAAAGGCCGTCGAGGTGTGACACTTCTCCTTCCGGCCCGAAGCGCTCCTCGAGCTCCAGGAGCTTCGCGGGCACGTCCGCGACTGGCGTGTTGATCTCACCCGTCAGGAAGTACCGCTCGCGGAAGGGCTGCAAGATCTCGGAGAGCTTGCGTCCCTCCTTCGAGATCAGCTCGAGCATGAGGAGCGCAGGGATCGTCCCCGAGTCGGCCTGGCTGAAGTCGCGGAAGTAGTAATGGCCCGAGACCTCACCGGCGAAGACGGCGTCCACGTCGCGCATCCGGTGCTTGATGAACGCATGGCCGACCCGGTTCACGACGGGTGTTCCGCCCGCGGCGCGAACCACGTCCGGCACCGCCCAGCTCGCTCGAATGTCGTAGATGATCGTCCCACCCGGCTCCTTCTCGAGCATCGAGCGGGCGAGGAGCGCGGTCACGAAGTCGCCCGGAACGAACTCGCCGCTGTCGTCGACGAAGAAGCACCGGTCCGCATCACCGTCGAACGCGATGCCGAGGTCGGCCCGCTCGGCGAGCACCTTCTGGATCACGAACTCCCGGTTCTCGGGCAGGAGCGGGTTGGGCTCGTGATTCGGGAAGGTGCCATCGGGGTCGAAGAAACAGCTGACCGCCTCAATCGGGAGGCGCTCGAGGATCCCATGCAGCATCGCCCCGGCCATGCCGTTTGCAGCGTCGATCACGACCCGGAGCGGCTTGACCGCGTCCGCCTCAATGAACGAGAGCACTCGATCGGTGAAGGCCGGGTAGAGGTCGTGCTCGCGCCGTTCCCCGCGCCGAGAGGGCTCGCCACCGAAGCCGGTCTCCGCGCGGCGGCGAATTTCGAGGAGCCCCGAATCTCCGCCAACCGGTAGCGCGCCTCGGCGGACGATCTTCATGCCCGTGTATTCCTTCGGGTTGTGCGAGGCAGTGATCGTGAAGCCGCCATCAAGATCCAACTCTCCGACTCCGAAATAGAGCATCTCGGTGCCGATCATCCCGACGTCGACGACATCCACACCCGCGTCGAGAACACCCTCAATGGCCGCCCCGGCCATGGTCGGAGACGAGACGCGCATATCCCGGCCGACGGCGACCGCAGACGGCTCGAACTCCTCTGCGTAGGCCCGGCCGATCCTGTAGGCGCCGTTCTCGTCGAGCTCCTCCGGATAAAGGCCGCGAACGTCGTAGGCCTTGAAGACCTTGGGGTCGAGCGCCACGGGCTAGTGCGTCCAGGCCGCGGCGAGCTTCATGCGGGTGTCTTCGAGGGCCTGAGGGATCACCTTGACGTCGGCGAGCACCGGCATGAAGTTGGTGTCGCCGGCCCACCGTGGGACGACGTGTATGTGGACGTGGTCGACGACGCCCGCTCCTGCCACCCGCCCCAGGTTCCAGCCGAGGTTGTAGCCCTGCGGGTGCATGGCCTCGTCGAGCACCTCGAGCGCGGCGGCGGCCAGCTTGTGCACCTCGAGCGCCTCGTCGTCGGAGACGTCGCCGAAACGGCCCGTGTGCGCGTACGGCGCGATCATGAGGTGGCCGGAGGCGTACGGGAACTTGTTCAGGAGGACGAACGCGTGCTCGCCCCTGTGCACCACGAGCCGCTCTTCATCTGCGCCGGCGGCCGCGTCGCAGAACACGCAGCCCGTCTGCTCCTCGGCGTTCTGGACGTACTCCAGCCGCCAGGGCGCCCAGAGTCGCTTCACAGCCAGTGCTTTCGCCGAAAGTAGACGACCAGGAAGATTCCGGTTGCCAACTGCAGCACGACTGCGCCAAGGAGGAACGCAGCCGCGCTTCCGACGTGGTCGACCATGAAGCGGAAGTTCTGACCCCAGAAGCCGGCGATGTAGCTGAGCGGCAGGAAGATCGTTGCGATGATCGTCAGCTGCTTCATGACCTCGTTCATCCGGTTCGAGGAGGTCGAGAGGAAAACGTCCATCGCGGCCAGGGTGAGCTCATGAAAGTTGTCGATCGTCTCCGCGAGCCGGTAGAGGTGGTCGGAGACGTCGCGGAAATAGCGTGCACTCTCGGGGTCGAGCCCGGGGATCTCATCGCGATCCAGGTGGGCGAACACGTCGCGCTCCGGCGCGATCGCCCGGCGCAGGGTCGCAAGCCTGCGCTTCATCGAAAAGAGCCGTTGAAGCGGCTCGTCGCCAGGGGCCCGGACGAAGTCGCCCTCGAGCTCGTCCAGCTCGACGTCGAAGCCGTCGAGAACCGGAAAGAAGCTGTCGACGAGACCGTCGACCACACGGTGCAGCGTGAGCGCCGGATCGCGAACGTTGATGCGCTTGGCCGCGCAGCTCTTCTTGAGCTCGTCCAGGGCGGGAGCGTCGTCTCTGTGGACGGTGACCAGGAAGCGCTCCGAGTAGAAGCAGTGCACTTCGACCAGGCCGTCATCGTCCGGAGACCACCCATAGACGACGAGGAAGATGTAATCATCGTAGGTCTCGAGCTTCGCGCGCTGGCCGAAATCCTGCGAGTCCTCGATCGCCAGCGGATGGAACTCGAACGCCTCCCGGAGGACCTCGAAGTCAGAATCGTCCGGCTCCTGGAGGTCGAGCCAGAAGAACTCGCCGGAGTGCAGCTGCTTCTCGATCGCCGTGCGGTCGACGGGCTCGACCGCGTCTCCGTCACGCTCGATGAGCGTCGCGCTCAAAGCCAGCGCTTCTTTCCGTGCCGTGAGAGCCCGTGCTGCGGTCTATGCCTTAAGCTCCTCTTTGCAGGGGTTTCGGCCAAGTCCAACGGTCACCGGTGTCGTCTGGTTCAGGGTCGTGCTAACAGGTCTCGGGCCTCTCCACTCGGAAGCCGCGAAAGTATTGTCGCTATTGGCAGCGGTAGGCGCTTCGCAAGGCGAGGTGGTTCGGTGTCTCGGATCGAGATGTCACGGCTCCTGAGTTCTCAGGCAGGCGGCAGCGAAGCGGTCCATGGGGCCGTTTTTCTACCCTGCAAGTGAGTGGGCCCTCTTAGCTGAAGAGGTTGCCGTGCTGGAAGCCGCCGAGGAAAGCGGCGAGCGTCACCAGCAAGGCGATCAGTGCGGCGCGGTTCATGGTCTCACGGTACCGCGCCGTTGACTGCAGACATCCCCCTCACGGGGTACTACAGTCGCCTGCCAAGTGAGCTCGCCTATTTTGCGCGGCGAGCAGGGTGTCGGTCATTTGACGGGAGTGCGATGGCGGCCCGCCGCGCGGGCCGCCATCGCTGATCCAGGATTGCTACTGCGCCGGGATCGTGTGCTCGCAGTCAGCGCCCACCGTGTCGCCGGCCCGGGCGTAAACGACGTCGTCGCCGTCACCACAGTTGAACGTGTCGGCGCCCCACCCGCCGTGCAAGCGGTCGTTGCCGACACCACCGTCGAGCGTATCGTCGCCGAGACCACCGAACACCGAGTCGTTGCCGTCGCCGCCGTTGACCATGTCGTTGCCGGCATTGCCGAAGAGGAAGTCGCCTCCATCGCCGCCCGAAACGGTGTCGTCACCAAAGCCTCCGGCGAGCCAGAGATCGGCTCCGGCGCCACCGGTGATCACGTCCTTCCCGGGGCCACCCCAGACGCGGTCGCGGCCGCCGCCGCCGGTGACGACGTCATCGCCCCATCCGGCCCAGATGTAGTCGCGGCCGCCGAGACCGTTCACGATGTCGTCGCCTGCGAGGGCGTGGATAAAGTCGCCGTTCGCGGTGGCGTTAAGCGTGTCAACGCCGGACGTCCCGCGCACGAGCGCGGCGCCGGCCACGGACGCGCAGACGAGCAGAACAACTACTGCCGTAAGCGCTAAGGCCGAGATGCGTTGCATAGATCCTCCAGTTCGGGTGTGGGCACTAGCAGCGCTACTCGGCAGGAGAGCAGCCCTTCTCCAGAACGCCTTACAGTTTCTGTAAGGGTCGGGTGAAGACTGTGAGGGGGACGGGCTGGGGGTGGTTTGCTACCAGGGCTGAGCGCCGGGAGCAGCCACCCCGGCTTTTTTCCTCATAATCAGCCGCTACGCTCGGGGTTGTGTCGCTCGGAGAGCAATTTGGAGCGGTGCTCGCGGCTGCGAGGACAGGGGCGGAGTGGGCACTCGCGGCTCTCTACCGGGAGTTCCACCCTGGGCTTCTGCGGTACCTCAAGGCGCAAGAGCCGAATGACGGCGAGGATCTCGTCTCGGAGACATGGCTCGACGTAGTCGCGGGTCTCGACCGTTTCCAGGGTGATGAATGGGCACTTCGGCGTTGGCTTTTCACGATCGCGCGGCGGCGGCTGATCGATCATCGGCGCCGGAGGGAGCGCTTGCGCCGGACGCCCACCAGCCTCGATGCAATCGGGCAGCGACCCGGGCCCGACGACACCGAAGCCGCCGCCCTGGCCGCTAACGACACCGAGGTGGCGCTGGCGCGCATCGCCGCGCTTCCCCCTGGCCAAGCAGAAGTAGTCCTGCTTCGTGTCCTCGCCGGGTTCGAAGTGGCCGACGTCGCCAAGATCGTGGGCAAGAAGCCGGGGGCGGTGCGCGTGCTCCAGCATCGGGCGCTTCAGCGGCTCGCCGAGCAGCTCGCGCGTGACGGAAGACGTGTAACGCGATGACCTTCTGGAGCGATATGGACAGTGAGATGCAGCTGGTCCCGCTCGATAGCGACACCGCCGACCGTCTGCTCGCCGGGTTGGTTGCCCCCGAGGGCGCACCGGCCGGTTACGGCCGGGTCGTGCGCCTCCTCGAGGCAGCCTCCGCGGAGGCCTCGAGCGAAGAGCTCGCTCGCGAGCCCGAAACGGTCGCCGCCATGGCGGCAGCGCTTCGCTCACGCGTCAGTCAAAACGCCGCTTCATCCAGGAGGTCGTTCATGCCCTTTGCGTTCTCACGCCCTCGTCTCACCGCCGCTGTCCTTGCGGCCGCGTTCGCTGTGAGCGGCGGAATGGCGTCGGCGGGTTCCCTGCCTGGCGCCGCCCAGGACGTCGCATCCGAGATGCTGGCCAAGGTCGGCATCGCCGTTCCCGGCGCGAGCGACATTGCCGGCACGCGTCCCGGCGTCCGGGGCAACTCGGCAAGCGTCCCGAGCGCGCCTGCTGATGTGGGCAAGGGCTCCGACATCTCCGAGCTCGCCACCACGACCGAGCTGACCGGTATCGAGAAGGGCGCTGCTATCTCGACTGCTGCGAGCGGGGGCAAGAGCAGGGCCGGACAGCACGGCTCGGCCTCAGGCGCAGGCGCCCCGGTCGAGACGCCGAACAGCGGCGGCACCGGCACGGCCGACACGGCCAGCGGCGGTAACAGTTCGACGGGCACCTCGACCGCAAACAGCGCGAGCGGCGGCCACAGCTCAGCCGGCTCCGGCAATGCAAGCAGCGGCCAGGAGACCGCCGACACCGCGAGCGGCAGCCACAGCTCAGATGGTCAGTCGCACCGGCCCTAGTGACTCGCACGCACGGGACACGACCAGAAAGGAATGGGGATGAGTAGAGCACGTATTTCGGCGGTGCTCGTTTTCTGCTTGGGAGTCTTTCTCGCGGTCGCCGGCCCGGCTAGTGCCGTGCAGTTGCTGACTTCGGCGAACATCACGAGGGATGACAACGGCGACAACGAGGTCGACATCGCGATCAACCCGAAGGATTCGCAGAACCTAATCGCCGCTTGGAACGATTACGGGCCCGGTAAATCGTGCGGGCTCGGCTACTCGACCGACGGCGGTCTCACCTGGCACACAAGCTGGTTGCGCGGCGTGACGCCAGAGGGCGGCAATCCGACGTTCGATTACGGCGCGGGTGACCCGTCGGTCGGTTTCCTGAAAGACGGGACGGCGGTTGTGTCGTGTGCCGCGTGGGGCGCGAGCAAGAGCCAGCCCAGCGCGATCTACCAGGCGCGCTCGACAGACGGCGGGAACACGTGGGTTGACCTTCAACAGATCTCGTATGGCCAGAACCTCGGTCATCTGCAGGACCACAACATGATGACAATCGACCGGTACAAGAACCGGGTTCTGGTCGCCTACACGATCTGGAACGGCTACGAAGCGCGTTCGTTTGCCAAGATCTCCTCCGACGGAGGGAAGACGTACCAGGGCCCCTATGAGATCGCGTCGGATTACCGGCGAAACGCTGTCGACCGGTTCGACGTCTCGCTCGCGGGTGCGCCGGACGGGACGGTCTACGCGACCTCGGGTATCTGGCAGCACGTGACAGAGTGGAACGAGCAGGCGGTGGTCGTGAGTCAGATGCGGCCGGGTGAGACGAAGTTCACCCGAAGCGTCAAGGTTCGCGACCTCGTCCCCGCTCCGTTCCACTTGTCCGGAGCCGAGTGGCGCTCGTCGATGCAGGCATCGATCGGCGTCGAGTCAGATGGCACGATCGATCTCCTGACGGGCGACTACGTCACCGGCAATCTCGACCTCTACATCGCTCGCTCGACCGATCATGGGACGACGTTCCCTGCCTCGCAGCAGGCGAACCTGACCAATGACTCGAGCGACGAGGTGATGCCGTGGCTTTCCGTCCGTCCCGGCGGACGCCTCGACATCATCTCCTACGACTACCACCGGGACACGGCACTTATGGACGTCTTCTACGGCCAGGTTGCTGACGGGGCGACCACGATGAGCCGTACCTATCTCGCCTACGGCATCAACGGCAACATCCAGCCGCCCGGAAGCACGCCGTTCATGGGCGATTACATCGGGATCGACTCGCTCGCGAATCGGGTCGCCGTCTCCTGGACCGGGAACGGCCCTGCATCACAGGACGTCTTCTCGAGCGTCCTCACGCCGTAGCCCGACACGTCCCTTGGGGGAGGAGGTCTTAGGCCTCCCCCAAGGGCTCTGAACAGGTCGCGCGCTGATCGACTAGCCCGCCGTTAGCAGGTCGTTAACAAGCGCTCGCAAATGGTTGTGCGGGAACGCTAAAACCAGCGCTTGTAGCGGAAGAACGCCAGCATCCCGCCGAGCGTAGTGATCATGCTCACGATGATCACCCAGAAGGCCGTGTGAGTGCCGTCCCCGGGAAAGAGCACGTTCATTCCGAAGACGCTCGCGATCAGGGTCAGGGGGAGCAGCGTGACGCTGATGATCGTCAAGAGCCGCAAGACGTCGTTCTGCTTGTGTGAGATGACAGACTCGTTGGTCGACTCGAGGCCTTCCAGGACCTCCTTGTAGTTGTCGAGGAGGTCCCAGATCCGCTCGGCGGCGTCGACGATGTCGTCGAAGTAGATATCCAGCTCCTCGGGCAGGAAGCGCTGCGTGTAGCGCTCAAGAACGCGGAGGGTCGCACGCTCGGGCTTGATGATCTTCCTGTAGGCGATGATCTCCTGCTTCGCGTTCGAAATGTCCCGGACGACGTTCTCGGACCGCCCCTCGAACACGTCCTCCTCGAGCGCGACGAGCTTGTAGCCGATCTTGTCGAGGATCGGGAAGCAGTAGTCGAAGAGGTCGTCGAGCACATGGTAGAGGAGGTAGCCGGATCCCTTCGAGAAGAGGTCCTCCCGCAACTCGGCGTCGTCACGACAGCGGTTGAACAGATACGTGACCGGGTGCAGCTCCACGTTCGGGAGGGTGATCAGGAAGTCGGGCCCGAGGAAGATGTCGAGCTCGGCCGCGTTCAGCCGCTGCACAGTTTTGTCGTAGAAGGGGAAGTGGAGGACGACGAAGAGGTACTCGGGATACTCGTCGATCTTCGGCCGCTGCCGGTTCGACAGCACGTCCTCGATGTCGAGCTCGTGGAACCCGAACCGTTCAGCGAGCGCGGCTACCTCACGCGAGGAGGGCTCTGGCGCGTGGACCCAGGTGAGCCCGTTAGCGGAGAGCTCTTCGGTGCGACCCCGCGTCGGCTCGGCGAGCTCGCCCACACCGCCGTGCGCGCGCCCGCGCCGCAGTCTCGGTCTGGGGAGAGTTGGTCGTGCCATAGGTACTTAGCGGGTCGTCCAGTCGCATCGAAGGAGATTCTACCCCGAGCGACCTATTCCCTCCACGCATTTGCACCCTTCCCGTCGACGAGGGTTGCCTTTTCAGGCGGCCGAACGCCTGGGGTTGGCTCCCCGTCTCCGTTTGCGCCGTCGACCTGCTAGAAGGAGGTGACGCCGAGACCGTCGATCGCGACGGGCCTCCTTACGGATGTCACGCGAATCGAAATGCTCCCTCGGACTAGGTGGTCGAAGACGGCGAGGTTGACGATTTGGCGGTTGCGCCTCAAGTTGGCCTCAAGCCGAACCGTCCTCAGGAGCGAACCGTTCCAGTACACGTTGACGGTCCCGCACCCGGGACAACGAGTCACTAAAAGGGCGAGGCGTCTTGCGCGAACGCCGAATCGCACGAGTGCAGCTGTGTTCGACCGGGAAGTCGAGACGGTGTGCAGATACGAGCCCGAGACGCTGGCTCTTCTCCAGGCGCCCCTGGCCGTCAGCGCGCGATCGTCGAGCGGAAGTGCCGTGCACCGCGTAGAGCTCCACGGCGACACGTTGCCTGCCCGGTCTCGAGCGCGAGTTGAGAAGCAATACGTAGAGCCTGGGGCACCGCGGAAGCTGGCCCCTGTCGCAGTCGTGGCGAGGAGCCAGGACCGTAGGCGGTTAGACGCGCGCGAGTCCGTCCGTCGGTAGCGGACGTCGTAGCTCGCGACTCCGCTCTCGTCGTCCGTCGCACTCCAGTTGACGACGAAGGTTCTCTTGCGTTGGAAACGCCGCTCGAGCGCCGGCCCCCAGACTCCGACCTTGTACGGAGCAAAAACGTCCTCGGATGGCGCCGACGGGTTTGTATCAGGAGGTGGGGGCGAACCGGGCGGCAGAGGTGGCGACCCGGGCTGGTTGCAGGAAACGCTGCCGCTGTCGCCGGTCACGCCAGCGATCGAAATGAACCTCCACTCGTAGCTTGCAGCGTGGAGCGTCAACTGCAGGATCCCGAAGGGGCCTCCTGAGACGCTCTTCCCACCTGTTCCGACAACGAACTCCCGATAGCCGGCTGGATCCGGATTCAGACTCGCGTCCCGAGGAGGTAGTGGGTTGTACATGTGATTGTGGCCCGTCAGGATCACGTCGCCGCCTGCATCGAAGAACGCCTGGCGCAGCGCGGTCGTCGGGGCTGTCGAGGTGGCGTGGTGAAAGAAGGCCAGCATGCACTGCCGCGGATGTGTTGCCAGGTCGGACCGGAGCCACTGCTCCTGCAGCGAGCCCTCGCTACAGCTGACGTTGGAGCAGTTCGAGTTAAGTGCGACGAGGTGCCATTCGCCGAGGTCGAAGGAGTAGTAGCCCAGGTCGCGCGGGCCAGCGAGCGCGCCGAAGTAGTCGTAGTAGCCGCTCGCCCCGCTCGTCTGGTACTCGTGATTCCCCGGAACGGGGGCGGTGATCGACTTCACGCGCCCCCAGCTCGGCTCGTAATACGTGTTGAAGCCCGAGAGGGTGCCGTTCTCGTACTGCTCGTCTCCGAGCGCGAGCACCTTCGAGTACCCGCCGGCGACCAGGAGATCGGATGTTGCTTGCTGCTGACAGCTCGAAGAAGTTGCGGTGAAGGACGCACAGGCGATGTCGCCGGCGGCGGCTATCAGGGGGTCGGCGGCTGCGGCCGACCCCGCCGCAGCCAGGAAGGCGAACGTCGCGAGCACCGCTATACCAGTCCGAAGAACCACCCGCGTCCCTCCCCTCATCCCCGAGCCCGGGGGTCCCAGCGCAAGTGGTACGACACACAGACCCTGAGGTCAAGTGGCGGGTCGAGCGGGGTCAGCCGGAGGTCACGACGAGCTGTGGCTTGTTGGCAGCCTCTTCCGAGTCGTAGTAGGCGACGTCTCCCGAGGCTCCCCGGAGCACGAAGCTGTACGGGCCCTGGCCGGTGACGATGGCGGTGACATCGAACTCGATCCAGGTTCCGAGCGTGACAGCGCCCGCACTCGCGATCGTCGTCGTTCCGATCGCCGGCCTCGAGTTCCAGGTCAGGGTGTTTTCGCTCCAGCCCGGGTCGGCCGTGAAGAGGACACCCCCGTTCGGGCTCGCATCCCTGACGAAGAGCCGTAGCTTCACCGAGCTGACGCTGCCGGTTGGGGCGCCGACCGAGAAGCGGAGAAAGGAGTCTGTCTGTGCCGTGCTCGACTTGTAGGCACGCAGGGTCGGGGCGGTGCCGGTGTTCTCGTCCGGGAAGTTCGAGCGGACGTAGGCGTCATCGGTCGGTGTGTAGGTGACGCTGGTGCTTCCACCTGCGGGTGAGACGGTGATGTACCCGCTCTGGGTGACGCTGTTCGAGCCAGCCCCGTTTGCGACCGTCAGCTTCACCGAGTAGCTGCCGGGCGCCGTGTACTGGAAGCTCGGATTCGGCGCGGTCGAGTCGACGACGCCGTCGTTTTGAAAGTCCCACGCCCACGAGCCCGGCCCACCCGTCGACTGGTCCGTGAAGCTGACATTCAAAGGAGCCGTCCCGCTTCTCGGCGTCGCCGAAAAGGCCGCCGTGGGGGCCGTGGGAGACGAACCCGTACTGCAGGAAGCGCTTCCCGTGTCTCCGGTCGCGCCGGCGATCGAGATGAACTTCCAGTCGTAGCTGCCAGATCGGAGCGTGAGTTGCAGGATCCCAAACGGGGAGCCCGAGACGGACTTCCCTCCTGTTCCGACGATGAACTCCCGGTAGCCGGCGGGGTTCGCGTTCAGATTCGCGTCGCGAAGAACGTGGCGCCTGTACACATGGTTGTGGCCGGTCAGGATCACGTCCCCGCCTGCATCGAAGAACGCCTGCCGCAGTGCTGTGGTCGGCGCCGTCAGGTTGGCGTGGTGAAAGAAGGCCAGGGTGCATTCCCGCGGATGTGTTGCCAGGTCGGACCGGAGCCATTGCTCCTGTATCGAACCCGCGCTACAGCTGACCTTGGAGCAGTTCGAGTTGAGGCCGATGAGGTGCCAGGTCCCTAAGTCGAAGGAGTAGTAGCCCTTGCCACGCGGGCCGGCGAGCGCGCCGAAGTAGTCGTAGTAGCCGCTCGCCCCGCTCGTCTGGTACTCGTGATTTCCCGGTATCGGGGCCGTGATCGCCTTCACGCGTCCCCAGCTCGCCTCGTAGTACTTGTTGAAATCAGAGAGCGTGCCGTTCTCGTACTGCTGGTCCCCGAGCGAGAGCACCTTCGAGTACCCGCCGGCGACCAGGAGATTGGATGTTGCTTGCTGTTGGCAACTCGAAGAAGTTGCGGTGAAGGACGCACACGCGATGTCGCCGGCGGCGCCTATCACGGGGTCGGCGGCTGCGGCCGACCCCGTTGCAGCGAGGAAGGCGAACGTCGCGAGCACCGCTATACCAGTCCGAAGAGCCACCGCTCCTTCCCCCTTCTCCCCGGCCGCCCGAGGGGTCCCAGCGCAAGTGGTATGCGACACGGGCCCGGCAGTCAAGTCCCAGCTTGCCGTTTCGCCGACGGCGAGTGCCTGAATCAACCTCGGTGGAGAAACGGTCTGGGCCACTTTGAGGGTCCGGACGCCATGATCCGAAACGAGTCGTCACGGCACGCACGGGAAATGCATTCGCGGGTTGGCTTCGGGGTAGTGCGCCTGGCAGGAATCGAACCTGCGACCTTGCGCTCCGGAGGCGCACGCTCTATCCCCTGAGCTACAGGCGCGGGAGGGCTTAGTCTACCCGCCGTGGAGCTGGTCCATCGTTCCGTGACCCTGGCGCTGGAGCAGCCCTTCACGATCTCCCGTGAGACGAGCGTCGAGGAGAAGCTCATCTGGATCGAGCTCCGCAACGAGGGCACGATCGGCTATGGCGAAGCGGCTCCGCAGGCGCACTATGGGGAGTCGATCGAATCGGCTTCGGCGTTTCTGGACGAGGCCGGCGATCTGCTCGGGGACAACCCCTTCGCCCTCGAGGAGATCGGCGAGCGCCTGGCGGAACGGCCCGGAGAGATGGCGGCGAAGTCGGCCATCGATGCGGCGCTCCACGACCTTTGCGGGAAGCTGACCGGCATCCCGGTCTGGCGACTGCTGGGGCTCCGCCAGATCGGGCCGCCCACCTCCTGGACGATCTGGCTCGGCGATCCGGACGACATGGCCATGCGCGCCGACCAGGTCGATTCACGGTTTCAGCGGCTGAAGCTGAAGCTCGGCGGACGCGACGGGCTCGACGTCGAGCGGGTTCGGGCAGTTCGCAGCGTCACCGGCTTGCCGCTCATGGTGGACGTCAACGAGTACTGGGAGCTCGACGAGGCGATCGAGAACATCGCTGCGCTGGCCGGACTCGGGGTGGAATACGTCGAGCAGCCGCTCCCTGCAGACGACCCTGGCGGCCCGCGGCTGAAGCGGGAAGCTGCACTCCCGGTCTACGTGGACGAGGACTGTCACACCCTTGCCGACGTGGCCCCGTGCGCGGAGCGCGCCCATGGCATCAACATCAAGCTGGCCAAGAGCGGAGGCATCCGAGAGGCCCACAAGATGGCCGTCGCCGCCCGCGCGCTGGGCCTCGGAGTCATGCTTGGTTGCATGATCGAGACCGGCCTCGGCATCTCGGCCGGGTGCCAGATCGCTAGTCTCTGCGACCACGTCGACCTCGATGGCAACCTCTTGCTTGCAGAGGATCCGTGGCTAGGCGTCGCCTTCGAGAACGGCATCCAGGTTCCACCCGAGGAGCCCGGGCTGGGGGTGCGCGAGGCGGTCCGGGAACGGGAGTGAAGCGATACCTGATCCTGGCCGAGGGGTACGTCACCGACGCCCACTACGGGAAGACCATGCGCGGGGTGCTGAACTACGGCTCGGACGAGGTCGTGGCGCTTCTCGACTCGGAGCACGCTGGGGAGACGATGTACGGTCTCCCCGTCGTCGGGTCCGTCCGGGAGGCGCTTGCCTACCGTCCTGACACCGCGCTCGTGGGTGTTGCCACCTCCGGGGGACGGTTGCCCGACGCGTGGCAGACGATCCTCCGGGACGCAGTTTCGGCCGGGCTCGACATCGAGTCGGGAATGCACGTGTTTCTCGACGAGGATCCCGAACTGGTCGCCCTCGCCGCAAAGCACGGGGTCGAGCTCCGAGACCTCCGCCGGCCGCCCGCGGATCTGACCGTCCCATCGGGGGCGAACCTCGAGCAGGAGGCAGCGGTCGTCCTCACGGTCGGCTCCGACTGCGCGATCGGCAAGATGACGGTCTCGCTCGAGCTCGACCGCGCGGCCCGCGAGCGCGGCATCCGATCCGTCTTCGTGCCCACGGGCCAGACCGGGATCGCGATCGCCGGGTGGGGAATCTCGGTCGACGCAGTCATCGCGGACTTCGTGGCGGGTGCGGCAGAGGAGCTCGTCGTCGAGGGCGCGACCCGCGGGGACCTCCTCTGGGTGGAGGGACAGGGCTCGCTCATCCACCCACAGTACTCGGGCGTCACGCTGGGGCTCCTGCACGGAAGCGCCCCACACGTCCTCGTGCTCTGCCACGAGGCGGGTGCGACCGAGATCGAAGGGTGCCCGGGACATCCGATCCTGCCGCTTCGCGAGCTCGTCGAGCTCCACGAGCGGATATCGCTGCCCGCCCGGCGGGCTCGTGTGGTGGCTGTCGCGCTGAACACCCGGGCGCTCGAGGAGGATGCCGCCCGCGCGGCGATCGCGGCTGCTGCGGCCGAAACGGGTCTGCCGGCGGACGACCCGGTGCGCTTCGGCGCCGGAGCTCTCGTCGACGCTGTCCTCGGCGCGCTTCCGGCCGGCTCTCTGCGCGCTCCGGTATAAGACTCGCGTGACCGACCCTCGCGTCGAACGGCTCGGCGACCTCGTCGTCAACTACTCGCTCGAGCTAAGCGAAGGCCAGGTCGTTCGGATCGACGGGCTCGAGATCGGCGCCCCGCTCGCGCTCGCGACGTACCGGGCGGCTCTTGCGGTCGGGGCCCATCCGTACAGCAACCTATCCCTCGACGGGCTCCTCGAGCTCGTGCTTGAAACCGGCTCCGAGGAGCAGCTTGCATACATCTCGCCGGTGCAGGCGCTGGAGATTGAGTCGATCGACGCGCTCGTCACGATCTGGTCGGAGGCGAATACGCGCTCGCTGACCCGGGTCGACCCGGGGAAGCACAGCCGTTACATCGCCGCGCACCGGCCGCTGTCGAACCGTCGTTGGGAGCGGATCGCAAGCGGCGGGATGCGGTGGTGCGGGACGCTCCATCCGACCTTCGCGCATGCCCAGGACGCAGACATGTCGCTCGAGGAGTACGAGGCATTCGTCTTCGGCGCCTGTCACACCGACAGGGAGAACCCGGCGGCTCACTGGAGCGAGGTGGCTCAGAGCCTGGGCGCGCGGGCCGATGAGCTCGGGTCGGTCCGGGAGCTCCGGATCGTCGGCCCGGATACGGATCTCCGCCTCGGCGTCGAGGGAAGAACGTGGCTCGCAGCGGACGGCAAGTACAACATGCCCGACGGCGAGGTGTTCACGAGTCCCCGCGAGACCGAGACCGAGGGTGAGATCCGCTACACATTCCCCGCGATCTTCCAGGGCCGTGAGGTCGAGGACATCCGGTTGCGGTTCGAGGGCGGCCGCGTCGTCTCGGCCGAGGCGGCGCGCGGTCAGGAGTACCTACGCTCGCTCCTGGACATGGACGACGGAGCCCGTGTCCTCGGGGAGGTCGCCTTCGGGTTGAACTACGAAATCGACCGCTTCACGCGCAACATCCTCTTCGATGAGAAGATCGGCGGGACGATGCACCTTGCGCTCGGGGCGGCGTTCGCCCAGGCGGGGGGAGACAACTCTTCTGGCCTGCACTGGGACATGATCTGTGACCTGCGTGAGGAGGGCGAGGTCTATGCCGACGGCGAGCTCGTCTGGAAAGCCGGGGAGTTCCTGAGCGAGCCGGTCGTCCACGCGTGAGCGTCCCTCGCGTTCGGCTCGCTTCCGTTAGACCAAAGGTTGGCTTATGAGCACCGACTCGCGCATCGAGCGCCTGGCCAGCGTCCTCGTCGACTATTCGACGGAGGTGCAGCCGGGCCAACTCGTGCTCATCGAGAGCTCGCCGCTCGCGGCACCGCTCGTGCTTGCTGTCGCACGGCGCGTTGTGCAAGCGGGTGCTCACCCGCAGACCCGGCTCGTGGTCGACGGGCTGACAGAGACGCTCCTCGCGCACGGCACCGATGCGCAGCTCGAGTGGGTGAACCCGGCCCGGGTGGAGGACTACGAGCGTGCGGATGTGAGGATGGTGTTCGAAGCCGAGTTCAACACCCGCAGCTTGAGCTCGATCGATCCTGAGCGGCTCGCCCTGGCAGGCCGCGCGCGCGAGCGGCTCCGCGACCGCTACCTCGAGCGGGCCGCGGCGGGCGAGCTTCGTTGGGTGATCACCCTGTTTCCCACGTACTCGGCCGCCCAGGATGCGGAGATGTCGCTCGCCCAGTACGAGGAGTTCGTCTACGGCGCCGGTCGCCTCGACGAGAAGGACCCGGTCGGCGAGTGGCGCCGCTTCGGAGAGGACCTCACCCGTTTGGCCGAATGGCTCGACACGAAGAGCGAGGTTCGAATCGTTTCGAACGGGACCGACCTGACCGTGGGAGTGGAAGGCAGGACGTGGATCCCGTGCGACGGGAAGGAGAACTTCCCCGACGGAGAGGTGTTCACGGGTCCAGTCGAGACGAGTCTGCAGGGCGAGATTCACTTCTCGTTCCCGGCGAGCTTCCAGGGACGCATGGTCGAGGACATCCGCCTCAGGTTCAAAGGCGGGGAGGTCGTCGAGGCGCACGCGGCGCGCGGTCAGGACTTCCTGGACGCCATGCTCGACATGGACGACGGCGCCCGGCGGGTCGGCGAGTTCGCGTTCGGGATGAACGAGGCCATCCAGGAGTTCACGCGGAGCACCCTCTTCGACGAGAAGATCGGGGGGACGGTGCACCTTGCGCTTGGGAAGGCCTATCCGGAAAGCGGAGGGAAAAACCAGTCGGCGCTCCACTGGGACCTCGTGTGCGACCTCCGCTCCGGGAGCGAGGTGTTCGTCGACGGCGAGCTCGTTTACCGAGACGGACGCTTCCTGGCCGGCACCTACTAGAGGCTCTCCGGTGATTGCGCTGTTGGGAGACACGCACATGCCCCGCGGGGCACGCGGGCTGCCTGACGGATGCCTTCGCCTCTTGCAGGAATCCTCGGTCATCCTGCACACCGGAGATCTGACCTCGCGAGAGTTCCTGGCAGAGCTCGAGGGACTCGGGCCGGTAGCCGCCGTCAGGGGCAACATGGACGAGCCGCCGCTTCGCAGTGTCTTGCCCGAGCGCCTCGAGATCGAAGCAGAAGGGATCCGCATGGGGATCGTCCACGACGGAGGCTCCAAAGCGGGCCGGGAGGATCGTCTTCGAACCTGGTTCCCGGATTGCGACGCGGTCGCGTACGGCCACAGCCACTTGCCGGAGGTGAGCAGGGTCGATCAGACGTGGATCCTGAATCCCGGAAGCCCAACCGAACGGCGTCGGGCTCCGGAGAAGACCATGATCGTCCTCCGCGACGGACTTCCTACCTTGGTTTCCTTCGGGTCTTGACAGCGAACACACGTTCGTCTAGCATGGCGAACACATGTTCGTCTCGCGTCTCATTCTCGCCGGGGTCGTTCTGCTCACACTTCTCGTGCTCGCGCTGGGGGCGGCGCGGCCGTCGAGTGGAGCGACCCCCGAGACGCGTTATGTCGTAAAGCCAGGGGACACGCTCTGGGGGATCGCGGCCGAGTACACGGGGGAGACGTGCGAGAAGCCGTCTGGCAGATTACGGAGAGGAACGATCTGCTGAGCCCGCTCGTGCAACCCGGCCAGGTGCTTCTGATCCCGGGCTAGCTATCCGGGCTAACCCTTAGCTCGCGGCGAGGGGTTCCGCCTCGTCGATCCACAACTCTTCAGGTCGTCTATTCGCAACAGCGAAGAACGCATCGACGACGACTGGGATGAACTGCGTGCCGCGGCCGTTGCGCACCTCGTGCATCGCGGCAGCGAGCGGCAAGGCCTCCTGGTAAGGGCGATCGGTCGTCATGGCGTCCCAGGCATCGGCGAGCCCTGCGATTGCAGCGGCGACCGGGATCGCGTCCGTCGACAAGCCGTCGGGATAGCCCCTCCCGTCCCAGCGCTCGTGGTGGTGGCGGACGATCGGAACCGCTTCGCGGAGGCGGCTGAACTTCTCGATGATGCGCGCTCCCTCGGCGGAGTGGCGCTTGATGTCCTCGTACTCCTCGGCGGTCAGGCGGCCTGGCTTCGTCAGGATCCCATCCGGGACGGCGATCTTCCCGATGTCGTGGAAGAGGGCGCCGAAACGGAGCGCGTCCATCTCGAGGGGCGTGAACCCGAGCTCGTCGCCCATCGCAAGAGCGATCCGTTGCACGCGGAGCGAATGCCCGGCGGTGTACGGATCCTTCGCCTCCACGGTCGCGTTCAGGCTCTCCACCGCCTCGAGTGCATTCCGCTCGAGCGCCTCGTAGGCATTTGCGAGGGCAACCGAGCGCTCGCGGAGCGTCGTCGTCTGGCGCCGTAGGGTGTCCGAAGCCCGGCGCACAAGCAGGACGAGCAGGCCCCAGAGAGCGAAGAAAACGCCGGCAGTCGTGAGCCACATGACCTGCTTTCTGCCGGCGATGGAAGCCTCGAGCGGCGTCGCGTCGGCGTAGATCTCATAGGCGCCGACGACTTCGCCTGCGGCAAGAACCGGCGCGTAAACCTCGATGACGCTCTCGACCCCGAGGTCCGCCTCACTCGCATCCTCGGCTCCGTGCGTGTCTTCGAAGCTGGCCTCCGGCCTGCCGTGCTCGATCACCTCGCGCAGATCCCCGCTCACCGGGAAGCGGCTGCCGATCCGCTCGGGAGCGAGGGTTGTCCACGCGAGGACGCCGTCCCTACGCCAGACCTTGACGCTCAGGATGTCGGGCCGCTCCGCGAGATCCCTGCGAACAACCGTGGTGGCAGTCGGACCGACTCGTAGCTGCGACCCGTAGACGAGGCTGCTCCCGAGGACGCCGCTCGTGTACTGGGCGAGACTCCGCTTGGCGTCGTCGAGGGCCTGCGCCCGGAGCGCGTGGGTCAGAACGGTGCCGAGGACAAATCCTCCGGCTGCGAGCAGGAGCGCACTGACGATGAGGAAGGCCCGGAGGAGCGTTACGGAACGCGAGACGCGCTGAATAGGGAGGTTGCGGGGCACGGCGACTCCTCCAGTATCGGTGCCGAGACACCAGGCCTTGAGCCGTCGGAGGAGGTGAACCGCCGTACACTGGCCACGTGGATCTCGACCTCGTCTTCCTCGGGACTTCCGGCTCGGTGCCGACGGCACGCCGCGCTCCGGCGGCAACGCTGATCCGGCGCGCCGGGGAGCGCATTCTGGTCGATTGCGGCGAGGGGACGCAGCGACAGCTTCTGCGCTCTGGGATCGGGCTCGTGGAGCTCCCGGAAGTCTTTCTGACCCACTACCACGCGGACCACTATCTGGGCCTTCCCGGCATGCTGAAGACCTTCGCTCTGCGAGGTCGGGAGCTGCCCCTCACCGTCTATGGTCCACCCGGTCTCCTCGACCTCTTCGGCGCCCTCCAGCGCATCTTCGGCAAGCTCACCTACAAGCTCGATCTCGTCGAGCTACGGCCCGGGGACACCCTCGATCGGGGCGAGTACCTGTTCGTGGTCTTCAACGTGAACCACGGGATAGCGTCGAACGGCTATGCGCTCGTGGAACGCCCGCGGCCTGGCCGCTTCGACATCGCTGCGGCGACGCGCCTCGGCGTCCCCAAAGGCCCGCTCTACGCTGCGCTCCAGCGGGGAGAAAACGTAACTCTTCCGGGCGGGAACACTGTTGCGCCCGACGACGTGCTGGGAGCGCCGCGGCCAGGGCGGAAGATCGTGCTGACAGGGGACACGCGCGCCGCGGCGTCAGTCCTCGAGGTGGCTCGTGAGGCGAGCGTCCTCGTGCACGACGCGACCTTCGCCGAGGAGGAGCGAGAGCGGGCGGAGGAGACCGCTCACGCGACAGCAACCCAGGCGGCCGAGCTGGCTGCCGCCGCCCAGGCTCGGATGCTCGTTCTGACGCATCTGTCGAACCGATATTTCGGGCCCGAGATCGCGCGGGAGGCACGAGCGATCTTCGGCGTAACGGTCGTGCCCAGGGACTTCGATATCATCGACGTGCCCTTTCCCGAGCGTGGCGCGCCGCGGCTAATCAAGGGCGGGGCGCTCGGGCGTCACGAGGAGGCCGAGGCCGGTGTCGAGCATGGTGCAGGTGGCGCTGACGCGGGACCTGACGGAGGCGGAGGAGATCCAATCGATTCTCGAGTCAGCGGGGATCGAATCGGAGCTGAAGGCCGCAGTCGAGCACCATCCGGCCGCGCTTGACGATGCTCCGACCAAGGTCCTCGTCGCGGAGACCTCGTTGGAGGCGGCACAGCACGCCATCGAGGCGATGACGGACCCAGACGAGCTGATCGGGGACGCGTAGCCGCCCCGTCGAGCCCCGACTTCGGGCCACTGGCGGCGAACTACGACCGGCTCCGGCCCGTCGACGAGAACTGGCTCGAGCTCCTCGCGGCTCTCGTCGCCGCGGCGGGGGGCGTGGGAGGCAAGCGGGCCCTCGACGTCGGGTGTGGCACCGGACGTCTCGCGGAGGCGCTCGCAGCGCGTGGTGCCCGTGTCTGGGGAGTCGACCCGTCCGAAGAGATGCTCGCCGTTGCTCGCAAGACGGCGGGCACGGCCGTGGGCTTCAAGCGCGGCGAGGCCGAGCGGCTGCCGTTCAAAAGCGGCTGGTTCGACCTGGCTTTCCTCCGCCTCGTCATCCATCTGGTCGACCGCAAGAAAGCGCTGCCGGAGCTTCGCCGGATCCTCGGCCCGCGCGGACGGGCCGTCATCGGAACGTTCGATCCGAGGCACTTCGGAAGCTTCTGGCTGGCCCGCTTTTTGCCGTCGGTGGAGCGGATCGACCGCGCGCGGTTTCCGGAGCCTGGACTGCTGATTGCTGAGCTCAGGGCGGCCGGCTTCACGGAGGTGGTCGTCCAGCCACTCGAGGAGCGTGCCGTCATGACCCGCGAGCACGCGCTCGAGCGGATCCACGGTCGCTACATCTCGACCCTCCACCTTCTGGACGAGGACGAGCTCGCCGCCGGGCTCGCCCAGGCGGAGCGGGAGCTTCCCGCGGAGGTCGAGATCGAGCTCCACTGGGCGGTCGTCTCGGCTCGAACGTGACCGTCGTCGACCTCGTCGTCCTCGTGTGGGTTGCCCTGGCCGCCCTCCAGGGCGCGGCCCGCGGGCTCTCGACGCAGGTGGTGGCGCTCTCCGGACTCGCCGTAGGCGGACTCGCAGCGTCCCGCATCGCTCCCATGTTCCTCGAGGGCGGAGCAAAGTCGCCCTGGCTCCCGGTGGCGGGTCTCGCGGGAGCGGCGCTGGGCCTGATGCTCTTCCAGGTGGTGGCCACGTTGGTCGTCTCCCGACTCGGCTGGTTTCTCCCGGCGCCGGTGCGGCTGATCGACGCCGTGGGTGGTGCACTCTTCGGCGCCGTGGTGGGCCTCGCGATCGTCTGGCTCCTTGCCGTCGTCGCCCTCCAACAGCCGTCGCTCAGGCTGCGCAAGCAGGTGCAGCGTTCGGAGGTCCTGCCACGTCTCGTCGAAGCCGTCCCGCCGCGTACCGTCCTCCACGCGCTGGGGCGCTTCGACCCGCTGCCCTTGATCGGGGCGATTCCCGGCGAGAGCCTGCCGCCTCCGGATCCGAGCGTCGCACGCTCGCCGCGGTCACGCCTGGCCGCGCGAGCAGTCGTGAAGGTCCTGGGGACGGCATGTGGGCTGGGTCTCGAGGGGTCCGGGTGGGTCGTCGGGCCCTCACTCGTGGCCACGAACGCGCACGTCATCGCAGGCGAGCGAGATACCCGTGTTCTGGTGCCGAACGGCGAGAACCTGCGCGCCCGGCCGGTACACGTGGACGCCCGGAACGACATCGCGCTCCTTCGGGTGCCGTCGCTGGGCGTCACGCCACTCCGGACGGCCCCTCCGCTTGAGACTTCTCGCCCGGTCGCACTCCTTGGCTATCCGGAGAACGGCCCCCTCGTCTCCGTGCCGGGGACGGCGGGATCACCCCGGCGAATACTCGGGGTGGATGCTTACGGCCGCCGCCCACGCTTGCGGGTCGTCGTGCCGCTTCGCGGACCGATCCGGCGGGGGGACAGCGGCGGTCCCGCGGTCGACCGGAGCGGGCGCGTCGTCACGATGATGTTCGCCGCGGTGCGGGGTGGGCGCGGAGGGCTGGGCGTGCCCGTCGATCTCATCACGAAGGCTGCGCGGGGGACTCTCCACCCTGTCTCTTCGGGCGCCTGCACAGGCTAGATGGTCGGCCATCTGGGTCGTCCGACCCGGCTGTGTAGAGTCTCGCCGACCCCTTAAACTCGGTCCAGAGAGGCCGGAAAGGAGATCGTAGTGGCTGTGCCCGTCGAGGCGGGAAAGCCTCTGCTCGATGCGGAGGCCCTGAACCGGACGCTCGCTCGTCTCGCGCACGAGATCGTCGAAGGGAATCCCGATCTGGGGCAGGTCGCTCTGGTCGGCATCCATACTCGAGGCGTTCCGCTCGCGCAGCGCCTGCGGCGTCTGATCGGCGAGTTCGCCGGCGAGGAGCCGGACCTGGGCACGCTCGACATCACTTTCCACCGGGACGACGTGTCCGTCCGGGGTGGAGAGGCGCCGCTCCACGCGCAGCCGGTCGTGAAGGCGACCCGGCTCGACTTCCCACTGGAGGGAAAGACCTGCGTCCTCGTCGACGACGTGCTCTATACGGGCCGCACGATCCGCTCCGCGATCGACGCCCTCTTCGAATACGGCCGCCCCGCCCGCGTCCAACTCGCCGTCCTCGTCGACCGAGGCCACCGCGAGCTTCCGATCCGACCCGACTACGTCGGCAAGAACCTCCCGACCGCGAAGAGCGAGCACGTGCGGGTGCAGCTCGTCGAGGTCGACGAAGTCGATGCCGTGCTCCTCGTTCCAGAGAAAGGCTGACCATGGCTGACGTCCACCCACTGATCCGCGACGAGCTGCTCCCGCCGCAGCAACCGCCCGGCCGCCACCTGATCTCGATCGCGGACCTCGAGCGCGAGGACGTCGAGCGGCTGCTCGCCCTCTCGCGGACCTTCTCCCGCTCGCTCGAGCGCGAGGTGAAGAAGCTGCCGGCCCTCCGCGGCCGGACCGTCGTGAACCTCTTCTACGAGTCCTCCACCCGCACGTCCTCGAGCTTCGAGCTGGCCGCCAAGCGCCTATCCGCCGACGTGATGTCGATCAAGGCCACCGGCTCGGCTGTGGACAAGGGGGAGTCGCTGAAGGACACAGCGCTCACGATCGGCTGCTACGACCCGGACGTCGTTGTCATCCGCCACCCGGAGATCGGGGCGCCCAACCTCGTCGCGCTGTACACGAACGCTCACGTCGTGAACGCAGGCGACGGCAAGCATCAGCACCCGACGCAAGCGCTCCTCGACCTCTACACGATCGAGGAGGAGCTCGGAGGGATCGAAGGGCTCCACATCGCGATCGTTGGCGATGTCCTCCATTCGCGGGTGGCGCGCTCCAATGTCCAGGCCCTGCTTCTGATGGGCGCACGAGTAACGCTTGTCGGACCGCCGGCTCTGATTCCCCGCGGGATCGAGGCAATGGGCTGCTCCAGCTCGCACGACATCGGGGCGATCCGCACCGCCGACGTCGTCTACGTCCTCCGCATGCAGAAGGAGCGAATGCTCGCCGGTGCCAACTACGTGCCCAGCCTCCGCGAGTACACCGCGCGCTGGGGGGTCACCAGGGACCGGCTTCGGCCCGGCCAGAAGGTTATGCATCCGGGCCCGATGAACCGCGGTGTCGAGATCGACGACGAGGTGGCCGACATGGCCGATGCGCTGATCGAGCGACAGGTGCGAAGCGGGCTCGTCGTCCGGATGGCGGTCCTCTACGACCTGCTGACCCACGGGCCGGTCGAGGTCAAGGTTGCCGAGATCGAGGAGGTGGCCTGATGACAGCTGTGCTCTTCGGCCAAAGCGGGATGGAGAACGTCGTCATTCGCGGTTCACGGGTGGTCGATCCCACCGAGGGACTCGACGAGATCATCGACGTTCGCATCGACGGCGGCATCGTGGCTGCGGTTGGCGCCGACCTCGACACGAACGAGCACCGGGTTGTCGAGGGCGATGGGCTCGTGCTCTCGCCGGCTTTCGTCGATCCGCACGTCCACCTGCGAACACCCGGCCGCGAGGACGAGGAGGACATCTCCTCCGGGACACGCGCCGCGGCCGCCGGGGGCTACTGCGCCATCCTCGCGATGCCGAACACCAATCCGGTCGCCGACTCGGCGTCCGTCCTCGGTGCCCTCGTCGAGCAGGCCCGCACGGAGGCGGAGGTGCCGGTCGGGTTTTTCGCGGCGATCACGAAGGGCCAGGAGGGCGAGGAGCTGACCGAGATGGTCGAGCTTGCGGAGGCGGGGGCAGCCGGGTTCTCCGACGACGGGCGGCCCGTGGTGGCGCCGTCCCTGATGCGTCGCGCGCTCCAGTACAACGTGGCCGCCGGACGCCCGATCGCCCTCCACTGCGAGGAGCCGACGCTCTCGCGCGGCGGGCAGATGCACGAAGGGGCGGTCTCGGCCGAGCTCGGATTCGGAGGCTATCCCGCGGTCGCCGAGAGCCTCATGGTCGCCCGCGACCTGGCCCTGGCACGCTACGAGGACGAGGCTCTTCACCTCCTCCATCTCTCCGCGCGAGAGTCGGTCGAGGAGCTTCGCGCGGCGCAATCCGGAGGCGTGCGGGCGACTGCAGAGGTGACGCCGCACCATCTCTGCCTGACGGACGAGGCCGTTCGGAGCCTCGACTCGAACGTGAAGATGAATCCGCCACTTCGCGCCGAGGAGGACCGGGTGGCGCTCCTCGAGGCTCTTCGCGACGGCTCGATCGCTGCGATTGCGACCGATCACGCGCCGCATGCTCGGCACGAGAAGGAGGTGCCGTTCGAAGGTGCGCCTTTCGGGGTCACCGGCCTCGAGACCGCCTTTTCGGTCCTCTACACGCGCCTGGTAAAGCCCGGCTTGCTGGAGCTCGGGACGCTCCTCGAGCGGATGAGTGCCGGACCGGCCCGGATCTACGGCCTCGAGTGCCCCCGAGTCGCCGTGGGTGCGCCTGCAAACCTTGTGCTCCTCGACCTCGAGGCGACCTGGATGCCAAGCGAGAACGGGTTCCGCTCCAAGTCGGCCAACTCGTGGCTCCTCGGCGCCACCCTGCAGGGCACGGTTGCGCTGACGATGGCCGCGGGCCGGACGGCGTACTCGGCATGAGGGACTTCGTCGTCCTCGAGGACGGCACCGTCCTGCGGGGGCGGTCCGTTGGCGCGCCGGGGATCGCCTACGGCGAGGCCGTCTTCACCACGGCTATGAGCGGCTACCAGGAGATTGTCACGGATCCGAGCTACGCGGAGCAGATCATCTGCTTCACCGCTCCCATGGTCGGAAACTACGGCGTTTCGGACGAGCGCCTCGAGTCCGCCGGTCCCTATGCACACGCCGTCCTCATGCGCCGTGCAACCGGCATCGACTGGAGCACCTGGCTCGCGGGTCGAGGAGTGGTTGCGCTCGAGGACATTGACACGCGCGCCCTCGTCGTCGGCCTCCGCGACCGTGGCGCCATGCGGGCTGCGGCTGTGGCGGGTCAGGCTTCCGTCCACGAGGTGCTCGAACGCGTCCGCGCCGAGCCTCCCATGGCCGGGAAGGCGCTCGCCGCCGCCGTCTCGACGCCGGAGCCGTATACGGTCGGGCGGGGCACGACCAGGATCGCCGTGCTCGACTACGGCTGCAAACGCTCGATCGTTCGCAGGCTCGTCTGGAACGGGGCCGGAGTGAAGGTCTATCCCCACGACACGCCGGCAGACACGATCCTCTGCGAGGGGCCCGACGCCGTCCTGCTCTCGAACGGCCCCGGCGATCCGGCTCCACTGGCGGCCCAGGTGGCGGAGGTGGCGCGGCTGCTTGGTCGGGTACCGCTGCTCGGCATCTGCCTGGGCCACCAGCTCCTCGCCCTCGCAGCCGGGCTCGAGACCTTCAAGCTTCCGTTCGGCCATCGCGGTGCCAACCATCCCGTCCTCGAGCTCGCGAGTGGACGCGTCCTCGTCACCTCCCAAAATCACGGCTTTGCCGTGCGCGGGAGCGGCGAGGCGGTCTCGCACGTCTCCCTGTACGACGGGACCGTGGAGGGGCTCTCGCTCCCGTCCCGGCAGGCGCGCTCGGTGCAATTCCATCCTGAGGCCGGACCTGGGCCGCACGATGCTCACGGCCTCATCGACGATTGGGTGCAGGAGGTACGCCATGCCGAGGCGGCCTGACCTCGAGTCGATCTGCGTGCTCGGCTCGGGCCCGATCGTGATCGGGCAGGCCTGTGAGTTCGACTACGCGGGGAGCCAGGCCCTGAAGGTCCTCCGGGCCGAGGGCTTCCGGACGATCGTCATCAACTCGAACCCGGCCACGATCATGACCGACCCGGGGTTCGCGGACAGGACCTACGTCGAGCCGTTGGACGCCGAGTCCGTGGCCGACGTGCTCGCACGCGAGCGTCCGGACGCGCTGCTGCCGACCCTGGGCGGCCAGACGGCGCTGAACCTCGCGTCGGAGCTCGGTGGCTCGGGTGTCCTCGACGCGCTGGGCGTCGAGTTGATCGGAGCCGGCATCGAAGCGATTCGCCGGGCCGAGGACAGGGCGCTCTTTCGCGCCACCGTCGACGCGACCGGCCTCCGCGTGCCGGAGTCGGCGATCGTAACCGGGCCGGAGGAGCTGCCGGCCGGCCTCTCGTTCCCGGTCATCCTGCGCCCCGCTTTCACGCTCGGCGGCCACGGCGGCGGCATCGCCCGCGATCCGGAGGAGCTCGAGCGAATGCTCGAGCGGGCGTTGGCCGAGAGCCCGGTCCATCAGGTCCTCGTCGAGGAGTCCCTCGCGGGCTGGGACGAGTTCGAGCTCGAGGTGATGCGGGACCGGCACGACAATGTAGTCGTTGTCTGCTCGATCGAGAACCTCGATCCGATGGGCGTCCACACGGGAGACTCTGTGACGGTCGCGCCCCAGATGACCCTTCCGGACGAGGCCTACCAGGAGCTCCGGGATGCGGCCGCTTGCGTCATCCGGGCCGTCGGGGTGGAGACCGGCGGCTCGAACATCCAGTTTGCCCGCTCGCGCGAGAGCGGTGAGATCCGCGTCATCGAGATGAACCCTCGTGTCTCGCGGAGCTCTGCGCTCGCCTCGAAGGCGACGGGCTACCCGATCGCGAAGGTGGCGGCCAAACTCGCGGTCGGCTACACGCTCGACGAAATCCCGAACGACCTGACCGGGACGACTCCGGCCAGCTTCGAGCCGACGCTCGACTACGTCGTCGTGAAGTTCCCGCGCTTCGCGTTCGAGAAGTTCGCCGGCGCCGACTCTGCACTCGGGACACAGATGAAGTCGGTCGGCGAGGCGATGGGCATCGGCCGGACGTTTTCCGAGGCGTTCCTGAAGGCGATGCGCTCCCGTGAGCTCGACCAGGACGCGCCGACGCCCTGGGCGTCTCTCGACGACTTTCCTGAAGGCGTTCACCCCTGGTTCCGGGCAGAGCTCGGTCGCGCTCGCGCAGTGCTCGCCGGGATCTCGTCTGTCGACGACCTGGTCACGGAGGACTGGATCCGGATCAAGAGAGAGGGATGGTCGGACGCCGCCGTCGCCGAGCAGTGCGGCACGAGCGCCGAGGTCGTGCGGGCTCGCCGACGGGCAGCAGGCGCTCGCCCCGTCTACCGCAGGGTGGACTCGGTTGCCGGCGAGGTCGAGGCGCGCTCGAACTACCTCTACTCGACCTGGGGTGAGGCTGACCTCGTTCCGAGCCGCGCCGGACGAGTCGTCGTGATCATCGGCTCGGGGCCGAACCGGATCGGCCAAGGGATCGAGTTCGATTATTGCTGCGTCCACGCGGCACAGACATTCCGCGCGCTCGGCTTCGAGACCGTGATGGTGAACTGCAACCCGGAGACCGTCTCGACCGACTACGAGACCTCGGACCGTCTGTACTTCGAGCCCCTCGGAGTCGAGGAGGTTCTCGAGGTGTGCGCACGTGAGCGGCCGGCCGGCGTCGTGATCCAGTTCGGCGGCCAGACCCCGCTCAAGCTCGCCCGGGCAATCGAGCCGGCCGGCTTTCCGATCCTGGGTACTCCTTACGACGCCGTCGACCTTGCGGAGGACCGAGTCCGCTTTGCCCGACTTTGCGACGGGCTCGGGATCGCGGTCCCGCCGTGGGGGATGGCCACGGGTGCCGACGAGGCGCGCGTTGTCGCGGAGCGGATCGGCTACCCGGTGCTCGTGCGCCCCTCATATGTGCTCGGAGGCAGGAACATGCGTGTCTGCTACGGCCCCGACGAGCTCGCGAAGGCCGCGGCACAGGAAGGCCGCCTCCTCGTGGATGCGTTCCTCGAGAACGCCATCGAGCTCGACGTGGACGCCCTCTCCGATGGCGACACCACCTACGTGGCCGCCGTCATGCAGCACGTCGAGGAAGCCGGGGTCCACTCGGGTGACTCGTCGTGCGTCTTGCCTGCGATCTCTCTCGACGAGACAGCGCTCGACGAGGTCAGAGACCTCGTGCGACGGCTCGGCCAGGGGCTCGGAGTGATCGGGCTCCTGAACGTGCAGATCGCGCTCGTGGACGGAAGGCTTTTCGTCCTTGAAGCGAACCCCCGCGCCTCGAGGACGGTGCCCTTCGCGAGCAAGGCGCTCGGTGTCAACCTGGTCGAATCCGCCTGTCGACTGATCGCGGGGGAGCCGCTTTCGAGCCTCGCTCTTCCGGCCGAGGGCACCACTGCGCAGACGAGCGTCAAGGCCGCCGTCTTTCCCTTCGCTCGCTTTCCCGGGGCCGACCCGGTGCTCGGCCCGGAGATGCGCTCGACGGGGGAGGTCATGGCAAGCGCCGCGGACTTCCCGACCGCGTTCGCGAAGGCGGAGCGCGCTGCCGGGCGCCCACTTCCGTCGGAAGGCACGGTTTTCCTCTCCGTCCGCGACGCGGACAAAGAAGCCGCCTGCGAGCTGGGCCACCGGCTCGTGCGACTCGGGTTTTCCCTCTGCGCAACGGCGGGAACGGCGCATGCACTCGCAGCCGCGGGCGTGCCGGTGGTAAGCGTTCGGAAAGTGGGGGAGGAGGGTGGAGGCTCGACCGTCGTCGACCTGATCCGGAGGGGACGCTGCGACCTCGTCCTGAACACCCCGGCGGGGAGCGGAGCGCGCTCGGACGGTTACCTGATCCGCGAGGCGGCACTCGTCGCCCGCGTGCCCTGCGTGACCACGCTCGCGGGCGCAGCCGCTGCCGTCGATGCGATCGGAGAGGGGCGACACGAGCATGCGCTCTCGCTCCAGGAGCGGGTTGAGAAGAGAACGGCTTAACGTCACCGGCGCCGGACCGGTGGGCCCGTACCGGTTGGTCCGGGTCCGTCGCGGCGACCTCGATCCGGGTGAGCCGGGGCAATTCTTCATGCTGACTCCCCGGGGCCATGCCCTACCCAGGCCGATGAGCCTCTGCCTCGCTCCGCCTGGTGAGCTGGCGTTCTTGATCGACCCCGTGGGCAAGGGCACTCGGGCGCTCGCGGCGCTCGAGGAGGGCGACGAGGTCGACGTGCTCGGCCCCCTCGGGAACGGGTATCGACTCGACGTCGACCGCCCCCTCCTCGTCGGTGGCGGCATCGGCATCGCGCCCCTCCCGTATCTCGCCGAACGGCTCGGGGGCGCGCCGGTCGTCCTGGGCTTCAGGAGCGAGCGTCACGCGAAGGCGGCCGCCCTTCTCCCGGGGGCGAGGGTCGTCGTCGACCCCGTTCTGATCACCGAGGCGCTCGAGCCGGCCCGGGACCTCCTCGCGTGCGGGCCCGAGCCGATGCTCCGAGCCGTGGCGCGCATCGCCCCCGAAGCGCAGCTCGCCTGGGAAGCGCCGATGGCCTGCGGCTTCGGCGCCTGCTACGGCTGCGTCGTCGAGCTGGGCGGGCAGCTCCGCAGGCTGTGCCTGGAAGGACCGGTGCTGAAGGGGCGCGAGCTGCTCGCTGCCCCGGCCGCGAGCGAAGAGGCTGCCGCCGCATGATCCTGAACGGCTCCGGATGCCTCGACGCACTGGCCGCACCCGATGTCGCGCGCGGGCTCGACGTCTTCGTCACGAAGACCGTCACGCCGCTCCCCCGGGAGGGAAACGCCCCGGTTCGGATCGCGGAGAGCGAGGTCGGGATGCTGAACTCGATCGGCCTCCCGAATCGCGGCATCAAGCGCTTCCTGGCCGATTCGCTGCCCGAGCTCGCTCGGCTCGGCATCCCGATCTGGGTCTCGGTCGGGGGCTTTTCTGCGCCTGACTACGGAGCGCTGTGCGAGCGTCTCGACAAGCGTGACGAGGTGGCGGCGATCGAGCTGAACCTGTCGTGCCCGAACGTCCAGGCGCCGGACGGAGGCGTCAGCGAACTTGTCGCCGGCGCTCGCTCGGCGACCGCGAAGCCGCTCTACGCAAAGCTCTCGCCGGCACTGCCCGACATCGCGGCCGTAGCGGTGGCGGCGGAGCGGGCGGGAGCGGACGGGTTCACGCTTGTGAACACGATCCGGGGCCTTTCCCTCGACGAAAAGACGCTGGTGCCGACGCTTGCGACCTCGACCGGCGGGCTCTCGGGTCCGGCCCTGCGCCCGATCGCGCTCGCCGCGGTTTACGCGTGCTACACGGCCACGGAGCTCCCGATCGTCGGCGTCGGAGGCGTCGAGTCCGGGCGCCATGCGCTGGAGCTGATCGCGGTCGGAGCCTCGGCTGTCGGCCTCGGCACGATCCTCTTCCGAGAGCCCGGAGCGCCGGCCCGGGTCCGCGCCGAGCTGGCCTCCGAGCTTGCCGCCATCGGTCTCTCCGAGGTTGCCGAGGCACGCGGCATCGCGCACGCGCAAGACGCCGCCCTGTTGCCTGTATAGACAAAAAGGCCTGCAAAACCTCGAAAATGGTTCGACTTGAACCCGGGCGGGGCAGTGCTAGAATGCCGCGCCATGCAGGCTTCCAGGACGCAGGTGCAGGCTCCTCTCAGATCGCTCGACCAGCGCATGGAGGCACTGCGCAGGGCAAATGAGATCCGCGTTCGCCGCGCGCAGTTGAAGAAGGACCTGAAGGCCGGGGCCGTCAGGATCGAGAGCGTCCTCAGGAATCCACCGGAGTACGTCGAGACTGCGAAGGTGATCGACATCCTCATGGCAGTCCCGAAGTTCGGCCGCGTCAAAGCCGCCCGGTTCCTCAACCAGTGCCGGATCAGCCAGTCGAAGACCGTGGGCGGGCTCTCCGAGCGCCAGCGGGCCGAGCTGGTCGGGCTCCTGCACCGCTGACCGGCGCCCCCAAGGTCTTCGTGGTGACCGGCCCGTCGGGGGCCGGCAAGGGGACGCTCATATCGAGGCTGCTGGCACGCATTCCGGAGCTCGAGCTGGCTGTCTCGGCGACGACCAGAGAGCGTCGGCCCGAGGAAGTTGACGGGCGCGACTACTGGTTCGTCTCGGACGAAGAGTTCGACCGCCGTCTCGCGGCCGGCGAGCTGCTGGAGTACGTGCGGTTCCCATGGGGCCAGCGGTCGGGCACCTTGCGGTCGGAGATCGCGCGCATCACCGAGTCGGGCCGGATCCCAGTCCTGGAGCTCGAGCTAGAAGGCGCGCTGACGGTCCGAAACGAGGTTCCAGGGAGCGTAACGATCTTCGTCGACGCCCCACTCCTGGAGCTCGAACGGCGCTTGTTGGAGCGGGCGACAGAGAGTGCCGGCGAGATCAACGAGCGTCTGGAGATGGCGCGGGAGCAGAAGCGGCGGGCGGGGGACTTCCACTACGTCGTGGCCAACGACGACCTCGATCGCGCCGTTGCCGAGCTCGAGGATGTTGTCCGCGGTGAAATCAACGCTGCCGCTAGACTGTCGCGTACATGATCCATCCACGCATTGACGACCTCCTGAACGAGGTCGACTCCCGGTACGCGCTCGTGATCATCGCTGCGAAGCGTGCCCGGCAAATCAACAACTACCACCACCAGCTCGGCGAGGGCACCTTCGACGACTTTCCACCGCCGCTCGTCGAGTCACGCTCGAAGAACTACTTGACGATGGCCCTCGAAGAGATCGCCGAGGGCAAGATCAAGTACGAGTACACGCGCTAGCGCTCGCACCGAGTCGTCGGCAGGTCGGAGGACGGCGAGAAGCTTGAGGGTACTGCTCGGAGTCACAGGGAGCATCGCCGCCTACAAGGCCTGTGAGCTCGTTCGCCTGCTCGTGCAGGACGGGTACGACGTAGTGCCGGTCTTGACACCCGAAGCGGAGGGCTTCGTCACGTCCCAGACCTTCGCAGGGCTGGCACGCCGGGAGCCGCTCCGCGAGCTTTACCCGCACCTCGCCCAGGTCGACCTGCTCGTAGTGGCGCCGCTTTCGGCGAACACGCTAGCGAAGCTGGCCCACGGCCTCGCCGACAATGTCCTGACCGAGGCCGCCCTGGCCTTCCGGGTCCCTTCCTCGTCGCGCCGGCGATGAACGTTCGCATGTGGGAACACCCGGCGACGCAGGCCAACCTGGCCACGCTTCGGGAACGCGGCGTCGAGCTCGTGGGGCCTGAGTCGGGCGAGCTGGCCGAGGGAGAATCGGGTTCCGGTCGGATGGCCGAGCCGGCCGCCATCCTGGAGCGCATCCGCGAGGTCTCGGGTACGCCAGCCCCGAGCAGCGCAGGCGAGCTCGCCGGCAAGCGTGTCCTCGTCACAGCCGGCGGAACCCGCGAGCCGCTTGACTCGGTCCGTTTCCTCGGCAATCGCTCTTCCGGCCGGATGGGGATCGCCCTCGCCGAAGAGGCGAGGCGCCGGGGCGCCGACGTGACTCTCCTCCTCGCGAACGGATCCGCCGTGCCCCCGGCCGGTATCGAAGTGGTGGAGGCGCCGACTGCCGCCGACCTCGCCCGGGAAACCCTGGCGCGGGCCGATGCGGACGTTGTCCTGATGGCGGCAGCCGTGGCGGATTACACGCCGCGTGAACCGATTGGTGGCAAGCGTCCGAAGAGCAAGGAGCCGTGGACGATCACACTCGACCCGACGGACGACGTTCTCGCAGAGCTCGCGCGACGCCGCACCAACGGGCAGGTGCTCGTCGGCTTCGCAGCCGACGAGGGCGAGGGCGGCCTCGCAAGGGCCCGCGAGAAGCTCGCAGTCAAAGGAGGGAACTTTTTCGTCTTTAACGACGTATCCCGGTCGGACATCGGCTTCGACGCCGAGGACAACGAAGTCGTCCTCGTGTCGGACCGAGGCGAGCGTAAGGTGGGCAAGCGATCCAAACCGGAGGTCGCCGCGGCTATCCTCGACGAGGTCGCGACGCTCCTGAGAGGAGACTGATGGAAGAGCAGGTGGCGGGGGTCAGGGAACCGGTTCAGGCGACGCGCTCGGCCGACCTGGCCAGGCGCATCACCGAGAACTTGCGCCGCGTCATGCACGCGCCGGACGAGACGCTCGATCTCGCCGTGCTGTGTCTCTTCAGCGAGGGTCACCTGATCATCGAAGATCTTCCGGGGGTCGGGAAGACGACTCTTGCCAAGGCGCTGGCACGCTCCGTCGACCTCTCGTTCTCGAGGATGCAGTTCACTCCTGACCTCCTGCCGTCGGACGTGACGGGCGTGAACGTCTTCGATCAGCGGTCGAACGAGTTCGAGTTCCGCCCGGGCCCGGTGTTTGCGAATGTGCTCCTAGTGGACGAGATCAATCGCACGTCGCCGAAGACCCAGGCTGCGCTTCTCGAGTGCATGCAGGAGGGCCAGGTGACCGTCGACGGTCACTCATACGGGCTCGCGCCGCCCTTCATGGTCATGGCAACCCAGAACCCGATCGAGTACGAGGGCACGTATCCGCTACCGGAGGCGCAGCTCGATCGCTTCACGATGCGCATCGCGATCGGCTACCCGCCGCTCGCGGCCGAAGCGCGGATGCTGAACGAGCAGACCACCGAGGATCCGCTCGAGTCGTTGACTCCCGTGGCAAGCGCCGAGGACGTGATCGCGGCGATCCAGGACTCGCGGCGCGTTTTCGTCGAGGAGAGCGTCAACCGCTACGTGGTCACGCTCCTACGCCAGACCCGCGGAGACAGCCGGCTCCACCTGGGCGCGAGCCCCCGGGCCGGCATCAACCTGCTCCGGGTAGCCAAGGCGCGCGCCCTGGCAGTTGGGCGCGACTACGTCGTCCCCGAGGACGTGAAGGGAATCGCCCCGTCCGTCCTCGCCCACCGGCTCATCCTTGCTCCAGAGGCTCGCTCCGCCGGCCTGGACGGCGTGGACCTCGTCCGCGACCTCGTCGAGCGGACTCCCGTCCCGGTTTAGGCTCGCGATGCTGACCGATCGCGGCCGCTGGATCCTCGCATTCGGCGGCCTGACGTACCTCGTCGCGTGGGGCTTCGGCTCGGAGCCGCTCTATCCGGTCGCGGTCGGACTCGTGCTCGCCGTCGGGGGAGCCGCCCTCTGGGTGCGACTCCTTCGAAAGCCGATGACGCTCCGCCGGTCGCTCGGCCGTGGTGACCACGTGGCCGGCGACGACGTGCCCGTTCAGCTGGAGCTCGAGGTCGAGGGCCGCTTTCCGACCAGTAGCCTCGTCGTAACGGAGCGGATCGCGAGGATCGGCGTGCGGGAGACCGTGCTGACCCGCCATGGGGGGCGTCTGCGCGGCGGCTACGTCCTCCACGACGTTCCGAGAGGGCGCTACCCGATCGAGTCGGCCGAGGTTGTGATCGAGGACCCCTTCGGCCTCGAGCGGATCGAGGAGGCGCTTCCGAGGCGTGAGTCGCTCCTCGTCTACCCCCGCCTTGCCGAGCTCGAGAGCCTCTTCTCCGACGCGGGCTCCCGCACGCCGGGCGGCCGGCGGCTGCTCATGCGCCGAACGACGGGGTTCGAGCTCCACTCTGTCCGCGACTACGAGCAGGGTGAGTCGCTCCGCCGGGTCCACTGGCCCTCGACTGCACGGCGCGGACAGCTCATGGTCAAGGAGCTCGAGGATGCGCCGCGCGACGAGACCGCCGTGCTCCTCGATGCGGACGGCGGCGTGGTGGTCGGAAGCCCGCCGGATTCCACGTTCGAGCTCCAGGTCCGCGCCGCGGGCTCGATCCTGCTCGCGCAGGCAAAGCGGGCGCGCCGCTCCTCGCTCATCGTGAACGCGCGCACCCCGTGCTACCAGCGGGTGCACTCCTTCGAAGGTGACTGGCACCTGGCGCTCGAGATCCTGGCTGCGGTCGAGCCGGACGGTCATCTCGCCGCCTCGACGCTCGTCGCGGACGAAGCAGGCGCGGCCGCCCGGGCGCTCGAGCTCACGGTCGTGACGGCTTCCCTCTCACCAAAGCTGATCGAGCAGCTCCTGCAACGTGCGGGCGCACACCACCCGGCCACGATCGTCTACGTCGACCCGCGGAGCTTCGGCGCCGAGCCGAACCGCCCGGATCACGATGCGAGCGGCCAACTAATCCGCCTCGAGCGCGCGGGCATCGCGGTGGCGGTCCTGCGTCGTGGCGATGATCTCGCGGAGAAGCTCTCCGGGACGGCAAGGGCGGGAGTCTCCGTTGGCTAGGGCACTTACCGCGTTCGCTCTCGCCGCGGCCCTCACCACGGTGAGCTGGTTCAGGCTCGAGCAGCGCGGGGTGCCGCGGGGCGCCGTCCTCGCCGTGATCGGACTCGCGCTTCTGCCGACACTCGCGGTGGCACTGGGACGGCGGCGGGCGGTGGTCGCCGGAGTCCTCGTGCTCGCAGCGATCTTTGCTGCTGGAGTCGCCTGGGAGGTCTCGCCGCTCGAAGCCCGGCTGGGGAGCGGCCATGATTTCTTCGGGCCGGTCCTGGGCTCAGCGCGGGACGGGATGCAGGACTTCTACGACGCCACCCTCCCGTTCGACCGCGTGGACTACCCGACCATGCACGGCCTCGTTGTGATCGCCGTCTTCGGCTTCACGGCGCTCGTGGGGATGCTGGCCGCTGCCAAGCGCCCGGTCGCAGCCGGGCTCGCGCTCCTTGTCGGCGTGGGGTGGCCGGCGACCCTTCTTCCAGGCGACAACCCGCTCTTCGCCGGAGCACTCGCACTCGCCGGCATGCTCTTCATCCTCTTTCTCTTCCGGGCTCGCGGCAGGGCCCTCCGCGGGCTCGCTCCCGCCCTGGTCGTCGGCGGCCTGCTCGTCCTCGCCGCCGTGGGTGCGTCTTCGACGGAGGCCGTCGCGAAGGGTGCATTCCTCCGCTGGCAGCAGTGGGATCTCTACGACCGGCCTGACAAGGCGGTCAGCGTCTCCTACGTGTGGACGTCGAACTACGACGGGCTCCGCTTTCCGAAGAAGAAGACGGTTGTCATGCGGGTCCAAGTCGATGGGCCCCGGCGCCCGCTCTACTGGCGTGCGACGGTGCTCGAGGACTACAACGGCGGGACCTGGAACGAGACGGGCGACCTGAGCGAGCCCAAACCGTCCCGGGACGAGATCGACGTCGGGAGCGACGATCCGCTCCTTCCGGGCGCCTGGAGGAGAAAGGCGAACTGGGTTGAGCAAGAGATCTCGATCCAGGCGCTCCGCGACAACCATCTGATCGCATCGGCACAGCCCGTGCGATGGCGTCCGGGGACGAGCTCCGACTACCAGACGGGGCCGAGCGGCATGGTGACCCTCGAGCAGACCCTGCGCCAGGGCCAGAAGTACTCCGTCTGGAGCTATGTGCCGAAGGTCACGCCAAGCCAACTGGCGGAGGCAGGGACGGCATATCCCGGTGAGCTCGACTCGCGATACTTCGAGCCCCTCTCCGGGATCCAGGTGCCGAAGTTTGGCGCGGCCGAGCGGGAGCGCATCATGAACAACCTCTTTGCCACTACGAACGACTCCTTTCTGCTGGCCCACCGCGGTCTGTACCAGACCGCCGTCGCGCTGACGAAGGAATCCGGAACGCCGTACGCCGCCGCGGCGGTACTGGAGGCGTGGTTCAGAGACGGAGGCGGGTTCACGTACGACGAGACTCCGCCGGACGCGCCGTTCGGGGAGCCCCCGCTGGTCGCCTTCCTGAAGGACAAGCGCGGGTACTGCCAGCACTACGCGGGCGCCATGGCGCTCATGCTCCGGTTCGTGGGCGTACCGGCGCGGGTTGCGGCGGGCTTCACGAGCGGCCGCTGGGATGCAGACCGGCACGAATGGACCGTCACCGACCACAACGCGCATACCTGGGTCGAGGTCTACTTCCCTGGCCGCGGTTGGTTGGCGTTCGACCCGACTCCGGGGCGGGGGAACCTTGACGCAGAATATTCCGCGACCGCGGCTGCATTCAACGGACCGGATGGAGCGATAGCGGGGCTTCCAGGCGCCTTCGCGGCCATCGCAGCCGGGTACTACGAGACCCTCACGGCGGATAACAGCGGCGGAACGCTGCGGGTCCGGCGGAACGAGATCGGCGCGATCACCCCGGCTCCCGTGGTGGCGACCCGAACGCGACGACAGACGAGAGCGGCGACGGAGGCGGAGCGGCCCTGCTCCGGCTCGTCGGCCTGCTTGTGGGCGGCGGGGCGCTCCTGCTGGTGGCCGCCAAGACGGGGCGGCGTCAGCTTCGCTTCGCTTCGAGGGATCCGCGTCGGATCGCGTCGGCGTGTCGCAGCGACCTCGTCGGCTATCTGGCCGACCAGGGTGTCGACGCGCCCCCGAGCCTGACCCTGTCCGATCTCGGTGAGCTGGTCGAGACGGAATTCGCCGTCAACTCGGACCCGTACGTCCACAGCCTTTCGGAGGCCCGGTTCGGGCCGCCGACGGAGTCGGGGCCTGCGATTCGCCGAGCCCGCCGCGAGCTCAGGCTCCTGCGCCGCGAGCTCGGTCGCCAGCTGAGCTTCGGCCGCCGCCTGCGCGGGACGCTCAGCGCACGTTCGCTCACGTCGTAATGCTCA
>CAVTTI010000016.1:0-86460 GCA_963737615.1 uncultured Actinomycetes bacterium | reverse complement strand
CCGGTTGATCTCGTTGACCATGGCCGCGAGCGTCATCGACTTCCCTGAGCCGGTCGCGCCGGTCACGAGGACGAGTCCGCGGTTCTCTCCGGCGAGCTTCCTGACTCCGACCGGGAGGCCGAGCTTCTCGAAGTTCGGGACCTCGGCCGGCACGAAACGGAAGGCGAATGAGATCGAGCCGCGCTGGCGGAACCCGTTGACGCGGAAGCGCCCAACGTCGTCCGCGAGGTAGGCCGTGTCGAGGTCCCCGACTCGTAGAATTGCTCCCGCTTGGCCGGAGTGCGCTCGCTGACCTGAAGCAGGAAGCGCTCGAGCACCTCGTCGGTGAGCGGCCCCTCGCCGATGATGGGCGTCAGCGTGCCGTCGACCCGCGCCATCGGCACCGAATCGATCTTGAGATGGAGGTCGCTACCTCCGATCTCGATCACGTGTGAGAGCAGGGAATTGAGGTCCATGAGGGCCAACCCGCTCATCGGCTGTTCCGACGGCCGCCTTTAGTTTAAGCAGATTTGTCCCTCGACCGAGTCGGTCAGGCGCTCGGGCGTCACACAGAGATGAGGGTTGATGTGAAATTCGGCCGCCGCCGGGGGCGCTCCACGCCAAGCTGGGCCCCGCGGCCGGTCGCGGCGCGTCACTGCTACAAGCGGTGAGCGGCCGTGCTGATCCAGCGCCGTGTCTAGGGTGTCATCCGGCCCGGCCGAACTTCACCTCAGGCCTCTAGTGGGGGAGGAAGGATTCGAACCTTCGAAGGCTGAGCCAACGGGTTTACAGCCCGTCCCCTTTGGCCACTCGGGAACTCCCCCGGGCCGGCGCATTGTAACGAGGCTCCCGTTCACGACGAGCGGTGCCGACTGCGCTTCGGCGGTTAGCGGCGGTCGATCAGCTTGAACGAGCCAAAGCGAACTTTCTCGTCGCCCTCCCGGCCCCTGCGGGCGACGTAGCGCATCGTCGCGCCGATGCCTCCGGCGAGGACGAAGCCCGCGCTCATCGCTCCGGCCGCTGCGACAGGAAGGTTCGCACGGAGCTTGCCGGCGACGTCCGTGGCCTCGCCGAGCCCACTCCGAAGATCATCGACAGCCGAGGCGAGCTGGTCCCGCTCGGCGGCGATGTCGCGGCGGACATCCTCGGCGCTGCGACCGTTACGAGTGCCCATTGCCTTTCAGTGCAGTGGTTGTCAGCTTGGCCTCCTGGATGGCCAGCTCCGGAACGGGCGGCGCGCCCTTGCGCACCCGACTGCGGCCGACGAGGGCGAGGATGCCCACAACGAAGAGCAAAGACCCGAAAACGATCAGGAGCGCAAGCCAGGTGTCGAGCACGATCGAAAGGGCGGCGGCGATCGTCGCGAGGCCGAAGCCGATTGCGAACAGCCCGAACACGGCGGCGCCGATCAGGAGTCCGACGCCGAGCCCGAGGCTAGCGACCTTCCCCTTCAGCTCCAGGCCGGCCAGCTCCATCTCGAGTCGCGCCAGCGCGCTCGCGTGCTCGGCGACCTGCTTGGCGGCGGGAGCGACTCCCATGCGCTCAGCCTCGTGGGTGGGCATGTCCCCTCCAGTCGATCAGCTTGGCGAGCGTGACGCCGAGAGCGAGAGCCGCGCCGACGACGATGAACGGATTCGCTCCCGTCTTTCGCTTCCGCCGCCTGCCGAGCTGCGGGCCGGTCGGAGCGATGGCGTCCGTGCCCGGCTCGAGGTCCGCGGGCGCCTCCCCTCGCGCGCGCGCGGCAATAAGACTCGGCTTCAATTTCCGGATGAAGGCGGAGTCATCGGCAAGCGGCTGCGCGAGCTTCTCGGCTATGCCGCCCTTGGCCGCAGCCTTGCTGGAAAGGTCGCGCAGGCGTTCCGAGCCGCGCTCGACGATGCGATCGCCCTTGGTCATTTCTTCGCGGGCGGGGCCTCGCCCGTGGCGACGCGCCAGATCTTCGACGCAACGCGCCGCGCACCCATGGTGGCGGCGGCGGCGAGCCCCGCATAGAGGCCGGACCAGAGCAGTTTCCTAAGCATGGTGCAGAGGTTACCGCCGAGCACTCACCCTAAACAAGGCGTGCTCTACCATGTTTCTTCACGCCCTCTTAGCTCAGTTGGTAGAGCACCTCCATGGTAAGGAGGGGGTCGACGGTTCGAGTCCGTCAGAGGGCTTCGCGGAAATGCCTGCAAAGCTCACGATTAGTTTGTCCAATGGGTAAACGCCTGTCACGCGCGGGCACTATCTGGTGTTCCCTCGTTGGGCGCATCGGCGCACCGAATTCGGCTTGTTGAAGCGGATCCGAACCGGCTTGACCCCCTCTGTCCCGATTCACCGGCCGCCGGCTGTTGATTTTTCACGCAATTCGCGGCCTTCGTGGATCCTGTGGTGGCGTCGGGGGTGTCACTCAGGTCGCATGTGATCCGGGGGGAGGTTCGTGACGCGGCCTGGGTAGGGTGTGTGCCGTGAGCCATCTGCGCGCGTCTGACGGGACCGTGCTGTGCGAGCACGACGCCGCCGACGATGAGCTGCCGATAAGGGGTACAAGAATGAGACATAAGACGCTCGCAGGCGCCGCGGCCGCAAGCGGCGCCGCTTGGCTCTACTGGAAGTTCCTACGGAAGCCGCTCCTGACCTGGGGCGCGAGCGCCGAAGAGGCTGCAGCGCGTCTGCCGGGCGACGAACTACTCGAAAACGCCGACGGCGTCGCCACGCGGGCGATCACGATCGACGCACCGCCTGCGGCTGTATGGCCGTGGATCGCCCAGATGGGGCCCTCTCCTCGCGGCGGCGCCTACACCTACGACTGGATCGAGAACCTGCTCGGCCTCAACATGCACAGCGCCGACCGCGTCCTACCCGACTACCAGCACCCCCAAGTCGGTGACGGGTTCGGCTTCGGCACGAACAAGATGAGCTTCAAAATCGTCGAACCCGAACACGCGCTCGTGATGCAGTCTGCGGACGGCAACTGGGTCTGGACATTCGTGCTCGAGGACCAGGACGGACGCACGCGCCTGATAAGCCGCAACCGCTTCCGGCTGCCCAAGCTGAAGGACAAACTTGGGATGATCCCGATGGAGCCCGGCTCACTCATCATGGAACGCAAGATGCTGCACGGCATCAGCCAGCGAGCCGAGCGGCTCGCCGCCGAACAAAATGAACCGACCGATGTCTGAACCACGGCACGAGTTCACCGCGGAGGAGGCCCGTCGGTTCGGCGAGGAGACCGGAATCGACTGGTCGCGCGCGCCCTTCGACGTCGATCAGTTCCGGATCGGGATGAACGTCGAACTCGAGCACGGCCTGCACGACCCGCACACCAACGTCACCGACGACAACCCTCACATCACAGCCAAGATCGCGCTCGCCCACCTCAACGAGTTCCCGGACTACTACACACGACTGGAACGGTTAGAGGAAGAAGCCAAGCGGGACTGGCAACAGCACCATTAGCAAGGGCGACAAACCCGGCGGCCGTAAGACGAACCACGCAGCCATCACCTGGCACGGGCGGCACAGCCTGTTACGAGGGCGATGACCTCGCTCGTATCGGCGCCTCGCGGGTACTGCTTGTAGGCGATGTCGGCCATTGACCTCTACTGGCTGCCGCTCGGCGCCGGCGGGCACTCAGTGCGCTTGAACGGGCTCGTGTTCGAAGCGATTGCCGCGCGTCTGCAGCATCGGCACCGCGCCGATCTCTACCACTCGGCACTCGAAGTACGTGTGCCCGAGGGCCGGTTCGTGATCGAGCAGGCGCCGGCATGGGGCACAAGCGGAGAGCGAGGGGTCGTCGCCGAAGGCCCGGTCGGCATCCGCGCAGCCGGCCGCTTCCGGCTCTTCCGCTACGAGGTCCGTCGCTGGCGCGACGGCGTCATCCCTGACGTTGGCGAGGCGGTCGAGAGCCCGCAGCGCCTGAGCGAGGACATCGAACAGGCACGGCGGCTGCTCGAACTGGTGCCGGAAATGCCCACGCCGGTCTGGGGCCGCGACGAACGACGGACCGGGGAGATGTGGAACTCGAACTCGTTCATCTCCTGGCTGATCGCGCGCAGCGACCTCGACGTCGACTCGGTTCGCCTCCCGCGCGACGGACGCGCGCCCGGCTGGCACGCCGGCATCGTGCTGGCGAACCGGCAACTCGACGAGAAGGCTCGGCCGCGATCGATACCCGAGCCTGGCGCCTCGTAGAACTGCTCAGCTTTCAAGCAAGCCATCGGGACTGTCGGGCGCGGGCGAAGAGCTTAGGCGAAGATCGGCATGGACTCGTTCTCCCTTCCGCTTTCGTTCGGTTGTCGTCGAGCGCCCTTGGTGGGGGCCGCTAGGTCTCCTACTCGAAGCTCGCGAGCTACCGGCGTGTCTCGAGCAGTGTCTGGAGGCCGCTGAGCGCTACCCTCTCCACAGTGTTCGCCGACGACTTCCTCCCCGTCTACGACGTTTCCGACGAAGTCGCGACCGTCGTCGATGCCGAGCCGCAGGTCGTCTGGGAAGCGCTAATGGACGTTGACCTGCTCGATGTCGGAAAGCGCGTGCCACTCGCGGGCGTGCTCGGGGCGCTGCGCATGCTTCCCGAGATCGTCAGCCATCTGCTGCACGGCGAGCGTCCTCCTCGCGCGCCCGAGTCGATGCGCCTTCGCGAGCTCGCCCAGATGCAGCCCGAGCAGGGCGGCTGGATCCTGCTCGGTGAACGACCGGGCGAGGAGATCGCGCTCGGCCTCGTGGGCAAGTTCTGGCGGCCGGTGATCCAGTACGCCCAAGTCAGCCCAGCCAGCTTTACCGACTTCGATGAACCCGGCTACGCCAAGACCATCTATGACCTCTCCGTCCGCACGCTCCCGGACCGCAGGTCGTTGCTCTCCGGGCTCATGCGCACCGCAACCACCGACGAGCACGCGCGCCACTGGTTCCGCCGCTATTGGACGTTCGGCGTCGGCTCCGGAGCGCATGTCCTCGTACACGCCCTGCTAGAGACGGTTCGAGATACCGCGGAACGCGCGCACGCCCGTTCAGCGACCGCTCCGGCGGACTGATCATCTTCGACGCTGCAGACGAGGATGCAGCCGGCTAGACGGTCGCCGACGACCCGTTCCAACGCGAGGCGCTGCTCGAGCAATGGTGGCTGAAAGCGTGGGAGCGCATAGAAGACCACGCTGATCTGGCCTTCCCGTCTGAGCGAGCAGACGACCATCCGCGAAGGGAACACTGAGGGAACACCAGGCCGGGCACCGGCGGGCACGCGCGATCGCCTCTTCGGACGATTCCTTCGTCTTGCGCGGCTTTCTTGCCCGCGGCTTCCCGGCCTTGCCCGCGGTTCCCGCCTCGTTGCTCGATGGTAAGGAGGGGGTCTCCGGTTCGAGTCCGGAAGAGGGCTTGAAATCCCTGCAAAATCACGCTGTCTCGTTGCCTGTTTGGGCGCGACCCAGGTTGTGATTATGGAGGGGGTCAGGGCGTAGGCGATTTGCAGGTGTTCTTGCCGCTCAAGGCTGTCCTGGCCGTTTCGAAGGGAAACCTGAGGGAACACGCGCTGCTCTCGTGCCGGCAGCCGGGGAGCCCGCGCCAGTGCGGCGGGCTACCCGGCTGGCTGTGGACCGCCCTGCGCGTTCTCAAGCTCTAGCTCGCGAGGAACTCGAGAGCCTTCTCGACGAACTGCTCGTGGAACTGGAAGATTCCGCCGTGACCGGCGTCCGGGTAGATCACCAACTCGTTGTTCGGCAAACGGCGGGCCATGTCGAGTGTGTTCGGCGTCGGCAACATCCGGTCGTTATCGCCGTTCGCGAGGAGTACGGGGTGGCGGATGAGTGAGAGGTCGTGAGGCTCCTCCTTGCCCCAGCGGCGGCAGGCCTTAAGTTGCGCGAAGTACGAGCTGACCGAGGTCGGCGTGTCGCGGTCGAGCGTGCGCTCCTGGAGTCGAGCCAGAAACGCCTTGCCTTCACGCTTGCCGTTCGCGGTCCGGGTGAAGAAGAGGAACTGCTTCGGGTCCTGGCGACTCAGCAGGCCGCGGAGGGTGTCGAGTTGCGCGACCCACACGACCTCCTTCATGCCCTTGCCACCGGCCGGGCCGGTGCCCGTGAGGATCAGCTTGCGGACGAGCTCCGGCTCGTCCCGGGCGATCACCTGGGCGATCATGCCGCCCATCGAGAATCCGTGCAGATCGACCTGGTCGAAACCGAGCGCGCGGATGAACGTGACGGCGTCCTTGGCCATCGCCTCGATGGTGTCCGGCGTCTTGCCAGTGGAGGCACCGACGCCGCGGTTGTCGAAGGTGATGACCCGGTGCTCTGCGGCGATCCCGTCGACCACCCGCGGGTCCCAGTTGTCGAGGTTCCCAGCGAGGTGCACGAGGAAGATGACGGGGACACCGGCCTTCGGCCCGAGCTCGCGGTAGGCGAAATCCACACCGCCAGCGGAGACGGTGCGGGTCGGTGCGTCCTTGTACGACGTCATCACGCCGCCTCCCGTTTCTTGCTCCTCAGATGTAGTGCTTACGGTCACAGTCTCTCCTTTTGCCGCCTGCGGAAGACTCCGCACGCGGTCCTTGTTATGGGACGAGCACGAGCTTTCCCGTCGCCGCCGAGTTCTCCAGCAGTTCGTGCGCTCGGCGCACTTCGGTGAGTGGCAGGCGCTGGGACACGACCGGGTGGATCTCGCCGCGACGAAGCAGCTCGAGCAGCGCGAGGAAGTCCTCCCGGAACCACTCCGGGTGGCGGTTGCGCAGCTTGTCGATCCGGTAGCCGTGGACCCGCCGGCGGGGCGAGAGCAGGCCCCAGAGAAAGACGCTCCCGGTCTGCGCGTTCCACTTGATCCACGCTCGCCGGCTCCTGCGCCCCTGCGTGAGCGCCGAGGAGTAGCCGAACACGACGAGCCTGCCGCCGGGCCGCACGGAGCGGAAGGAGCGAATCGACATCGCGCCACCGAGCCCGTCGAGCACAACATCCACCCCTCTCCCGGGGAGCCCGCGCACCCGCGCCAAGAAATCCTCGTTGCGGTAGTCGATCGCGACCGCCCCGAGCTTCTCGACGGCAGCGCCGTCGCGAGCTGACGCTGTCCCGTAGAGGCGAAGCCCGGCCAGCGCTCCGAGCTCGAGGACCGCCGTGCCCACCCTGCCGGCCGCGCCGTGCGCCAGCACCGTCTCCCCGCTCTTCGCCCTCGCCACGCGGTGAAGCAGCTGGTAGGCGGTCGTGTAGGGGAGGACGAGGCTCACGACCTCCGCCGGATCGAGGTCCTCGGGCACCTCGACTGCGTACCTCTCCGGCACACAGACACGCTCCGCATCCGCGCCCCACACCGTCAGCGCGGCGACACGATCTCCCTCCCGCAGCCTCAAGCAGCCCGGGCCGAGCTCCTCGACGACGCCGACAAGCTCGTAGCCGGGCGTGAAGGGCGGCTTCGGGCCGCCGAGATAGATACCGGCGCGCAGCAGGGCATCGCTGAACGACACACCGGCGGCGAGAACCCGGACGCGCACCTCCCCCGGACCCGGTCTGGGATCGTCCTCCTCGACCACCTGCAAGACCTCGGGGCCACCGTAGCGACCAACCACGACGCGCTTCATTCCTCTGCGCTCCTTCGGAACCCACGATGGTTCCTTGAAGGAACCGACCTTACCAGTCCGTCAGTTACTTCACAAGACTGACCCGGTATCCTGGATGGATGCTCAAGCGCACCTACGAAGGCCAGGACTGTTCGATCGCACACGCCCTCGAGGTGGTCGGTGAGCGCTGGACGCTACTGATCATTCGGGACGCTCTGCTGGGACTGCGTCGCTTCGACGAGTTCCATCGAAATCTCGGGATCGCGCGCAAGGTTCTCGCCGACCGTCTTCGCTGGCTGGTCGACGAAGGAATCCTCGAACGGGTTCCCTATCAGGAACGGCCGGAGCGGTACGAGTACCACCTGACCCGAAAGGGCCGCGACCTTCACGTCGCGCTCGTCGCCCTGCGGCAATGGGGCGACGATTACTGCAGCGAGAAGCCGCCGATGCTCGCGCGCACAAAGAGCGACAAGAAGCCCGTGATCGCCGCGCTTGTCCCGAAGCGCAGTGACCATCTGCGCCTCGAAGAGGTCGAGTTCGTGCCCGGACCGGGCCGCCGCTCCAGGTAGCCAGGTCCTCTAACCAGCGAGTCGATCGAAGGGCGTTCCTTGGCTCTCCCACCGTCCGCACTCGCTCGTAGCGTTCCCTGAGCTACCTAGCCGCCGCCTCCGTACTGCTGTTCCCTCAGTGTTCCCTTCGTTGGCTTCCGCGGTCACTCGTTCTTCGGCGATTCCCCGGGTTTCCGGCGCTTTCGCGGTGGCCGTGACCCGCGCTTACCCTCGCGTCCCACCTCGTCGCTCGATGGTAAGGAGGGGGTCGACGGTTCGAGTCCGTCAGAGGGCTTGAAATCCCTGCAAATCGACTACTTCTGTTGCCTAGTTTGATAGCGAAGAGCACCTCCTTGATCAGGAGGGACTCGATCGCCGAGCAGAGCCGGCCTAGCCCGCGAATGGGTGGAAGCGCGTAGGCGGGCTCGAAGGTGAGAGGGCGCGGAGTCCCCCTCTCAGCTAGTAGCTGGTAGACCTATACCGGCTGCGGAACGGACGTGGGAGTCTCCTCCGGCTGCATGGGCGACGGCTCGACGCGGAGGAGGCGTGCGGCCCAGTCCGGCAGCCACCAGTTCCAGCGGCCGAAGAGCGCGACGGCGGCCGGCGCGAGGACGCCGCGGATGATGGTGGCGTCGATCAGGATGCCGGCGCCGAGCGCAGTGGCGAAGATCTTGACCTCAGTGCCGGGCTGGAGTGCGAAGGCAACGAACGCGAGGAAGAGGATCAGCGCCGCGCTCGTGACGAGGCGGCCGGTGCGTCCGATCCCCTCGACGATGGCGGTTTCGGTGGAGCCGGTGCGGTCGTACGCCTCCCGCATCCGGCTGATGATGAAGACCTCATAGTCCATCGAGATGCCGAACAGGAAGGCGAAGATGACGACCGGCAGCTCGACGTTGATCGCCTGCGTCGCCTCGATCCCCCAGATCGTTTCGGAGCCGAAGCCCTTCTGGTAGACGAGCACGATCAGCCCCCAGGCGGCTGCGACGGAGAGCAGGTTCAGGAGGACGGCCTTCAGCGGCAGGACCAGCGAGCGGAACGCGCGCGCGAGCAGAATGAAGGTGAGGATCGAGATCAGCGCGACCATCAACGGGAAACTGCCGTAGACGGCCTCGAGGAAGTCCGCGCCCTGCGCCGCCTCCCCACCGATCGTCACCTCGGCCGGTAGCGCCTCCGCGTCTGCGCGCAGGCGGTCGAGCGTCTCTCGGCCCGCCGGCGAGTTCCCATCCGCAGTCGGGAACACAACGACGATCGCCGTCCCGTCTCGCCGCCACTCGACCGGCGCTGCGGCGCTGCGGACACCGTCGACCTGTGCGAATGCCTGCGCGACAGCGCCGGGGTCGCCTGAGCGAACGAGCGCGTCGAAGGGCGAGAGCGGCCCGGTGCCGATCCCGGAGTCCTCCAGATTCTCGAGGCCCGAGCGAGCAGGTCCCTCCTTCGAGAGCGACGCGGCGAGTGGGTTCCCGAGCTGGATATTCGCAGCCGCTACCACCAGCGCCACCAGCACGGCGGTCGAGGTGACGGCTGCGGGCCAGCGGTAGCGCACGATCAGACGCGCCCAGGCAGACCAGCCACGACTCGCCTGCGCGTCGCGTCGGTTCCGCGGCCAGTCGACCCGTGGCCCGATCGTCGCCAACACGACCGGCAGCAACGTGACAGCCACCGCGACACTGACCAGCGCGATCATCAGCCCGGCGACGCCGATGCTGCGCATGAACGGCACGGGCAGCGCGAGCAGCGCGAGCAACGAGATCGCCACGGTCGTACCGCTGAAGACGACGGCGGTACCGGCGTGCTGCATCGCGTTCCGCACCGCCATCTCGTTGGAGACGCCCGGCTGCTGCCGTTCCTCGCGCCAGCGGACGACGACGAGGAGCGCGTAGTCGATCGCAATCCCGAGCCCGATCAGCCCGACGAGGAACTGGACGATCACCGAGACGTCGGTCACGCTCGCGAGCGGCCAGACCAGCAGGAACGTCGTCGGGATCGCAACCAGCGCCATCAAGAGCGGCACAAGAGCCATGAACGAGCGGAAGACGAAGGCGAGGACGAGCAGCGCGCCCAGCGCCGCCAGCAGCGTCCCCAGCACGACGCCGGCGCCAGCCCCCTCGATATCCCCGGCGGAGGCCCGGAGCGCGTCGAGCCCGGTCACCTCGACCGGGGATCCGCCGACGGTGACGCCGTCGAGCGCGGCCTGCGCCGAACGGGCCTCCTCCAGCCCCGGGTCGACGCCGCCCTTGGCCGGGATGTAGACGAGCGCGAAGGTGGTTCGGCCATCGTCGGAGACGAACGCCCGGTCGCCGGTCGAGGCAAATGAGGCGCTGATCGACTCCGGCAGCGCCGCTTCTACCTTCGACAGCGCCGCATCGAGCTCCGCACGCACGCCCGGCGAATCAACTGTCTTCCCCTCTGGGAGCGTCACCACGGGCACGATCGGTGCGACGTCACCGCCGGCGCCGTAGATGGCGGCGAGCTCACTGTTCGTCTCGAAGCCCTCGCGTCCGGGGATGTCGAACTGCTGTGACAACGAGCTGCCTGCCGGTCCGATCGCAGCAAAGGCGGCGATCGTCACGGCGAGCCAGAACCCGAGCACGAGTCGCTTGTGGTCGAGCACGAAACGGGTGAGCGCGTTCATGGGGTCTCCTTCAGGTTCTCGTGCATTGGGCGAGGTGACGATCCAGGCCTACTGTGTGCTCGACGCCTACATCAACGGTTTCGCCTTCCAGGAGAAGACCGTCTCGTTCAAGACAGCCGAGGAGGCCGCGGTGCTCGCCCGGGAGGAGGTTCGGAAGTTCGCCGACCTCGCCGAAGAGCGGCAGGTCGCCGCGCTCGCCGATGAGTGCCCCTACCCGCCGAAGTTGTGGGCGGCCGGTGGTGACGAACCAGTCTTCTTGGTCGATGGAGGCTGCGTGCATGCGGGCGCGCACCTCGCACCGCCCGGGTGTCGACGGGTCGACGTCTTGGTGTCGCAGGACGTCGGTCGACCCGTAAGCGTGCTGGACGATCGCCTGCATCGTGGTGCGCGCGGGGCGGCGGCTGGAGGCGTTGATCGGCATTGACACCACGATGACGGCGTCGGCCGGCGGGCACATCGGTCGGCAGGCTCGAGTTGAACTGGCCGCGAGGACGGCGCGCGTTTCGTTCTTTCGGCCGATCCGGAACAGTGCTGGTTCTCCTACGCTGTGGGACTGGTGCGAGAAGCTCTCCGAGCGCTCTGGGCCGAATCCAGGCCTCAGGATCCCCCCGTCCGGGTGTGGCGGGACTGGGCGCTCCTCGCCGTCCTCGCGGCGTGGTCGGTCCTGGAGACGATGCTTCGCGAGGACCCATGGTGGGCGACCTGGCCGGAAGCCAACATCGCGTCGCGCCCGCTCGTGCTCACCGTCAGCCTCGTCGTCGCCGTCTCCTTGCTCTGGCGACGCACCCATCCCCTGACCGCTGTCGCAGTCGCCTTCGGCACGCTGATCGCGTTCGACGTCGCGAGGATCCTCGCGGTTGACGGGACGGCCCTGTCGACCATCGCGGCGTCGCTCGTGCTGCCCTACGCGCTGTTTCGTTGGGGCTCAGGTCGCGAAGCCGTGATCGGCCTGGGCGTCATCCTGGCCTGGCTCGTCATCACGCACGTCGCCGATCCAACCGGCGCTGGCGAGATGGTGGCCGACTACGGGTTCTTCCTGTCCTCCGCCGCGTTCGGTGCGGCGATCCGTTTCCAGGCCACCGTACGCGTCCGCGACGTCGAGCAGGCAAGGCTCCGTCAGCGCAACGAGCTCGCCCGCGAGCTCCACGATTCCGTCGGCCACCACGTCTCGGCGATCGCCGTCCAGGCTCAGGCAGGCCGTGCCCTGGCGGCATCGGACCCCGCCCGTGCTCTGGCCGTGCTCGCGACCATCGAGGAGGCGGCCTCGCGGACGCTCGAGGAGATGCGCGCCATGGTCGGCGGCCTGCGCGACGGGGCGGAGCCCGACTTCGCTCCGCAACCGGGTGTCGGCGACATCGAGCGGCTGGCCCGCCAAGTCGATGGCTGGCCGCGTGTTGACGTGCAGCTCTCAGGCGATTTCGCCGATCTCCCCCGGTCCGTCGGAAGAGCGCTCTACCGGCTTGCCCAGGAATCGGTCACGAACGCGATCCGGCATGCCCCTCATGCGACCCGGATCACCGTCCACGTCACAGACGAGGGTGAACAGGTGCGACTGACGGTCTCCGACGACGGTGATGGAAGGACGCCGGCACCCAGGCCCTCAGCGTATGGCCTCGTCGGCATGACCGAGCGAGCGACCCTGCTCGGGGGCTCCCTTCGGGCAGGTCCTAATCCACACAGGGGCTGGACGGTCGACGCATTGCTGCCGAAGGGCGGCGCGAGATGACCATCCGCGTACTCATCGCCGACGACCAAGAGATCGTGCGGACAGGGCTCACCATGATCCTCGACGCCCAGCCCGGCATCGAAGTCGTCGGGGAAGCGGCCAACGGCCGCGAAGCGGTGGCGCTCGCCCGCCGGCTGAGGCCGGACGTGTGCCTGTTCGATATCCGCATGCCCGAGGTGGACGGCATCGAGGCCACCCGCCAGCTCGCCGGCCCCGAGGTCGACGACCCTCTGGCAGTCGTCGTCATAACCACCTTCGACCTCGACGGATACGTCTACGGCGCCCTGAAGGCGGGCGCCCGCGGTTTCCTGCTCAAGAACGCCGGCCCCGAACTGCTCACCCAGGCGATCCACGCCGCCGCCCACGGCGACGCACTCATCGCACCGAGCATCACCGCGCGCCTGCTCGCCGCCTTCGCCGACACCCATCCGGGGCAGCCGCTGGCTCAGCCCCGGGAACCGCTCACGAGCCGGGAAGAGGAGGTCCTCATCCCCGTGGCCCATGGGTGGACCAACCACGAGATCGCCGACGAGCTGCACATCAGCCTCAGCACCGTCAAAACGCACCTCGCCAGCCTCATGCGCAAGCTCAATGCCCGCAACCGAGTCGAGATCGCCATGTGGGCGTACGAAAGCCGTCGCACCAGGAAATGACGGCCAAGATCCGGCTGGCCGCGCGGCGACCGATGCGGTAGAGCGCCGCCGGCCGCTCGCATCCGGGAAGCCGTTCTCCGACGGGCGAGAGGCAGGACTGAATGACGGGGCACTTGCCCAAGCGCTCAGGAGGGACGAGGCCGAACCGCCGCCGAGCGCGTGCAGCAGGAACTCGGCGGCGCCGACATCCTCGTCAACAACGCCGGCGTCATGCTGACGGCGCCCTTCGCCTCAGACCAGCGCGAGGAGCACCGGCGCATGGTCGAGACCAACCTGCTCGGCGCGATGACGGCAACGGAGGTCTTCCTCGACCAGCTCCGCGCCAATTGTGGCGGCGATCTAGTGAACGTCTCCTCGGTCGCCGGTCGGGTCGCACCGGCCGGCTTCGCCGCCTACGCGGCGACCAAGTGGGGGATCAACGGCTGGTCGGAGGCACTGCGCGTCGAGCTTCAACCCGACGTCCGGGTCATCGTCATCGAGCCCGGCGCCACCGCGACGGAACTCCCCGACCACATCACCCACGCCGCCAGCAAGCGGGTCTCCAGGGCCCTCGACTGGTCCATCCCGCCGCCGACATCGCCGACGTCATCGCCTTCGCCGTCAGCCGCCCGCAGCGCGTGACGCTCAACGAGATCCTCGTGCGTCCCACGGTGCAGGCAATGTGAGCGGAGACGTGGCGAAGGAGCCTCGACGCTCGGCGCCGCACGGATGAATTTCCGCCCCGGGCACGTCGACCTCGCCATCAACGTTCCCTTGTTGTCATCACTGGCGATCAGGACGATCGCTTTGGGGCTAGGTCTTGGGGACAGGTTCGGGGGTTTCAGGGCCGCTCAGGGTCCCTCGAGGAGATAGTCCCGCACGCGAAGAAAGCGGTGAATTGCAGGGAAAGCGCCTTACCAAGCGCCTTCTCAGCATCGCATAGCTGCTGGCCGCAGCCTCCATGGTAAGGAGGGGGTCTCCGGTTCGAGTCCGGAAGAGGGCTTCGCGGAAACGCCTGCAAAAGCTGTCATTGCTTTGTCTAGTCCGAAAACGCCTGTCACGCGCGGGCACTCGCGGGCTCTCGCTGATGTTCCCTCACTGGAAGCACCAGCACGCCGAATTGGCTTGTCCAAGCCGATCCGAACTCGTCTGACCCCCTCTGTACTTCTTTTCAGCGCTACCTCGCCAACAGCAGCATCGGCGCCGTCTCCCATGCGGAGGTGATGCGCGGGGTCGAACTCTTCGGAACCCAGGTCGCGCCGATCGTCCAGTCCTCGGCCCACCGCAGGGGCAGAAACGCGGGCCACAGCCGCGTCCTAGACGCGTCCTGCGCAATATCCTCGGCAGGAGATGGCTCGTCAGACCATAGGTCCCCGCCGCTCCGACTCGCTTCGGACATACGCGCGCTCGACGCGGATCATCGGCGGCATCAGCGTGCTTGTCCTCTCCGGGGCGGTCGCCTGGGACCTCGTCAACGACGAATTCTGGTTGCGCCACACGCTGCTCACGGCCCTTGTCGCGAGCTTGATCGTCGTCGCGGTGACCGCCGCCGTGGTCAACGAGGTGCTCGAGCGTCGCCAGCGCGAGCGCTGGTCCGTGCTCGCGCAGTATGCACTGTTCGACCTCGTCCAAGCGGCTCGCCTCGTGTGGACCAGTCTGCTCGAGCTCACCGGCCTCGTTCCGGAGGAAGAACTCGAGGAAGGATTACTCGAGGCCGGCACCGAGGCGGTGCTCGACACGCCACGTCTCGCCGGCGCGATAGACGAAATGTTCGCCAGCGCTCAGAGCCGCGAACAGCTCCACCGGCTGATCGCCAAGCTGCTCGATCACGGCCAGCAAGTCCTCGGACGCTGGGCCAATGTGATGGTCAGCTCGGGGCTGTACGCGGAGATCGTCGATCGCCACGTCGAGCTCTACAGCCGCCTGTACTGGTGGGGCAGCGTCCTCGACGAGTCGGAGCCGCTCGAGGAGCACCTGAATCGGCCGAGGCTGAGCCGCCTCAGCCCGGCGACGCAGACGAGCGGGCCGGTCGAGGACGAGTGGCTACGCGACAATCTCGTCGCCATCGCCCAGCTCGCTGAGTCGCTCGATCGAGTCTCGTTCGAGCTCGCGATGCGGATCGTCCCAATCGAATGGTGGACATCCCAACTTCCTGACAGACCTTCGACGACCTGAGCTGCGTGCGCGACAGTGCTGTTCCCTCGCTGCCGGTCTGCGCACCGGAATACCGCTTGTTCAAAGCGGATCCGAACCCGTCTGGCCCCCTCTAATACGGGTTAGCTAGAACCTGCCGGGATGGGGCGACGACGAGCTTCAGCGGCTTAACGACGAGCGCGCAGCGGCGTCCGATGCGATCGCGGAGTACGTGCCCTCCTCTGGGCTGGCGCTCGCAAAGACACCCTAAGCGCCCACCGCGCGAGCCGTGTCCGCCCCGGCGCCGCACTCGGAAGGATCAGGCGAGGGCGCGTTCGAGAGCCCCGCGATCGGCAGGCTCGCCGTGCGTCGGCAGGACGAACTCGACGGGTTTGCCGAGCAGCGGCCTCAGCCCGGCCGCGACCTGCTCGACCGTGACACCCTCTGGCAGCCAGCTCGCGGGGATCTCAAGCCCGTTGCCGAGGTCGATCAGCGTGTCGCCGGCGATCACCGCGCGAATCCGCTCGCTCCAGAGCACGAGGTCGAGCTCGCCTTCACGGCCGGGATACGCCTCCATCCCAAACAGCGAGTCGCCGATCGCGTACCGCGTCGCCGGGACGAGCTGATCCTCCGGGCGATCCGGCGCCGGCGCCCACACGGGAAAGCCAAGCGATGCGGCGTCGCGCTCGTGCCACGTGGAGGTGAGTACCGTGACCACCTCGCGCGACCCGAACAGCGCGCGAACCTCGTCCGGAACAGCAATCGGGTCGATGAGGATCAGCCGCTCGCCGTCATCGATTGCATACGCAGACACCGGCCCTTCCCACTCGGGATGCGTCGCGGTCCAGTGGAACACGCCCTCGGGAAGCACCGGTCTGATGTTACGCACTACCTACTCCGCGCGACCGGCAACCGCTCGTGACGTCGGCTGGGCGGGCGTCCTCTCGTCTGAGGACTCGGTCGCGCCGACTCCGAGGGAACACTGAGGGAACACCACCCTGTGCACCGGCGGGTACACGCGGTCACTCGTCTTCGGCGGATTCCTTCTCCTTGCTCGGCTTTCGTGCCCGCGGCTTCCCGGGTTTGCCCGCGGTTCCCGTCTCGTTGCTCGATGGTAAGGAGGGGGTCGACGGTTCGAGTCCGTCAGAGGGCTCTGCAAAATCCGTGCTCACGCGGGGTTTTCCGTTCAGCTCCACTTGCAGGTTGCCTACCTTGCGGCGGGTATGGAGCCCTTTATGGAGCCTTCAGATCTAAAACGCCGCTCTGGACGGCTGCGTAGCGTCACTATTTGCCAGCCGCAGGCCGAGCGCGACCGACTGAATGAGCTTCCCTTCGGCGACTACAGAGTGCATCGCCCACGTCCGGTGCCTGCAGGCGCTGCTCGCGAAGCCGTTCGTGACTCGTGAACCACGCTAATCGAGTATGGAGTGTCTCTGCGAGCGATCCGCGGTGTGAGACACAACGCTCTCGATCCGTTCGACGGCGGCCTCCCTTCGCTTTCTTTCGGCCGCGGCGCGCTGAGCGCGGCGGTCAGCCCGCGTCGCCGGCGTAGCGCAAAATGGTGACGTCCCGCGAGAAGTCTTTCGGGGCCAGAGTGATCACCAGTCGCTTGGTGGCCGCCTCGACGTTTTGCGTCGTGCGCTGACCTCCGACGAAGCAGTCGTCGCAGCCGTCGTCGAGATAGAGGCGTACCCGTTGAACGCGTGCGATTCTAACGCCGCGCACGGGGGCCGGCTGTAACGGTTCTGCCCGTGGCCACCGACGCCGCCGCCTCACATCACGCAATTGCCGGTCAGCCGTATGCTCAAACTCCATTCTCAGAGGAGCAATGAGATGCCGGCATATGTTGTCTCGCGGTTGACGATCCACGACCGCGCCGCATTCGGAAGCTATCTCGCTGAGGCGCCCAGGACGGTCGCCCGCTTCGGAGGCAGGTACCTCTTCCGTGGCGGGGAGGTCACGGCGCTTGAAGGCAGCTGGGACGACCAGCGCCTCGTCATCCTCGAGTTCGAGACGGCATCGGCGGCTCGGGCGTGGTATCAGTCCGCGGAGTACCAGCGGCTGCGCGAACTCCGACAGCGCGCTGCTGACGCCGTCATCCTCCTCGCCGGTGCGTAAGGGACCGGCGACGGCGCTGATGGCCGGGGATGACGTCCGCGACAACGAGCGAATTGTCGCCATCGGCGCCGCCGCCGGGAGACGTTGCCGGTGCAAGCACTCGTAGGATCTCGAACCGTGCAACGAGATGTCCTGGTCGTCGGTGGCGGCATCGTCGGGACGACGACCGCCGCGTACCTCGCCCGCCGCGGAGCCTCGGTTACGCTCGTGGAGCGTGCCGAGCTCGCATCTGGCCCCTCCGGCCGCAACCTGGGGTTGGTCAGCGGGCCGCATCCGCCAGAGCTCCAATCGATCGCCGCGCGGAGTCTCCAGGCATACCTCGCGCTTGCGCGAGAGACCGGCGCATTCTCGATCGATGCCGTCAACGTGGGGTGTCTTTGCATCTCCTTCGACGGGCGCGGCTTGCCTCGAGGCGAAGGCGACGAGCTCGACGGGGATCGAGTCGCGGAAGCTGAGCCACTGCTCGCGGTGCGCTGCGCGGCAGGCGTCGTGATCCCGGCGCGTCACGTCGATCCCGGTGGGGCAGTCTCGGCTTGGGCGGAGGACGCCCGTTCGCACGGCGCCATCATCCGCGTCGGTTGTCCCGTCCGGTCGCTCCTCGAGGACCGAGGCCGTGTTACCGGTGCCATGACCGACGAGGGTGCCATTTTCGCCGGCTGCGTCGTCCTCGCAACCGGCTGGGAGACCCCGCGCCTTGCCGCGGGCCTCGGCATCGACGTTCCAGTTCGAGGAGTGAGAGGCTGGATCGTGACGACGCGACCAGCTCCATTCCGCCTCCGCCGTCCCATCAACGAGGTCGACTTCTCAGGTGGTATTGCAGCCGTCCCGCTATTGACCCTCGGCGAGGTCGCCAACGGCAACGTGGCCGCACCGATCGTCGCGGCGCAGATGCGGCAGGACGCCGCAGGGCGCCTCGTACTCGGCGCCTCGTTTGCCCCTGCCATCGGCGACGCGGACGACGATGGTGCTCAGGCAGTCGCATTGATCTGCCGGCGCGCTATCGAGCTCATCCCGAGGATCGGCGAGGTCCCGATCGCCGAGACATGCACCTGTGTCCGTCCGGTCTCAGTCGACGGGCTTCCACTGCATGGTCCGGTTGACGGGATCGACGGGCTCGTCCTCGCGTGCGGTCACCGTTCGCACGGCATGACGTGGGGCCCCGGTTCCGGTGAGGCTGTCGCGCGCGGGGTTCTCGAGGGGGAATGGGATCCGACGCTCTCGCCGGCTCGGCTGAGCGGGAGGCTCGGCCAACCGCCTTTCGTCCCCACCGATAGCCCTCACGGTCGTTCTAGCCGCCGTCGCGGAAACCGGCAAGGAAGGTGAGGAGCAGCGTGCTCGCGAGGCGCTCCTGGGGATCGCACGTTGGATCGACCCCGACGAAGCCGACGACCAGATAACGGCAGCCGCGGTGGAAGAGCGCATCCATCACCTGCGGCGTCAGGCCACCAGAGCAGGCCGCCCGTCCCGGGCCGCGTACGCGACGCCTCGTAACGTTGATCGGCAGGGCTACACGTGGTCGCAGATCTGGCAGTCGTGCGGGCGCGTCGTTGCTGACCCCCGGCCGCTAGCCGCCCCTCGATCTGACCTGGTCAACCCGATCGTCAACCAACGTCCATGGCATGCCAGTTCGGAGAACCGACCCAATTAACGAAGGAGGACCAGTTATGTCACTCGCCCGCGTCCAGAACTTCTCCATCTCGCTCGACGGCTTCGCCACCGGCGAAGGTCAGACGCGCGACGCACCGTTCGGCCACGCCGGCGAACGGCTGCACCAATGGATGTTCGCCACCCAGTGGTGGCACGAGATGGTCGGCAAGCCCGGCGGCAGCCGCGGCGTCGACGACGCCTTCTCGCAGCAGTTCGCTCCCGAGATCGGCGCCGAGATCATGGGTGCGAACAAGTTCGGCCACCCCGGATGGCACGAGGACCCCGAATGGACGGGCGCGTGGGGTCCCAACCCGCCGTTCCACACACCGACCTTCATCCTCACCCATCAGCCGCGCCCGTCGATCGAGATGGAGGGCGGCACGACGTTTCACTTCATCGACGCTTCGCCCGCCGAGGCGCTCGAAACCGCCCGCGAGGCTGCGGACGGCCAGGACGTACGCCTCGGCGGAGGCCCCACCATGATCCGCGACTTCCTTGCCGCCGGGCTCGTCGACCACATGCACATCGTGGTGGTCCCGATCCTGCTCGGCCGAGGCGTACGCCTCTGGGACGGACTGGAGGGCCTCGAGAAGGACTATCAGGTCGAGGCCACCTCCTCGCCCAGCGGAGTCACGCATGTGACCTTCACCCGAGCGGGTGTCTGAACCGCCCCCTCGAGACCCCTAGGCGCGGCGCGGCCCGGAAACCCTCGGCCTTCCAACCGACTCGGCCGCCTCGGTTCTATCTGGCGTGCGCGAGTGTTCGCGAATGACGCCTGACGGTACGGGCCGCCGCCGTTCGGCAAGACTTGGTCGCGTGACAGACGATGTGGCACGCACTCTCTCGACGCTCACGCCGTGACCGCCTGATGACCCTAGTCCACGCAGGCGTTCCGATCGTCCTTCGTCGGCCGCGCTCGGGCTGCGCGCGGGCCAAGCGCTGCGGTTGGCTTTGTGAGAAAGTTCTCTTGCGACCTGCGCGTCGGGCTCGGCCAACAAGGCGGTCCGGTTCGACTGAATGAGCAGCCTTAGGGCTCACATCGGGCAAAGGGGGCTGATATCCAGGACACCGACCGTTTGCGAAAGCTCCAGGCGCTCACGGATGCGGCGCTCGCGCATCTGAAGCTCGACGCTCTCCTCTCGACGCTCCTTGTTCGCACCCGCGAGATTCTCGGTGTCGACACGTGTGCTGTCTTGTTGCTGGACGAGGAGGCGAACGAGCTCGTGGCGCGGGCAGCGGTCGGGATCGAGGAGGAGGTCGAGCAAGGGGTTCGGATCCCGGTCGGTCGTGGTTTCGCGGGCCGCGTCGCAGCGGACAGGCAGCCCGTGGTCCTCGCGGACGTCGATCACGCCGACGTGGCCAATCCGATTCTGCGCGAGAAGGGGATCAAGTCGATGCTCGGCGTGCCGCTGCTCGTCGGCGACCGCGTGCTCGGCGTTCTCCACGTGGGGGCGCTTGTGCACCGAATGTTCGATGAGGACGATGTGGAGCTGTTGCAGCTCGCCGGCGACCGTGCCGCGATCGCAATCGACCACGCACGGGCCTTCGAGGCGGAGCGCCAGTCGCGCCAGCGGGTCGAGCACGTGCTAGCCATCACTGATGCGGCGCTCGCGCATCTGGAGCTCAACGACCTGTTCCCGGTCCTTCTTCCTCGGATCCGCGACATCCTCGAAGCCGACACGTGTGCCGTCTTGTTGCTGGACGAGGAGGCGAACGAGCTCGTCGCGCGGGCCGCGGTCGGGATCGAGGAAGAGGTCGAGCAAGCAGTTCGGATCCCGGTCGGTCGTGGTTTCGCGGGCCGCGTCGCAGCGGACAGGCAGCCCGTGGTCCTCGCGGACGTCGATCACGCCGACGTGGCCAATCCGATTCTGCGCGAGAAGGGGATCAAGTCGATGCTCGGCGTGCCGTTGCTCGTTGGCAGCAACGCGTTGGGCGTGCTCCACGTCGGGACGCTCGTCCATCGCCGGTTCACAGCCGAGGATGTCGAGCTGCTGAGGCTAGTCGCGGATCGGGTCGCGGTTGCGATCGAGCGTGCGCGGCTCCACGAGCAGAGAGTGCAGCTCGATGAGTTGAGAGAGAACTTCGTCGCGATCGCCTCGCACGAGCTGCGAACGCCTGCCACGTCTGTGTACGGCGTCCTGAAGACCTTGCTCGAGCGCGACGAGCAGCTGACCGCGGCCTCGCGCCGAGAGCTGTTGCTAGTCGGCGTCGAGGGGGGCGAGCGTCTCCGGCGATTGCTCGAGGAGCTGCTCGACCTGTCGCGCCTCGACGCACGTGGGGTCAACGTCAAGCCGAGGCCACTCGTGCTGGCGAGTGTCCTGGGCGAGATCGTCTCAGCTGCGCTGTCGACCGGCGCGAGCATCGACTTCGACGTTCCAGACGATCTCGTGGTCGTCGCCGACCGTCTCGTGCTCGATCGCGTTATCTCCAACCTGCTGAGCAACGCGGTCCGCTACGGCGCCGAGCCGATCACGCTGTCTGCGGAGGCGGGAGACACGCATCTTCGGATCACGGTCGAGGACAGCGGCGCGGGCGTTGCCGAGGACCTGCGCCCCCGCTTGTTCGAACGTTTCGCACGCACCGATTCGGCGAACGTCGGCAGCGGGCTCGGTCTTTCGATCGCTCGAACCTACGCCCGCGCGCACGGCGGAGACCTTGTCCATGACCCAAGCGCGAGTGGCGCGTGCTTCAGCTTGATCATCCCGCAGGACCAGCCCGGATCAGCAGATTCGAGTGAGCAAGCCCTCCGTGACGTCGTAGACGAATCCCCCGACCTGCAACCCGTCGAGGCGCCTGAATGAGCGGACGCGTTCGACGTCAGAACAAATACTTGCCGCCTGGTCGGCGGACGTGGAAAACGTGAGATCGGATGTCTCCGGCCCGCCGGCCTCGCGGATTGCGCTATGGAGTTCGTCCTCGCTCGCGGCGACCATCCGACAATCGGTGTGCGCGATCACCATCACGCGCTCGACGCCGAGCAGGTACCTCGCTATCACGAGCGTCGCCAGGACGTCGTCGGTAACGCGCCCACCGGCATTGCGGACGATCTTCGCGTCGCCGGACTTGAGCCCAAGCATCGCCAGCGGGTCAATCCGCGAGTCGATACAGGTCAGCACGGCTAGCCCACGAGCCGCTCGCCCGTCGAGGTCAGCCGGGGAGAAGTCGCGCGCGTATTCCGCGTTCGCCGTCAGTACGTCCGCGAAGTGGTCGCCCTCGGGCACGGGCACCATCGTGCCGAACCTCGGCAACCCGTGCGCCAGCAGACGTCGCGGCGGCCTCGCCTGCGAAGGGCGCGACCAGGTGCTCGCCCGGTTCCGACCCGCACCCGCCGAGACCCGCAGGTCGACGCGCTCGAACTGCTCGCCGACGACAATCATCCCCTGCTCGGCGTCCGAAACCACTTCCGCCACGAGCTCGCCGGCGTGCAGCGCGAGGGCCAGCGGTCGTCTTCACGCTGCCCAGCGACCAGGAGACGACCACACTCGGCGTGCGTGCTCCGTCCGACGCGACCGAGCTGTGGCAAGGGCCGGCCGGCGGCCGCGCACTGCTAGAGGTGAGCCGGGGCCCGCTGGAACTGTGGTCGTGGACGCTTGAGCCGCGTGAGAGCCATGTCAGCGACGCCCACCACCCGGGCGCGCTCGAACTGGTCAAGGTCCGCAGAGGCACGCTCGCGCTCGAGGTCGGCGACGAGTCGGTACAGGTGAAGACCGGTCACAGCGCCTGGTTCGACGCCTCTCGTCAGCACGCGTACCAAAACGCGACCACGACCCCAGTCACCTTTACGCTCGTCGTCTTCGACCCCGCAAACCGCACAGCGGAGCTCACATGAACCTCGAAATCTCGGATCGAGCTGGGTCGCCCTTCGCACACGAGCTCCGCGCCTGCCTGAACGAGATCCTGCGCGCCCCCGTGCCCGAGGCCGCCGAGACGGACGACCCCGTGCGCTTCTTCAAGCAATGGCTTGCCGAACGCAACCTCGGCCTCGTCCCCATCGGCGACGCCGCCGCGTTCGACTGGCCGGGACAGTGGATCGCCGTCTTCCGCCACGGCCAAGGCGAGCACGCCTTGGTCATGTTCGGATCGCCGTCGGGTGTTTGGCTCGACCCGAGCAACGCCTACCGCGAGGGCACTCGGATCGAAGCCGGATGGATGCTCGCGCCTCTCGACCTCCACCTGCCAACCGAACGCCCCTACAGCGCGGCGCCTGCGGTCGGCAGGGTCGCGGCGATCCTGGTCACGCCGCAGGCGGAGGCGCCGCTCTCACGAGTCGACGAGGCCGAGGCGCTCGCCGGCCGCGGGCTCGCCGGCGACCGCTACGCCGAAGGCCGCGGAACCTTCAGCGGCCCGGGGCGCGGCTACGAGCTCACACTCGCCGAGGCGGAGGTGCTCGACGAGATCCAGCTCCCCTGGGAACAAGCGCGCCGCAACATCGTCACGCGCGGCATCTCCCTCAACGGCCTCGTCGGCCAACGCTTCCGGATCGGCTCCGTCGAATGCGTCGGCCGCCGGCTAGCCGAACCGTGCTCCCACCTCGAGAAACTCGCCAGACCCGGACTCCTCCGCCCACTCGTGCACCGCGGCGGCCTCCGCGCCGACATCATCACGGGTGGCGTCATTCGCCCCGGCGACCAGGTCGAAGCCATCGATTAACTCCCGGCTCGGCTCGTCGGCGACAGTCTCGGAGGCGACCGCAACCGAGCAGAGCTGGCAAGGGAACACTGAGGGAACGCCCACCTCGGGCACAGGCGGGCACGCGCGGTCACTCGTCGTCGGACGATTCCTTCTTCTTGCGCGGCTTTCGTGCCCGCGGCTTCCTGCGCACACCGTGACACGGTCTTTGCCAATGCGGTGCCTACAGTTCGCACAAAGACGGTCAGCAGCAAGCCCTCTGTCACCGACCCCGAACACGCACGCGCACGCCTACGACGCCGTGAGCGAGTGTGCGCGCAGCGCGACACGAGCAGCCAGCTCGAGCATGACGATGCCAGCTTCGATCGTCTTTCCCAGACCGACCTTGTCGGCGACGAACATGCGGACGTAGGGCGACTCAAGGAGCTTGAGAACAGGCTTGAACTGATAGGGCTGCAGGTCCGTGCGAGAGCCGAGCTTGTCGAGCGTAGGCCCCAACCAGGCCGCGGGTTACGGGCCAGAAGCCGAGGAATCATCAGATCGAGGGACCCTCGGATGAGGGAACTTCACTCGACAAAAGCGTTCCCCGAGACCGTTTGCGCCGGACTCGAGCCGACCACGTCACGCTCTCGAGATTTCCGAAGCAAGCGAAGAGCTATGAAGCCGAGCCACAGGAACCAAGCGACGCTTCCCGCGCGGGTGGCTGCACCCTCGCCGATCACCGAGAAGACGACGCTCGCAGCGATGACGAGCAGCACCGCGGCAAGCGTCGGACGCCAGGTATCCCGCCAGCGAGGATTTCGCCGGAACGCGAACGCGAGGACGATCGGTACGAGGAAGAAGAAGGCTGCGGTGAAGCGACTCACCCACCGGTGGCCCTCCGAGTGCCAGGACACGTTCTCGCAACCGGCGTCAATCCCCTGGCAGTCGAGCGGGAAGAAGCCCTCGAGGAAAAGGGTGATGCCCTGAAACAGGAGTATCCCGGCGCCCAGCCGCCCGAGGAGGTCCGGTGACAGCGCCCGCCAGAGACCGAGCGCGAACACCACGATCAAGATTCCCGTGAGGTTCGTGCCGACCTGGTCATAGAGCCACGGGCTGCCGGCCGTGTCCGCGCCAAGGTCGCTGATCGAGTCGTCGGCGTTGCTGAACGCGTCGCGCTGGGCCAGCCCTCCGAAGAGGAGCGCGGCGATGTACGTCACCGGCGCGACGAGACCGCAGACGGCTGCGACGCGTGTCGGCACGCCCTCGTCGTTCCCCCGCCTAAGGCCGTTCAATCGCCGATCGGCAAGGGATGAGCGGAACATTTGGGCCCTTTTCTCCAAGCTGCCAGTAGAGCTGTCCGTAAGTACGGATTAGAACTGGGTTGAAGGAGCCGTGCGGCCGTTGGCGAAGTTATGTAGCGCGATGGCACGTCCTGCGCGGGGCCATAGGATTGCGCCGTGCCGTTCACGCTCAGGAACATGAAGGAGGATCTGGAGGACCTCGGCTCTAGGTTCGACGGCGCGCCGGACCTGGAGTTCCGCTCGGCGACCGAGGCGCTCGAGCTCGAGAAATCCGGCCTGAGCTACCAGCGCGTCCCGCCCGGCTATCGCTTTCCGTACGGCCACACGCACAAGAAGCAAGAGGAGGTGTACGTGGTCCTGCGCGGGAGCGGGCGGATGAAGGTCGACGACGAGATCTTCGAGCTCAAGGAATGGGACGCGGTGCGCGTCCCGCCCGGTACGTGGCGAGGCTACGAGGCCGGGCCGGAGGGCCTCGAGATCCTCGTCATCGGCGCGCCCAATCTCGGCGAGGCTCGGCGCGAAGACGTCGATGGCCAGCGCGACTGGTGGGCTGACTAGTCGGCTTCGGAGGTGGAGTGATGACAGCAGAAGAACACATGACGGGGCGAGCGCTGACCCGGCGGGAGCTCGTGAAGCTCGGGCTCGTCGCTGCGGGCGCGGCCACGGCTGCCGCCTGTGGAGTCGGCGAGACGCAAAGCGGGGAGTCGTCCGCGGAAACCTCGAGCCACCCGCCGCTGGACAAGGAGCCTGGCGACCTCGAGGTCTTCGAGTGGGCGGGATTTGAGCTCCCGGCCTTCTACCGCCCGTATCTCAGGGAGTTCGATAAGAAGCCGAAGTTCACGTTCCTTGAGCAGGACGACCAGGCGCTCAGCAAGTGCCTGGGCGGGTACCGACCCGACCTCTGCCACCCGGACATCCCATGGATTCCGGACTGGGTCAAGGGCGATCTGATCCAGCCGTTCGACACGTCGCTGATCACGAACTTCAAGAACCTGAATCCGTCGCTCGTGAAAGCGGCCCAATATCAGGGCGCCCAATACCACATACCGACCGACTGGGGCTTCGAATCCCTGATGTACCGTCGCGACAAGGTTGACATCTCGGACGAGTCCTGGACGCTCCACTACGACCCTCGGTATGCAGGAAAGATCTCGTGGTTCGACGACGCCGTGAACCTCGTGATCGCGGGCTACGTGAACGGCATCGACGACCCTTGGAACATGCCTGACGCCGAACTCAACGACATGAAGTCGTTCCTGATCGAGAAGAAGAAGGTCGTCCGGCACTTCTGGAGCTCCCAGACCAACCTCGACCAGGACATTGCGAGCGGCAACATCTGGATCTCATTCGCCTGGGCCGGCTCCTGGGTCAACGCGAGAAAGAAGAAGCTCGACGTCGTCTACATGAATCCGAAGGAGGGCCGCCTCTCGTGGGCGGAGGGGTTCGTACTCCTCAAGGGGACGAAGAACTACCGTCACGCGCACAAATATGTCGACGCTTGGGCGAGCCCCGAGAGCGCCGTCTTCCTCGTCAACGAGTATGGCTACGGCCACACCAACACCAAGGTGGAGCTCAAGAAACTCGACCCCGTGCTCGTGAAGGCATTCAACCTCGACGACCCGACCATCCTGGACGAGCCGAAGACACACCCGCGACGCTACCAACCCCGGCGCCAGGAGTACCTCAAGGCGTGGGACGAGGTGAAAGCCGCGTGATCGGGCTCCGGTGACGCTGCCCGAGGATCGCGTCGATCGAGCACCGGGGATCGCGAGTTCCACGCATCCCACCGACCCCTTGACCGCCGCGGAGCTCGAGCAGGCTGTCCGCGCGCTCCGCTCGGCGCCCGACCTCACGGACCGGGCGCGCTTCGTTGAGATCTGCCTTCGCGAGCCGACGCGCGAAGAGGTTGTCGGATCCGACGGGAAACCCCCTCCTCGCGAGGCGCTCGCGATCGTGCTCGACCCGGTCTCGGGTCACACGTATGAGGGTCTCGTGTCTCTGGCCGAAGGCCGGCTCCTCTCCTGGGAGCTCGTCCCCGACGTCCAGCCGGCGATTACGCCCGAGGAGTTCGCCGCCTGCGAGCGCGCAGTTCGCCGCGACGAGAAGATGCGCGCGGCCTTCGCCGAGCGCGGTGTTACGGATCCCGAGCTCGTCACCGTCGAGGCGTGGGGTATCGGAGCGTTCTCCGGGGACGGCGACGAGGGCAGGCGACTCGCGTGGACCCCTTGCTGGGTTCGGGATCACCCCGAGGGCAACCCATACGCTAGGCCGGTCGAAGGCCTCTACGCCATCGTGGACCTGAACGCGATGGAAGTGGTGCGGATCGAGGACCACGGGGTCGTCCCGCTTCCGCCGCCCTCGGGCGACTACCTGCCCGAAAAGGTGGGCGACCTCCGCTCCGATCTGCGGCCGCTCGAGGTCGTCCAGTCCGAGGGGCCGAGCTTCGAGGTCGACGGCTGGGCGGTCACCTGGCAGCGCTGGACGTTCCGCATCGGTTTCACAGTCCGCGAAGGGCTCGTCCTCCACGATGTCGCCTACGAGGACCGGGGACGCCGTCGCTCCGTCATCCGCCGCGCCTCGTGCGTCGAGCTGCTCGTGCCCTACGGCGACCCGAGTCCGGGGAGCTACCGAAAGAACGCCTTCGACATCGGCGAGTACGGCCTCGGCCCGCTCACCAACTCACTGGAGCTCGGGTGCGACTGCCTCGGAGAGATCAGGTACTTCGACGTCGAGCTCTGTAACGACCAGGGCGTGCCCTACACGATCCGGAACGCGATCTGCTTGCACGAGGAGGACGCCGGCCTGCTCTGGAAGCACTACGACGCGGGGAGCGACCACGCCGAGGTCCGCCGCTCACGCCGCCTCGTTGTCTCGTTCGTCGTGACCGCCGGAAACTACGACTACGCCCTGTACTGGTACTTCTACCAGGACGCCTCGATCGAGTTCGAGGTAAAGCTCACGGGGATCGTGCTCACGAACGCCTTGCCGGAAGGACAGCGCTCAGCCTTCGGCACGCTCGTCGCGCCCCAGCTCCTGGCTCCGAATCACCAGCACTTCCTGTGCGTGCGGCTCGACACGGAGATCGACGGGCAGAGGAACAGCGTCTATGAGGTGCACACTGAGCGGACCCCGCGCGGGCCCGAGAATCCGCACGGCATCGCGTTCTCGGCGAGCTCGTCGTTGCTCCGCCGCGAGGCCGACGCACAGCAGACTGTCGAGCCCGCCTCGGCCCGCTACTGGAAGATCGTGAACCCCTCGGTCTCGAACGTGCTCGGCGACCCGGTCGGCTATCGGCTCGTCCCGGGCGCTAACGTCTCGCCCTTCGCGCACCCCGACGCCTCGCTGCTCGAGCGGGCCGCGTTCCTCAGGAAACACCTGTGGGTGACCCCGTTCGATCCGAAGGAGCGGTATCCGGCCGGCGACTACCCGAACCAGCACCGCGGAGGAGATGGGCTACCGCGCTGGACGGAGGCGAATCGATCGGTCGAGGACGAGGACATCGTCGTCTGGTACACGTTCGGAAGCCATCACATCCCGCGGCCGGAGGACTGGCCGGTGATGCCGGTCGAGCGGATCGGGTTCACGTTGAAGCCAGACGGGTTCTTCGACCGGAGCCCTGCGCTCGACGTGCCTCCAGCTCGCGCTCACTGTCACGATTGAGCCGGCCCGGCCGGTTCTCGGGCTAGCGCCCGGCGGCGCCTGTCGTCCCACTGGATCCAGATCCGGGAGCGCGGGGAGGGGATCAGTTTCACGCCCTCGAGCACGGACAGCGGCCCTCGCATGCGCGGGCCGAGAATCGCCGACTCAGCTCGCCGCGAACTCGCGACCGACGTAACCGCACAACGCGAACCGGCAACCATCCAGGAAGCCGAAAATCTGCACGGGTAAGCTCGCCTGGTGACCGCTCCCGCCAGTCCGACGTTGTCTCCGGGACAGCTGGAAAGCCTCGCCGTGCTTGGCGAGGAGCGGACCGCGCGTGTCGGCGACGTGCTTTACCGGGTAGGCGACCGACGCTACCCGCTGATCGCGATCATCGAAGGTGAAGTGGCGATTCTCGATGCCGCCGGCAACGAGATCGTCCGGCATCCCACTTCGGGCTTCCTGGGCGAGATGAACCTCCTGACCGGGCAGACCGTCTTCGTGACGGCGGTCGTCACGAAGCCGTTGCGCTACATCGAGGTCGACCGCGATGCACTCCGACCGCTGCTGTTCGAAGACGGGCCCCTGAGCGATCTCCTGCTGTCGACCTTCATCGCCCGCCGGGAAGCGCTACAGCAGGTCGAGGGCATTGGCTTCGAGGTCGTAGGCCCACGTTCGTCGGCGGCCACGATGCGGATCGTCGAGTTTGCTCGCAGCAATCGCGTGCCCTTTACCTGGCGCGACCCGGAGCGACCGGGCGACCCGACGACAGCCGCGCTGGTCGAAGGACTCGACGCCAGCGAGCTGCCGCTCGTGCGTTTGCCGGGTGGTCTGGAGCTGCGCGGTCCCTCGCCCGGCCAGATCTCCCGCGCGCTCGGGATCGGCCGCGAGCTCGCACCCCGAGAAGAGGTCGATCTCGTCGTCGTCGGCGGCGGCCCCGCAGGCCTCGGCGCGGCGGTCTATGGGGCGTCCGAGGGTCTGGAGACGCTCGTCGTCGAGAGCACCGCGCTCGGCGGGCAGGCGGGCTCGTCGCGACGGATCGAGAATTACCTCGGGTTCCCGGCAGGGATCAGCGGCTCGGAGCTGACAAGCCGCGCGGTCACGCAAGCACGCAAGTTCAACGCCCGCACTGCGTCGCCTTACCGCGCCGTGTCACTCGAGCAGGCCAACGGAGCCTACGTGGTGCGCCTCGAAGAGAATCACGAGATTGCAGCACGCACTGTGCTGCTCGCGACCGGTGCGCAGTACCGGCGCCTAGCCGTCGACGGACTCGCGGACTATGAGGGAGTGAGCGTCTTCTACGCAGCCGGCCCGCCAGAGGCACAGCTCTGCGGAGCCTCGCGGGTCGGCGTGATCGGCGGAGGCAACTCCGCCGGCCAGGCGGCCGTCTGGCTGGCGCGCGGCGGCGCGCTGGTGACGCTGCTACATCGCCGCGCCGATCTGCGCGAGACAATGTCCGACTACCTCGTCCGGGAGCTCGAGCGCTACGGCGTCGCTATCCGTGGATGCAGCGAAGTCGCCGTCCTGCACGGCGAGAATGGCCAACTCGACGCGGTCACCCTCAAGAGCGGCGAGCGTCTGGCCTGGTCGTTCCTGTTCTGCTTCCTTGGGGCGCTGCCGTGCACCGACTGGCTCGGCAACGTAGTCGCGCGTGACGAGAACGGCTTCATCCTCACCGGCGCCGCCGCGAGCGCCGCCACGCTGCTCGAGACGAGTCTGCCGGGTGTCTTCGCCGCGGGCGACGTGCGCTCGGGCTCGACCAAGCGCTGCGCGACCGCGGTCGGCGAAGGAGCGATGGCCGTGCAATTCGTGCACGGACGACTCGCAGCACACCGAACTGCCGTGTCGCCAGTGAAACCCTGAGGGATCACCAGCGTGGGCACGCGTACGACCGACAACGAAGTGGACCCGCCGCCATTCTGGTGACGCCGGCGTCCAGCTCCCAGCGACAGAAAGTGTCTCCAATCAAAACGGGGTCGGCGTCAGGCGTCCAACTCAGCCAGCTCGATAGGTCAACAACACGACGCCGGAACGGAACGGCTTTGCGTCCGTGAGCTCGAGCCGATCGCGAGACGCGTCACTCTCGAACAGCCGACGCCCGTGCCCGATGATGGTCGGGTACACGAAGAGTCGGTACTCGTCCACCAACCCGGCTTCGATCAGTCCCCAGACGACACTGATGCTCCCCGTGACGCCGATTTCACCACCGGGCTGCTCCTTCAGCGCGGGCACATGTGCGCCGAGATCGCCTTGAATAACTGTGGTGTTCTCCCACTGCGGATCATCGAGCGTCGACGACAGGACGTACTTCTGCACCCGGTTGAGGTGAGCGGTGACGCCGGTCGTGTCGTCAGTTTGCTTCGGCCAGTACTCGCGAAACGACTCGAACGTCAGTCGTCCCAGCAGTAGGACGTCCTGCGCTTGCATGTGCTCGCGCAAGGTGGCTTCGATATCCGACGTATCGACGGCATCGCCGGCACCAGCAGGCGAAAACCAGCCTTCCTCGGCGTCGATGACACCATCGATCGTCATGTTCTCAGTGACAACCAGGGTGCGACCGCTTGACATTACGAGCTCCTGATTTGTCGGTGTCCTGATGAGGACGCGGCTGACTTCTGCGGGCCTGTCTGGCCTTCGGGCAGACACAGTGCCCCCTGCTGCCTCTCCGCTTGGATAGCGGCGGCCGTTTCGTCGGTCCAGGTAAGTGTTGCGCGCACCCGGGTCAGACCATGACGCAGTACGTGCTCGGGGTACGAGCCCGGCGAGGCGGCCCCCTGGGACTCCAGTCGTTCGTACGCTTCCAGCCGTCGCTCGAGAAATCGTCGGTAGGCCGCCAGTTGCGCAAGTGCCGCCTCGGGCGAGGCGTCGTCGCAGAAGAAGAGCTTGAGTGCGAAGACGGCGTGGCCTCCGACCGGCTCCTCTTCGATGTCCTCCACCCACGCGCGCAAGGCGGCGCGCCCTCGCCGGGTGACCTTGTAGACCGACTTGTCGGGCCGACCGGTCTGCTCCACCTCGCGCACATGCGCGAAACCCGCGGCGACCAGCCGCGGCAGCACCTTGTAGATCTGGCTCCGGGACGGAGTCCAGAGGTACGCGACACCACGTTCGGCCAGTTTCGCCAGCTCATAGCCGGAGCGCTCGCCCGCCGTGAGGAGGCCAAGCACCGCTCCCTCTGTTGTCGTTATAGTCTCGGCCATCCTATTTTCCGTGAGACTATAGGCGCTACCGGAGGTAGATTCGTGACCGATCATGTAGCCACCGCAGAGATCGAGATCGAGGCGTCACCGCCCGAGGTCTGGGCTGCGCTAACCGATCCTGAGCTGATCAAGCAGTACATGTTCGGCTCGCAGGTCGTAACCGACTGGAAACAAGGAAGCCCGATCGTCTGGAAAGGCGAGTACGAGGGCAAGGAGTACGAGGACAAGGGCGAGATCCTGGAGATCGAGCGGGAACGCTGTCTGAAGGTGACGCACTTCAGCCCGTTAGGCGGGGATGAGGATCGACCCGAGAACTACCACACGCTTCTCTATGAGCTCGAGGAGAGCGGCGGAACGACGCACGTCTCGCTCAGCCAGGACAACAACCCCAGCAAGGATGCGGCGGAGCATTCGCGGGCGAACTGGGAGAAGATGCTGGCCGGCCTGAAGCGAGTCGTCGAAGGCAGCTAACTGGGCGGACTGGACCCGTCGGGCTCAGCAGCTCGAGACGGCAGCAGCGAAGTCGACGTCCCCTCCCGCTCGACGCGATCAGGGGCATGTGGCCTGTGGGCGGGGAATAGGCTGGACCCACCAACCCGACACGAGGTGGCACGTTGATGACGGAGCACAGGATCGGCACGCAGGAGGAGTGGCAGTCGGAGCGCGAGGAGCTGCTGAAGGAGGAGAAGGCGCTCACCCGCCGGGGCGACGAGCTGACCAGGAAGAGGCGCGAGCTGCCCTGGGTGGCGGTCGAGAAGGACTACCGCTTCGAGACGGAGGACGGCACGAAGACCCTCGCCGATCTCTTCGACGGCTGCTCCCAGCTGCTCGTCTACCACTTCATGTTCGGGCCGACGTACGAGGCAGGCTGCCCTGTCTGCTCCTCGATCGCGGACACGCTCGCCTCCCAGGTGCCCCACCTGAACGCGAGGGACACCACCTTGCTGCTCGCCTCCCGCGGGCCGCTCGAGAAGCTGGTCGCCTACAGGGAGCGGATGGGCTGGGGAATCGACTGGGTCTCCAGCGGCGGCAGCGACTTCAACCGCGACCTCGGCTTCCTGTACACCGAGGAAGAGCTGAGGCCGTTCCTCGAGGGTGAGATCCCGCTCACCGTCGAGCAGAACGCGCGCATGTGCGGAACGGACGTCGTTGGGTACGTCTCCGAGGGACCGGGCCTGAGCGCGTACGCGCTATCGGACGGGATCGTCTACCGGACCTACGTGACCACGGCCCGCGGCCTGGAGCCCGCGATGGCCTACTACGCCCTGCTGGACCGCACGCCGAGGGGTCGCGACGAGAGCGACACGAGGCCGCTCTGGGTGCGACGCCACGACGAGTACGAGACGAACTAGGCGTCATGAGCGAGTGACCCTGGCGGCCGGGAGGCACTTCGACCACGGCTGGGCCGTCCTCCGAGCGGGCGATCCGGCTGGGGCGCGATACATCGAAGTCGTCGACCTCGCTGCAAGCCATATCTGTCCTGTGCGCGCTCGCGGGCCGGGCAGAGCTGGCAGAAGATTAGCTCGACCGCGGCAAGAGTTCCCGGGCGGAGGATCACCGTGAGCCGAGTCGAGATCCGCGATCTGGGTGAGCCCGAGGCGGTGGTGACATATCCGCTGGGCGCGACCTACCAGGTGCGTCTGGCCGGAACGGTGGTCAGCCACCATGTCTTGCAGCCCGGCTGGAGCTGGGAGGCACACGCGCAGCCCCAGGTCGGCACCGCCTCGTGCGAGCTCTATCACCGGGGCGTTGTCCTCAGTGGACGGATGGGTGTTCGGACCGACGAGGGCGAGGAGGTCGTCATCGGGCCCAACCAGGTGTTCGACCTGCCACCCGGGCATCTCACCTGGGTGGAGGGCGACGAAGAGCTCGTGATGGTCGACTGGGCCGGCGGGGCCGGATTCGACGTGCGGCCGGGCGAGAGCGCGCGCGTGATGGCCACCATTCTGTTCACTGACATGGTCGGTTCCACGGAACAGGCGCATAAGGCCGGCGATGCGGCCTGGAAACAGACGGTGGCCATGCACGACGATGTCGTCCGCACCGTGCTAGTCCGCTTCGGGGGCCGCGAAGTCGAGACTGCCGGAGACTCATTTCTGATCGTGTTCGACGGCGCTGAGCGCGCGATCCGCTGCGGACTGGACCTGGTTGAGGCGCTGGCAGCCATCCAGGTCCCGATCCGCGTCGGGATTCACAGCGGCGAGGTGGAGCTGACCGCAGAACACGTCCGCGGCGTGGCTGTCCATGCCGCCGCTCGCATCTTGGATGAAGCGCGCGCCGGCGAGGTGCTCGTTTCGGGCACCACGCGGGATCTTGCCGAGGGCACCGCCGGACTGGCATTCGAGCCGCGGGGTCGATACCGCCTCAAGGGGCTGGAGCGGGAGCACGACCTGTTCGCCGCGGCATCATCCACAGCGTAGGCGCCATGGCCTGCACTGTGCAGCCGCGGTTAAAGCGTCGTAGCCTGCGCACATTTCACGGAGCGAGGCCCCTGTCAATGAGCTACCCATGACCACGTACGTCCTGATCCACGGTGCCGGCGAGTTCGGCTGGTACTGGCATCTGGTGGAAGCAGAACTGCGGGAACGACGTCATGACGTCGTGGCGCCGGTGAGCGACACTCGACATCCGGAGGAGGGCCCCGACCCGATGACGCTCGGGCAGGGAGACATCCGCCTGCTGGAGAGCGAGATCGCACACCGCCTGCTTTCGTCTCGGATTCCGGCGCGCTTTGCCTACCTCGCCACCGACGGAACGCCGCGGGTGCTAGCAACGTGGTTCCACTGGACCGGTGAGGTCCTAGCGATGCCGACGTTCCTGGCGGCACCACACGTTCGCCATGCACCCGGGCGTCTACGGGCGCTCCGCGCGAACCCGAACGTCGCCGTGACGATCGACACAGAGACCTTCCCGCCCGAGGTGCTCACGCTTCGCGGACGCGTGGTGATCAGCGAGATCGACGGCGTCCCTCCTGAGTACGCGGCGGCAGCGCAACGCTACTTGGGCGAGGAGGCGGCCGGGGCATATCTCGAGACAGTCGACCGACCGGGAACGCGGATGGCCAGGATCGACCTTCGCCCGAGCTGGGTCGGCGTGCACGACTTCCAGTCGCGGCTTCCGAGCGCGCTAGGTGGCATCGCGTAAGCCGAGGTCAGTAAACACTGCACCCTGGGCCGCGGGCAACATGTCGCCGGCCGTGCGAGGAGGTCAGACGGACGCGGCTGTTAGGCCGGTGCTTGCTCGGCCGCGCGCTGCAGTGTCTCGATGTCGATCTTCTTCATCTCCAGCATCGCCGCCATGACGCGCTGTGCCTTCTGCGTGTCCGGATCGCCGAGGAGCCTTGGAAGCGCGGTCGGGGTGACCTGCCACGACACCCCGAACTTGTCCTTGAGCCACCCGCAGGGCCCCTCTTCTCCGCCTTCGGAAAGCGTTTCCCAGTAGGTGTCCACCTCCTCCTGCGTCTCGCAGTACACGACGAAGGAGATCGCCTCGCTGAAGCTGAAGTCGGGTCCGCCGTTGAGAGCGACGAACTCCTGGCCGTCGAGCTCGAACGCGACCGTCATCACCATCCCTTCGCGCCTCGGCCCTGCGGACCCGTAGTGGGTCACCTCGACGATCTTCGAGTTCGGGAAGACGGAGGTGTAGAACTCGGCGGCCTGCTCGGCCTCGGTGTCGAACCACAGCATCGGTGTGAGTGCTGGCATCGTCCCGTCCTTTCTTCAATAGGTCGACCTAAGGACCGACCGGGCCAGGAAACTCATCGACGCCGAGGAGTTCCACCGGTCGGCTCGGCGGAAACCCTCCGAGACGACCAGACGCGAACGTTGAATGTGTGGCAGGCGCGGACCAGAGGCTTCCTCGGCGCCGTCAAAGCTCCGACCGGCGCTGCGATGATCGACGATAACTCGGAGCCGTACGGTTCGGCTATCGCTCGAGAGACATGTTCGGCACACTCGCGCAAGTGAGGCGGCTCGTGGCCGCGCCGTGTCAGGCCGTGCGTAGCGCGTATCGTCGCCGTCTCGACGAGGCCCGTGACCGCTCGCGCCAGATCGTCGTCGGAGGTGACGAAGATGTCCGCCTTAGCTGCGTCAGCGCGACGAATTCGGCGTCGTACGTCGTCGCCCACCCCAGCTGATCCGCGACCCTCCACGCCTTCCGCTGAAGCACCTTGTCGCCGAGGAAGCGAACCTTCAGCGAGTTGATCCGCGTCACCCGCTCGATTCCCTCGGCGGCCGAAATCTCACCCCGGCGGGCGGCCTGGTAAAGCGCCGCCAGTGCCTGCGAGCGGACGAGTGTCGGCGCGACGAGCTTGTGCTCGGCGGCGACCTCGATCTCGCCGGCCGCAATCCGGAGCAGCGTCTCGCAGTCGACGACGAACCGGGTCACGCCGCAGACGCTACACACTCAGCGATGCCTTTCTTCCGTGAAGGACGGTGTCGCGTTTAGCCGTTCGCCGGATCACCGCTGCCGCGTTTGTGGGCGAGGTGAAGGTTTTCAACACCGAGTCATCGGGCTCGGGACGTTCCGGGGGAGGGGTGCTGGTTCGGCCGCGTCCGGCCGACGCGAGGAAAAACCGTCGGGGTACAGAACCGCAGCAACCCCGACTAGCGCAACTTCTTCAGGGCACCTCCGAGTGCCTGTCCGCCCGCGAGCACGGGCTCGAACAGGTCGCCGTGCTGTTCGACCCGCTCGAGCGCCTCGCGCATCCCGAAGCGGTGCGGCGTCACGTCCTCTGTCAGCTCGTCCCAGCGAAGCGGCGTCGAGACCGGCGCGCCCGGCTTCGGTCGCACCGAGTAGACCGAGGCGATCGTCTTCCCCCGCGCGTTCTGACGGTGGTCGACGAGCACGCCCTCGCGCTTGCGTTTCAGCCATTCGGTCGTGACCAGCCCTGGGTGCTGCTCCTCGAGCCCGCGCGCGACGCGCTCCGCGAACATGTAGGTCTGCTCGAAGGTCGCTCGACGCGCAATCGGGACGAGCACGTGAATCCCGTCGGCGCCGCTCGTCTTGACGTAGGACTCGAGCTCGAGCCGCTCGAGCTCGTCGCGGATCAGGTGAGCGACGCGGATCGCGAGCGCGAAGCCACCGTCGGGCGGATCGAGGTCGAAGAGCACGAAGTCCGGGCGGTGCGGCTTGTCGACGCGCGAGTACCAAGCATTCATGTCGATGCAGTTCATCTGCACCATCCAGAGCACCGCCTCCGGTGAGTTGACAAGCGGGAAGTCGACGAGCCGCGACTCGCCCGTGCGCGGGTAGGTGCGGTAGATGCGCGTCGGGATCCAGGAGGGCATCCCTTTCGGCGCCTGCTTCTGGAAGTACGCCTCCCCGACCACTCCGTAGGGCGAGCGTTTCATCGTGAACGGCCGGTTTCGCAGGTGCGGGACGAGCACCGGCGCGATTGCGCGGTAGTACTCGAACAGGTCGCGCTTCGTGATCCCTTCCTCGGGGAAGAGGACGCGTTCCGGGCTCGAGAGGCGGACAGATCGCGGCGCCACGCAGCGGGTTGTACCTGTCCGGCGCCCGCTGCGCCCGGCGCTCCTTTGTGGCCGTGCTCTTCGCGAGACGGCAACCTCGAAGGAGGCCGGACGCCTTGCCAGCTGCTCACAACGTGTGTGGCGGGGTTTGGGCGGTCGCGTCCGTACCCACCACCCGAGGGGCGGGCCCGAGAATGCACGTGATGTCACAGCCGCCGCTTCGTTTGCGGCGCTGCTGGCTGCGTGCCCAAGTCGCACGACCGGCCCCGACCTGGCGCCCGCAACCCTCCGCCGACTTCGGAGAGCCAGCGGCGCGGCTTCGCGTTCGCCCTGCGCAATTCTGCGTAGGCGCCCCCTTGAGCACCGTCTCCACCGTTCAGTGACTGACTTAGCCGAACCAGCCCCCGTCGCGGCTGCGCGCGGCGGGGACCGGGGCGGCCCGCCTCGTATCGCAGCTTCAGTCCGCCGGCTGGAAGATCTCGATCGGGTTGCCGGAAGGGTCGTCGACGAGGATCTGACGACCACCGGGTCCGCTGACGATGTCGTTGCGGAAGCTGAGGCCGGCAGCGCGGAGGCGCTCGACCTCGGCGTCGATGTCGTCGACGACGAAGTGGATGCGGTTCCAGCCTCCTGGTTCGGGCTTGCGGCCGTCGGGCATCGGCCGCCCGGCTGAGCTCTCGGGACCGGCGAGCAGCAGCCGGAGGTTGGCCTTGTGCACCTCGGCAAAGGCGGGCGAGGCGTTGTGGCCTGGCTCAAAGCCGAAGTGCTTCGTATAGAAGTCCATCGCCTGGTCGACGTCGTCGACCATGTACCGGACGCTGACTTTTCCGTTAGTCATGCTCGTCACCTCCGTGCGGTCGCAAGCTCGTCGCGCTCGACGCTTGCCACCAAGGCTATCGAGGCCGCGTTGCTCCGAACAGCGGCGGCCCTCGGATCTGCGCCTTTGGCCACCGCGACTCGTCGACGACGAAGCACGACGCTGTGATGGGATCGGCCCATCCTCATCCGATTTCTCGGTGCGACGCCCAGCGAGACGTAGAGAACGTCCGTTCGACTCGCTCAGCCCGCCTAGTTCGGCGTCCCTTTGGCGACGGTGGAAGCGTTCGAGGCGCGCGTGACGGACGAGGTGATCGACTGTCGGCGCATGTTCGGCGACCCCGACTACGTACTCTGGGTCGCGGCCGCGGACCTTTCCGCACCTACGAGCAGCTCTATATGACGAAGCTTGTCGGCCTTCCTGGGGTCGCGCACGGAACCCCGGTGAGGGCGGGGAAATCTGCCGACAGGTTGTTGCTCACGTGCCGAGCTGGACGAGACTGAGGAGTGCTTCGGTTGCCGTTTCGTCCGGCGCGTCGGCTGCGATCGCGGCGGCCGCCCTCTCCGCGGCTTTGGTGAATTGCGGCTGAGCGAGCAGCTCGGCCAGGGCCGATGCGATCTCGGCAGCAGCGGCTTCGGCCGGTACGTGGATACCGGCACCGAGCTCGACGACACGCCCTGCGTTGAACTCCTGGTCCCGCCCGAGTGGTAGCAGCAGGAGCGGCTTGCCGTGTCCGAGCGCGCGGAGGGTCGTGCCGAGCCCACCGTGGGTGACCACCGCCCCGCAGGTTGGCAGCAGTTGATCGTGGTCAGCGTATTGGACGATCTCGACGTTGTGCGGGACGCGGATTTCTGCTGCGCTCACCGCCGGTCCCAGCGTGAGGATCGCGTCCAGCTCGTCGCTGGCGAGGGCGTCGCAGACGCGCTGCACGAGGGCGGTTTGTCCTTCCATCACGGTAGTGCTGAAGCTGAGGAGAACGAGCGGCCGTTCCCGCGTCGGCCCCACGTGGATCGGCCGAGTGATGCCGAGCGGACCGGCATGTAAGAGGTTCGCAGGATAGTCCGCGGCCAGATCGAACCAGCGCGGGACGGTCACGAGAAGGAGCTCCGGTGATTCCCAGGCGGAGAGACCGTCCGCCGCGGGCTCGAGGCCGAGGCGGCGGCGCGTGATGTTGAGTTGCGTGCGATCGGTGGTCCAGGCGCCCGCGCGGCGCAGCATCTGCGCGCGCGCGAGCCCGTACGGGAAGTGCACGAGTGACGCAGTGGGGATGCCCATCGCCTCGCCGACCGCGATCCCGGCGGGGAGCATGCAGTCGACGATCATCAGGTCGGGCTGCACCTCGGCCACGACATCGCGCACGTCCCGGGCCACCTCTGTCCCGGCGGCCGTCACCATCAACTCGGCGGCTTGCAGTTCGAAAGCCAGCTCTGTGTTCGGGCCAGGGGCGCGGCGATAACCGATCACCTCGAATCCTGCACTCACGGACGCCTCGCGAGTCGCGGACGAGGCGAGAACCGATACCGCGTTGTCGCGCTCCGCGAGCAGCTTGCCCGCCGCGAGGAGCGGCGGCAGGTTTCCGCCGCTGGCCCAGCTGACGATCAGAACGTGACCGCGCGTTGAAGAATCCCTGGGTATGGACGCATCTTCGTGCGTGCGCCTATTCTGCGGATTCTGGCTCGGCCGCATGTGCCACCGATTGCCACCGGTTGCAGCGACGAGCCTCCAAAGCCGCGTACCGACTCGCTATGCCCCCATCGACACGCCGAGCGACGCGCGGTGTTCCTCCAGACGACGCGCCAGCTCCTCCGGCTGGCTGAGCGCGGGCAAGTGGCCACTCGCTATTTCGTCCGGTGTGATGCCGAGCCGCTCGCGGACGACGCGCCGCATGAACTCCGCGGGGAAGAAGCGGTCGTCGCGGCAGAGCACGAATTTCGTCGGCACGTCTGGCCACGCGTCGAGCGGCCACGGCTGGCCAAACGGGGTATCCGACTGTACTGGTTCTGGCCTTGAGAATGTCTCGGTCACAACGTCAGCCGGCACGTCGTGAAAGAACTCCGTCAGCACGTCGACGTCGTCGCTGATCTTGCGTCCCTCACGCTCTGCATGCTCGCGTCGCGCCCGCGCCCACCCAGTGTTCGCGAACCAATCGCCCGGCGACTCGCCTGGCCTCGGCACCATCGCGGCGACGAGGACCATCAGCGCGACCGGCACGCGCCGGCAGACAAGCGGCGCGATGAAACCGGCGAGCGACTGCGCGACCACGACGAGGTCGCGCCGGTCACGGATCGCGTCGACGACTGTGTCGGCGTACTCCGAGAGTCCGGCGGACTCGTCTGCCGTGGGTAGATCGGGTGTCAACACGTAATGGCCGCGACGGCTCAGCTGTGGAGAGACTCGGTGCCAGTACCACGAATCGGCTCCTGAGCCATGGATGAGGACGTAGGTCGCCATCTAGTAGGCGCCTCCCTCCGAAGTCGTAGCGTTACGACAGAGATTCCCTCGCCGCGACATATTCATCGCCGCGTCGCCAAACGGCTCGACGTGCTGGTTTGCCGCTTTCCGTGCCTCGGCTGGACTTGCCAGGACTGAGAGTAAACGCGAGCCTTGCTCCGACGCCTGAGAGAGGGATAGGAAGGAGCCGCAACGCGTCGCCTGCACAAGTTTCCTGTCCCTCGTTCGATCGCTCGGTGTTGAGGGGACAGCACGTGTGAGAGCCGCCTTTCGGGCGGCTCTCACGTTTACAACGATGGTGACCTAGGACGCCCTTGCGGCCCGCCACCACGTGTGCTTAGGCCGAAAGCAGTCGGTCGAAGAACGAGCGGTAGCGCTGGAGGGCAATGCGTAGGTCTTCGGTCGAGACGTCGTCCCCGCGGTCCCACTGGGTTTCCAGGGATTGGCGCTCCTCGGCGAATGAGTTGGCCAGCCTCTGCATGAGCTCTGCGACGAGCGCGTCGCCCTCCTCGACAGCGCGGCGAGGCTCGTCAACGAAGCTAGTCTGCAAGGCTTCCCACCGGGTCTGGAATTCCACGGCCTCGCCTTCTGGAAGAAGCGGGCTCCGCTCCTGATCCGCGTCCGGCTCATGCTCCCCCGTCCCACTGCTCATGGGAGCCGCTTCGCTCTCGGCATCTTCGGCTTGCTCTGGCCGCCCAGATTCGACCGTACCCGCACTGGCGGGGACATTGTCCGCGTCGGCCTCTTGGCCCTCGGATTCCGTGCCGCTGGCGCGAGTCGTCCCGGCTAGATCTGCCGTCGTCAGATTGTCGTCGTCGTGGCGCTCCATCAGTCTGCCCTCTCGGTTTGTGTTGACTCCGTGGCCCGCTCTTCCTCGTCGTCGCTTTCCAGCAGCTGCTCAAAGAGCGAGTGGTAGTGCACCATCGCCTGGCGCAAATCCTCCGTGCTCGCCTCTCCTCGACCATGGGCGCCATAGATCTCGTGCGCCGAGCGGTAGTTCTGGACGACTTCCGGATGGTCGACCGAGACCAGCTCGGCCTGCTCCTCGAACTCCTCCATCGGATAGCCACGCTCGGCCATCACGCGCTCCACGAGCTGGTCGGCGTCGCCCACCGACCCGATCGGATCGTCGACGAAACGGGCCTGGACTGCCCTCCACTCCTCGTCATAGTGCCGACACGCTTCCGGCGTGAGGGGTCGGATCTCGAGCTCCTCGCGCCGCTTTCGCCGGTCGTCAAGCGCAGCTTCGCCCTCGCGCTGTGAGGGCGACTGCTCGACAGTTCGGTCGTACTCGGGCCCGAAAGTCTCCCTCAGACGACTCGTGCGCGTTCTCTTCCAGGCCACCCAACTGGCAACCGCGGCAACGACCACCGCCAGTGCAATCACGATCCACAGCCAGGCAGGCATACGTAAACCCCTTCCTCTCAGGTCGAACTCCGGTGCGGCCCGACGACTTCGTTCTCTCCGCTACGACCGTTTCTGAACCAACAGATAGTAAGCACCGCATCTCCGCAGTCCTCGACACGCAGACGCAGACGACGTAGGCGACGAGGTCAGGCGCCTCACGGCAGGGTCGCGGGAACGGTCGGATCGCCCCCGGCCGTGCTGCGGCTGCACCCCGGGGCGATTCTGTGGAGGGGCGCGTGCTAAGCCGGCCCCGAGATGGGCCTATAGGGGTTCCTGGAGCGCTTCGGCAACCAGCTCAGCCAGCGCGGCAGGTACCAGTTCCACTCCCCAAGCAGCTGCATCGTCGCCGGCAAGACCACGCCGCGGATGAGGGTCGCGTCGAGCAGTACCGCGGCGGCGAGGCCGACCCCGAGCTGCTTGAGCGACAGCTGCGAGAGGGTTGCGAAGATCGCAAAGACGGCCACCATCACGGTCGCAGCGGCTGTGACAACGCCGGCCGTCGAGTTGATGCCGTGCGCGATCGCCTCGTCGGTGGCGAGCCCGCGGTCATGCGCCTCGCGGATTCGGCTGAGGATGAAGACGTGGTAGTCCATTGAGAGCCCGAAGAGAACGACGAAGAGGAACAACGGCAGCCACGAGACGATCGCACCGGTGGAGTGGAAGCCGAGCAGTGATTCGCCGACGCCGTGCTGGAAGACGATTACGAGCAGCCCGTAGGCGGCAGCAACCGAGAGCAGGTTGAGCACGACGGCGGTAGTCGCGATGACAAGCGAGCGGAACGTCATGAGCAAGAGGACAAAGGCGAGCCCAAGAACGAACACGACGACGAGCGGCATATGCGACTTGAGGGCCGAATTGAAGTCGTGAGAGGACGCGATCCCTCCACCGACCACGGCTTCGACCCCAGGAGAGTCGATCGTCTCCGACGTCACCCGCCTGAGCTTCTCGAGCGCATGCTCGGAGGTAGCATCGCCCGCGGCGCGCCCGGCGAGTGGAACAGAGACAACCGCGACCGTCTTCGCGGGGTTGACATCGATGTCAATCGGTTCATGACCCGCGCCTGAGGCAGGCACCCGCTCTTGCAAGCGCTGAACGGCCGCCTTCACCGAGGGGCTCGTCACATCGGGGGCCTTGACCACGACTGCGGCTGAGTCCGCAGTCCCTGGAAAGGCGGCGTCGATCCGATTGAGTGTTTGCACGGCCCGAAGCCCCTGCGGTAGGTCATTAGCACCCGGGTCCGCGGTGTGCAGCGCGAGCGAGGGCACGGCGAGCGAGATCAGGACGCCGCCAGCGAGCAAGGTGGCGATGAGGGGGCGACGCAGAACCCGCTCGAGGAGCCCCGCCCAGAGGCGCGACTCGCGCCCGCTTCGTGCCCGACCGAGACCTGGAACCCGACCAGCCTCAACTTTGTCCCCGAGCCGCGAAAGAACGGCCGGCAGCACGGTCAGTGAACCGAGGACGGCGGTCGCAACGACGATGATCGTGCCAAGCCCGATGCCGACGAACGTCGCGTTCCCGGCCAGGAACATGCCGGCCATTGCGACGATCACGGTCAGGCCTGAGATGAGAACCGAGCGCCCCGACGTCGCCGCCGCGGCCTCAAGCGCGGCCTCGCGCCCCTTCCCGAGCGCGCGTTCCTCGCGCTCGCGTTTGAGGTAGAAGAGCGAATAGTCGACGCCGACGGCAAGACCGATGAGTAGCATGACCGAGCCGGCAGCGTCGTCCACGGGAAGCAGCTGACTGGCAAACGCGAGTGCTCCCGTCGCGCCTGCGAATGCCGTGAGCGCGAGCAAGACGGGCAGGAATGCTGCAACGACCGCGCCAACGGCGACGAAGAGGATGCCGAGCGTCAGCGGAATTGAGGAGAACTCGGCTCGCCGGAAGTCCTTCTCGACGGTGTCGTCCAGGGCGCGTTCGATGCTCGGGCCGCCGGTTTCCTCGATCCGGAAATCTGGGTGGGCGCGCTGGACGGCGGCGACGGCGGCGAGGGCCCTTTCGACTCCGTCGTAGGCCTCATTCGTTGTGCCGCCCAACTCGAATCCAATGAGCGCCGCATGACCGGACTTCGAAATCTGACCCTCGTTTCCGCGTGCGTAGGGAGAGTGCACGTGCTCAACGCCCCTCACCTGTGAGAGCGCCCGCACGGCGTGCTCGACAGTGCGCTTGAAGGCTGGCTCGCGGCCCGTAGCGCTCGTGCTTTCAACAAGCACCACCTCGGTTGGCTTCTCACGGAAGCCGGCGCTGTCGATGATCTGCTGGGCGCGGGCGGAATCCCCGTTCATACCACCCGCATCGCTCAGCTCCTTTGTCCCGACCAAGCTCCCGAGTGCGAAGGCGAGGGCGATGAGCGCGAGCCAGCCGAGCGTGGCCGTTTTCCAGTGGCGAGCGCTCCAGCGCCCTGCTCGCGAGGCGAGGTTTTGTGAATTTCCAAGGGGTTTCATGGCTGCCTCCTCGAGTCGAGTGAGATCGCCTTGAAGGCTCCCAGCGCAGAGGGACGGCGAGAATCCGGCGAGCCGCCGTTCGCGCTACCGCCCGCCGTACTCTTCTTGCGTACGGCTAGCCGGTACTACTGCGCGTCGAGGAACGTGACTACAGCGAGCACACGTCGGTGATCGTCGGGCGAGGGCGGAAGTCGCAGCGTGCCGAAGATGTTCTTCACGTGCTTTTCGACCGTGTGCTCGGTAATGAAGAGACGGTCGCCGATCGCCTTGTTGGAGCGGCCTTCAGCCATGAGTGCGAGGACGTCGAGCTCACGCTCAGTGAGGTTCTCGAGCGGCGTGTCCCCCTTACGGCGCTGGCCGACGAGCTGGGCGACGACCGTGGGGTCGAGAACCGAACCGCCCTCGCCGATCCGCCTGACGCTTTCCGATAACTCGCCAAGGTCTGATACGCGATCCTTGAGCAAGTAGCCGACCCGCTTCGGTCCCGCCCGCGAGCAGCTCGACGGCATAGCGCGGCTGCACGTGCTGGGAGAGCACGAGGATGCCCACGAGCGGCCAACGCAGCCGGATGAGCTTGGCCGCACGCAAGCCCTCGTCAGTATGTGTCGGTGGCATGCGGATGTCGATGATCGCGACGTCGGGCTCCAGGCGCTCGACGAGCGCGCAGAGCTCGTCCGCATCGGCGGCGAGGCCGACCACATCGAATCCAGCCTCCTGGAGCAGGCGCGCCAAGCCCTCGCGCAGGATGACGGCGTCGTCTGCGACGACTACTCGCACGGAAACTCCGCGCGCAACGCGGTGCCTCGGCCGGGCGGACTGGAGACGGTCAGCCGCCCTCCGAGCGCCTCCACCCGGTCGGCCAGTCCCCGCAACCCCGAGCCACCGCCGGGCACGGCTCCGCCGATCCCGTCGTCGGCGACCTCGAGCACGAGTGCAACACCCTGTCTCGAGGCGGCAAGCCGAATCTCACTCGCGTGCGAATGCTTGGTGGCGTTCGCGAGCGCCTCGCTGGCTACGAAGTAGGCAGCGCTCTCAATCTGCTCGGGGAGGCGCCCTTCGATGGCCAAGTCGATACGGACCGGGAGCGCGGCTCGCCGGGCAACGTCATCGAGTGCGGCTGCAAGGCCGCGCTCGACCAAGATCGCGGGGCGGATTCCCTGCGTCAGCTCGCGCAGCTCGTCCAGTGCCACCGCGAGCGCCTCACGCGCCTCGTGCAGGACTGGCTCGACCACCGGTCGGTCGGCTGCGAGCTTCGATTCGGCGAGGCTGAGGGTCATCGCGATCGAGACGAGGCGAAGCTGTGTGCCGTCGTGCAGGTCGCGCTCGAGCCGCCGCCGTTCGCTCTCGGTCGCCTCGACGAGGCGCGCGCGCGAAGCTTGGAGCTCGGCCAGCCGCGCTCGGAGCTCGGCCTGGAGGCGGGCGTTCTCAAGCGTCAGCGCAGCGGCCGCGCACACCGATTGCACAAGCTCGCTGTTTTCGGAGAGCGCCGGATCGTGAATGAGCGCAGCGATCGTTTGTCCCTCTCGCTCGACGAGCGTTGCTGCCCGGCCCGACTCCGGCTCTGGCAGCTCGACGGGACGCCCTCCGGAATCGACGTAGCGGGCGGTGGCGGGAACCCAGTATGCGAGCTCGAGCGACGGATCACCGAGTGCTCGGCCAAGGGCCTCGCGCAGGTCGACAGACGTCTGGCCCTCGCCGAGCTCGACGACGAGGCCCGCGACCGCTCCGCGTGCCAGCCGCTGCTGCAAGAGCACGGCGAGAACCGCAATTGGAATCGATGCGAAGACGAGCGACCGCGTCCACGCCGGTCCTGGTCCGAGCGGGTGGCCGAAGATGTCGTTGCCGACAGAGATCGCTAGGGCGGCGAACATGGCGCTCCCGGCCCAGAGCACGGGAGCGCCGCTGCGCCGTTCGGGGAGGCTCGCGCGTCGCCATCGGCGGACGAGCAGCGCAACCGTGAGAACGGACAGAACGACTCCCACCGTGCGCTGGGTCTGGAGCAGCGCGTCGGCGAGGGTGTCGTGGCGCGCAACCTCAAGGGCATTGCTTGGGCAGTCGGAGCAGATTTGCGAGCGCGAGTCGGCGAACAAGAGCCACGCGAGTTCAACGACGGTTATGAGAACGAATGCGGCGGCGAATAGTCCGCGGTCAAGGTTGCTTCGCAGGCGACCGGTCGGAAACGAAAGGATCAGGTGGACGAACCCGAGCAAGTAGACGCTCTCAAGCGCCGTGCCGAGCGTGAAGAGAATCGAATCGTCCGAGTCGGCCAGGAAAGTGGCGAACCAGGCGAAGCCGATGAAGACCATCACCGTTCCCAGCCGGTTCTCAGGTCGCTGCCGCCGTGCGATCAGCCCGCTTCCGATATAGGCCCAGCCGACGACGAGGGCGAGGACCGCGGAGACGGCGGTCGGGTTCAGCTCGCGGTCACTCCCGAGAACGAGGAGCGCCGCTACCGCTCCCGCTCCGAGGGCGAGCACAGAGATGACGAGATCTCGCTTCATCGGCGTGTCGAAGACATCGTGCACCCTCGCCACGAGGGCGTACAACCCGGCGGGCCCTAGTTTCAACGAGTACGGCTAGCCGGTAGCGAAAGTCCGGCCACCGGGCTGGCCCGTGCCCTCGAGGCGCTCGACACTCAGCTCGTCGTCTCGAGAAAGGAAGACCATGAGTGATAACCGTATTGCCGCCGGTGCGCTCGCAGCGTTTGGCGCCGCAAGCGCGATCCCGATTCCTCTCGCCCAGCTCGACTTCGCAGGGCTGATCAATGCGTTCAACATCGACAGCGGAGACTCTCCCCGCGCTCTGCTCGTCATGGCCGGCGCCGGAGGCTTCCTTACGATCGCGGTGCTCGCGGTCGCTTTCGCCGGGGCGGGCCTGGCGCTCGCCGGGGCGGCCGCTGCCCGACCCCTCCTGCTTGCGGCCGCGCTCGCCGGTCTCGTCACGGCGATGCCCCTTTGGATTCCCGCCGGGGTCGTGATCGGGGCGGCCGCAATGCTGCTTAGCCAGTCCAGCGATGGCCATGCGCCCAGTGAAGGCGGGAACGCCCTGCGCACGCGCGGCGTAGACACGCGTACGCCGCGACAAGGAGAAGCGTGAGGGGCATCCTCGTTCACCGCCGGCGGCCGTTCGCAGTCACGACCGGTCTGGCACTCGCTCTTTGGGCGCTCGCCGCCGCCCACGGGTACGGCTGGGAGATGATCTGGCTCCCCGCAGTGGTGGCGGGCGCCGCCTGGCCGCGTCGAAGCACGCCCAGGCTCGACCAGTGCCGCGCGCGAATGGGCGGGCGGCAAGGCCGTCAAGGATGACACGGCGGAAAGCCGCCGTTTTCAGCGCCTTCCTCGAAACAACTCGCTGGCCGCGGCTGAGATCTGGTCAAGCGCCTGGGTCGCACCACTACCCAGGCGAGCACGCAACGTATCGGCCGGTATCGGTTGCTGAGTGCGACGAGTCGAAACAGATGAGAGAACTCGTCTCACGGTGTCCGCGAAGGCCTCGGTCAGGTGCCGACGTAAGCCGCGAGGTGCCCGCCGGTGAGGGTGGAGCGGGCGGCGACGAGGTCGGTGGGTGTGCCCTCGAAGACGATCCGGCTGCCGTCGTGTCCGGCGCCGGGGCCGAGACTGTAGGTCTCGTTGATCAGCCGCTGCGACTCCGCAGCGATAGTGTCGAACACCAGCGAGCTCTTGCCCGAGCCGGAGACGCCGGCGAACACCGTCAGCCGGCGCTTCGGGATTTCAATGCTGACGTCCTTGAGGTTGTTCACGCGCGCGCCGTGCACGCGGATCAGGCCGTGGCTGTCGGCCAACCTGCAGCGCAGGCGACTTCTTGTCCGTCCTCGTGGCCATGCTCATCGTGTCTCCATAAGCCGCTGCAGCAGCGCGTCCACGCGCGCGAAGCCCCCTTTTGCTCCTTCCTCGACGCCGTACTGCATCGTCGTGTCGCGCTCCTCGGTCGTAGCGAAGCGCATCGTCTGCGTCAGCTTCGTCCGGTCGCCCAGATCCTCGAACTCGAGCGTCTGCAGGTGGTTCTGGAACGTCTGCACGAGCCGCTCGGGCGCGTCGACCTCGCGGAACTCGCCATCGACGACGCCGAAGGCGGTGCGGAAGCGGTACGTGCCGCCGGGACGAACGTCCATCTCCTCGACGACCGTGCTGTCTCCCCACCATTCCGGGATCAGCTTCGGGTCGGTCCAGACGGAGAAGACGTGCGCGCGCGGTGCGTCGAAGATCCGCTCGACGCGAATCTCGAGCTCGTTCGGGGTGGTGACCGTAGTCTCGTTCATCGTCAGCTCACCGCCTGCTTGAGGAGCTTCGCGATCCTGGCCTCGTCGGCCTTGGTCAGCTTCTTGAGCGCGAAGGCGACCGGCCACATCGACCCGTCGTCGAGGTTGGCCGTGTCGTTGAAGCCGAGCATCGCGTAGCGCTCCTTGAACTTCTCCGCGTTGCGGAAGTAGAGGACGACCTTGCCGTCCTTGTTGGCGTACGCGGGCATCCCGTACCAGGTCTTCGGCGTGAGGTCGGGGGCGGTCTCCTTGACGATCGCGTGGATCCGCTCGCCGAGGGCGCGATCGTCAGGCGACATCGCCGCGAGCGCGGAGTGCACGGCCTCCTCCCCCTCCGCGACCGCCTTTAGCTCCCTGGCGCGCGCTCTCATCGCGGCCTTCTCCTCGGCCGTGAATCCCTCGGACTTCTTGTCTTTCTTGGTGGTGCTCTTGTTGGTGGTGGTGCTCATCGTGCTCCTTTCGTGCGTTCGACGACCTGCGCGAAGCGGTCGAGCCGCTGCAGCCACGTGCTAGTGCCCTCGAAGGCGTAGGGCACGAGATTGCACCTGCGGACACGGCCGACCTTCTCCGTCGTTACGAGCTGCGCCTCCTCGAGCAGCCGCACGTGCTTCTTCATCCCGGTCAGCGACATGCCGAAGGGCTCGGCGAGCTCGCTGATCGTCGCGCTGCCGGCGCCGAGTCGTTCGAGCACCGCGCGGCGGGTCGGGTCGGCGAGGGCCGCGAAGGCGCGGTCGACCGTCGTGGGATACTGAACCATTAGGTTCACTATACTAGGTTCGGCGCTGCGATGCAATGCCGTCGCGTCGGCAGTTGGAGGCTGACGCTGCCTGCTCGGACGCAGGCCAGCGTAAGCCAGGAGAAGACGAGCGTGGCGCCCCGTAGGCGGCTTTCATTCGTAGCGAAGCGCGTCGGTGGTGCGGATTCGGGTGGCTAGCCGTGCTGGGAGGCTGGTCGCGGCGGCGACGACGAGCACGGTTCCGACCGGAATCAGGGCGAGCGACCACCACGGCGCGAGGACGGCGTCCTCGGTCGTGTCGCCCGCGATCCCGTACATGGCGAGGTACAGCCCGATGCCGAGCGGGATGGCGAGGAGCGAGGCGACCAGCGCAAGAGCGGCGTGGGCGCTGACGACGGTGGAGGTGATCTGCGTGGGTGTAAGGCCGATCGCCTTGAGCACGCCGTAGTCGCGGATCCGCTCGCGGACCGAGAGCAGGGCGACTGCGACGAGCGTGGTGGCGGTGACCAGCAGCAACACGGTGTCGAGTGTGTAGATGAGGAGCAGCAGCTCATCCGGGAAATCGCTGGCTTCGCCGGCCGGCTGCGCGCCGAGCGTCGCGTCGAGCGAGAGCGCGGTGACCACCACTGCGCCGGTGAGTGCGATCGCGGCTGCGAGGAGAAGCGCCCTGCGTCCTCGTGCGAGGAGGTCTTTGAGCCCGAGCCCGATCGTCAACGGCAGCACGGATCGGGCGACCGCGCGCGCCAGCCGTGAATTAGGTGGAGTCGAGCTGCCGGCGCGGATCGCCTCGAGGACGCTGAAGCGGGTGCTGCGGCGGGTTGCAATCAAGGCTCCGGCTAGGAGCACCGGAAGGACGAAACAGCTTGCGACCAGGATGTGCCAGGGATTCGCCGCGATCGTTGGTGAGCCGAGCAGCGTTTCGGTGCTGGGTGCAGCGAGGCGGGGCGCAAGGATCGTTCCGAGCGCGAAGCCGAGGCCCGCGGCGACGAGACCGAGCGCGGTGGACTCGAGCGCGAAGACGGCGCCGACCTGGCGCGGGGTGAAGCCGGCCGCCTTCAGCAGCCCGATCTCGCGGTGCTGGTCGCTGGCGCGGGCGCCGACGAGGATCCCAACAACGACGAAGGCAACGATCAGGAGCAGGATCGTGAACATCGTCACGATCACCTGCGTGCCCTGTGCGTCCCCGAGCGCGTTGTCGCGCTGGTCTTCCCAGGTCTCGAAGTAGAGCCGCCGGTTGTTGCCGGAAGCCTGTAGCCGCCCGCTCGGTAAACGCCGCAGCCGCGGACGGATTCGCCAGTCGAAGCGCCTCCATCCAGCGCCAGCGGGCGCGATCGGGCTCGACTCGTTCGAGCGTGGCGGGAGTGACCCAGGCTAGGCCCGGGTTGCGGCGCGGGTAGCGCGGCTGGCTGGGTACGACCGCCGTCCCGAGCACCGGGAGGTCGATCGAGCCGCGTCCGCTCGTGACCGCCAGCCTGGCACCAACATCGATGCCGAGCGCATTCGCAAGGCTGCGTTCGAGCACGATCCCGTCCTCACGCAGCTGCGAGCCGGCCGTCAGCACGGGCATGTTCACGGCTGTGCGGCTGCTCAAGGCCGGCGAGGTCCACCCGATCGGTGCTTCCGCGCGGCCCGACCGTCGCCCGCACGAGCGGGATCGGCGCGCCGCGCTCGGTAACGCCGGGCAGCTCTGCGAGCGCGCGCGCGTCGGCTTGCGAGGGGACGAAGGCGAGCACGTGTGCTCCGTTGGCGGCCGTGAACGTCCGCCGCCAGGGATCGAGCCCGCTCGAGCGCACCTCCAGGGCGAGCACGATCGTCGCGGCCGCGGCACCTGCGATCGCGATCGTGAGCACACTCGCGAGCAGCCGCGAGCGGATGCCCGCGAACGCCAGCTTGAACAGCAGCACCGTCACTCCGGGCCTTGCAGCTCGAGCAGCGGAGCGACCTGGCGGGCGGCGGCTAGCTGGGTCTCGTCGGCAACCAGACCGTCGCGGAGCGTGATCACCCGGTCGGCCGCCGAGGCGACACTCGCATCGTGCGTGACAAGCAGCAGCGTCTGCCCGCGATCCCGGGCAGCTCGAAAGAGACCGAGCACGTCGCGCGCCGCCGCCGAGTCGAGGTTCCCTGTTGGCTCGTCGGCCAGAATGACGTCCGGCCTGTTCGCGAGCGCGCGCGCCAGAGCGACCCGCTGCTGCTGCCCGCCGGACAGCTGGCCAGGAGCGGCTCCGTGCTTTTCGGGGATGCCGAGATCGCTCAGCAGCTCGGTCGCGGACCGGCGTGCCTCTCTACGTCGCCGCCCGACCAGGAGCAACGGCAGCTCGACGTTCTCAACCGCAGACAGCGTCGGCACCAGGTTGAAGAACTGGAACACGAACCCGACCTTGCGCCGACGCAGTCGCGCGAGATCCGTCTCGCTCAACCCGTCGATGCGCTCGCCACCAAGCCAGACCTCGCCCGCTGTCGGTCGATCGAGCCCGGCGAGGAGATTGAGCAGCGTCGACTTCCCGCACCCACTCGGTCCCATGATCGCGACGAACTCGCCACGGTCGATCCAGATGTCGACGCCGCGAAGACCCAGCACCTTCGCGCCGCCGGTCTCGTACGTCTTCGCGAGCTGCCTCGCCTCCAGTACCGGTGCCATCAGACCTCCTCCTTCAGCGCGAGTCGCTGCTCGATCAGGTCAAGCCACTCCAGGTCAGCCTTCAGATGCAAGATCGCCCCCTCAACCAGAAGCTCAGCCGCAGGCCCCTTCCCGTTCGCCCCAAGGAGCGCGTTCAGGTCGCGTAGCGACTGCAGGTACTCGCGCCGCTGGCCCTCAAGAAGCTGCTTCGGCTTCGCCAGATGAGCTGACGCGACGACGATGAACTTCATGAAGAACTCGTCCTTCAGCCGCCTGCCCGAGATAGGTGCATCGATCCAGGTGGTGAGCGCAGCCCGGCCCGCCTCGGTCAGCTCGTACACGCGCTTGCCGCGGCTGTCGCCGGGCACCGCCTGACCCACGACGAGGCCATCCCGCTCGAGCCGCCCAAGCGTCACGTAGATCTGACCCGCGTTCAGAGCCGGTAACAGATCGCCGAACTCCTGCTCCAACGACTGTTTCAACTCATAACCGTGAGCGCGCTCGCCGCTGAGGAGCGCGAGAAAGAGCTCCCTCATAGGTAACGAGCATATATGCTCGTTACCTATCCATCAACCTGACCGGTCTGGCGAACTAAGGACCCGCGAGCCCGGATGCGGATGGAGCATTCATGGAGCCAGGCGGTCGCGAAGGCAACACCCGGCGCGCATGCAGGCCGGTCGTAAGCTGGTCGACCTGCTCCGCGGCTTCGGTATCGAAGGGAACGTCAGGGCCGAGGTCTTGGCGCTTCCACCGGGACATCCCGACCTGCGGCTGCCCCTCCAGTTCGCCACCGCCTTGGAAGAGCGGCTGCTATCCGTAGTGACGCTCGACGAGCTGGAGCAGCTTCGAAAGGAAGGCGAAGCCGAGCTCGAAGAGCCGGGCCGCTGGGGCACCACCTTCACGCTCCTGCAGTGCTGGGGCCGGCGCGCGGCGTAGCTCAATCAGCTCGTGCACGCGCGGACAGGCGCGGACACGGGACACACGCCTCGAAGGCTCGATTGCGGGAAAAAGATCATCGCGATCGCCCGGGTGTACCCCCAGTCTTCAAGCGGACGTCCATCACTGTCGCTGGCCGTCTTCCCAGTAGAACTCTTCGTGTGCAAGTACGGGCGTCGCCTCGAGAAGCGGTGCCCAGATGCTGAACGCGGCCGAGCGGACGGGGTCGTCGACGAGGTCGCGCACAAGCCCTTCGATGCCTGGGCCTTCGAACACGAAGACCACGGTCTCTTCCGCGAGAAAAACGCTATGCCGGCGAAAGCCGGCCAGCGCGAGCCCGTAAGGCGCGCCCTTGGCGAGGATCTGTGCTGCTCGCTCGCGCGAGCCTGGCAGGAGCATCGCAATGACCGCGACGCGCTTCACCCCATTGGGGTCATCGCTGCCCGACGTTCGGGACCTTCCACCAAGCAGCCGCGCTATGAGGGCGCGAGGCAGCTTGCGGAGGGAGCGAATGCCGTGGTCGAGCGCGGGCACCCGGAAATCCTAACGGCGACGAAACCACGGTCCGGTTACCTTTCGTCAACTTCGGCTAGGTGCCGAGCGGCGTGCAGGGCCTGAACGCGCTGCTACACCGCGCGATGAGCACCCAGCACCCGTACTCGGTTCCGCCGCCAATCAACTCAGAACACCCCGGCGTAGGCGTTCAGCGCAGGCTGACCGCCCAGATGCGCATAGAGCACTCGCGACCCCGGCGTGATCCGCCCCGACCGAACGAGGTCGATCAGCGCAGCCATCGACTTGCCCTCATACACGGGATCGGTGAGCACCCCTTCCAGGCGGGCGCACAGACGAATGGCGTCGATCGTCTTCTCGTCCGGGATGCCGTACGTGCCTGCGTGCCACTCATCGAGGAGGACGATCTCCGAGTCGTCGAGCTCGCGTCCGAGCTCGATGGCCTCGGCCGTGGCCCTTGCGATGCGTGCGATCTGAGCCCACGTCTGCGCGACGGTCGCGGAGCCGTCGATCCCGAGCACGGCACGGTCGGTCTCTTGCGCGGCGAATCCAGCCACCATCCCCGCCTGTGTCGATCCGGTCACGGCGCAGACGACGACGGTGTCGAAAAAGATGCTGAGCTCGCGCTCCTGCGCGGCCACCTCGTTGGCCCAGCGCGCGAACCCTAGCCCGCCGAGCGGGTGGTCGGATGCGCCGGCCGGAATCGCATATGGCTTGCCGCCGCTCTCCTCGACCGACGCGAGTGCGTCCTCCCAGCTCCTCCGGATCCCGATGTCGAAGCCGGACGGGTCGAGCCGCACGTCCGCACCCATGATCCGCGAGAGGAGGACGTTTCCGATCTTGTCGTAGACGACGTCCGGCCATTCCACCCAGCGCTCCTGCACGAGGACGCAACGAAGGCCAAGTCGCGCCGCGACGGCCGCGACCTGACGGGTGTGGTTCGACTGCACGCCACCGATCGAGACGAGCGTGTCGCACCCCTGCGCGAGGGCGTCTGCGGCGAGGTACTCGAGCTTGCGCACCTTGTTGCCGCCGTACGCCAGGCCCGAGTTGCAGTCCTCCCGCTTCGCCCAGATGTCGACCCCGCCACCGAGATGCTCGCTCAGCCGCTCGAGTCGATGGACTGGTGACGGTCCGAAGAGGAGCGGGACGCGATCGAAGCGCTCGATGCCCACCGCGGGCGATCGTATACCGCTTCGGCCCCGTGCCGGGCGACCTCGTCGCGCACGGCGGGGGCGACTCTGCACCGACGGACTCGGTCCTAGAAGCTCCCTCTCCGTAGACCGCTGGTTCAGGGTCGTTTGCTCGGGTTTTGGTCGCTCGCAGGTGAGAAGCAATTGCGAGGCCAACGTGAAGAAGGCTCAGGTACGATCGGCCCGAGCGGGTCCGGGAGGAGACGCGATGGCAGCGGTCGACTACTTCATCAAGTTCGACGGCATCAAAGGCGAGAGCGTCGATGCCAAGCACAAGGACGAGATCGACGTCGAGTCGTGGAGCTGGGGCGAGACCCACGCCGGTGCCGGCCCGTCGGGTGGTGGCGGGGGAGCCGGCAAGGTCTCGATGCAGGACTTCCATTTCGTGATGGGCCCGAACAGGGCGAGCATCGGTCTCATGAAGGCCTGTGCCACCGGGCAGCACATCAAGACGGCCACGCTCTCGGCCCGCAAGGCCGGCAAGGGCCAGCAGGAATACCTGACGTTCAAGTTTCATGACGTCCTCGTCAGCTCATTTCAGACAGGCGGATCCGAGGACGCATTCGTTCCGACCGATTCGGTGTCGTTCAACTTCGCCAAGCTCGAGGTCGAGTTCAAGCCGCAGAAGGCCGACGGCTCATTGGGGTCGGCCGTCGAGTTCAGGTACGACCTGAAGACGAACAAGACCTTCTAGCGCGGACTCGACCGAGCGTCCAGCCGTGGAGCCAGTCCGCGCAGTCCCCCCTCCCGGTCGCCCCGACCCGCCGCACGCTGAGAGCCCGCAAGCGGCGGCCGAGCTCGTCCGGCTGCTTCGCGATGCGGGCTACGAAGCGGACCGGATCCAGCAGCGGCTTGCGACCGGCGACCAGCTCCTCGCGCGCTCGCCGGAGTTGCCGTCATACCTGCGACGGCTCGGCGACGCGGACGAGCTGGCCGTGCTTCTCCGACTCTTCCTGCTCGGCGTGCCCGTCACACATCTGCGCCTCGATGAGCTCGTGGGCGCGCAGCTGCAGGCGCGCCTCGCGCGAGCCGGGCTTCTTGTCCGCGATGCCGAAGTCGTGCACGGGGCGGTGCGCCTCGTCCCGCACGACGAGCTGCTGGTCGCGTCCGATCATACGGGCGCGGCGGAAGCGCACGCCGACCATGTGCCGGGCGTGCACCGCCCGTCCGTCGCTCTCGCTCACCTGACCGTTCGCGGCGAGGGCGAGCGTGCCCTCGACCTCTGCACCGGTAACGGGATCCAGGCGATCCTGCTCGCCGCGCACGCCGAGCGCGTGGTCGCGACGGACGTGAACGAGAGGGCGCTCGCCTACGCGGCGTTCAACGCAGCGCTCAACGGCGTCGACAACGTCGAGACGCGATCCGGCAGCTTCTTCGAGCCGGTCGAGGGCGAGCAGTTCGACCTCGTCGTCGCCAACCCGCCGTACGTCGTCTCGCCCGATAGCGCGTATCTGTTCCGGGACAGCGGCATGCCCGGCGACGCCGTCTCGGAACACGTCGTGCGGGCAACACCGCCCGCGCTCGCGCCAGGCGGGTTCGCCTGCCTCCTGATCGCGTGGGCGCTCGATCCGGACGACCCTGCCGAGCGGCCGCGGAGCTGGCTGGAAGGCTCGGGGTGCGACGCGTTCCTGCTCCACACCTCGACGGACGACCCGATCGAGACCGCAACGGTATGGAATCGCGATCTCCTCGACCGGCCCGAGGCCTACGCCGATGCGCTCGATCGTTGGCTCGAGTACTACCGCGAGCTCGGAATCGAGCAGCTTGGCTATGCGTGCCTCGTCCTTCGCAAGCGGAGCGACGGCCGAGACGGCTGGCTGGAGGCGCAGCAGCTTCCCCGGGCGGCGCTTCGCCCAGCGGGGCGACACGTCAAGAAGCTCTTCGAAACGCGCGACCGGATGTCCGAGATCGACTCGGACAGCGTGCTCCTCGACCGGCGGCTACGCGTCGTCGACGACGCCGTCGTTACCCAGGACAGACGGTTCGCGGGAGGCCGCTGGCATGCGGAGAACGTGACCCTCCGGCTCGAGAATGGGTTGCCCTTCTCCGCAGAGCTCGATCCACCCACGGCGCGACTGATCCGCGGGCTCGACGGCTCGAAGACGCTGCACGAGGCGCTGGCGGCTGCCGTAGACAGCGACGCCGCGCAGGAGACAGGTCTTGCCCTTGCTCGCCGGATGCTCGAGATCGGCTTCCTCGAGCTAGGCGAGTGAGCCGTCTGAACGGGGAAAGCAAGCATGAGGGAATCCCTTCGTCCGGCGAGCGTTAGGAGCACCATGAACATCACAACGATTGGCAGGGGAAACATCGGAGGCGGCCTTGCCCGCCTCTGGGAGCAGGCGGGGCACAACGTCACCACCCTCGGGCGCGACGGGGGCGACGTAGCGGGCGCGGACGTCGTCCTTGTGGCCGTTCCCTCGGCATCGGTCTCTGAGGCGCTCGCCAAAGTGTCCGGGCTCGAAGGCAAGGTCGCAATCGACGCCGCGAACGCGTTCGCAGGGCGCAATGAGCAGTACGAGTCGTTTGCGCATGAGGTGAAGGCGCATACGAACGGCCCGGTCGCGAAGGCATTCAACGCGACCTTCGCGACTCTTTACGATCGAATTGGCGAGCAACGGGTACGACCGAGCTGCCTCTACGCGGCCGACGACGAGGCACGCGAGGTGACGGAGCAGCTGATTCGCGACGCGGGCTACGACCCTGTCAGCGTGGGCGGGCTCGAGAACGCGCGTGCGCTCGAGGACTTCGTCCCGAGCCTGCTCGCGAAGGTCGGACAAGTTTTCTACCGTTTCGCGCCTCCGGGCGAGCTTTAGTCCGACGGGGCTAGGCCATGTTCCCGGCAGCGGTTGCCTCAGACCACGACGACTGCGATCTCGCGCTCGATGGCGCGCTCGAGTGCTTCCGGCTTGAACCCGAACGGCCCTTCGCCGCCCTGAAACGCGATCGTCCCGCTCCGCCGGATCAGGTAGAGCCGATCGGGCCAGCCACCGTACGCTGAGGCGACGGCATTGCCGACGCCGTCGACAACCATCTCCATCTGCATCCGAAGGCTGACCGCGCACGTCGATGCGACTTCCCGGCGCTCCTCGTCCGTCCTCGGCTCATGAACCGCCAATCCCGATCGGCGATTTTCCGGGATGATCCAGCCGTCCTCCGGGTGCGCCTCGCGGATGTAGACGACCACAAAATGGACGCGGTCGCGGTACCGCCCAGCCAACTCCTCCAGCGCCCCAACCTGGGCGCGGAAAGGCGGTCAGGTGTACGAACCGAAGATCAACGCCACAGGCCGCTCCGCCAGGAGGGAGCCGAGGCGTAGCGTGCCATCACCGTCCATGCAGGGCAAGTCGAAGTCGGGGGCGCGGTCGCCCTCGGCAACCTTTGGCGTCATAAGGTCACGGTAGTCCGGGCTCGCGACCACGTCCTGCAGTGTCAACGGCGAGTCCTTCGGCGCGTTGCTCCGGCCATGCCGGAGCAACGAAGCCACCATGCTGTGAAGAGGCCACGGCCGGTCGACAGGGCTCCCTCGCGAGACGGTCCGCATATATCCAATGAGGTCCCGTGGGCCGGGCACGGACTCGACATTACGCCGAGCCGCACGTCGCGGCAAACCGCTGCGCAGCCCGAAGAGCGGATCGGTTCGCACGCTCGGGGCGTAAGCAGTGACGTGGCGATCGTCTGCGCATATTCGTCAAGCCGATACCCATGACTGATCGACTCAGGCGGATCGACGGCTAGACGACAGCCCTCCAACGACAGCCCTCCAACGACAAATACGAGGAACCGAGCGCGACATCGTGCCGCGAGAAGCGGGCCGAGCGGGTGTTCGACTACCCCCCGTCGGCGAACCCGAGGATGTTCCCGAGGAAGCAAGCGAGGAGTGCCAGCTGAACGAGGAGAACAATGGCTATTGCACGGTTCAGAAGTGCCACCTCCTTTCTCAAAAGCGGAAGTCCTGGAGAGCGTCAATCGCCCGTTGATAGAGGACAACGGCGGAATCCTTGTCTCCACGCCGGACGGCGAGATCTCCCCGCGCCGTCCAGGCGGCAGCGCGATGGCTCGCTGAAGACAACTGTTTGAAGGCATCCTCCGCGGCAGCAAAGTGCTCTTCTGCTTCGTCGAAGCGATCCTGGTTCAGCAGCGCGCGGCCGAGTACAAGTTCCGAGTTGCCGACCTCGTCGAGGAAATCATTGCGCCCTTTAAGCAGTTCCAGCGCTTGCCGGGCCTGGTCTTCGGCGAGCGTGGGGTTGCCCGTGCGTAGGTTGACCTGAGCGAGGGATGACACCGCCTGTGCGGCGTCGGCCTGACTGCCCGCGTCAAGCGCGGACACGAATGCCTTTTTGAGATAGGCGCGCGCCTCGTCGGGCTTGCCCAGCAAGAACGTGAGCCCGCCGAGGTTATTGAGGAGTCGTCCCACGTTCAGGCGGTCGCCGATCGCCTCGTAGTGCATCTTCGCCCGCTCAGCGTACGAGCGCGCGAGTACCCAACGACCCTGCCGCTCGGCGATGATCGATCCTTGAAATTCCGCGTCGGCCATGGCGCGACGATCGTCGAGCGCTTCCGCAAGCTCCAAAGCGCGCTCCGCGTCTTCCTGTGCCGCCGGCCAATCGCGCTGCCGCCGGTAACAGCGAGATCGCCACCCGAGGATCAAAGAGCGGAGGCGATCGCACGGAACTCCCGATGACTCGGCGAGCGTAAGCGCATTTGTGAAGAGCGCGAGCGCCGTCGTCACTGACGAAAGCTTGTAGCGCGCGCAACCGAGACGAAAGAGCGCGTCTGCTCGATCGATTTCGCCGAACTCCGCACCGCTGGAGATTTCGTACGCCCGCTCGAAGAGCTTCAACGCATTGAGCGGTTCGCCGACGTACAGCCGCGCCCAACCCTCCGCGAGGCGAGCACGCAGTTCGAGCTCGACAGCGTCGCCCGACGATAATCGGCTGGAGACGTCCGCCAGGAGGGAGAGGGCGCTCTCGCATTCGTGCGCCTCGGCGGCCGCTTCAGCCCGCGCGATCATGCTCTCAGTGCGCGCCCAGTCGTCGGGCGGTAGACCGAGCTCGAGGAAACGACGATCCACGCCGAGCTGGTCGGCGAGCCACCCGAGGGTCTCCTCGCTCGGACGCGTGGCGCCACGCTCGATCCCACTCATGTACTGCTTCGTGAAGCGGTCGCCGGCGAGTTCCGCCTGCGTCAGCCCACGGGCGACGCGGAGCTGGCGAATGCGATCGCCGAGTCTCGAACGAGGCGCGGGAACCGATGCACCGGCCGCGCCGATCGGAACTGGATCGTCGGTTCGTGGGATCAGCTCCGACACGTGCAGTCCTTCGTAATGGCGAGAGGCGGCTGCGGCCACCGCCTCCCGCTGCCATGACGCGAGCTCAAAGGCTGCGCGTCCGAAGTAAAGGAAGGTAACAGCCGCCCGTCTAAAAGTAAAGCTTGGAGGTAAAGCAAACGACGCTCTTGAATCAATCAGGCTCGCAGCGCGATGTTAGGCGTGCGTCACAGAAGTGGGCACGGCGGGCGCCGGTGCGGCGCGTACTCGCAGTCACCTGTCCGATAACCGCGTGGCATCGACCGGCTCTGGTCGCGCCGGGTCAAATGTTCTTCGTTAGCCCGGCACCAGACAGCTGACCTCTAGGCAGGTCGACGCACCCCGGCTCGAGTCAGCCGGGCAGACGCGCGCCTGCCCGCGGTGCTTCTAGCCTCCGTGGGAGTGCGCAGGCGGCGTTGCAGGCGTAGCAGGCGTTGCCGGGGTGGCAGGAATCGCCGGAACGCCGTGATCCCCCGGTGTCGCAGGGGTGGCCGGTGTCGCCGGGGTGGCCGGGGTGGCCGGCGTCCCTTGGGTGGCCGGTGTACCCGAGGTCGCCGGTGTCCCGTCGGTGGCCGGGGCCCCCGGCGCCGGTGTCTCCGGGGTGGCCGGTGTCTCCGGGGTGGCCGGTGTCTCAGGGGTGGCCGGTGTCCCCGGCTGGTTGCCGGCGCTGGCCCCTGTCGAATCCTGCCCCGCTCCGGGTGTCGAGTCGTCTGACCCTGTTTGCTGATCGGAAATCGGCGCGCTCTGGTTCGCGGATGCCGCCAGGCGTGAGCGAGCGACGGCTTGGCTCACGCGTTCTCCGGTGGCCGTCTCGTAAAACGCAGAGGGGGCCAGCACAGGCTCTGCCTCATCTGAAGCGGGCTGGGATGCTTGTCCGGAAGGCGGGATAGTGATGACGGCAATTGGAATGGCTGCTGTAGCAACGAGAACGGCAGCGACTTTCGCCGGCGCGGCGCCGGTGACTGCCGAACGAATGTGCGAGATCAGGTCCCGCGGCAGGAGCAAGATGCCGGCGCCGAGAATGGCGCCTCTCCTGCCTGCCTCTGGCCGTCCAGCGGCGAAGGCCTTGCCGGCAGCCCGTCGAGCACGGAAAAGGAGCATCTCGACGGCACCGTGGGAAACCGTGAGCTCGCTCGCGATCTCGTCGTAGGAAAGGCCGCGCCACTCGCGAAGCAGGAGTGCCTTGCGCTGGTTCTCAGGCAGCCCGGCGATCGCGGACGAAAGCTCGCCGACTCCATCGTCTGATTCAGGCCGCGCCGGTGCCAGGTCGGCTAGTTCGCCTGGCTCACATGTGCGTTCGAAGGATGTACGGCGCTGACGGGCTCGGAGCTTGGAATGGCAGACGTTCTCCGCAACAGTGAGGAGCCACGCGCCCGGTTTGCGCGGGACGGTCCCGCGCTTCATCGCGCGCCAAGCATTCAGGTAGACGACCTGAAGCGCGTCCTCCGCCTCCTCCGGCGAGCCGAGGCGTCGGACGCAGTACCTGTAGATCCCGCCGGCATACTCACGGAAGAACTGCTCCGCGTCGTGACTTGGTCCGTCGCCGTTCGTGGAGATCGACGCGAGCTCAGACGCTTTCGCGCTCACGGCCTCGCCGTTCCCACTTCGAGGACCCGCGGAGCGCCGGCACGATTCCGGTGCACGCTGACACCACGCTGGTCTCCGAGCAAAATGATCGTTAGGTGGAGCGTGCGGCCTCCGTGCGGCGAAGGAGAGCACAGTATTGTAGCTCGTCCCACCCGGCAGCATCCCTCAAAAGAGTGATCTCGACAACTTCGCGCTCGGCGCGAGAAAGATTCGGGGATCTCGAGCGTCGTTCACAAGTGAGAAGGAGAAAACATGCTGCACTGGTAGCCAACTGCTGAGAACCCGACTGCGCCGATCCTCGGAGCTAGCCGAGATGGCGAATCGGCGTGCGTTCGGGCCTAGCACGGATTCGGCAGGACGGCCCATCAGCTTCTGACGAGAGCAGGGACCGGCTGCAAGCCGCACATCTGCGCGTCACCTTCGCTCGCCTTCTCTCGCAAATCGCGGCGACGGGCAGCTCCCCCGTTCAGGGGGCTTGAAGCGCGGCGCCCAGTCGATTTACATGAACGGGGGAGCCCGGTACTCCCTTGTCCCGGGGGAGGCGCAACCGGTCTTGCCGTAGTGACCGGTTGTCTCCGGGCTCTCCCTCCTCCGTCTTCGAAGGTGCAGGCAGGTCGTCAAGCAGACCAGGGTCGCTGAAGCGCAGCCGCACGCCCAGTCGCCTTGATCTCCTTCCACGTTTCGGCGTCCGCGAGCTCGCGGACACGCACGGCAGTCGAGATCCGCTCTCGTAGGGACCTCACGCTCAGCGCGAGAAAGCCGTTTCCTCCCAGCCGCAGCTTTGTCCACCTCGCCCCTCCTCATTCGATGCGCATGGCCCGCGCCCAGGCTTGTGCCCGACAGTCGTGACAATCCAATGCCGCAAGGCGCCGCAACACCTCGGCTATTTCTTCGCCGCAGCCGTCGCACAGCACCGGCCATTCCAGCCGCACGGAAACCGTCCACCCACTTCCTTTCGCGGCATTCCAGCCCGAGGAGCGCAAGAACTCGAGCAAACCCTCAACGAGGGATGGGTCACTTACTTCGATTTCCACTTGCCGCTGTCGCCCCCCACGAGTTGCCGCACGCCGAGCGCGTATCTCTCACTCTTGTCAAAAACAGTCAGCCGTCAAGGCCGTGACCGTCTCGGGCGAGCCTCGGCTAGAGGCGTCGGCTGTCGAGCCGGATCGTCCACGGGTCGATCGTGTCGACCCGGAGATGCGTCTCGCTCCATGGATCGCGCGCGAGCGTGGCGCGGATCGAGTCCTCCGATTCGGCCTCGACGACGTGCGCAACGCGGTGCTCGTCGGCAAGCGGCCCGCCTAGGACGATGAAGCCCGCTTCCACAAGCCCGTCCATAAAGGACGCATGTGCGGGCCAGTCAGACTGCTTCTCCAGCGGCCGCGACGGGTCCCACTGAGGGCCGGAGCGGCGGACCACGACGAGGAACGTCGGCACGCTCGCCTTCTACCACACGGCGTGGCGTGCGCAGCGCTCAAGCTGCGAGAACCCCCGGCGGCGACGCGGCGGGGGGCAATGCCAGGGGCTCAGCCGCGTTCTCTGCTGAGCCAGACGAGGTCGTCGTTAGCAACGCCCAGTCCTGCGGCGGCGTTGGCGGGGTTGCCGCGGATGACCGAGAGCCAGCCGCGCGGGTCGACCATCAGGCCCCATTCGCCTTCGGCGAGATCGGCGTACGTCGAGACGCGCTTCACGACGGCGTTGCCGGACTGGGCGTCGACCGAGATCCGATCGGCTTGGTCGAGACCGGCCGCGGCGAGGTGGGAATTGCGTACGTTGAGCTGCACGTTGCCGAAGCGGTTGAGGTCGAGTACTTCGCACGCGATTTTACCGGGCTCGACCGAAGGTTCCGGAACGCGGAGATCGACGAGCGTCTGGGGCTCTATTGGTTCGCCGAGGTCGCTGAACGATGCGCCGACCGCCAGGTGGGCCGCCGCTGGGGCGAGCACGTCGCGCGCGTGGAACGACGGCGATACTGGTTCGAGCAGGATCTCCGAGGAGGTGATCGATACAGCCGCCTCTACCCCCTCGGCCGTGCGCCACGCCGGAGCGAGCAGCCCGTTGTCGGGGCCCACGAGGATGCGGCCGTCCCCGGTCCTGAGCGCGATATCCCGGTCACGGCCGACGCTCGGATCGACGACCGCGAGCACGACGGCTTCGTGGCGGAGGTAGGGCAAGGAGTCCGCCAGCAGCAGCGCGCCCGCACGGACGTCGAGGGGCGGCACCCCGTGTGACAGGTCGACGACCTGGCTCTCGGGCGCGATCTTGTTGATGACGAGGTGGCAGATCCCTACCCACTCGTTGCGGTAGCCGAAATCCGAGATGAAGGCGATCGGGTGACTCATGCGTACCCTGCCACCGGTGAAGCTTTGCGCCTGCCTCGTGCGGATGCAAGGCCGCGCCCAAGAATGGACTCATTGGCGGCGCGACTCCAGTGCGCGGGCACCGTTGGCGCTCGAAGCCCTCGCTTGCCCCATTCGGGTTGGGCAGGCTCACCGCTTCTGAGCAAACTCCGAAGGCAGGCCAAGGCGAGGAAAGAGATCGGACCCTCCCCCATCGGTGTAGACCATAGGTATGGAGTGGTTTCCGAAAGAGCCCGGGGACATGCAACGGCGCCGCCGCTGCACGGGAACCCGGCCGGCTCTAGCGAGCCTCCGCTAGGCGCGCCGGCCGTGCGCCACAATGCTTAGGTTTGCACGTGACCTTGCTCGGCCCCTTTGTGCTCTTCGTCGTTGCTGTCGGGGCGCTCAGCGTCACGATTACCGAACGAAGCCACGACCGCACCACCAGCACAAGGCTCCCCTTGGGCGTCGCGCTGTCGTGCTCGCTGGCCGCAATCCTCGCTCTGATCCTGGTTCCAGCTCCAGGAGCGAATGAACTTCAGCTCGTACCCCTCGTTCACATCATCGGCGGCGAGCGGCTATCGACCCAAACGGACGTGTTGATGAACCTGGTGGGCAATGCTCTGCTCTTCCTGCCGCTTGGAGCCGGGCTCTGCCTGCTCGGTTTCCGGATCCGTACAACGCTTGCCATCGCGTTGTCTCTCTCTCTACTCGTCGAGATCGCGCAGTTGCTCGTACCCGGGCGCACAACCTCTGTCGACGATGTGCTACTGAACACGCTCGGCGCACTCGTAGGTCATGCACTTCTGTTGCGCTGGGCGCCGGTAGGCGACGTGTGATGCGATCCGCGCAAGGCCTGACCACATGATCTGACCAGATACCTAGACGAAAGTATAGGGTATCTTCGGAAGGGGTCCGTTCCTGCAGGCCTATCCCCTACTCGCGGGATGTTGATTGGCGTCGGACGAAGCGATTTAACATAGATGCGTAGCCGCCTCGCACCACTCGTCGTGTTCATGCTTGCCACGACGACCACCGCTAGCGCCGCCGCCGCCACCGCCAGCGCCGCGTCTACGCCGAACCAAACCAGGGACCGGGCCGCCACCATGACCTGGCGACAAAACCGTCCTGCGCCCGCCGTTCCGGCGAGAGTGTCAACGGCGGCGGCAGTCCCGTCCAACGTGACCCTCACCGGGGCCCATTGGGGAGCTGCTTCGGATCTGTCGACGTTCAAGCACATTGGTTACGAGTTCGACGTCGCGACGCTCAATCCGGGCGACCCCTCATCGTGGGCCGGCATCCTGGATGCGGCGCAAGCGAATGGGCTAAAGCTGATCATCGGCGCATACCCGGAGCCGTACTCGTACAGCGGCGGCGAGTGGTCGATCAGCGCAGCCGGAGTCAACCTCCTCAACTACCTCGCGAGCCGCTCCTCGCTCGTCCTCGCGCTTTTCGTCTATAACGAGCCGTACTGGCTCAGCCCGACTACGGGCGCGGCGAGCTCGTGCGGTGCGATGTCTGCAGCCGACCTGCGGGGTCTGCGGACTAAGATTCAGTCCGTCTGGCCGGGAGCGAAGATCTACCATGACCTCGGCGAGCCGAGCGCGTGGGCACCGGGTGGGTACCTCTACAACGCTTACTCCTGCATCGGGAACAAATACGCCGACCAGACCGGCGTCGCCGATTACGTCGGAGTCTGGGACTACCCGTTCGAAGCGGGCGGCTATCACAAGGCTTCGGCTTTGAGCACGCTGACCCGCGAGACGAACTACGTCATCAACTCGATGCATGCGGTTCCGGTCTGGCTCAACCAGTCTCACGCTGCCTCGTGTTGCAACCTCGTGTTTCCGACCCAGGCGCAACTTCTCGACTGGAATTGCTCGGTGCGGAAAGCGCTTCCCGTCGGCAGCCTAATCTCGTGGTATGTCTGGCGGCAAGGGATTTACAGCGACACCCTTTCCAACCATCCCGAGGACTGGGCCTCGACGACCCTGGGCGCCTGCGGCTGCCTGGACGCGGCGAGCGCTGGACAGACGGACTGGGACGCCGACGGTGCGGGCGATGACTGCGATCGCAGTGCCCGCGCAACGCTCACAAACGTCGGCGTCAGAGGGCACCGGGTCAAGCTGTTCGGACGCGGACTGCCCACACTGCTTCGCGCGAACGCCTGGCACGTCATCATCAAGCGGCGCGTGTGCTCGTCAGGAGTCTGCCGCTACCGGTTCCTCAAGGAGCTCAGAGGCGCTGTCCGCGTCTCCAACGGAAAGAACCGCATCATCTGGAACGCACCCCGCCGCGGGCGGTATCGCTTCCGGGCCGTGATTCGCAACTCGTTCTACGCCTCACCAAAGAGCGCATACCGCGGCATTCGGCTCCCGTGACGAGTTCGGGGGCGGCCGGCCGCGTCTGTTAGGACCGGCTCGCCTCTCTCGCGAACGCTCCGCAGCGAAACAGCTTCCCTGATAGGGATGACTTGCAACTGAATTCTGACGGCTCGACACACGATTGGCACGGTTAGAATGCCGCTAGCGGAAGGACTAAATGCCAGTGGACAACCTTGAGATACGTCCGATGCTGGAGTCTGACGTCGAAGCGGTTGTTGAAATTCACCTCAGAACCTTTCCTGGCTTTTTCCTCTCCTTTCTGGGCCCTGATTTTCTCGCGCTGCTCTACCGTTCTATCCAAGCCGCTCCTGAAGGCGTGGTGCTGGTTGCAATTGGCGAAGAGGGCATTCAGGGTTTCGCTGCAGGAGTCACATCCCAGGAGAGCTTTTACCGGCGTCTCCTACGGAAGCACTGGTGGCGGTTTGCGATGTCGGCCCTGGGTGCTGCCAGTCGAAGACCTTCCGTGATTCCGCGCCTGCTCCGCGCATTGCGGCGACCGTCAGAAACCGGGCAGTCGGCAGCTCCCGCAGCTCTCATGTCGATCGGTGTAAGGCCAGAATCGGAGGGCAAGGGTATCGGCGGCCTCATGATCGAATCTTTCTGCCGCGAAATGGCAACTCGTGGGGTCACGGATATTTGTTTGACGACCGACCGAGACGACAATGCGCACGCTAATCGTTTCTACGAGAGACACGGCTTCCACGTGAGCAAATCATTCGTCACACCCGAGGGCAGAGCGATGATCGAGTATGCCCGGGCGTTGTCTGGCGAAGACCTTGGTTCCTAGAAGCTGTCTCGATCTCCATTCTCTTGCGGCCGTTCCTTCGCGACGAGCCTCTGTTCCAGAAGAGGGCGATACGCGCCCCAGAGGGCGTCCTTCATCGCCCTCTCGGTGAAGCCGAGCTCGAACCGTTCCCTGGCCGCTGCGCCGTACCGAAGCGCTGCGTCAGGGTCCAGCGCGAGCGTGAGGATTGCGTCAGCCAATCGTTCAGGCTCATTCGGGGGCACGAGCAACCCGGAGACGAGGTCTTCGAGGAGCTCGAGGTTGCTGCCGATATTCGTGGCGACGATCGGCTTCCCCAACGCCATCGCCTCAAGCACCGAAATGGATAGGCCTTCCCAGAGCGACGGGGCGATCACGATGTCGGAGGCGTTCAAGATGTCTCCAACGTCGCTCCGGAAGCCAAGGAAGCTGACGACACCTGTGAGCTCGGCGGCCGCGACCTGCTCCTCCAGCGCGGGGCGCAGTGGGCCTTCGCCCACCAGCACGAGCCGTGCGGGGACACCGCGTCGGAGAAGCTTCGGCAACGCCTGAAGTAACGTCCCAAGCCCTTTCTGCGTCGCAAGCCGCCCGACGGAGACGAGGAGCACGTCACTCGCTTCGACGCCGAGCTCGCGACGAACGTGGCGCCTGTCCCGCGCCACGACAAGCCTGGAGCGCGAGATCCCGTTGCGGACGGTCACGATCCGCTCGGGGGCGGCAATGCGCTGCCTGATCGCCCAGGACCGGTGAAAGTCACTGACCGTAAACACGCAATCGGACCAACTACTCGCGAGTCGCTCGAGCCTGGTGTAAACGGCCGCAGCAATAGGTGACGAGGACTCGTGGAACGCGAACCCGTGCGCCGTGTGCAACACGACGGGGACCCCGGCGAGACGCGCTGCCGCCCTTCCGATGAACCCGCCCTTGGAGGTGTGCGTGTGGACGACGTCGAACCGACCTTTGCGGCAGATCTTCGTAAGCTTGATGAGGGCGACCAGATCCCGCGGAGGGTTGATCTCCCTGGTCATCTCCGGAATCGAGAGGATCTCGCAACCGGCGCGGCGGAACACCTCGGCTACGGGCTCCACCGACGTGCACACGGTCACCTCACAGCCATGTTCCTTGAGAGCTTCGACGTAGCTGAGCACCACCCACACCGCCCCGCCGAACTTGCTTCCACCGATCACCTGGAGCACGCGAACCGACATGACCTCCGCTTCGTCCTCCCCCCATCTTCGCCGCCCTAGCTAGCATCACCCTATCCGCCAGCCGTTTAAGGCCCACGGCGAGCACGGTACGGGGTTGACAGGGGAAGCCGAACGCATACAAATGGGGGTGGGGGCGAGCGCGGTTCGAGTCTGGGGGGCCGGCGGGCCTTCCAGTTGCCGTGCGAGACGATTCGATGACGGATTCCAGCATGACTGAAGAGCAACCGATCGATATCCATCAGTACGCACGGGCGATCCGCCACGCTCTTCCTAAGATTTTCGTGCTCGCGCTCTTCGCAGCAGTTACAGCTGCCGTACAAACGTTTTTCCTTCCCGCCGAGGCCTACAAGGCGTCAACGACGATCCTCGCCCGCGACACCCTCGCATCCAACCAGTTCGCTGACGCCACGACCGTCACGCGCCGTCTGGCGACCGTCAACTTGCTGACACGCACTACCGATGTGCTATCGCTCGCAGCGTCCAAGCTACCGGGTACGACGGTCGACGACCTGCGTTCCGCAGTCCACTCATCGGCCTCTCCGGAAGCGAACGTGATCACGATCAATGCGACGGCCGACACGGCCGAGGCCGCAGCGGCGAGAGCCAATCAGGTGGCGCTGGCGTTGATCGCTACCGAACGTCGAATCGAACAGCAAACAGCGACGAGCGCACTCCGAGCAGCGCTTGCACAGATCGGAGAGCTTCGCTCTGCGGGCGCCACGGAGGCTGAGATCCAGGCCGCAGAGAGCCGGCTGGCCTCGATCGCCTCCAATGCTGTCGGCTCGGCAAGTGGCTTCCAGGTTGTTCAGTCGGCGGAGCCACCCGGGCGACCATCTTCGCCGCCAGTGTGGTTCAGTGGGATCGTGGTGTTTCTCGCCATGGTTGTCCTCGGAATGCTCTTCGTGCTTGCGCGCGAGCAGGTCGCCCCGCGGGTCTACTCCTCGCAAAATCTCGACCAGGTGTTCTCGATGCCTGTCCTAGCGAGCATTCCCATTGCTCGGCGAGTCAAGCCGAACCGCCTGGCGCTCCTCCCGCACGCCATTCGGGATGCCTTCTACGTCCTTGCTTCAGCCGTGCACCCCAAAGCCAAGAAGCACGGCACCACAATCGTCTTAGTAGTGAGCGCCGTCCGCGGCGAGGGAAGAACGACAGTCGCCGCGAACCTCTCGCAGGCGCTCTCGATGAGCGGTGCCAGCGTGCTGGCCGTCTCCGCGGATTTGCGCTCACCCAGGCTCCACGCGTGGCTCGACACCAACCAATCGCCTGGGCTGACGGACGTTCTCGCCGCCGCTGGCAACGAGGGCAAGGAGCTCGACGTGGCGGAGCCTGTGCGGGGAGCTGGACCAGCGATCGCAGACCTGGAACGGACGGGCGAGGTACTCGAAGGCCCGGATATCGTCGGCCCGCAAGAAGGAGAGGACGAGCGTCGGGTCGAACTTGAAGCCCGGCGGCGGCGGATTGTCCTCGGAGGTCGGCCCTGGGCAGCCTCTTCGTCGCTCGAAGGCCGCGACGGAGTTCCTGAGGAAGCCCGCCATCGCGCCACCGATCTGCTCGCGATGGCGCCTTCGGTCACACTAGAGCGTGCAATTCGTGCGTCGGTATCACCAAAGAACCCGAAGCTCCACGTCTTGCCCAGCGGATCAGCGGTCGACGATCCGACACCGCTGCTCTTCGGCGACGCGATTCCGAGGGTGTTCAACGCGATCCGAGCGATGGCCTACGACTTCGTCGTCGTTGACACCCCGCCCGCGTTCGGCGCCCCGGACGTCAGAGCGCTCGCTCCCCATGCCGACGCGTTTCTGGTCGTCGCCAAAACGCATCGGCTGCGCATGAGCCAGGCCGTGGAGCTTCGCGACCTCCTGGATGCGTTCGACAAAGAAAAACTTGGCCTCGCCGTGTTCGAGCGCGAGGCGCACCGGACCGGCCATCTCGCGCCCGACGGGACCGACAAGGCCCGGACCGGGGCCGACAGCGGCGAGCGCGAGGTTGTTGAGCTCAGGTAAGGCCAGCTCGCAAGCATGCGCCAACCGGCAAACGTGAAGGGCGGCCTCCTCGGAGGCCAGCTCGCGTGGTCGTCACTCTTCCTTGCTGCGTTGGCGGCGGGGCTGGTCGGCGGAAGCAGTACACGCTTGACGGCTTTGGCGGCGGTCGGCAGCGTCGCAACGATCTGCCTCGTGCTTCTCACGGTCGCTCGATACGAGAGCGTGGTTGCACTGGGCTTCATGTTCTTCGGCGTCTTGCTCGTTGAGCCGGCTGTGCCAGACCTGATCTTCGGGATCGTCATCCTCGTCGCCATCCTCACCGGACGCGCACGCTCGACTCTCCGCCGCTCACCTTCTCTTGTGGTCTACGCACTCGGCTCATTCATCGTGCTGAACGTGCTCGCGGCGGCGTGGGCGCATTCGGTAGGAAAGGCCGTGTTCTTCCTATCGGTCACAACGTACCTCGCGGTCTTTGGACTCTGGTTGGCGGGTTACGTCGACTCGAAGACGCGCGCACGGCGACTCGTGGAGTCCGTGACGATCGGTGCGACTGTAACCGCCGTTCTCGCGATCGTCGCCCTCTTCGTGCCGTTCCCGGGCAGCGCCGAGCTCGTCTACCTGGACCGCGCCAAAGGGTTGTTCGACGACCCGAACGTCTTCGGGCCGTTCATGATCGTCCCGTTCGCCTTCATCCTCGCCGAACTTGTCGAGCCGACGCTCCTCGCGTGGGGCCGCCGCTGGCTTCTTGTCATTCTGCTGGCCTGCGGTGCGGGCGTCCTCTTCTCGTACTCCCGAGCTGCGTGGCTGAACACGTGCCTGGTCGTGATCACGATGATTGCGGCATACGCCCTTCGCCGCGGCGGCCTGCTGCAGGCGACGAAGACACTGGGCCTCGGACTCATAGCAGTCGGGGTTGTCGTTCCCGCCCTGTTCCTGACCGGCTCGACGAGCTTCTTTCTTGCGCGTGCGCATGTGCAGTACTACGACACTGCTCGTTTTCAGGGACAAGACGCGAGCTTCGAACTGGCACGCACGCATCTCTTCGGGATCGGCCCCGGCCAGTATCTGGATGTGGTCGGGATCGCTGCTCACTCCACCTATCTGCGCGCGCTTGGCGAAGAAGGTGTCCTCGGCCTGGCGCTCATTGTTCTGCTTCTGTTCACGACGCTCATCCTCGCGTGTGGAAACGTGGTTCGTGGGCGCTCGACGTTCGGAATCTCCTCGGTGCCGCTGCTCGGGCTCTGGGTCGGCCTAATCGCCAACAGCTTCTTCATCGACACGCTGCACTGGCGCCACGTCTGGCTAGTGGCGGGGCTCATCTGGGCCGGGGCGTGCGTACCAGAGCCGCGAGGCGCTCGCTCGCTGCCATCACACGACGATCAGGGACAAGCAATGAGCAAGAGACGCCTCAGATCTCGGGGCACACCACGGCTCGTCGCGCCTCAGGGGATCTCTCGCGGGCCGGCACCCAGAGAGTCGTATTGATGACTACGGCGCGCTACACACGCTCGAGCCAAATCTCACGCCAGTAGTCATAGATTCGCCTCGGGCAGAACTGCATGTAGTCGCCCGTGCACACCACGTCCTCGAGCATGATGCATTCGTTCGAGAGGTGCGTCATTGTCCCTGTGCGTTCGTTAATGATCTTGGTCACACGCGCCCGGACTCTCGCCGTCCGACCGCAGTACTTGCTCATCACGCCGTCGAACAAGAGACCCCGATTCTTGTTGTTCCGATCAAGCGTCCTTTCGATCTCTTCTTTCGACTTGACTCTGACGAGCTCTCCGGGTTTGAGATTCAGCTTCTCCTCCGGCGTCTTCCCGTCGAGTGTTCCGGCAACAAATGGATACCTCCTGCCGCCGCTGATCAACGTCAACCAAGGGAAATATCGGCGATTCGCGGCCTGAAACTTGTTCAGGAGTATGACTAGGAAGCCGCGCGCAAACCTACCTCGACTGACATTACGGGAGCTGAGATCTTGCGCATACTGGCGCGCGTCCCACCAGTGCAACTCAGACGTCGCTGCTCGAAGCTCGGTGGCCTGACAGGAAAACGTCGCCTCGCCTGTCGCCGCTTCGGATCCTCTCGTCGCTGCCACCAAGGTCTCCATCGTTTGAGCAGCATTGGAAGGAGCTTCAGGACCCGCTCGGTTCTCGGTAGCTGTGCGGTCACCGCCCGCCGAAGACTTGTCGACCGGCCTCAACCAGGCGTTCTTCCAGAAGAGGAGGCAAGCTGCCTGGCAGCCACCGTGGCTACTGCCGTCACAACGGAGCTCACGCAGGTGCACGGCGCTTTCCATCTGCCGGAACCCGGACGCGAGGATCGTGTCGCAGGTCTTGTGGGCTCGGCTCTGGACGCGAATGCGCCGGCCACAGAACTGCAACATCTCGGGCATGAACGGGAGCCCGTCGAGCCTCCCTTGCTCATCGAGTGTGCCGAGGATCTCGGCTGCGGACCGAACCTCCACCAAATCTCCGGCGCGGAAGCTCGACGTTCCTGGAGGAGCTTCGGAGAGGCTCAATACTTTCTCTCGCTAACCGAGACCGACTTCCACAACGCACGTTGACGCACCCGAAACTTCAGTGCCGAGAAGGCGAGGGCCGCCATCTTCGGGTCCAAGAGCGCCGCTGGGGAAGCGCGGAACGCGCTCACCAGATCAGCCACAGCTCGCCGCCGCTCACCTCGTGTGAATGCGTCGTACGAAGCACGGAAGTATGCCCCCGACCTCGCTCGGCGCTTGTCGACGGCCGGAAAATCGGGAGGCAGCAACCGATCGACCTCGTTAAGGAGCGCCAGCCGGTGCTCGCCCATCCGGCTCAGGACGTCGTGAGACTTCTGGGCAGTGTGGATACGGTAGTTGGCGTCGCACACGTCCAGGAAGCCGATGTCGAAGCGAGCAGCGATTCGCAGCCACATCTCCCAGTCGTCGAACAGCAGGGATTCGCTGAAATCCAGTCCCACCGTTTCGTACGCCGAGCGTCGACTGAGCACCGTGGGCATCGCGATGACGTTTTGCCGATAGAGCACGCTGAGGAACCTCCGTTGAGGCTGCAACCCCTCGCGAAGATCGACGGTGTACCGGTAGACAACCTCTCCAGCTTCGCCAATGTAATTGCAATGTGAAAACACAAACCCGCAAGTTGCATTTGATTCGAGAAACGACACTCGGCGGGCAAGGAAGCCGGGATCCCAACGATCGTCATCATGGAGAAGTGCAACGTACGGCGCGTGACCAGCCTGGATGGCTCGCGTTGCGTTCTGCGCTGCGCTGACCTCGGTGCCCGTCGCGACAAAATGCACACGCGGATCAGACAGATATGGATCGATGATGGCCCTGATGTCGTAACCACTCGGGCCGTTGTACGAGATCGTGAGCCGCCATGACTCGAATGTCTGCGCCAGCACCGAGTCGAGCGCCTCGCGGAGGTAACGCGGCCGCCCGTGCGTCGGAATTCCGACGTCGACCAGCGGCTCTGTCACAACTCCTCCGGCAAGTGGTTGGGTTCGCACCTATGTGCGCGCGCTAGCAGAAAGCAGGCCAAGGTCACGCCTCGCGCCATCAAGAATGCCCCGAAACCACAATGTCCTCCCCTACACCCTGCCGGTCCCCTAATGACTAAGCCAGATTTCCGGTGGTGTGTCAATAGGACCCTCCGCGCCTGCCCGATCGCGCCGGCGGCGCGCCCGATCGGTGCCGCGGCCTTTAGTTGCGCGGCCTGTACACCGGCTGAACCGACCAGCCGTTTAGGAAGCGCTCGACTCCACCCTCCAGCGCGTTCGCGTACACCGCGAGTGCCTGATCGACGATCTCGACCGTGCGGTCCAGATCCTCGTCACGGTGTGCGTAGCTGATCACGAACGACGGCGCAAGCAGTCCGCGACTGACCGTCTCTTGGAGGAAGAGTGTGCGGAAAGACTGCGATGGCTCTCCGGCCGCGTCGCGCGTGCCGTAGTAGAGACAAGACGATTTGCCAAAGACACTGAAAGCATGGCCGATCCCGTGCGCGTCAATCACCCGCTGCAGGCCGGCGCGCAGCCGCTCACCTTGCGCGAGCATCGTCGCCACGACCGGTTCTTCCCGGTATACGGCCATTGTCGCGATGCCTGCCGCGAGTCCGCCATGCTCCGCCCCATGAGTCGTCGAAAGCAGGAAGACTCGCTCGCCGTCGTGATGCAGACCGCCGAGCTCCATCACCGCGCGTCGTCCCGCAAGCGCGGACAGCGGAAAGCCGTTTGCGATCCCCTTCCCCCACGTCGAAAGATCAGGGACGATGCCGTGCACAGCCTGGCCTCCGCCGTTGTCCCAGCGAAACCCCGTCACGTTCTCGTCGAGCACGAGCAGCGCACCATCGTCGTGGGCGAGCTTGTGGAGACGCTGCAGGAAGCCGTCCCGGGGAGGATCGGTACGCTCGGGCTCGAGTACGAAGCACGCGATGCGGCCCGGATACAGAGCGAGGAGATCCTCGACCGATGAGATGGCGTTGTAGCGGAATGTGAGCGTGAGCGCCTCCACGCCTTCTGGGATCCCGGCCTTTATCGGCGTCGCGACCATTGCCCAGTCGTCGTAGGAATAGAACGGATGATCGATGCAGATTGCGACAAGGTCGCGACCGGTGAAGGCGCGCGCGAGCTTCACGGCGGCGGTATTCGCCGTCGAACCGTCTTTCGTGAACTTGACCATGTCGGCCGCGTCGATCAGATTGACGAAGGACTCTGCCGCCTCGAGTTCGAGTGCCGAAGGTCGCACGAAGTTCGTGCCGTGGCCGATCCGCTCCCGAACGGCCTCCACGACACGCGGAAAGCCGTGTCCGAGCGTCACCGCACGGAGCCCCATGCCGTACTCGATGTATTCGTTCCCGTCAACGTCCCAGACGTGGCAGCCGCTGCCGCCGGAGATGATCGGAGCGAGCCCCTCCGGGAACTGGTCGTCGCCCTTTGCGTACGTGTGCGCGCCACCTGGGATCAGATCGTGCAGGCGGTCGTTGAGCCGGCGCGAGTGTTGGAGGCTGAGCCCCTTGATCGCGTCTGTGTCAGGCCTCATCGATCGTCCCTTTCGCTCGAGAACTGCGTGAGCGGCGTGCGCCCGCTTTCCTAAACCTACGCGAGAATCGGCGCGCAGAACACCCCCACGCGCGGTTGCTCAGCGAACGGCCAGCTCGTGCTTGAGTTCGTCCGCGAGGCGCAGCGCGAGGGCCACGATCGTCAGAGTGGGATTGGCGGCGCCGCTCGTGGGGAACACGGATCCGCCTGTCACGTGGAGGCCAGGCACGCCGTGCACCCGACATGACGGGTCGACCACACCGTGACGCGGGTCGACATGCATCCTCGTAGTACCGAGGTGGTGGTAGAGGCCCGCGATCAACGTCGGCGGCCGCTCGTCCCCGAACAGATCGTCGAGGCGGCCGAGCCCGGTGGCAAAAAGCTCCGCGCCGAGGATCTCTTGGGCTCGGCGAATCGAGTGCCCGTCAGATGGCAGGAGTCGCCAGTCTAGCCGGGCCTTGCGAATCCCGAGCCGGTTGCGCGCTTCGGAGAGGGTGACGCGCGATTCAGGGTTGGGGGCCTGTTCAGCCTGAACGCGTACCAGGAGTACATCAGCCTTGCCGCGGCGTGACGCCAGCAGGGCTCGAGCAACGGCCGGCGCGCCGACCGCAGCACGAGCGACCCTCCCTGGAAACTGCCGCGTTAGCGGCTGGCTGCGGATCGCCCGAGCAAACGTCGACGCGGAACGAACGGCGTCGGCTGCGAAGACATGAGGTTTCGGTTCGAGGATGAAGTACGTGTTCAGCAGCCCCTGCTCGCGCAACACCTCCTCACTCGGGGCGAAGATCGGCAGTCCGGACACCCCACCCGCCTCGGTGACCGCCCAGAGATCATGTCGCTCGAGCAATCCGGGATCGCTTGGGACGACAACGCCCGAACGCAGCGCGAGGTGCTCCATGAAGAAGCGCCCGACGAGATCGTGCTGGTTGCCGATACCGCCTGGATGATCCGTGTTTCCCAGGAGGAGCAGCCTCGCGTTGCCGATTCCTCCCGCGGCCAGCACGGTGATCCGCGCCTTGACCGTCACCGACCTGCCAGGAGCGATGAGGGCGCGGGCACCGCCGATGCGGCCCGGGATCTGGCCGTCCGCGATCAACTCGGTGACGTGCGCTCTCAGGATGATCTGCGCGTCCGAGGCGGCGGCCAGACGATCGTACTCCTGGGGATAGGCCATCTGGCCGTGCTGAAGCTCCCCAATGACGAGCCGACCTGGGCGCACCGTGAGTCTGCGGGACGCGTCGGTCTCGCGCGTCGTCGCCGCGTAGTCGAACGGCCTGAGACCGAAGTGCTGCTCCGCCCGCTCGTAGTACGGCGTAAGGTGGTCGCGTCCGAACGGCCAGCCGGAATGAGGGATCGCCTCGCGCGCTTCGAAGTCGAGTGCGTCGAGCGGGCGAGAGTGCCAATACGGGCCCCAGTGATGGGAGCTACCGCCGAATGCGCTGACCGCCGAGAGGGCAAGACGGGGGTAGGGATAGCCAACGCTCTCTCCTCCGAGAAGGAACTGCGTGCGCCAGGTCTCGCTGGTCCCGCCGCTCTCGAGCACACATACCCGAATGCCGCTCCCGAGCAACTCCCCGGTCAGCGCGACCCCGGAGGGGCCGGCCCCAACGATGCAGACGTCGGCTTCGAGCTCGGTATCCGAGAGGAGGGTCCTGCCGTCGATGATCACCGCACGATCTTATGGAACCCCTCTGGCCACTCGGTCGTGAAACATCCCGGACTAATGTGCGATGAGAGTGGATGGTGCGTGCTCCTGAACCGGAAGGCCACGTCATGACCGACGCCGAAGCCCCCCTGGACAAACAGGGCCAAGCAAGCTGGAGCCGATCTCTGGCATCAGGTTCTGCACATCTCTTCGGAGCGACCGTCGTTGGTCATACAGGCTTTTTCATCGCCGTCCTCGTCCTGACGCGGGCTTTGCTCCCGTCGGAGCGCGGCACGGTGGCATTCATCATCGTGGCGGCGCTGATCGCGGCTCGAATCGCACTTCTCGGGCTCCCTGACGCGACGATGGTTTTCGCGTCGGCACGTCCGGCCGCGCGTTCCCGGCTGCTCACGAACCTCGTGTTGGCAACGACGCTCTCGTCGCTCGTGGTGGCGGTCATAGCGTGTTCGATCCTCGCAGCCCTCCGACTCGAACCACGCGGGATCGGAACGGTCGAGCTGTTCCTCCTTGGTTCGGGCGTCCTCGTGACCAACATCACCGAGGCTGGCCGTTGCTTTCTCATTGGCTGCAGCGAGTTTCGCCCCCAGGCGCTTGTCCTTGCGGCGTGGCCCTGGAGCTATGCCGGCCTCTTGCTCGTCGTCGCACTCACCCGCGGATTGAGCGTCGCGACCTCGGTCGGCTGCTGGGCGGTGTCATCTGGAGCGGCGGCCGCCGCGCTGATCTTGATCGCCGTTCGACGATATGGGCTCGGGCGGCCTGACGGAGGGTTGTTTCAAAAGACGTTGCATTTCGGAGTCCGCGCGTGGGCGGTCAGCGCGTCGCGCTTCTTGAACTTTCGCGCAGATCAGATCCTCATGGGTTTCTTGGCGACCCAGGCGGCTCTAGGGACGTACGCCGTCGCCGTCAACGCATCCGAAGCGCTGCTCTTCCTTCCGTTCGCGATCGGGTCCGCCATCGTGCCCGTGATCGGCGGCAGCGAGGACTCCAAGCGGGCCGAGCGGACTCTCCAGGCACTTCGCGCGTTGCTGCTCATCACAACGGTCGCCGTTGTCGTTGCCGCTGCCCTCGGGCCGATATTGCTCCCGCTGGTGTTCGGCGCGGTCTACGAAGCCTCGGTGATCCCTTTCCTCTTCCTGTTGCCGGGAGCCCTCGGGTTCGCCGTCATCTCGGTTGTCGAGGGTGCTCTCATAGCCGCGCAGCGCCCCGCACGGGCATCGATCGGTTTCGTCGTAGCCGTTGTTGTTGGGCTTTGTTTCGATTTCGTCCTGATCCCGTCGCTTCACGCGACAGGAGCTGCCGTAGCGGCCAGCATCGCACTCATCGCAGGGGGCTACGCCTCGATCGTTTGCTTTCGCCGGATCTATCCCGCCCCGTGGAGCGGCGTCCTGCCAGGCCCAAGGGACCTCCGCTCGGTCTTTGCTCTTGCCCGCGCCGCAATGCGCCGGCGGCAGATGCGACCAACGTAGACGCGTCGCCCTACGGCGACCTCTTTAGGGCCATCCTCAGCAGGCGTCGAGCGGCGTAGACGATGTCCACCGCATCTCCCCAGCCCGGGACGAGCGAGCGCCAGGCGAAGGCGTTGCGAGAGCGATAAGCGGTGAGCGCGACCGCTCCACCGACGAGGAGCGCCACGGACGCCGCGGCAGCCGCGCCGCTCGCCCCGAACGATGGAATGAACGCGAAGTCGAGCACGACGCCAACCGGAAGAGCAACCAATGCGCCGAGCGACGACAGCCCCGGCGATGACGAGGCGATCAGCGCGCTCGAGAAGATCGCGATGAAGACGAAACCGAACGCGCCGGGAAGCAGAAGCAGAAACGGCACCACGGACGCACTGAACTCAGGGCCGAACAGAAGCGGAAGCAACAAGGGTCCGGCGAGCGCTGCGATGACGGCGCTCACGCACGTCAGCAGGAGAACTGCGCGGACGACATGCAGGGTCCGCCTGGGCTCGCCGTGGGTGCCGCCCCGGGCGACGAAGGGCACGAGGACCCAGCCGGCCGCTGCCGGTAGGTAGAGCAGCAACTCGGAGATGTTGACGGCGGCGGCATAGATGCCGAGCGTGGCCTCTGAGGCGATGAAGGCGACGAACAGCTGGTCGACGCGGAAGTTCAGAAACCGGGCGAGACTGCCGATCCAGGCCCGCAAGCCGAAGTGAAGCGACTCCCGGAGCAGAGACCACGCCGGGCCGGCGATGCCGAATCTCGAGATCAGCACCGTGTAGGACCCGACTGCCGAGATGCCGACGGCCGCCGCCCAGGCAACTGTCGCATTCGCCACGGTTAAGTTGGACACACCCCAGATGGTCAGCAGCACGAGGGGATAGAGCCAGAGCGCCGAGGTTGTGGTCACAGCCTGCTGCGTGAACAAGCCGCAGCCGGTCATGAACTGCTGACCGGACTGCGCCATCGCCGCCGCCACGGTGGCCAGTCCTAGCGAGAGAAGCTCGACGGTCCCGATGCCGGCGGGGCGAATCGTGGGAACAGCGACGAGGAGACCGATGAGAAGCGCCGCAACTACGACCGCTCCGGCGGACGCCGCCAGGAGCAGGTTCGCAACAAGCCTTGGGCGGGCGTCAGGTCTTTTCGCGGCGAAGACAAGGGTCGCCTCACTGACGCCAACCGGAGCCAGGTACCCCATCACCTGTGCCGACACAGTGAGGAACGCCACAGATCCGCGCCCCGCCGGCCCGAGTACGCGCGCAATGATCAGGACGCCCACGAAAAGCGCGGCGTTGCCGCCGATCTGGAGAAGCAACCACGCGATCGAGCCGCTGCTGATCGATCCCGTCTGAGGCGCAGGCGCTTCCACACCCGCATCCTGCCCGGCGCTGTCAGCCCGCGGGTGCGTCCAGGTCGTACGCTCGTTGGGATCGAATGCCAACCCGGATACTCCGCAGCTCTATTTGAATGCGTGCGCTCAGGGACACGCGGCGCTGATCTTAGCTTGCCGAGGCACCGGACTCGATCTCGGGCGCCGGCTCACTCCCGACGAAGCACGACCATTCGGGCGAACTGGCTAGCCACCGGTAGACATAGCCTCGACGCTTGTACTGACGCTGGCCTGCAGTATCGTGTGGGATGCTGACGGTGATCGACAGCGAGCCAGTTCACCGGGACATCCTGGGAGCGACCGCCTGCCGCTTCTGCGGCTCGCGGCTCGAGCTCAGCGTCGTCGATTTGGGCATGTCGCCGTTGTGCCAGACCATCGTACGGCCAGAGGAGCTCGAGCAGACCGAGCCGTTCTACCCCCTGCACGTGCGTGCCTGCGAGCAGTGCTGGCTACTCCAGATCGCGGAGTTCGTCCCTCCCGCGGGGCTCTTCACCGAGTACGCGTACTTCTCCTCGTACTCCACATCGTGGGTCGAGCACGCGCGGCGCTATGTCGAGATGATCGTCGCGCGCGGCAAGCTAGGGCCCGGGAGCTTCGTCGTCGAAGTGGCTTCCAACGACGGCTACCTGCTCCAGCATTTCCTGCCAAATGGCATTCCGGTGCTCGGCATCGAACCCGCGGTGAACGTCGCCGAAGCTGCTGTCGCGCGTGGCGTGCCAACTCTGGTCGAGTTCTTCGGGCTGGAGCTTGCCGAGCGGCTCGTCTCGACGCACCGCCAGGCCGAGCTCGTCCTCGGCAACAACGTGCTCGCTCAGGTCCCGGACCTCAACGACTTCGTGGCCGGAGTGAAAACTCTCCTCGCTCCCGGAGGCACTGCGACCTTCGAAGTCCCGCACGTTGCGAGGCTCCTGGAAAGCGTCGAATATGACACGATCTACCATGAGCACTTTTCCTACTTCTCGCTTTACACGCTCGCGGGCATCTTCGGCGCCCACGGGCTCGCTCTCGTCGACGTCGAGGAGCTCCCTAGCCACGGCGGCTCGATCCGCACCTTCTTCGCCCATGCCGAGGAGCGCACAACGGTGTCGCCCGCGGTCGACGCCGTCGTGGCGCGCGAGGAGGCCGCAGGTCTCCGCACTGCGGAGCCGTACGCCCGCTTCGCGGAGGACGTCCGGGAATCTAAGCGGGCTCTGCTCGAGCTGCTGGCCGGCCTGCGCCGAGAAGGGAAGCATGTGGTCGGCTACGGTGCGCCCGGCAAAGGTAACACCCTCCTCAACTACTGCGGCATCCGCACCGATTTCCTCGACTACACGGTCGATCGTAACCCGTACAAGCAGGGGGCATTCACACCGGGCACCCGCATTCCGATCCACCCACCGGACCAAATTGCGAAGACGAGGCCCGACGTGATCGTGATCCTGCCCTGGAACCTCGCGCGCGAGATCAGCGAGCAGCTCTCCTATACGGGCGAGTGGGGCGCGAAGCTTGTTGTGCCGGTCCCTCGGCCCCTGACCTTCACGCCGGGCGAGACTCCCGGAGCCTGACACTGGCTGAGGCGACAGCGCGCAACGTGGATGGCCTCGAGACGCGGGCGGGCGAGTCCGGTTCAACGGCGTCTGTGGCTCGGAAGCCAAGTTGAAAGTCGTCATCTTCTGCGGCGGGTTCGGGGTGCGCATGGGCGAGGAGACGCTGCGGATCCCGAAGCCGATGGCTCGGATCGGCAACCGGCCGATCCTCTGGCACATCATGCGCTACTACGCGGATTGGGGTCACAAGGAGTTCATTCTCTGCCTCGGTTACAAGGGCGACTCGATCAAGGAGTACTTCCTGACGCACAACGAGGCGCTCACCAGCGACTTCGTGCTCGAAGGAGGCGGCCCCGACGCTCGGATCGAGCTCCTGACCAAGGACTCGGTCGACTGGCGCATCACCTTCGTCGACACCGGGCTCGGTCCGACGATCGGCGAGCGCCTAAAGGCCGTCGGGCGCTTCATCGGCGAGGATGACGTCTTTCTCGCCACGTACGGTGACGGGCTGACGGATGCGCCGCTGCCCGAGGTGATCGACGCGTTCCGCAAACGCGACAAGCTGGCGATGTTCCTGTCCGTAAAACCGCAATTCAACGCCCATCTAGTAGCTGCGGAGCCGGACGGCACCGTCACAGGCATCGAGCATCTCAGTGCTTCCGACGTGCGAATCAACGGCGGCTTCTTCGTGCTCAAGCGTGAGATCCTGGATTGGATCCAGCCCGGCGACGAGTTGGTCGAGGAGACCTTCGCACGACTGATCCCGAGCGGTGAAGTGGTCGCCTACCGCTACGAGGGCTTCTTCCGTCCGATGGACACGATCAAGGACCGGCAGAGCCTCGAGGCTTTGCACGAAACGGGCAACGCACCCTGGATAGTCAAGCGGCTCCCCGCAAGTGGTGAGGGGGCGGGCTGATGCTCTCGCTGTCCTTGACGGGCGGCAGCGAACCGTTTCAGCGTGTGCTCGCCGTCGGTTGTCACGCCGACGACATCGAGATCGGCTGCGGCGGAACGCTCCTGACCCTAACCCGTGCGCTGCCCCACCTCGAGGTGACCTGGATCGTCCTCGCCGCTCCAAACGAGCGCGAGCGCGAGGCTCGCGCAAGCGCCGACGCGTTCCTGGGCGCCGCCGCCGAGGTGAGCATCGAGGTACACCCCTTCCGGGACGCCTTTCTCCCGTACGTCGGGGGCGAGGTGAAGGAGGTGTTCGACGATCTCGGCCGCCGCGTAGAACCCCAGCTCGTCTTCACGCATACGCGAGAGGACCTGCATCAAGATCACCGGCTCGCGTGCGAGCTAACTTGGAACACGTTTCGCGACTGCCTCATCTTCGAGTACGAGGTGCCGAAGTTCGACGGCGACTTCGGCCGGCCGAACGTCTACGTGCCGCTGCGCACGGCCGTTGCGGAGGAGAAGATCGAGCTGCTGCACCGACACTTCCCGACACAGATCCACAAGCACTGGTTCGACGCCGACACGTTCCGAGGTCTCATGCGCTTGCGGGGAATGGAGGCGAACGCGGAGGAGCGCTTCGCCGAGGCATTCACCTGCCGAAAGCTGCCGCTCGCCCCGTGACAACCCAAAGCATCGACCTCCATGGTGTCGCTGAGCGCGCACTGCCACCCCCCGCCACCCTCGGCGCGGAAGCGATGGCTCTCGCCGAGCGGCTGTTCCCGTTCCTGCGCAGCCTCACCGGAGACGGCGTCCGGGACACCCTGCGTGAACTAGCGAACGTCGTCCCGCTCGATGTGACCGAGGTCCCTAGTGGTACCCAGGTCTTCGACTGGGAAGTGCCGCCCGAATGGAACGTCGGCGAGGCTTGGATCGCCGACGCTGAGGGCCGCCGGCTCGTCGACTTGCGAGACCATCCGCTGCACCTTCTCGGCTACAGCGAATCCGTCGACGGACGTTTTCGCGGAGCCGAGCTGCAGGAGCACCTCTGGTCGCTCCCCGATCGCCCGGAGCTGATACCGGCGCGCACCTCTTACTGGGAGCGGCGCTGGGGTTTCTGCCTCGCCGATCGAGTGCGGCAAGAGGTTCGGGACGACGTCGTCTACGACGTCCGTATCGACGCGACCCACGACGCAGACGGCAGCCTCACGTATGCGGAGGCCGTCGTTCCGGGAGCGACGGACGACGAGATCCTCGTCTCCACCTACACCTGCCATCCCGGGCTGGCGAACGACGGAGTCTCGGGCATGGTCGTGGCGGCTCTGCTGGTGAAGAGCCTGCAGCCAGAAACCTTGCGCCACACAGTGCGCCTCTTGCTCGCGCCCGCCACGATCGGCAGCATCGCTTGGCTCGCCGCGAACGAGGATCGCCTGGCACGGATTCGTGCCGGCGTCGTCGTGTCGTGCGCGGGCGACCGGGGCCCGCTGACGCTTAAGCACAGCCGCCGTGGCGATACCATCGTCGACCGTGCGGCTGCGCTGGTCGTCGTGGAGCGAGGGGGCTCGGAGCGACCGTTCGTGCCCTGGGGCACCGATGAGCGGCAGTTCTGCTCGCCTGGCTTTGATCTGCCCGTCATCGCGCTCACGCGCACGCCTCACGGTGAGTTTCCTGAGCATCACACATCCGCCGACGACCTCTCGTTGCTCGACCCTCGGATGCTCGCGGAGTCGGTCGCCGCACTCGCGGCGATCATCGACGTGGTCGACTGCGACCGTCGACTCGTGAACCTCATGCCAAAGGGCGAGCCGAGGCTGGGTGAGCGGGGGCTCTACCCGACGCTCAGCGCGGGCCTTCCCGGCGGTGACGAGGCGTTCGTGCAGGCGGTCCTCTGGGTGCTCAACCTCTCGGACGGAACGCGCTCGCTTCTCGACGTCGCCGAGCGGTCCGGGATTCCTTTCGCTCGCGTGGCCGAAGCCGCCGATACCCTCGTCGCGAACGGCCTCCTCGCGGAGGGCGATCGAGTGGCCCGCTCGTGAAGATCCTCGTAACCGGGCATCGTGGCTACATCGGCTCGGTGCTCGCGCCGCTGCTCGCCGCGGAAGGCTACGACGTCGTCGGGCTCGACACCGACTATTACGCGGGCTGCGACTTCGGCTCGCCACTCGGGGCGGTTCCGTCGCTGCGGCTGGACGTACGGGACGCGCAGCTCGCCGACCTCAGAGGGTTCGACGCGGTCGTCCACCTCGCCGCGCTTTCGAACGACCCCCTGGGCGACCTGAACGAGGGATGGACACACCAGATCAATCTCGACGGGACGCTCGCCCTTGCCCGCGTCGCCCGCGAAGCTGGCGTGCGGCGCTTCGTGTTCGCGTCGTCGTGCTCGATGTACGGCGCTTCCGGAACCGACGACGCTCTCAACGAGGAGGCGCCGCTCCGCCCGCTCACTCCGTATGCCGAGTCGAAGGTCCGGGCCGAAGATGGCTTGTGGGACCTTGCAGACGAGAGCTTCGCCCCGGTCTCCATGCGCAACGCCACGGTCTACGGCGCCTCGCCCAGGCTGCGACTCGACATCGTACTGAACAACCTTGCGGCGTGGGCCCATACGACGGGGCAGGTACGCCTCCTCAGCGACGGCTCGGCATGGAGACCGCTGGTACACGTCCGCGACGTTGCCCTCGTGGCAAGCGCATTGCTCGCGGCTCCGGAAGAGCTCGTCCGCTGTCAGGCCTTCAACGTCGGGTCCGATGCTCAGAACTATCGGATCTCGGAGCTGGCGGAGCTGCTCTTCGCCGAGACCGGCTGCCGCGTCGAGGTCGCCGCCGGTGCCCAGCCGGACTCGCGCTCGTACAGGGTGGACTTCACAAAACTGGGCCGCACGTTGCCGGGCGTGGCGCTTGAGTGGGATGCCGCACGCGGCGCTCGCGAGCTGATCACCGCGTATCGCGAGCTCGGGTTGACGAAGGAGCAGTTCGACGGCAGACGGTACGTGCGCCTCCGCCAGCTGCGTCACCTCCTCGACCAGGGCGCGCTCGATCCGGATTTGCGCTGGGTGGCGGCTGGCGAATTGAGCGATGCGGTTCTTCGAGACTGACCTTCCGGGCGCCTACGTGCTTGAGCTCGAGCAGCGCCTCGACGAACGCGGGTTCTTCGCCCGCGTTTGGTGCCGCGACGAGTTCGCTGCTCTGGAGCTCACCACCGAGGTAGCCCAATGCAGCATTTCCCGGAGCACAAAGGCGGGAACGTTACGTGGGATGCACTTCCAGAGCGCTCCTCACGAGGAAGCGAAACTGGTGCGTTGCACGCGCGGCGCGATCTACGACGTGATCGTCGATCTCCGGCCGGGGCGCACGCGCGGTCGCTGGGTCGGCGTCGAACTCGACGCGGACTCGGGCAGGGCCCTGTACGTGCCGGAGGGTTTTGCCCACGGATTCCAGACGCTCGAGGACGACACCGACGTGCTTTACATGATCTCGACCCCGTATGCGCCCGAGGCCGCCACGGGCGTCCGCTGGGACGATCCGCTCTTCGGGATCGTCTGGCCGGACGCACCGGAGCGCACGATCAGCGAGCGAGACCGAACCTGGCCTGACTTCGTGGCGACTTGATCGGAACGTCGACGGGCCTAGTACCGGGCATAGCCTAAGGATGCATCCATGCAACCAGAGGCTTGAAACGGCACCGATGAGATTCTCGCGGCCGACCGGTCTATTGAGTGACCGCGGTGGAGTCAACGAATCCACCGAACGACGATACGAGAGGAGGGCTTATGCCTGGTGAGATCGTGCACTTCGAGATCCCGGCGGACGACACCGCGAGGGGGCGCGAGTTCTGGGGCTCGCTCTTCGGGTGGCAGTTCGAGGCATACCCTGGTCCATCCGAGTACCACATGGCCCGGACCAGCGACACGACGGGCGCGGCGATCACGAACATGGAGCCCGGCAAGCGAGGGACGCGCGCCTATTTCAGCGTCGACGACATAAACGCCGGCGCCGCCCGCGTGAAAGAGCTCGGCGGCGAGGCGGACGACCCGCTCCCGGTGCCGAGCATGGGTTGGTTCGCAACCTGCAAGGACACGCAGGGGAACGAGTTCGGCCTCTGGCAAAACGACCCGTCCGCCCCGGCCCCGACGGGGTAAGCGTCGTTAGCGGCAGGCGGCGTCCCCACCGGGGCGACGCCTGCCATATGCCTGGGAGCAAGAGACTTCCCGGCGCGGGTGAGGCTCCTCGACCACGGCGCCGCAGCCCGCGTCCAGGGCGTCAGGGCTCGCGCTGCGGGCCGGCTCGAGCCAGACGGGCCTCTGCGACCTCCTGTCCGGCCGCGTGGGCCGCGGAATGTCCGGTGACCGCTTCGAGGAATGCAACCCGCTGCAGGGCGTACAGCTGCGAGTCGACGGCCGCCTT
>CAVTTI010000015.1:0-86142 GCA_963737615.1 uncultured Actinomycetes bacterium | reverse complement strand
ACAGAAACCCCCGGACAAACCTGGGTTTCGCTTTCTCCGCAGACAACGGCTCGGAGGCCGTGCTCGCAAAATGCTCGCACGGTTCAGTACTGGACAGCCAGGCTCTAGCGCGTCACCTTATGGCCCATGGCCACACCACTTCCGAACTCCGACGAAGGGTCTTCGTGGTCGATCTTGGCGACGGGTCGAGCTGAACCGATGCGCGAGATCACCCTTCAATCGGTCGGCCTGAAGGAGCGAGCCGACCTTCAGCGCTGGATCAGCGAGCATCCCGGAGATCGTCGGGCGCGACCTGCTCTTGATCACGACCGAGTTCGACCAGTGGGAGATTCGCGATCAGAAGGTCGCCGATCGCCTCGACGTGCTGTTCCTGGACGCGACGGGATCACCGCTGGTCGCGGAGCTGAAGCGCGACCAGGCGCTCGACACGACCGAGCTCCAGGCGCTCAAGTACGCGGCCTACTGCTCGCAGCTCACGTTCGACGATCTCATCGACGCCTACTCCCGCTACCACCGGGCCGACCCGAACTGCGCGAGCGGCGCTCGTCGAGCATGCGCCCTCACTGGCCGAAGGCGAGCTCGGCCCGATCCGGATTCGTCTCGTCGCCGGCGCCTTCGGGCCGGCGGTAACGACCGTCGTCCTCTGGCTTCGCGATCACGAGATCGACATCGGCTGTATCGAGGTCGTCGCGCGCCAGCATAGTGACGGGATCGCGATCCTTTCCGCCCGTCAGCTTCTGCCGCTCCCGGAGGCGGAGGACTACCTCGTGCGCCGCCGGCGCAAGGAACAGGAGGAGGAGGCCCGGAAGAGCACACGCCGTGCCTTGAGCTCGGTCGCGATCCTCGACCTGCTGGTGCAGTCAGGAAGGGGACGTGCTGAGCTGAAGCTGGATGCGTTCACGGCCGAGCAGCGACCGACGGTCGAGCAGCTCGTTGCGGGCGACCCGCGAGTCGGCCGGGCGACTTGGACAGGCCTGGGCTCGCAGAAGGCGCTTCGATGGGAGCGGGACGGCCAGCTGTACTCGCCGACTGGCATCGTCGTCAAGATTCTCGAAGAAGCCGGAATCCAACGAAGGCGGTGGCCGGGCCCCGACTACTGGCTCGTGCCGGGCACGGGTCGCTCGATGTACGAGGAGTCGAAGCTGCTCGAGTCCGAGGGTGCCCGGCAGCGTCCCGGCCCGTCGGCTCGGCCTAGAAGGCAGGCATACACAAGAGGTGAGGACGGCGGAGCACGCCGTCATTGCACTGCTCTTGCGTTCGTGAACCACTCAGTGCTAGGGTTCTGGCTGTGAATACCTCTAAAGACATCTCGCAGCGTATCTCACCCTTCATGATCAGGCCGTGACGACCCCCACCGCCATCTCAGTACCGACCGAAGCTCCGACTCTGCTCCGTGTTCCGACGCGGATGCGCGCCATCCACTTCGTCGACATCGAAAACCTGGTCGGCTCGCCGATCGTGTCGGCGGCTGAAGCCGTCGAAGCGCTCGTCGCCTACCGTGTTGCCGCCAACGTCCGCCCGCATGATCTCATCGTCGTGGCCGGCAGCCACCACACGATGAAGTCCGTAGCATGGGCTCTCTCCGGCGTTCGCTGGCTCCCACCTCGTTCGGGCCCGAACGGCGCCGATCTTCGATCTGATCCAGTCGATGAAGACCGAGCGGATTGACGAGCGCTTCGACCGAGTCGTTCTCGGGTCGGGCGACGGGATTTTTGCCGAGGTGTGTGCCCTCCTCCAGGCGGCGGGTTGCGTCGTCACCGTCGTTTCGCGCCGAGAGGCCCTCTCTCGCCGGCTTCGGTTCGCGGTGCGCGACGTGCGCTTTCTTCCGCCACATACCTGAGACGGCGCCCAGCCTCCAGATGATCAGAGGAGCAGCGTGATGACACCACCCATTCCGAGCCCGAACCCAGACGGCGAGATCACGATGCCGGAGATGGCCAGGCTCGCCGGAGTGACCAGGCCCGCGGTGAGCAACTGGCGGAAGAGGTTCAAGGACTTCCCGGCGCCGATCCGCACGGACTCGAGTGGTGCAGACGTCTTCCGCCTCGGTGACGTGGAGCAATGGCTCGACAAGCACAAGAAGAGGCGAAGGCAGTTCACCGGCGGCGAGGTCATGTGGCACGCCTTGGACTCCCTGCGGGGCGAAGCGCCCACCGAACGGGTCATCGAGCTTGCTTGCATCGCCCTCGCTCTACGCAGGGTGGCACTCGACAAGCCTGAGCTCGAGGACGCCGCGCTTGAAGCACGCGCCGGCCATGGGCAGCAGGTGACCTCGGACCGCCGACGGCGCTTATTCGTCTCGCCTCGGGGCTCGCCGAGGACCGACCAGAGCTCGCTGACGCCCTCTCGAACCGCTCCTCAAAGTATCCCCGCGCACGATCGCGCCAGTTCTCGAAGCAGCCTTCCAGCTGAGTTCGCGGACCGAGATCACAGAGGCGTTCGAGTTCCTCCTCGAACGACGGCCTCGGTGGCGAGGTGAGTCCGACACGCCTCAGCCTGTGCGGCGCCTAATGGTGGAGCTTGCAAAGCCACGCCCTGGCGATACGGTCCTCGACCCGGCCGCCGGCGAGGCAGGCCTCCTCGTCGAAGCGGCGCGGACAACGGACGGGGACGTGGCTCTGGTTGGGCAAGAGGTCAATGAGAGCGCTTGGCGGATGGCAGAAATCAATCTCTTTCTGCACGACGTCGATGCCGCGCTCTGGCACGGCAACAGCCTTCTGGAGGATGCGTTCCCGGGCCTTCGCGCCGACGTCGTCCTCTGCGACCCCCCGTTCGGGCTCCGCAAGTGGGGTGCCGAGAGAGTCGCCCATGACCGCGTCTGTCGTTCGGTCCTCCGACGGAGGCCAACGCCCATATGGCCTGGCTTCAGCACGCAATTCACCACCTCGGACGGGGGCCGCGCCTGCGTCGTCCTGCCGGCGGGTTCACTCTTCCGAGGAGGCCGAGAGGGTCGAATCCGGACTGAGCTCGTGAAGAGAGGTGCTGTTGAGGCAATCATCGGCCTCCCAGGGGGCTCTGCCGCTGGGACCCAAATCCCAATCATGCTCTGGCTTCTGCGGCGGCCGGACACATCAGTCCGCGAAGCCCCGATCTTGATTGTGGACGCGCGGGCACGAGGCACCCGAGGCGAGAGCCGGAGGGCACATCCGCTCTCCGACGATCTCATTGCGTCGATCTCCGATGCGGTCGAGACTTATCGCCAGGGCCGTGATGCGTTCGAGGGAGAGCCGGGTTTCTCGACGGTCGTCTCCACGATCGAGCTCCTCGCGGCCGAGACTGATCTCAGCCCCGCACGCTGGGTCGAATCTCCCGTTGCCGCCGCCGCTGCAGAGGATGTCTTGGAAGCGATCGAGGCGGTCAGGACGCAAACAGCCGACTGCGAGCGGAAGTTCATCTCCGGGCCCGTATTCCGGAGACCCTGGGATTGGTCGCGGCAGATGAGGTCCCCACGATGGCGCATCAGTGACCTTGTCGACGAGGGCCACGTCACCGTCCTTCGGGCGCGAGGGATCACTCGGGACGACTATCGCCCGTCGGGAACGCGGGTCATCATGCAGCGCGACCTTGGTGGAAAGACGGCGCCGGAGGAGTGGCGGTTCGTCGATGTGGACGAGCTTGATCGACCGCCAGTTCTAACGCAGCGTGGGGACGTGATCATGGCGACGATCGGCGAGAAGCCGTATGCGGTCGTCGACGAGGAAGGCGGCCTGGTTCTGGGTGGCTCGCTTCAGGTGCTGCGGATCAATGTCGACTGGCTCGACCCCGTGGTAGTGGCCGCACTGCTCGGAAGCTCCGAGACAGCACGCGTCCAGACGAGCGGCGCGATCAAGCGCGTGAATCTGCGTGACCTCGCGATCCCACGACTGACGCACGAGGAGTGCATGCGCTCCGCGAGCTCTTCGAAGGCCTTGGGAGCGCTGAGCGCCTAGCCAGTGAGACGGCGCACGGGGCAGCGGAACTTCGCGCACGAATCGTGGATGGGCTTGCGGTGGGCGCGATCCGGGCAATGTTAACGATTTGAAGAGCTCCTAGATGGCGCCTTGCTCACCCAACGGCGTCCAAGGATGAGGGCGCTACTGCGCGCGCTTGAACATGAGGTAAACGTCAAATGCAGTTGCCGCGGGCCGCCCCAATGGTTGTCGCCCGCCGATGACGGCTGCCACCCCGCCTGCGTCGCCAGGTCAGGCCGGATCGACGAGGCGGCGATGCCGCTGACGCTGGCGGAACTCAAGTCGCACCTCTGGAACTGCGCCGAGATCCTGCGCGGCAGCGCCGTCGATCGCACGGACTGGAAGGCGTACATCCTGCCGCTGCTCTTCTTCAAGCGGATCTGCGACGTCTGGGACGAGGAGACGGCCGAGGCGGCCGAGCTGTTCGGCGACGTCGACCCGGTCGACTTCCCCGAGGTCCACCGCTTCGACGTTCCCGAGGGCTGCCACTGGCGACGACGTCCGCGAGACCCCGGCCAACGTCGGCGCCGCGCTCTCGCACGCCATGCGGGAGATCGAGCGCGCCAACCCCGACACGCTCTACCGCGTCTTCGGCGCCGCCGACTGGGGCAACCGCGAGATGCTCACCGACGAGATCCTCAAGGACCTCATCGAAGGGCTTCTCGGAGGTCTCGCTCGGCAACAAGGCGGTCAGCTCCGACGTCCTCGGCGACGCCTACGAGTACCTGATCGGCAAGTTCGCCGACGTCACCAAGCGCAAGAAGGCCGGCGAGTTCTACACCCCGCGCAGCGTCGTGCGGATGATGGTCGACATCCTCGACCCGAAGGAGGGCGAGAGCATCTACGACCCGGCCTGCGGCACGGGCGGCATGCTGCTCGGCGCGATCGAGCACGTGCAGCGCGCGGGCGGCGACCCGCGCACGTTCTTCGGCAAGATCTACGGCCAGGAGAAGAACCTCACCACCTCGTCCATCGCGCGCATGAACCTCGTGCTCCACGGCATCGAGGACTTCCAGATCGTGCGCGAGGACACGCTCCGCAGCCCGGCGTTCACCGACTCGAGCACCGGCGGCCTCGCCACCTTCGACTGCGTGATCGCCAATCCGCCGTTCTCGCTCAAGGAGTGGGGCCGCGAGGTCTGGGAGGCCGACCCGTGGGGCCGCGCCGCGTACGGCCTGCCGCCCGAGAGCTACGGCGACTACGCCTGGGTCCAGCACATGGTCGCGTCGATGGCCGCGGGCACCGGCCGCATGGCGGTGGTGCTGCCGCAGGGCGCGCTCTTCCGCAAGGCCGCCGAGGGCCGGATCCGCCAGGCGCTCCTCGAGCAGGACCTCGATCGAGGCCGTCATCGGCCTGGCCCCGAACATCTTCTACGGCACCGGCCTCGCGCCGGCCGTCGTGATCCTCCGCCGCACGAAGCCCGCCGAGCGCAAGGAGAAGGTGCTCGTCATCGACGCCTCGAGCCTCTTCCGCAAGGGCCGCGCCCAGAACTTCCTCGACCCCGAGCACGCCGAGCAGATCGTCGCCTGGGTGCAGCGCCTTCGAGGACGTGGAGGACCGCGCCAAGGTCGTCGGCCTCGACGAGATCGAGACCGAGGACTGGACGCTCAACATCTCCCGCTACGTGCTGCCGCCGATCGGCGAGGAGATCCCGCCGCTGCCGGAGGCCGTCGCGGCCTTCAAGCAGGCGCTCGCCGAGTGCCGCGCGGCCGAGGACCACCTGCGCGAGGTGCTGACCGAGGGAGGCTGGCTCGCATGAGCAAGGCCCCCGAGCACATGAGCCAGCAGGAGCTCGAGTCCTACCTCTGGGGCGCGGCCAAGCTCCTGCGCGGCCTGATCGACGCCGGCGACTACAAGCAGTACGTCTTCCCGCTGCTCTTCTTCAAGCGCCTCTCCGACGTCTGGGACGAGGAGTATCAGCGCCGCGCTCGACGAGACCGGCGACGCGGCCTACGCGCGCGCCACCGCCAACGACCGCTTCGCGATCCCCGACGGCGCGCACTGGTCGGACGTCCGCAGCGCCTCGCGCGACGTCGGCCGGGCGCTGCTCAACGCGTTCCGCGCGATCGAGGCGGCCAACCCCGAGCGCCTCTCCGGCGTCTTCGGCAACGCGCCGTGGACCGACAAGGCGCAGCTGCCCGACGAGACGCTCAAGAACCTGATCGAGCACTTCTCGCAGCACACGCTGAGCCTCGCGACCGTGCCCGAGGACGAGCTCGGCAACGGCTACGAGTACCTCATCAAGCAGTTCGCCGACGACAGCGGCCACACGGCGCAGGAGTTCTACACCAACCGCACGCTCGTCCACCTGATGGCGCAGATGCTCGAGCCGCAGGCCGGGCGAGCGCATCTACGACCCGACCGTCGGCACCGGCGGCATGCTCATCTCGGCGCTCGCCGAGGTGAAGCGCCGCGGCGGCGACACGCGCACGCTCGGCCTCTACGGGCAGGAGCTGATCCACATCACGGCCGCCATCGCCCGGATGAACCTCGTGCTGCACGGCGTCGAGGACTTCCAGATCGCCGCCGGCAACACGCTGAGCAACCCGGCCTTCATCGAGGGCGACCGGCTGCGGACGTTCGACGTGGTCCTCGCCAATCCGCCGTACTCGATCAAGAAGTGGAACCGCGAGGCGTGGCAGAGCGACCCCTGGGGCCGCAACTTCCTCGGCACGCCGCCCCAGGGCCGCGCCGACTACGCGTTCTTCCAGCACATCCTGAAGAGCCTGGACCCGAAGACCGGCCGCTGCGCGATCCTCTTCCCGCACGGCGTGCTCTTCCGCAACGAAGAGGCCGAGATGCGGCGCAAGCTCGTCGAGTCGGACCTGCTCGAGTGCGTGCTCGGCCTCGGGCCGAACCTCTTCTACAACTCGCCGATGGAAGCCTGCGTCGTCATCTGCCGCACGCAGAAGCCGGCCGACCGCCGAGGGAAGGATCCTGTTCATCGACGCCGTGCACGAGGTCGCGCGCGAGCGGGCGCAGAGCTTCCTGAAGCCCGAGCATCAGGAGCGCATCCTCGCGGCCTATCAGGCGTTCGCCGACGAGCCCGGCTTCGCCAAGGTCGCGACGATCGAGGAGGTCCTCGAGAAGGACGGCAACCTGTCGATCCCGCGCTACGTGCAGACCGATCGGCGAGCGGCGCGAGCAACGGCGGCGACGACGATCTCGAAGACAGCGTGGGCCGCGTTCGACGCCGAGCGGCCGGGAGTTCTGGCAGCAGATGGACGCGCTCGTGGACATGCTCGATGGCGTCGTTGCCGAGGAGGCGACCGATGCCTGAGTCGGCTCCAAGAACGGCTGGACGCGCGTCGCGTTCGGCGACGTGGTGCGACTGAGTCGAGAGCGCTCGAGCGATCCCGACGACGACGGGTTCGAGCGCTACGTCGGCCTGGAGCACATCGAGCCAGGCGACCTGAGGATCCGGCGTTGGGGCAGACGTCGCGGACGGGACGACGTTCACAAGCGTGTTCCGGCCGGGCCAGGTCCTGTTCGGTAAGCGGCGCGCCTATCAGCGCAAGGTCGCTGTCGCCGACTTCGACGGCGTGTGCTCGGGCGACATCTACGTGCTTCGAGCCGAAGGACGCAGCGTCTGCTGCCCGAGCTGCTGCCGTTCATCTGCCAGACGGACGGCTTCTTCGAGCACGCGGTCGGGACATCGGCGGGCTCGCTGTCGCCGCGGACGAACTGGGAGAGCCTCGCGAGCTACGAGTTCGCCCTGCCGCCGCTGGAGGAGCAGCGGCGGATCGCCGACGTGCTCGCTGCGCTCGACGCGCTGTCGAAGCGCTGAAGACGCTCTCGAGTCGCGGCTCGAGCGATGCCTGAGCAGCTCGTTCGAGCTCGTCGCTGACTCTCGAGAGCAGCGCCTGGCGTCGACGTCCGCTCGGCCAGACGGTCGATGCCGCTCGAGCGACTGGTCGCGTCGGCACGGATCGACGTCGAAGCCGATCGGCGTCGCCGACGGCGTCCCGATGCTTGCGAGTCACGCAACGTCGAGACGGCGGTCGATCTCGACGGACGTGCGCGCATAGTCGTCAGCGAGCAGATCGATGCGAGTACTCGCTACGGCGACTGCGATCGAGCGACTGGTGACTCTGCGCTCAGCACGGCGGACGATCGGCGAGCTGCGTTGCGACGAGGATGGCTCGATGTCGCGATCTACCGAACGCTGATCGACCGTTCGCAGCGCGACGCGTCGACGAGCTCGGACTGCATCGCTTCCTGGCTGTGCTTCGCGACTCGCGCGTCGGCATCGCAGCAGATTCAGTCGCTGGCACGGCACGAGCGCGCACGAAGCACATCTCGATCGGCGACGACTTCGCGAGCTCGCGATTCCGCTGCCGCCACTCGACGAGCAGCGACGACAGTCGCTCGAGCAGCTGAGCGATCTCGACAGTGCGCGCAGCGATGCGGCACGCGAGCGGCTCGAGGCTGCGACGAGCTGCTGCACGATCGCTGAGTCGAGCGACTGCATGTCGGCGTGCAGCGATGACGCTTCAACGAAGCCAACACCGTCGAAGCCTTCGTCCGCGACCGCCTCTGCGGCGGCATCACGCACCACACCGCCGTCGGTCCTGGCCTCGCCCGTCAGCACGGGCAGCTCTCCGGTCTCGGCTGGCACTTCCTCGCGCGGCAGAACCTCCCGCGCCAGCCGCACGAGGTCCTGGTCGAGGATCACCTTCGCGAGGCGCTGATCCGGCTGAACCCGGAGATCGCCGCCCAGCCCGACCGCGCCGACGACGTCCTCTACAAGCTCCGCGCGATCGTGATGGGCGTCCGCACCGACGGCCTCGTCAAGGCGAACGAGGAGTTCGCCGCCTGGCTCACCGGCGAGCGGTCGATGCCGTTCGGCGAGAACGGCGAGCACGTCACCGTCCGCCTGATCGACTTCGCCGACCTCGAGCAGAACCAGTACGTCGTCACGACGCAGTTCACCTTCCGCGCCGGCGCGACCGAGAAGCGCGCCGACCTCGTGCTGCTCGTCAACGGCATCCCGCTCGTCGTGATCGAGGCGAAGACGCCGGTCCGCGCGAGTCAGAGCTGGCTCGACGGGGCGCTCCAGGTCCACGACGACTACGAGCGCAACGTGCCCGGAGCTCTTCGTGCCGAACGTCGTCTCGATCGCCACCGAGGGCAAGGAGCTCCGCTACGGCTCGATCGGGCTGCCGGTCGAGCTGTGGGGGCCGTGGCGGGTCGACGCCGACGCCGACGACGCCGGCGCTCCAGCAGCTCGAGCAGGCGGTCGCCTCGATGCTGCGGCCGCACGTCGTGCTCGACCTCCTGGCCAACTTCACCGCCTACGCGACCGACAAGAAGAAGCGCCGGATCAAGATCGTCGCCCGCTACCAGCAGTACGAGGGCACGAACCAGATCGTCGAGCGCGTCGTCGCCGGCCACCCGAAGAAGGGCCTGATCTGGCACTTCCAGGGCTCGGGCAAGTCGCTGCTGATGCTCTTCGCGGCCCGGAAGCTGCGCCTGCACCCGGCGCTCAAGAACCCGACCGTGATGATCGTCGTCGACCGGATCGACCTCGACAGCCAGATCTCGAGCACCTTCTACGCCGCCGACACGCCGAACCTCGTCAAGGCCGACAGCCGCAGCGAGCTGCAGCGGCTGCTCGCGCAGGACGTGCGGAAGATCATCATCACCACGATCTTCAAGTTCGGCGAGGCCGGCGGCGTCCTCAACGACCGCAGCAACATCATCGCGCTGGTCGACGAGGCCCACCGCACGCAGGAAGGCGACCTCGGCCGCAAGATGCGCGAGGCGCTGCCGAACGCGTTCCTGTTCGGGCTGACCGGCACGCCGATCAACCGCGCCGACCGCAACACCTTCTACGCCTTCGGCGCCGAGGAGGACGAGGCCGGCTACATGAGCCGCTACGGCTTCGAGGAGTCGATCCGCGACGGCGCGACGATGCCGCTCCACTTCGAGCCGCGGCTGCTCGAGCTGCACATCGACAAGGAGGCGATCGACCAGGCGTTCAAGGAGCTCACCGGCGGCCTCAGCGACCTCGACCGGGACAGGCTCGCCAAGACCGCCGCGAAGATGGCGGTGCTCGTCAAGGCGCCCGAGCGCATCCAGAAGATCTGCGCCGACATCGCCGGCGCACTTCCAGGAGAAGGTCGCGCCGAACGGCTTCGGCGCGCAGGTCGTGACCTTCGACCGCGAGAGCTGCGTGCTCTACAAGCAGGCGCTCGACGAGCACCTGCCGCCGGAGGCGTCGGACATCGTCATGACGGTGAACAGCGGCGAGGACGAGTACGCGGCCTACCGCCGCGACCGGGACGCCGAGGAGAAGCTGCTCGACCGCTTCCGCGACCCCGCCGACCCGCTGAAGATCCTGATCGTCACCTCGAAGCTGCTCACCGGCTTCGACGCGCCGATCCTGCAGGCGATGTACCTCGACAAGCCGCTGCGCGACCACACGCTGCTCCAGGCGATCTGCCGCACGAACCGCCCCTACGGCGAGGCGAAGACGCACGGCCTGATCGTCGACTACCTCGGCGTCTTCGACGACGTCGCCAAGGCGATCCAGTTCGACGAGGAGGGCATCACCCGGGTCGTCACCAACATCGCCGAGCTGCGTCGGCGAAGCTGCCCGAGGCCGTGCAGAAGTGCCTCGCGTACTTCCCGGGCGTCGACCGCACCGTCGCCGGCTACGAGGGGCTGATCGCCGCGCAGGAGTGCCTGCCGAACAACGACGTCGCGCGACCACTTCGCGGCCGACTTCAGCTACCTGGGCCGCCTGTGGGAGGCGATCTCGCCCGACCCGGTCCTCAGCGCGTACGAGACCGACTACCGCTGGCTCACGCAGGTCTACGAGTCCGTCAAGCCGTCGACCGGGCACGGGCAAGCTCCTCTGGCACGTCGCTCGGCCCGAAGACGATCGAGCTCATCCACGAGCACGTCCACGTCGACGCGATCCGCGACGACCTCGAGACGCTGGTGCTCGACGCCGACCTGCTCGAGGCGGTGCTCGGGACGCCGGATCCCGACAAGAAGGCCAAGGAGATCGAGATCAAGGTCTCGCGGCGCCTGCGCAACCGCGCTGCACGACCCGCGGTTCAAGGAGCTCGGCGAGCGGCTCGAGGACCTGAAGGAGCGGCACGAGCAGGGTCTGCTCGTCAGCGTCGAGTTCCTGAAGGAGCTCCTCGACCTCGCCCGCGACGTCGTCGCCGCCGAGAACGCGCGCCGAGCCGATCGCCGACGAAGACCTCGGCAAGGCGGCGCTCACCGAGCTCTTCGAGGAGCGCGCGGAACGAGGACACGCCGATCATCGTCGAGCGCGTCGTGACCGACATCGACGAGATCGTCGCGCTACGTCCGCTTCGACGGCTGGCAGAACACCCACGCCGGCGAGCGCGAGGTCAAGATGGCGCTCCGCAAGACGCTCTTCAAGTACAAGCTCCACCAGGACCAGGAGCTCTTCGACCGAGCCTACGGCTACATCCGGCAGTACTACTGACCGCTCCCGTTTTTCGGCTGGCCGGTGACCCGGCTCCCGTCGGACATCATTATCTCCTCTAAATAGTCAGATAAGCATTACTTATTTCGATTTCATGTCTCTCGCGCTGACCGAAGCTCGCTAAACCGACAGTTCTCTTAGCCGGGGGCGAAGAGCCGCTTAGAGGCGGATCATGGCGTCAACTACTTCGGCACTGATCTCTGGCCAGCGCTCCTCGTCCTTGTAGCCTCCGGTACCAATCCGCCGCGCGATTCGACAGGCGCGCTTACCTTCCAGGCGCCTCCAGTGAGAGTGGTCCACCGAAAGCTTCCTCGATCTCCGTCCTTATGCGTGGCAAGCGCATCGAAGATCACTTCATTCTCAGCCTCTGCACCTCGACCACGGTCGATATAGAGCTCGGCCGACCGGCGTGCTGGGTTAGACCGAGTAGTTGAACGCCGAGACCCGACTTTCCCGCTCCGGCGCCGACCCACGACTCTGTCAGTCGGCGAGGTCGCACCGTGGAGGCGATGCGGGTCGTGCGCGCGCTCGAGCATGCTGCGCCCAGAACCGGCGGCGTGATAATCGCTCCTTCGCCAATTTCCTTCTTGGCCTCGCCTGCCTTCTCGCCCCCTCGCTCGGTCCAACGATCAACGTTAACAGTGGCGCAGGCGGTGAGTTCCGATCCGGATGCCTTCGATCTTCAGAAGTAGAAGTCTGTACGTGACTTGACGCTCGTTCAGCCACGAGAGTGCGCGGACGTGTTCGGGCCTCGGCTCCGCGACAATCCACATGGCGGCCTGTGCGTCAACGTCATCGCGATTATGTGATCAGCTTTCCGAGGTGGTCGTGGTCGGACCGTTCAGCTGGTTCTCGATCACCACTGTCCGGCCAGCCGGTCCTCGGCTACGAGTCGACACTGAATGCCCCGCGCGTGCTCCCGCTCGGCTCGAGAGCGCCAGTTCGAGCACGTCGTTGAAAACGTCTACGTTCTCTTCAAGCCATGTGGTGAGGTCGTGCGCCTCGTGGGGCCAGACCTCCCGTAGAGGAACGCGCTCAATCTTTCCGATGGCGAGCGCCGAACGTCTCTCCGACAGCACTGGCGATCGAGTCTTCGTCGTGGGTCATGATCGGAGCATCGGGTCGGTTGAGGTGCTTCTCTACGGCCGACCTGAGGTCCGCGTGCCTATGTGGCGACCTCTGCTCGGCGCCGATCACGACCACGCCGGTGCCGGCTAGGCTGGCGTAAGTCAGGCGGCGCACACGACTCGGCTTGAGGAGGGCGTCCGTGGTGGCGCCTCCCTCTGCCCTTTGCTCGGTCTACCCTGCAGCTGTGCGCCGTCCGACGACTCCCTCCCTAGTGCGCTGGTCGGCTCTTCTGAGACAGGACCCGGTGCGGCTCGAGCTCGAGCTCGCGAAACGGAACGACGGCCCGCAACCTGGGCAGGGACGCCCTGGACGTACCACGCTGCGGAAGCGAATGAAGCTGCTCTCGTCGAAGCGACGCGAGGCTGAAGCTCGCGCTCGAATGGTTCGGCGACGAGGGTCATCCCCAGCCAGAGCAGCGGACACGCTGGCCGATGATGGTCACCGAACAGGGTTCCGCCGGCAGCGATTTTGACGCCTGACTGGGGTCGGCTGCCGCGGCTCGACGACGACGCGCCGCTCGAGGCCCAGCAGCCGAGACGGCCGAAGCCGCGCTATCGGCCACCTCAGCCAGATCGCCGAAGGCTGACTGTCAAGGACTTGCAGTGGGAACTTGGGCAGCGCAGGGCGAATCCGGGCGATCGCGAGTACTCCCAGGAGAAGATCGCCGATCGGGTAGGGGTTGCCCCGTCTGGAGGGTGCAGCGGGCGGAGGAGCTCCAACGCGTTGGATGGGATCTGCTGAGACTGACCCGGACTTCTCAGTGGACGACGGATTCGTGCGCTGGCCCGCGGGCCCAGACAGCACGTCGGCTACTGGCTTCCGAGCCCATTGAGAACTGACCCCTCGCTTGCGTAAGTAGCCCATCGGCGCACACAGAGGCAGCGTCCCCCTCGACACGACCGCCACGCGCGTCACGAGGCGTCTCGCGTCGCGCAGCTGGGACAAGAGGCTGCGATGCCCCCGATGACGAGCATAGACACACGCGGTGCAGCGGCGACGCCGCCCGACGGGACGCCGAGTGAGCGCCGTATACGTGCCTTGGCTGGACCGACGAGGCGCTCGCCGACGTCGCCCGCCTCCGCGGATGGACCGAGGAGGCGATCGAACGGCTCGACCTGACCTGGGACGCTGCGAGTGGTCGCGTCGGCATTCCGGTCCGCGACTCGGTCGGCGGCGAGCGTGGGCGAGCTGCACTACGACCCGACCGGCCTCCGGCAGCCGAAGATGGTCGCCAGCGCCGGCTCGAGCCGGGAGCTGTTCCCGCCCCCGGAGATGATCGGCGACGACGAGCTCGACGAGCACCGCACCGTCTGGCTCGTCGAGGGCGAGCCAGACGCGATCCGCCTCTGGTCGCTGGGCGTCCCGGCGGTCGCCGTCCCGGGCGCGCAAAACTGGCGCGACGACGACGCGCCGCGCTTCACCGGCCGCCGCTGGCGGGTGATCGTCTGCTTCGACTGCGATGCGCCAGGACGCGAGAACGCCGAGCGCGCCGCCGCCGCGATCGTCGACGCCGGCGGGGACGCGCGACTGCTCGACCTCGACCCGGGCGAGCAGCACGGCTACGACCTCACCGACTGGCTACAGAAGGCCGACACCGCCGAACTGCGCGACCAGGCCGCCGCCGCGCTCGCGACGATCGCCGAAACGCTCGAGCTCTATCGGCCGCCGCGCCGAGACGAGCCGCCGGCGACCGACGAGCTCGAGTCCGCTCGAGGATGTCACCGACGGCCGAGTTCGCCGCCGTCGACGAGCCCGGCGCCGACGCGCTCGCTCGGCAGCGACGACGCGCCGCTCATCCCCGAGGGCGGCGACGTCGATGGTCTACGGCGACGGCGGCGCCGGCAAGACGACGCTCTGCGATCGACCTCGCCTGCCACCTCGCCGCCGGCGACGACTGGCTCGGCATCCCGTCCCGCGGCCGCTGCGCGTGCTGCTCATCGAGAACGAAGGGCCGCGGCCGCTGTTCCGCCGCAAGCTGCGGCGCAAGCGCGACGCCTGGGCCGGCTCGCCGCTCGGCGACCGCGATGCGCGTGCTCGAGCGAGCCCTGGGGCGCGTTCACCTTCGCCGACGACGAGCTGGCGCGCGCGCGCTCGCCGACGCACGATCGCGCGAGCAGCGAGATCGACGTCGTCATCGTCGGCCCGCTGACGCCGCTCGGGCATGGACGGCGGCCGGCACGCTGCAGGAGGTCCGCGACTTCCTCGCGCTCGTCGACGACGTCCGCGGCCGCGCCGGCCGGCCGCGTCGCGTTCGTCCTCGTCCACCACGAGAACAAGGGCGGCAAGGTCTCCGGCGCCTGGGAGGGCGCCGGCGACACGCTGCTCCACGTCACAGCGCAGGGGCACGGGCGCACTCGCGCTCTACGTCCAGAAGGCCCGCTGGGCGAGCGACTAGCACGCGACGACGCTGCACCTCGCCTGGGCCGACGGCGACGGCTTCGCGGTCGAGGAGAAGCCCGAGCTCGACGACGACGACGCTCGCCGAGCGGATCGTCGCCTGCATCGCGCGCCAACCCCGGCACCGGCTGGACGAAGGTCGAGAAGCAGATCACCGGCGTCGCTAACGGCGAGCTTCGACGGGTACGCGACAGCTGCTCCGCGCCGGCGTGATCATCAACGTCGGCAAGGACGAGTCCGGGACCGGGATCGCGATCGACCACGTCCCCGAGCGTGTCGCAGCGCGCCTCTACCCAGCCGACGACCCCACCATCCGCCATCTGCGCCGCGACCCGGCGCAGTACGCGGCGCAGACTGCGCCGCCTGGGGGTGAACTCGCCCTGCGCATCTGCGCCCTGCGCCGCGTCCCTATAGGCGGCGCAGGCGTAGGCGCAGAAGATTCACCCCGCCTGAACGACGACACCGCAGTGGTGTCGACGACGGAGGTCGAGCTCGCCCCGACCTCGAGGAGCGCCGACTGCGTGACCGCCCGCCGGCCCGACGCCGCGGACCTCCTCGAGCGCCAGGGCGCGCTGCTGACGCGCGGCGACCTCGCCGCGCTCGGCCTCACCCGCACGATGGTCGACGCGGTCTTCCGGGAGCTCCCCGTCGTCGTCTTCCCCGGCTCCCGCCGGCCCGCCGTCAAGCGCGAGGACTACCTCGAGCTGCTCGAGCGGTGCACCTACCGCGACGACCGCGTCAGGCCGACCCGTGCGCCCGGCGGCTAGGATCGCGCTCGCGCTCCGACGGAGCGCCCCGACCGGGCCGCGGAAACGGCACCGGCCGGGACTCGACCGACACCCCAGGAGGTGCCGATCGTGACCGAGAACCTACCCCCCGGCGCCCATGCCTAGCGCCTGGATTCGGCGCGCCGAGCTCGCGTCCGGGACCATCCGCTTCCGGGTCGAGTACCGGCTCGGCGGCCGCGAGTCGAGCGTCCGCTACGGCGGCAGCTTCAAGACCAAGCGGGAGGCGACGGCCCGCAAGAACTGGGTCGTCGGCGAGCTCGCCTCGCTGCGCGTCCCCGACGTGCGCCTGCTCGAGGCCGACCGGCCGACGCTGCCGACGCTCCAGGAGGCCGCCGAGCGCTGGCGCGAGTCGCGGATCGACGTCGACGAGCAGACGGGGAACATGCACCGGTCGGGGTTCGTGCGGGTCTTCAAGGTCGCGCCCGGCCTGCGCGGCCGCCGCGTCGACGAGATCACCGTCGACGACGTCACGGCGCTCGTCGCCGCGCTGGCGGCCAACCCGTACAAGCGCGAGACGATCCGCAAGACGCGCACCGTGCTCGCCCAGTGCCTCGACCACTACGGCGTCGACCCGAACCCGGCCCGCGACGAGCGCGTGAGGCTGCCGAAGGAGCGCAAGCCGCATATCCCGCCGCCGCTCGCCGAGCACGTCGAGCGCGTCGCGGAGACGGTCGCCCGCGAGTACGTGCTGCCGCTGCTCGTCATCGACGAGTGCGGCCCTCGGGTCAGCGAGCTCGAGACCTGTGAGGTCGGCGACCTCGACGAGTACCGCCGCGCGATCCGCGTCCGCTGGACGTTCGAGAAGAACGACCGCTACCGCCACCTCGAGCTGCCCGACGACCTGTTCGCCGCGCTGCTCGCGACGGTGCCGCCGCGGGAGGACCGCGATCTCGAGGCGCCGCTCTTCCCCGGCCTGACCGACGCCCGGTTGCGGATGGCGATCACCCGGGCCTGCAAGGCGACCGGGACGCCGCACTTCTCGCCGCACGGCCTGCGCCGCCGGCGCGGCTCGCTGCACTACAAGCGGACCGGCGTCGCTCGCGGAGGTCGCCGAGCTACTGGGCGACTCGAAGCGTGTCGCGGCCGACCACTACGTCTACGCGCTCACCGACTACCGGGAGGTCGACCGCAAGATCGCCCTTGCTCGAGTCCGGTGAGCGCCTCTGTTACCGGCGACGCCCTCCGACGACGAGTCCCGCGCAGTGAAAACATCGTGGCGAGTCGACTGGAACGTCGCTGGCGGGAACCTCGTCGTATTGGTCCTCCAAGGCGAGGCCGTTGTTCACCCGCCGCGTGATAAAGGGGCAGTCGAGTTCGTGGACTGTCCCGCGCTCACCGCGCCAGACGAGCACCGTGCGCGTCGCGGCCATCGGTCACTTCTCCTAGTCGCAGTTTAGATTCCGAGCGAGCGATATATGCGATCGCGCGCCGCCCGGTGCTGGTACCGGTGCTGGTACCCGTGACATGAAAATCGCAATTTGCTGCGGTGTTAGATCCCAGGTGCGCCCACTCTCCTCCACGGCTTGGTTATGCGGAAAAGCAACCATCGTCGCCGTCTCTGTCCACGTGCTGTCCAAGTGCGCTCGCACGAGCGAGTCGAGTCGGGACGCCTGCGCCCGCTTCTCCGCGTCGTAGAGGTGTCGGTACCGCCGTAGGAAGAGCGCTCCGCCGTCACCGTGCCCGAGCCGCTCCGCGGCCGCCGCCGGGTCCATGCCTGCGAGCCCCATGAGCGATGCGGCCGTGTGCCGGAGATGGTGGAAGGTGAATCCCTCGAAGACCGAGTCGTCGCCTGCCGTGTTCCTCGCCGCCTCGACTGCCTTCACCCAGACGCGCTCGCGAAAGCCGCTCCTGGTCCACTGCTTTCCGGTCGACGTCGGGAAGACGAGCGGCGTGCCGGCGGGCCGAGCGAGGAGCTGCTCGCGGAAGAGCTGCGTTTCGATCGTTGTCAGGCAGATGGCCTGCGGCCGTCGATTCTTCGCGAGGCCGGCGGGGATGTGCAGCGTGCCGGCGACGAGATCGAGCAGATCGGCCGAGCTGGCGGCGCGCGAGGATGACCGACGACAGCTCTACCGCCTCGACCTGCCGGAGAGCGCCGCCGGCTTCCTGATCATCAAGCCGCTATACCGCCTTAGTAGGCGGCTTCGGGTCCACGAGCGAGATCCGCTCCGCGAAGCTCGAGTGCGGCTAGCCGAGCGTCGACTATCAGTGCCCTCCGCCGATCTCCGCCGCGATGAGCTTGATGGTGTTCCGCAGCAGGTCGTGCTCGTGCACGGGCTCGCGTCCACGGCCGCAGAAATGGCGGGCCAGCTTCAGCCTCTCGGGCTGTCGACCACCCGCTTCGAGCACGACACCTACGTCTCCATCGACGACAACGCCCAAGAGTTCGCGGGTCTTCTACGCGCAAAGCTCAGCTCAGCAAGACGCATCGTCGTGATCAGCCACTCCCGCGGTGGACTCGTCGCGCGCGCTGCGGCGGATTTGGTGCCATCTATTCTGGCTCGGCGCCTCTCGATCCACACATTCGGGACACCGCACCTCGGTACGCCACTTGCAGAATTCGGGCGACTCGTCCCGTTGCTCCACCTCGTGCAAGCAGCCCGCCACCCCGGTGACGCAATCCAATCGGCACTGCGCTACTTGCTTCCCCGTACCTGGGCAACACCCGAGGGCATCGAAGAAATGAGTCCCGAAGATGCCTTCATCGAACGGATGCGCTGCGCTCCGCACGCCAAGGTTGAAGCTCTCAACAGCTGGAGCGCCACATTCGACCCAGATCTCCCCAGCGGCTGGTGGCAGCCTGTCTTCGCGCACGCTTGCGCTGCCGTCCTCGAGCCTCCCCACGATCTCGTAGTCGGCGAGTCCTCCTCTGTCGGAGCAGGTAAACCACAGGGGCCGCTCGCTGCGGCCGGAACCCACTTCGACTACCTAAACCAACCCGAGATTCACGCATATCTGAATGCGCAGATCTAGGGACCGCTTGAGGCAGGCACACGCCAGCGGCGTTGGGTCCTTGCCACTACGCGTCAGCAACGCCACTGACACAGGCGCTCTCCGGTCGCTGTTGAGCGACTTAGTCAAGTCCGGTGAGAAACCCAATAGCGCTGATGCCTAGCAACCCCGTGAAATTGCGTGAGGCCGGCCGACGCGCTGCCGAACTCGCCTGGCAAGCGGTAGACAAGACTCCAATCGAGTTGGCGGATCCACTCGCCCCGGACTTCGCCGTCGCCGCGCTCGACCGTCTCGAGCAACTACAACGCGAGGCGCCCGGTGTCATGAAGCGAATCCTTGAGGGAAGCGAGCGCGGTGCCGAAGGGCTGAACGCTGATCCTCTTGCCGAAGTCGTTCAAAATGCCGACGACGCACAAGCACGGGAGGTTCGGATCGCGGTTCTCGACTCTGTGCGACCGACCCTCCTGATGGCGCACACGGGCGGAGAGCGTGTGCGGATCGACCATGTGCTGCCGATGAGCTTCGCGTTCTTGTCAACCAAGCGCGGGTCCGTGGGCACAACCGGGAAGTTCGGTGTTGGGCTGAAGGCCTTGAACCCTTTGGGAGACCGGCTTGAAGTTCATTGCCCGCCATACGCCTTTGCGGTTGAGGGTTCACGCATCAATACGGACGCCCGCGATCTCGCTCTCCAGGTCGCGCTCCTCGTCGCGCTCCTGGCGTCGCTGCTCGGAGTCGTCAACTCGTTGCGCATGATGCGGCTCCCCGATCCCGCCCCCTCGGCTGCCGCCGAAGGGATGGCGCTCGGCTGACCGATGCGAGTCGCGACGCAACGTTCGCTCCGATGATCGTTCCCCGCTGGGAGTGGCGGACGTTCGGCGACACGTTCGGCGACGCCGAGGTGCGCCTAGCCGCCCTTCCCGCGGACGAGAGTGGACGACAGCGAGGAGCTGTACATCCTCTCGAGCCGGATCGAGGGAAGCATCAAGGTCCACGGTGGGCAACTCGACGTCAAGCGGCTCGCCCTTGACCGGTGACGGTGACGTCGGCCATTTCCACTCTCCTCTCAAGCTCCATCGCGATGCGGGATGAGTGACCCCGGCCGAGCATCGTCCACCGCGCTGGCGGCACGAGAGAGGAGCTCGTGGGCGCGTGGTGTCCGGCGGACCTCGAGGTTCATCGTCGCGAGCGACAGTGCCCGATGCGGGTCGGCACCCGCCTCCAGCCAGAACTCGGCCGCGTGGTCGGCGAAGGCCTCGGGGTGATGCGCGAGGAGTTCGTCGTAGCGCGCTGCCGCCCGGTCGCGCCACTCACGGGCCTCCTCCACACGGCCGACCTCGCCCAGGATGCGGGCTAGCTGTGCCGCGTAATCGGGGTCGTCGGAGGTGAGTGTCAGCGGGCGCAGCATGGCAATCGCGGAGTCGGTCTCGCCCAGCGCGGCCTCGACCTCGGCGAGATGGCCCTGCGCGGGCGCGTACTCGGGCAGGCGGCGATGCGCGGCGACGAGCCAGTTGCGCGCGCGAGCGAGATCCCCCTCTGCGAGCCACATCAGGGCGCGCCGAAAGTCGAGCTGCGCCAGCGGAAACGGCGAAACTCCACGGTAGTGGTCGCGACTCTGGTCGAAGTGCTGCTCGGCCGTTGCCACCTCCCCGCGCTCAGCGCAAAGCGAAGCCAGCGCCGCCAGAGAGGCGAAATCGGCGCGACGTTCGACGCCGTTCCGGAGGATCGTGAAGGCCTCGTCGTAGCGCCCGGTCGCCTGGAAGATGGCGGCGCGCTCGGCGTCCACGTCGCCGGCATCGGCTCCGAGCGGCAGCGCGTCATCGAGGTCACCCAGCGCGTCGGTGAAGCGGTGGAACGTGGCACGCGCGCGGGCGCGCGCGAGCAAGGCTACGCCGTCGGTCGGCCGATCGTGCGTGAGCTGGTCGGCCCGCGCCTCAGCCCGTTCGTAGTCGGCGATGGAGCCCAGGACATGCCCGCGCAGCAGCAGTAGTTCAACGAGCTCGGCTTGAACCCTGGCATCGAGCGGTCCCGCGAGAGCCTCCCGCGCCTGGGCGTTGATCTGCGCTTGCAGATTGCCGAGCGCGAGGACACCTGCCGTGGTGGGTGACTCGGCATCGATCACGTGCCGGTTGCTGCCGCGTCGGCACGTCTGGACATCACGGCCTGCTCATTTGGACTTGTCGAGCGAGAGCTGTATCGGGGCGGGCGGATTCGGGTCCGGGGGAGCGAGATACGGGAAGACACGAGAAGCGGGTACGGCCTGTTGGTCGACTCCGTCGCTGATCCGGGCACCGTTGCCGGCATTGATCAACGTGGTCAAGATTGTGTCTGCGATGTCGTCGTTCGGGCTTCGGCCACCACAGGTCTCGTGGCCTTCCCCCTTCAGCAGCGTCCGCTCGATCTCGAAGTAACTCTCCTCGACGTACGGCTTGGAGACGTCGACCACCATGAAGTCGGCGAGCAGCAACTCGGTCAGCGGGTGGGCACCGTCTGTATCGGGCGGCCAGTCGGTCTTCTGGTCGAGGTCATCCCAGAAGCGCAGATTTGCGTTCATCCGCGCGCGATAGGCGCCAAGGTATGTCGCCCCCAGCTTGAACGCGTCCTCCTGGTTGTACAGATCGCGTATATCCAGATCCCGGTTGACGGTGTCGAAATTTTTTGCGCCGAGGACGACGCTTTTCATCAGGGGGCGGCCGAAGCGCTCCAGACGGGCACTGATCGAACCAACGGTCACCGTTTCGCCGACGACGGCGAACAGCGGCCCGGCATCCGTGCCGAGCACGGTGGCGACGTCGACCTCGACGACGATGCTGAGCACGTTCTGGCGGTGCTGCCTGCTGTCGCCCGGGCTCACGAAAGCGAGCTGGCCCGTCACGATCGTTTGCACCGCCCTGACGCCGTCGAAGAAAAACGGGTCCAGCCGCCGTCCGGCAAAGACGCGTAGTCCGTCTGCCTCTCCGCCCTGTTCGTCGTTCACCCGGAAGGAGACGGTCTGGCCGGTCGAGGTTGCACACGTGCCCTCCTGGGCCAGCGCCGCGTCATCCGGGCGCTCGACTGGGGCGGCGAACCGGCAGCTCAGTACGTACTCCGTCTCGCTGACGGCAAACGCGGCTGGGGCTCCGCCTGGGATTGTGACCGGGCGTAGCCGGAATCGGTAGTCGACCGCATCGGAAAACAGCGCGCTCGGTTCTGCGCTCGGAAACACGTCGAGCACCATGACCAGGACGCCGGCACGTTCCGGGCTGGGGAAGACGTAGACGTCCGTGATGTCCACGACGGGATCTGCTAGGGCCCGAGGCCCGGAATTATGGTCAGACATCTCTCGCAATCACCTCGTGGAACCGACCTCCACGCTGCGCGGCACGCAACAAGCGCGTCGCGAATTGCCGGCGTGCTCCTCTTCAGGTCTCAAGATCGGCCAACCAGCGCAAGGCGCGCAGGCCGGGGAAGAAGAAGTACTCGCCTCCCCGCGTCACGACGAAAGCTGGCAGACCCTGCAGCCGTCGACGGATCGGCTGTTGCGGGATGGTGAAAGCACCGCTGCCGTTGTTCGCGCCCACGAACGGGTCCTTGTCGCCGGCAGAGCCGCGAAAGAACTGCCCCTTGTTCACCCACTCGGACTGGACGAACTCGAATTGGTGCTCCAGGTTCGCTCCGACGAAGACGAACGCCAACCCTCGCTCGGCGCCGTCGTCTTCGAGCACCTCTGGCGGAAGCATCGGGCCATAGCTGGTGCCGCGCCGGATCATGCGATGAAAGCGCACGAAGCCGGTGATCTCCGAGTCGCGCGGATTCATACGTCGCATGTGCGAGCCCGGAGGCGTCTTCAAGCCGTCCGGGTCGTCCTCCTTGAAGAGAAAATCGTTGTTGCGGGTCGGGTCGGCTCCCAACTCTGGATCATCCCGCGTTGGACACAGCGCCAACGGGGCGCCGCTCTGCCAGCGCCCCATCATCTTTGCCGCCAAGAGCTCCGCCTCGTCCGGGCTCGACGAGTTAGCCGCGAGATACTGGCGGAAAGCCGCGACGCGTTGATGCAACTTGCGAAAGACGACGTAGGTGCCGTTCTTACCCAGAACCTCGGGCCGTGGCATCGAGGGCAGCTCTCCCCGCTCGTTCGGGTAGCCCAAGAGGAACTCGCCGGCCTTGATGGGCTTCTCCCCCGGGTTCGTTCCGGGAATGCCGCTCCCTTCGATTGCGGGATGGCTGATGCCGTCCCGGAACCCGAAGGCTTCCTTATCGGTGGGCAGCGCGTGACAATCCAGGCGCCAGATAGCGGTGACCCCGCCGAGCTCCTCGTACGCCGTCCGGGCGCGCGCGAGTACACCTTCAAGCTGCGTCGAGTCGGGGGAGAGCGCGCTCAGCCCGATATGGACATCCGGGGATCCGAACGGCTGCTCCCAATTCTCGGGGGCGTTCTCACCAACATCCCCGAGCTGTGCCGCACGCGCGGCCATCCCCTCCTGGAACGGCAGCGGGAAGCTGTCGAGCGAATCCTGCGGAACGCCGAGAGCCTTCAGCCCCTGGAAGGTGAGCCCCGCGCTGACCCACGCTTGCTGGCTCCGATCAGCCGGGCTGGTGGCGTCGCCGAGTGCGGGAATCAGCCGCCGTAGCAGCTCACGCCCGGCGTGCCGGTCGTCGATGCGAAGCAGAATGTAGACGCCGACGTACGGCGAGGGCCGGGGTTGTAAGGCTGCGTTCTGGATATCGTCGAGTTCGAGCACGACCGGGGCTTCTACTGATGCCATGGATGCGTTCCTCCCCGTGAGTGGCGGGCTTGAGCGCGCGCAGGCGAGAGTGAGCCGCTAACCGCTTCGCTGTCCGGTTTCAGTCCGCGGCCTCGTCCAGCAGCGGCTTCAACGCCGGGTGCTGGAGCGCCTGTGCGGCGTCGGGGTGGTCGAGCACCTGCTGGAAGGCCTGCTGCACTCGCAGCGCCTTACGGATCTCTTGCACGGTGCCGTTGTCGGTATTCGCGAAGATGTCCGCTTCCGTCTGGTTCGCCACCAGAAAATTCTTGAACTCCTCCCAGGACATGGCGTCGTAGCCGCCTTCGGGTGTTTCCTCAAGATGTTCGATCCAGCGAAAGGGAATCTGGCTCAGGTCGCCGCCGACGAGGGATGCGATGGCGTCGTCGAAGTAGGGATCGAAATCCAGATCGAAGCTGATCGTGATGAGAAGCCGCGTGCCGTTGTCGAGGACGACATACCTGGCGTCGTGAACGCCGATGCTCGCGTACGCCTCCCTTACATCCCCTCGCTTCGCCAGGGCCGTCGAAATCTCATCGATCAGCTGCTCGGCATGTCCCGGCTTTATATGGAACAAGGCGCAATACTCGGTCACAGGCCCGCTCTTCTTGCCCTTTCGTGGGAGCCTGGCTGGCGTTGCCGGTTGCGTAATCTCCATCGTTACCTCCTTCTCGAGCGCGTCTAAACCGACCTTACCGCTAACTGTTTCAGCGGCAGTCCCTGCTGTGGCCATCCCGCTGTGGCCAACCCCTCGGTCACAAGATTCCGCTCAGGATCTCGCTCGCTCCGCTAACCGTCATCGCCCTTTAGGGATGATCCCGGCAAAACGGTCATCGCACGCAAGGAAGCCAATCTTCCAAGAGTGCGCTCCGTCCGGCTCACTCGTCGGTCGCAGCGAGGCCGACCTCCTCTGCGAACCCGTCGTCCGGCCAGCTGTCGGGAGCGCCGAGTTGGCGAGCGGCTCTGAGTGCCGCGCGCCCGAGGGCGTTGGCGTACGTGGGGAAGGTGAACGGAACCAGTGCGAGTTGCTCGACCTTCAACTGACCCGCCATCGCAACCGCCGCCAGCTGAGCTAGCTCGCCCGCGCGCTCGCCGACGATGTGGCAGCCGAGGATTGTGTGCGACGTGCGGTCCGCGATCACCTTGCAGAAACCGGTTGGGCGACCGTCGATGATCGGTCGCGGCAGCGAGTCGAAGCGCTCCGTCGCGACCACGACATCGTGCGCATCCCGGGCCGCAGCCTCGGTGAGCCCGACGGACGCATACTCCGGGTCGGTGAAGCTGCCCAGCGGGCTCACCTCCGCGGGGAGCGTGGTGCTGCGTCCGAGGGCCGCGTTGGTCGCTGCGACGTAGGCCTCACGTACGGCGTGGTGAACGACCATTACGTGTCCGGTGACATCGCCGGCGGCGAAGATGTTCGGCGTGCTCGTGCGGAGGCGAGAGTCGACCTGGATGAAGCCCCGAGAGTCGCTTTGTACGCCGGCCGCGTCGAGATCGAGACCGTCGGTGTTCGCGACCCAGCCGATCGCGGCGACGACCATGGTCGAGTCGAGCTGCTTCCGGGCACCGCCCTTGGAGTAGATGAGGCGGACGCCGGCGGGGCACTTCTCGAAGCGGTCGATCGTTCCGGCGTCCTCGAGAACCCGGAGCCCGGAGGCTTGCAGTGCTCTGCTCATCGCCGCGGCCACGTCGCCGTCTTCGCTCGTGAGAATGCGTGCGGACGCTTGGAACAGTGTGACCTGCGAACCGAACGCGCCGAAGATCGAGGCGACTTGCACGCCGGTCGCCCCTGCGCCGATCACCAGCATCGATTCCGGCGCAGAGGTGAGGCGCCATGCGTCGCTGTGGGTGCCGGCCAACTCGGATCCGGGCACCCTGAGCCGTCGGGCGACCCCGCCTGTGCAGATGATGGCCGTTTTCGATCGAAGTCGCGGTGCGCTTTCGCTCTCGATCACGTGCGGGTCGACGAACCGAGCGACGCCGGCGTGCTCGTGGATGGTCACTCCGGCTCGCTCGAGGTCGTCGCGCAACAGTGAGCGGGCGCGCACGTCAGCTGTCACCTCGTGGACGCGAGTGAGCAGACGCGGATAGTCGAGCGAAGGCTCCTCGGTGGAGATGCCGTAGTGCCGGAGTTGTCTTGCCTCCCGAAGCAGACGGGCAGCGTGAGCCATCGTTCGCACAGGCACCGGTCCGTCGTTCGCCGCCATCCCCCCGAACGCGTCGCATGAGACGAGCGCGGTGCGAGCTCCAAGTCGGGCGGCACGAAGGGCCGCAACGACACCCGCCGGCCCCGCCCCGATCACAAGGACGTCGAACTCGTCCCGGCGCAAGGAGGGCATTGGCGTCAAGGATTTAGGAGCATGGCGCGAAAGCGAACGAGCCGCGCACGGTGACGCGCACGAGCTGGTTCGCCAACCCTACGACATCCAGGTCACTAGCCGGGTTGCGCGAGGATGACGGTGTCGAGTTGGTCGGGTGTCGGACGGGAACGGCTAACTAGCCGCCTCGCAGTGCTAACCGCTCTGCGCGACCGTCCACTCATTGACGGTGCGGCTCCAAATCTGACACCCTCCGGCGGTCAACGAAGTTGAAAGGACGGTTGGATGGGCTGCCTGTTCGTGCTGATCGCGGTGCTCTCGCCCAGACTGGCCCTGATCCTGACGTGGATCTTCACTCCCTGGGTCGACCGTGCTACGGGGGCGTTCATCTGGCCGCTTCTCGGTCTCGTCTTCCTTCCGCTAACGACGCTGACTTACGTGATTCTGTGGAATACGGGCGGATACGGGGTCGACGGATGGGAGTGGATCTTCGTCGTCCTCGCCGTCTTCGCCGATCTAGCCTCTTACGGGGCCAGCAGGTACGGACGGCGACCCGCGCAAGCCTACTAAGGCCGTTCTCCTAACTTCCCTTGGCCGATCGCTCAATCGCCCTACGCACGCCGGCACCGTCGTTGGGAAGTGGCAAGGGATGGTGCATTTCGACTAAAGCCGAAGCCGCGCATGTCCCACCTCGTTTGCTATTTGGGCAACGGCACATCCCGCGCGCATCCCGCAGGAGATCACCGGAACCTCCCGCATACCCCCAAGAATCCCCGCCACGCTAGAGTCGAAAAGTACTACTCACAGGGGTAATACCCGCCTATCCCCACTTAGGCCGGAAGCACCAAGTCGTTGAGCGCAAACCGCTTGGTTGAGCGGTTCATACGTCCCGGAAAGTCCGGGAATGCTCACTGACCGCTCCCTTGGGCCCTCCCCTCGGCAATCACTCGCGGGCCGTCAGATCTGGCCGTGGCGGAGATGTGCTACTCCCGCTTGTTCAAAGTCAAGTGGCGTCGTCGTCACGGGAGGCCGTTACGTCTCCGAGCTCGACGAACTGGCCAACGTTCGGTCCCTGGGGCCCCCGGACTTCGAGCCGATGCATCCGGGCGAAGTCAGCATTGCCTAGGGTCAGCTTTCCGCGATAGCTCACGTTCAGATGGTCCGGGTCGTCAGGGTTGACTCGGTACGGCTCGAGCTCGCTGACCATGTACGGCAGCCTGCCGCCAAACGTCTCGTCCTGCTCGACGATGGTTGCTCGGATCAGGATGTAGGCGTCAAAGGCCGTCACTGATCCTGTCGGTAGGCGCTCTTCGAGGCCCTCGACTCCGAGAATCACGCCCCACCCACGATGAAGCAGGCTTTCGGCGAACTCGATCTGTTGCCGTGCGCGCTCTTTGAGCTCCTGGACGTTCACGCGTAGCGAATGGAACAGGGCTCGGCGAACCCCAAGCGCCGCTGACACGCGCTTGGAACCCTCGCCCTCCTCGTGGGGCTGCTCAGCCTCCGCAAGCGCACGGAGCCCGCCCCAGCCCTTCGAAGCGCAACCGAAATGATCTGCAAGCAGAGGTTCCAGCGCTTCGACGGCAAGCCACATGTGCATGAATCGGGTGAGCGCATCGGTCTCACCGAGAGCGAGCCGGTACCAGCTAAGCGATAGAAGAACGCGCTCAAGGAGCCGACGATCGGTGATTCCCGGGCTTCCTGGTTCGAGCAGGGCACCATGGAAGACCCCGAACGCCTCCGGGGTCACGACCGTCTTCCCGATCACTATCGCGCCGCCGTAGACCCACTGAAGGAACGGACGCTCCTCGATTCCAGGTGTGACGTCAACCGCCAACACCGGCCGCGTAGGCCCAATTGGCGCTCTTGCGGCAGCCGCCATCAGGATTGCAGTGGCCTCTGCCTCTCCCCGAGCGGCCTCAACGGCCTCATCGATGGTCGGAGCCTCGCACGCCACCTCAAACATGATTCCTCGGTGCCACGGGATCTCGTTGTCCTCGGAGCGATCCTCTTCGCGCTCCTGACCTGGCTCGTCCTGACCTTCCTGTTCCAGCGCAACGAGCGTGAGTCTCGGGCTAGTTGAGCATCGATCGGGCGGCCGGCGCTTTCTTGGTCGGCCTCCCGATCGCCTTCAACCTGTTCTTCTTTCTGCTCGGTCGCTTCTTCGACTACCCCGCCATCCTGCGCCGCCCGGTTGGCGAAATCCTGAGCCGGTTCCAGGCCGGCGGGCTGCGCTTGAAACTGCTCTGGTACGGCTTGATGCTGACTGCGGTCTTGCTCGCGCCGTTGGCGGTATTGCTCGGCCAGGTGCTCGCACGCGACGGGCTGAAGCTCGTCCCGGTCACGACCACGATCGGGGTGCTGGCGGCAGTCGTCCAGTTCCTCGGTCTTTGCCGCTGGCCGTTCCTCGTCCCGGCGCTCGCGCGAACCTACGAGGATCCGAATTCGAGCGCGGCCGCCCGCGAGGCGACGGCGGTCGTCTTCGACTCCTTTCACCGCTACCTCGGCGTTGCCGTCGGCGAATGCCTTGGCTACCTCTTCACCGGCGCCTGGACACTCCTGGTCGCCATCGCCATGCTGCAGTCCTCGTCCTTCGAGGACTGGTTGGCCTGGCCGGGCATCCTTGTCGGTGCCTTGCTGGTCGTAGGCTCGCTTGAGTTCGTCGGTCGCTTCGAAGAGCACGGCTGGAAGCTGGCCGGGACGATGGTGCCGATTGCCTACACCGCCTGGTCGCTATGGCTGATCATCGCGGGCCTAGTCCTTCTGGTTCGGTAGGCGAAGGGACAATCAGAGGGACTTTTCGCGACAGAGCCTGACACGTAGACGCAGAAACGCACCGGAGCGGCGTGCCGGCCGAGTCTCCGGTCACTAGTTCACTCCGCCCCGGCTTGCGTTCTTCGACCCGAAGCAAGCCTGCGCCTTCAGCGGCGCATCGAACTTCCTTCGAGCGTATTAGCGCCCCGACTACTAGTTCAGGTCCGGATCGTAAGCGGCAAGCCGCTCACACAAGACGCGCATGAGCGCGAGCGCCGTTTCAGGTCGCTCGCGCAAGATTGCTTCGAACGCGGGCTTATGGATCTCGAGCACCCGGACATCGGACTTTGCCCGTAGTGACGCGACGCGAGGGCGGCTGGAGATAACGGACATCTCTCCGATCACGTCGCCGGCACCGCGAACGGCGAGCGTTCGGTCCCCAGCAACCACGTCGACCTCTCCGTCGACAATCACGTACGTCGTGTCGCCGGGGTCCCCCTCCGCGGCGATCATGTCCCCGTCTGCAAACAAGTGCTCCTCGGCGACCTCTGCGATCGGCTGCAAATCTTGGGGTGGGAGGGCGGCGAAGAGCGACGCCTTGCGCAGAAAGACGACTCGCTCGACGAGCGGGATCGTGGTCTCTGTACGCGTCATGGTTGCTCCTTCCATCGTTGTGCTCGCGAACTCGGCGCAAGCCTGAATCCACTGATCGTCGTCGCTTCGAAGCTGCTCGATAACACGCGCATCACGCTCCCCTATCTGCCTAGGCTCCCATAGCGCGACCAGTGGGCGAACGATCGCGGGCTCACCCACCGTCTCGATAACTTCGAGAGCATTGGCTCGCTGGGCGGGATCCGAGACGGTGAGGCTCTCGATGGCAGCCGAGACGGCGCCCCGGTCGCCCAGCAGGGCGGCAGCGCGCAACGCGTCGACTGCGTTTTTCTCCGCACGTGCTTCCAATGAGCTGCGCAAGAGCTCAAGCGCCTCGCCGTTTGGCGAGCCGAGAGCATCTCGAAGGCGCGTGTCTTCAAGCGCGCGGTCCACGGCTGCGGAGGCGAAGCGACGCAGACGGTCGGCGGCGCCGTCGAGAGGAAGTCGCTCCAGTGCCGCGAGCGCCTCTTCCCTACGGTGATCGAAGAGGGCGTCCGATACCGAGTCACACGCAGGCGCTCCGACTTCTGCGAGTCCATCGACAGCGGCGGCACGGACGCGGCGATCGTCGTCAGCGAGAGCCTCCGTGAGCGCGGCGACGGCATCCTCCAAGGCTGTCGCAGCGATTGCGCGCAGCGCCTCAGCTCGCACCGTCGCGTCCGGATCGGTAAGAGCTTCACGCGCGATCGAATAGGCGCCGCGAGTGCGTGCCGCCGCTATACCGCGCAGGGCACTGGCACGAACGTCCGGGTTTGAGTCATGCGCGGCGTCGACTAGCGTCTCGCGAGCCTCGCTGTCGTGGTCAAGAAGAAGGGCAGCAGCCTGGGAGCGTACGGTCGGATCGGCATCGGCAAGCAACGCGATGTCGGGAAGCCCGCCGGAGCGTGTCAGGACTGCGAGGGCAACCAGACGAACAGAGGAATCAGAGTCTGAAAGGCATATCCGCGCAGCCCGGGTGGCGGTGGCGTCGTCTCGGCCGCTGAGGGATTCAAGCGCTTCGACTCGGACAGCCGCGTCATGGTCTTCGAGAGTCCGGAAGAGAGCAGTCTCAACGGTCTCAACGTCGAAGTCTCCTAATGCGTGAGCCGCGAGCCGCCGTACCGCCGCATCGTCGTCCCTCAGTAAGCGCTCGAGAACGGCCAGGCTCGTCGCGTCCGCGTTTAGGACGGCTGGTCGGGGTCCCCCAGGCGCTCCGTAGATGACCGGGCGTCCCTCGCGCAGGGCTGCGACCAAGGCCTTCGGGTAAGCGCTTCGAATTCGCGAAATCGAGGCGACCGCGAGGATCGCGGCGACGAGACCGGCGCCATAGAGGATGCGTGGATGATCGAGTCGCTGGGCGATGAATGCGACGAGGCCGGCGAGAATCGTGCCGAGTTGAAAAGGCACGCCATAGAGGAAGGCTCTCGCGCGGTCTCTTCGATCGGCTGGAATCGTGTTGATTAGGGCTGCCCACGTGCTGTTTGCGCCCCCGCTATCCCAGGCGATCTGGGCGAAGCGGAAGAGCGCCAAGGTCGCAAAGGTGGCAGCCACTGCGAATACGCCAAACGCCGCGACATAGAGGAGGGGGAGGATGAGGACGACGGTTGGAACACCGAACCGTGCGAGGAGTCGGCTGGTAACAAGGAGTGAGATCACGAAGGCGGTGGCCATCGCAATCGCGAAGAAGAGGCCGAAGAAGCCTGCGAGTTTGTCCGGGTCCGGGTACCGCTCGACCGCCGCCTCTGAAAAGGCGAGGTAGAGCAAGCTGAAAAGAAGAGCGATCAGGAGCTCACCCGCGCTCAGCCACCGAAGCAGGCCCGGTCGGGCGGCGTCGAGAAGGCCCTGCATGATCTCGAATCCGCGCCCCCTCGCCCTCCTCCGGGGAGTCGCCAGGGAGATGCCTTCCGTGCGCACGAGCCGCCACGCCAGGCCTGTGGCACCCGCGACCAAGGCGGCCCAGACGAGCAACAAGTTGGCTGACCCTAGGGTGGTTGCTAGCGGCGCTGTCGAAAGGCCGCCGATGATGAGACCCATCACGCCGCCGGCAGCGATGAGGGGGAAGTACCGCTTTGCCTGGCGCGTATCGGCCACCAGCCCGGCGAGGCCCCAAACGGCAAAAATTTGCGTGAACTCAGCGACATTTCGAACCAGCCAGAGCGCTCCGTAGACCCAGGAGGCGCCCGCTTCGAGTGCGGCTCGGCTGGCCAATGCAGCCGCAAAAATTAGGATGGGAATGAAGAGAAACGCGCGGGCTCGTCCAATGCGTGTATAGAGAGCTGTGACGCCGAGCGTCGTCGCGAACATCGCCGCGCCGACCAAGGCGTAGAGCAAAGGCAGCTTCTCGACGCCATAGCGAGCGAAGAACAGAGCGTCCGTAGCGCTCTGGGCGATCATCATTCCTGCCTGCAAGAGGAATGCAATCGCGACGAGGAAGGCGACCGTTCCGCCTTCGCCGCGATGAAGCCGAAGTGTGGCGAGAGCGCGCTCCGAAAGCACTCAGGCCCTTTCGGCCTCGTAGATCACGACGTCACGAGAGATGCCCTTGAACGACACTGTCGCGCCCGCTCTCTTGGCCAGCTCTTGCAGCGAGAGACGCCAACTCCCCGGCGGCACCGGAGTCGGGCGAGCGGTTGTCACCGAGCTGCTCCCGGCGAGCCATCCCGAACCGCCTCGTAGAGCGTCACGGGCTGAGCGACCCCCTTGAGGTCGAACGGCCCAACCTCGAGGAGTTGAAAGCCCTGCGGCTCCACGTTGCGGACGAGGTCCTCGCCCGCGAAGACCCGGTTCTCAGATGCCTGCGACGCGATCCGCGCCGCGATGTTCACAGTTCGCCCGAAGTAGTCGCCCTCGTCGTAGATCATCGGCCCCGCGTTCACCCCCACGTGCGCGGGCGGTAGGCCTCGCGGACCGACGACGTCGACGATTTCCAGCGACGCCCGCACCGCGTCGGCCGGGTCACGGAAGTGAAAGTGAACTCCGTCCCCGAGCATCTTGACCACGTCTCCACGGTGGTTAGCAGCGACCTCGTTGACCAACTGCGCCAGCGCGAGTGACACCCGGGCGGCCTCTTTGTCCCCGGCTTCCTCGGTGAGCCTCGTATAGCCGGAGAGATCGGCGAACGCAACGGCCTCGACCCCTCGATCGGGACGCTGACGAACCCCAGCTTCCTCAAGCGCGGTCTCTACGTGATCGAACTCATGCTCGATGTGGAAAATGTCGGCGTGGCGCCGGAAGAGCCACGCCAGCATGTCTTCGCTGGAATGTCCCATCCGGAGGCCGACCTCGTTGAACGCCGCCTCTAGGGCCTCGTTGTCTCGCAAACCGCGGCGCCGGAACGGCTCCTCGATCGTATTGTGGAAGTAGTGAACCTGAAACTGCGCGACTCGCCTCGCGCTGTCTCCCCAGATACGCAGGGCACGCAATACGTCTCCCTCACCGACGCCCGCGCCGAACAGGACCGGTAGTGCCTTCAGGATCGGCTCGTCCTCTTTTCGGACGTAGTCCTCGGCGCGGGGTCGGGGCAGGCCGAACGTGACGTAACACGTCTGTAGCGTGTCGATAGGAAGGCCGACCTGCTCGCTGAATTCTGCGAACGTCCGGTCAGTCCGAGGGTGACGGCGCCCGGCGCTCTCCAGGTATCCCAGCGTGAGATGTCCGGATGCGTGAGCAGAAGCGAGCGCCTGGAGATCCAATCCCTTCGACTCGAGTTCGGCGACCATCCTTGCCCGCATGACGTCGCGGCGAAGGAACCCACCGTCGTCGGGCTCTAGGAGGCCGAGATCGACCAGTCCCCGGAGGCGCTCGGGGGTCATCCCGGCACGGACGGCGACCTCTTCTTCGGTCAGATAGTCAGAACCGCTACCTGTCGGGCTGCGCACTCCGTAGACGAACGGATCTGCCACAAAAACGTCGTAGCAAGCCTGCGAGCAGAAGTAGTAAGTCTGCCCGTCGTACTCTGCCGTGGCGGCAGCGTCGTCCGCCTCGATCCGCATCCCACACACGGGATCGATGACCATGGCCATGGCCGGATCCTTCCGAATCCCAGCGTTCCCATGCGCCGACCACGTGCCGCCGCAGACGTCACCGGTCTGCGCGCGCCTCTCCGTCGTTGCCAGCACCAACCGCGGGAGCCCAAGGCGGGCATCATGTTCCCGAGCGGCGAGAGGCTCGATGGTCGCCTGTCTCATTCTGACCGGCGCGTTTTACCACTGATGCTTGGGATTCCTGAAGAGACAGCGGACAGGATCGAACTTCGAGTTCAGCTGTCTATGTGACAGGCTCGTCGCTACACACAGGAAAGGAGATTGCGATGGCGAGGCGGTCGTCGAGCGTCGGCGCCGTGGATGAAGAGATGAATGAGCCGTTCGACGTGGTGATCATCGGTGGTGGTCAGGCCGGGTTGGCGATGGGCTACTACCTGCGTCAGCAAGGATTGCGGTTCGTCATCTTCGAGCGAGGCGACTCGATCGCGCCCGCCTGGCGCGAGCGCTGGGACTCGCTGACTCTCTTCACGCCGCGCCGCTACAGCGCGCTGCCCGGCCTTCCCTTCCCCGGCGACCCGGATGGTTACCCGAGTCGCAACGAAGTAATCGCCTATCTCGAGCGCTACGCGGAGACCTTTGAGCTTCCGATCGACCTCGACAGTGAGGTGCGTAGGCTTTCCCACGCGGGGTGTCTCGTCCTCGAGATCGACGGCCGGATCGTGACCGCCGACCAGGTCGTGGTCGCGACCGGGCCATTTCAGACACCGCTCGTGCCCAAGCTCGCGCAGGACCTCGACCGGGACGTCTGGCAGGTCCATAGCACCGGCTATCGGCAGCCGGGCGACGTGCCCGAGGGAACCGTGCTCGTGGTTGGGGGCGGAAACACGGGCTTTCAGATTGCGAAGGAGCTCTCGAGCACGCACAAGGTCGCCCTCTCGGTCGGCTCGAAGCAGAAGCCGTTGCCGCAGCGCATTGCGGGAAAGGACCTCTTCTGGTGGCTCACGAAGACCCACCTGCTCTTCGCGGACGTCGAATCGCGGCTCGGGAGCAAGTTGCAGTACCGGGACACGCTAATCGGCTCGAGCCCGCGCGAGCTCACGCGCTCCGGTGTCGAGCTCAAGCCGCGCGCGACCTCTGCTTCCGGTCGCACCGTCAGCTTCGGCGACGGAAGCGAGCTCGATGTAGACGCTGTCATTTGGGCGACTGGCTATCGGCCCGACTACTCCTGGATCGACGCTCCCGTCCTCGACGCGGACGCGCGACTGCAGCACCGTCGCGGAGTGACCGCCGTTCCAGGTCTCTACTTCCTCGGCCTCACGTGGCAGTGGACCCGAGGCTCGGCGCTGATTGGCTGGGTGAAGGACGATGCTGCGTTCCTCGTCGAGCGGATCGCAGCCGTGCAGGAAGGAAAGAGACAAGCTGTGTCCGAGTGCGCGCCTGAAGCAGCGGGCGCTGGGGCCGCAGCACCCAAGGAGGGTTAGCCAGCAATGCACGACCACCATTCCCACGGCCATACGCGAACGATCGAGTTTCCGACTTCGATCGAGGGCTTGTCTGAGGCAGAGCGTCCCGAAATCGTCGAACTCTCCGAGGGCGACGAGTTCGAGCTCCGAATTGCGCCTGTCACCAAGGAGCTCGAAGGGAACAGGGTTTGCATGCTTGCCTACAACGGATCGATCCCGGGACCGACGCTGAAGGTAAGGCAGGGCTCAGAAATTCTCGTGCACGCGGTCAACGACGGCGATCTCGAGGCGACCGTGCACTGGCACGGGTTGCGGATCGAAAACCAGTACGACGGCACGCACCAGACGCAGAGGCCGATCCCGGTGGGCGAGAGCTACACATACAAGTTGCGATTCCCGGACGAAGGCCTCTACTGGTACCACCCGCACATTCGCCAGGACTACGGCCAGGAAATGGGCCTCTACGGCAACATCCTCGTCATCCCGAGCGAGCCCGAATACTGGCCGGCGGCGGATCGCGAGATCCTGCTCACGCTCGACGACATCCTGCTCGACGAGGACGGCCGTGTGGCGCCCTTCAGCCACCACGAGGCCAACTACGTCGCGATGGGGCGCTTCGGCACCACGTTTCTTGTCGCCGGCGAGCCGGAGCTCACGCTGAGCGCGAAGCTCGGAGAGGTCGTGCGCTTCTACCTCACGGACACGGCGAACACGCGGGTGTTCAAAGTGGGAGTCAAGGGGGCCAGGGCGAAGGTCGTCGGCGGCGACAGCGGCCACGTGGAGCGGGAGGAGCTCGTGGAGGACATCATCCTCGCTCCCTCGGAGCGAGTTGTCGTCGACGTCCTCTTCGACGAGCCCGGGTCCGTAACGCTCGAGCACCGGACTCCGGAGCGGGTTTATCCGCTTGCGGAGATCTTCGTGAGCGAGGAGCCGGTGGAGTCGAGGCTCGCGCAGGGGTTCGAGACGCTCCGCGTGAACGAAGATCTCTCAGCGGAGCGGGAACGGATTGCTCGCTACCTCGAGACCGAGCCCGACAAGACGCTTGCATTCGTCGCCGAGATGGACATGGGCGAACCCGAGACTGAGGCAGGCACGGCCGTCTACGCGTGCCCGATGCACCCGGAGATCGTGGCGACATGGGAAGGCAAGTGCCCGAAGTGCGGGATGAAGCTCGTGGTCTCCCCTGTCGGCACCGCGCGGCCGACCGCGTTCGCTTGCCCGATGCACCCCGAGATCACGGCGACGTGGGCGGGCGAGTGCCCGAAGTGCGGGATGACATTGCGGCCGATCGAGGGCGGCAGCGAGATGGCCGAGCACCAAGCGCACGAGCATCATGGCGCGGAGCACACGCAGGATGTCGCGGGCGGGATCGAGTGGGAAGACGACATGGTCGAGATGAACCGGATGACGACGCCGGCCAACATGCGCTGGCTGATCGTCGACCGGGAAACCGGCGCCGAGAACCACGCGATCGACTGGCGTTTCCAGCTCGGCGACCAGATCAAGATTCGCCTCGTCAACGAGATGGACTCGGACCATCCGATGCACCACCCATTCCACATCCACGGCGCGGGCCGTTTCCTCGTGCTCAGCCGGAATGGCGCCGTCGAGCCCAACCTGGTCTGGAAGGACACAGTGCTCGTCCGCACCGGCGAGACGGTGGACATCCTCCTGGACGTGTCGAACCCGGGCCTCTGGATGGCGCACTGCCACATCGCAGAGCACCACGAGAGCGGCATGATGTTCAGCTTCTACGTCGATGCGTGAGCAGACCGCGGCCCGCCCAGCGAACGAGGAATCGCCGAGCGAGGCTACTCCGGCACGCGGCCACATCGGCCTGATCGTGCTCCTTTCAATCGCGGTTGGTCTCGGCCTTGGCCTTGTTCTCGACCTGCTCGTCTTCGGCGGTGGCCGCGAGCCGGTGATCACCGGGGCCGCCTTGCTTTCGCTCGCAGTCGGCTGCGCGATGCTGGCGGAACTTTCCGCACGACGCACAAACCAGCCGCAGGAATGGGCACGCATCCCCGCCATTTGCTTCGGGGTGGCCGGCGCCGCAATCCTGATCCTCCGCCCCAGCAGTCACATCCTGGGCCTGCTCAGCTGGGTCTGGCCCATCCTCCTCCTGGCGCTAGTCGTCTGGATGTTCCGCGGGTCTCGTCGATCGCTCCATAACTGGTCACGACGGGTCCTCCTCTATCCCGCCCTCGTGGTGCTAGCGCTTGTTGCCATTGGCGGTGCATTCGAGACTGTTGTCGAAGCGGCGACGAGCAACAAGCCGCCGTCGGGTGGGCGCACCTACCTTGTCGACGGCCACAGCCTCTACCTGCGCTGTGTGGGCTCGGGGTCTCCGGCTGTGATCCTGTTCAACGGGCTCGGCGAACGAACGCCGAGTTGGGCGTGGGTGCAAGGACGCGTCGCCGACCAGACCCGTGTCTGTGTCTTCGATCGCGCTGGCCAAGGGTGGAGTGGAAAGGGCGTTGGTCTGCAGGACGCTCATGAGCTCTCTGCTGACGTGCGAGGCCTGCTTGCGGCTGCCAACGTGCCCAGCCCATACGTCGTCGCCGGGCACTCGGTTGGCGGGACCTACGCGCTCGCTTACGCGATGGACTATCCCGAGGATGTGGCCGGGGTCGCCCTGATCGACTCGGCCACGCCGTACCAGTTTGATCTGCCGTGGTATCCCGGCTTCTACTCGATGTGGCGTCGCGTTTCGGCGCTGTTCCCGACGCTGGCGCGTGCGGGCATCGCCCGGGCGACGCTGGGCACGATCGGGTCCGCGTCCCTGCCCGCCGATGCCCGGCGGCAAGCTCGGGCTTTCGCCTCTTCACCGCGCGAACTGAGCGCCGATCGCGACGAGTTCGCGGAACTGCGAACGGTCTTCGACCAGGTGAAGGGTTTTACGAGCCTCGGGGCAAAGCCGCTCTTCGTCCTGACCGCTGAAGCTGGGCAGATGTCGGGTTGGTTCGCCGCGCAGGACCGATTGGCGACCCTCTCGACCAACAGTGATCATCAGACGGCGCACGGCGCGACGCACGAGGCGCTGGTCGCCGACGAAAACTACGCGGCTGTTACTGCCCGAGCGATCAATGCGGTCGTTCACTCAGTAAGGACCAGAGCCTCCTGAGCGTGGCCGCTCCAGCGCAGCCGGTCCCGCGGGGCTGCAAGCACCGGGGTCGTGGGGGAGTGTCTTCGGCGTGGCGCAGGGACAACGCTGCATGAACGCATTTCAACCGAGGGAGCGCCCATGAGCACCGCCGTGCCACCGTCCCACGCCGGCCTGCACATCCAAGAAGGAGCGAGCGATCGCCGGTCGTGGTGGGTCCTGGGGCTTATCGGGCTGGCGCAGTTCATGGTGATCCTCGATGTCACCGTGGTGAACGTCGCCCTTCCATCGATCGGCAAAGACTTGAGCTTTGCCGCCACTGACCTGCAGTGGGTCGTGACCGTCTACGTGCTCTTCACGGGCGGTCTGATGTTGCTCGGCGGCCGGGCCACGGACTTGCTCGGACGCCGTCGTGTATTCCTGGTCGGGCTGCTCGTCTTCACCGTGGCCTCGCTGGTTAGCGGCCTCGCCTGGTCACCGTCGGCGCTGATCGTCGCACGGGCGCTGCAGGGTTTCGGCGCAGCCCTTCTGCTCCCGGCTGCCCTGGCGATCATCGCGACGACATACAGCGGTGCGCAACGGACGGTCGCGCTGAGCATCTGGGGGGCGCTTGGCAGCGCCGGCGTTGCCGCGGGCGTGCTGTTTGGCGGCGTCATCACGACACTGCTTGGTTGGGAGTGGATCTTCTTCATCAACGTCCCGATCGGGTTAGTGGTCGCGGCCGGTGCCGTACGGCTGCTGCCCGCCGGCGGGCCGCTCCCGCTATCGCGGCTGAAATTGGATCTGCTCGGTGCAGCGACCGTGATGGCCGGCCTGGTGACGCTCGTCTACGGAGTCGTGGGAACGGCGCAGCACGGCTGGGGGTCGGGACGCACGCTGCTCTTGCTAGCCGTTGCTGGCGCCTTGCTAGCCGCCTTCCTGAGCATCGAACGCCGTGGTCGGGAGCCGCTGGTGCCCCCTTCGACCTGGCGCGTGCGCTCCCTGGTCTCGAGCGCGGCCGTGATGCTCGGGGCGACAGGGATCCTGGTCGGCACCTTCTATCTGAACACGCTGTACCTTCAGAACGTGCTCGGCTACTCGGCGCTGAAGACGGGGCTCTCCTTCCTGCCGCTCGCGCTCGTTATCTTCGCTGCCGCTCACCTCGCCTCACGCCTGCTCCCGCACGCTGGGTCGCGCGTCGTCGCGCTAGGAGGACTGGCGCTGACGGCCGGCGGAGCACTGCTTCTAGCCGCGGCACCCGACCACGCCCGCTACGCCACCGACCTACTGCCCGGATTCCTGCTGCTGGGCGCGGGCGTCGGGCTCGTCTTCGTAGCCGTGACGGTCACAGCGATGGCCGACGTACGACACGAACAGGCCGGGCTAGCCTCCGGGATAATGACCACCGCCCACGAGCTCGGCGCCGCGCTCGGCGTGGCGGTCCTGGCGGCGGTCGCTATCTCTAACGGCAACCCAGTGAGTGGCTACGGGAACGGCTTTCTCGTGGCGGCGGCGATCGCCGCACTACTCGCAGTGGTCGCCGTGGTCGCGCTCCCGGCCCTACGGCCCGCGCCAGGGACGCACGCCTCAATGCACTGAAAGCGGTTACGTGCTAAGGAGCGGATCTGACGGTGGCTGTGTCATCCTGCGGAGGAGCGGTCCAATCGTTCCCTCGACCGCGCGTCCAAAGGGAAGGCGATGAAGGCGATCGTTCAAGACAAGTACGGCACTGCGGATGACCTCGTCCTCACGGACGTCGACCGGCCAGACGTCGGCAGCGGCGAGGTACTCGTGCGAGTTCACGCGGCGAGCGTGTTCATCGGGGATTGGCACGTGATTACGGGCCTCCCCTACGCGATCCGCCCGAAGCTCGGCCTCCGCCGTCCCAAGGCCCGCGTGGCGGGTCAGGAGATGGCAGGTCGCGTCGAGGCGGTCGGCGCGCGCGTCACTCGCTTCCAGCCGGGCGACGACGTCTTCGGCACCTGCGTAGGCGCGTTCGCCGACTATGTCGCGGTGCCGGAGGATCTGCTCGCGGCCAAGCCGGCGAACCTCACCTACGAGCAGGCCGCCACTGTCGCGATCACCGGCACCAGCGCGCTCCAGGCCGTCCGGGACAAGGGAGATGTGAAGTCGGGGCAGCGGGTGCTGATCATCGGCGCGGCGGGAGGCGTCGGGTCTTTCGCCGTACAGATCGCCGCGGCACTCGGCGCTCGCGTCACGGGAGTAGGCAACACGCCGCAACTTGACCTCATCCAATCGATCGGCGCGGATGACGTCATCGACTACACCCTGGAAGACTTCACGAAGATGGGGAGACGCTGGGACGTCGTCATCGAGACTGCGGGGGGCCGTCCGATCTCCGAGCTCAGGCAGGCGCTGACACCTCGCGGGACTCTCGTGATCGTTGGAGGCGAAGGTGGCGGCAAATGGGTCGGGAAGGCAGGGCGTATGGTCTGGGCGCCCGCGCTCTCACCCTTCGTGCGCCAGAAGCTCACAACACTCGTCGTCAAGCACAACGGCGCAGACCTGTTCGTGCTCAAGGATCTGATCGAAGCCAGGAAGGTCATGCCTGTCGTCGGGAAGACCTACCAGCTGCGTGAGGTCCCCCAGGCCATCCGCGATCTTGAGCAGAGGCGCACCCGAGGTAAGTCCGTCGTCAAGGTGTAAGGCGAGGCCACCCGGCTCGCTTGACGCGGCCGAGCCGGACTACCTACCCGGTCGAGCCGCGTTGGCCCGGACAAGCTCCGCACAATCCGGATCTGTTTGACCACATAGGCAACCACTCATCCCGCGGTGATCCCGCACGAGGCTCCCGGAAACCCCCGACCGCACCTGCGAGTCCCCGCAACGACGATGGCGCAAAGCCCTGCTCTTGCCGGGAATCCGCGCCTAGGGGACACCTGCGGTATGAACTGCGAAATCGGCGTCGAGGTATCGCTAGCCGCCGATCATGCCAGCTCGAATCACGCGTGCGGTGTCGATGCTCTCGCCTCGGTACTCGCGAGCGCGAGTAATGGCGGACCCGGGCACGCCGCGACCGTCTTCATGGTGCGAGACTGGGCTAGCTAGACGGCGTTACGCGGCCTGAATCGATCATGCTCGTGCGCCGCCGAACTGTAAAAGCGATAGGCGGTCGTTCGGTGGCGCCCCTTCCTAGAGCTAGCTAGCGTGAGAAGAGGACCTTACGTCGCTTATTCGACCACCCTGCACCACTCCCAGGGCACCTCCCCGGTGCCCTGGGAGTGAGGGCCTTCGTGAGAAGAGCCTGCCTACGCGGGAGCTGGTTCGGGCCTGGTTCTGACTGGGAAGCCCTGATCGCGGTCGTAGTCGTCGACGATCGGCACACGCCGGAATCCCCAGATGAGCGGATAGATCCCGAGCGCCAACTCCCAGAGAGCCTCGGGGATGGTAGCGATGCCCTGATACCACTCATGCGGATGGCCGCCGCCGAACATGGTTGCGATCCCCGAAACGATGAGGAGCGGGCCGCCAACGAGGCCGAGCCAGGTCAGGCTCCGTGGCATGAGCCCGGAGGCGTACATCAGGTACCCGAGAATGAGGCCGTTCCCCCAGCCGACGATGAATCCAGGCCCGAGGATGAACGTCCAGTCCTTGAGCGCCGCCAGCGTGTAGGCGATCGCCCCTTCGTCGCCACCCGCATTTTGCTGCGAGAGGGTCACGATGGAAAGGACGGCCAAGATCCCGACGAGGATGAACGTGCTCTCGACGATGCGCGCCGTGACGTAGCTGATCGCGAGGACTGGATTCTGCCGCCTCACGATCGGATAGATGATCACGGCGGTACCGATGTTCGTGATGATGAGGAGCAGCTCTAGGAGCGCCCCGAAGAAGATGCGATTGTCAGAGCCGCCGTTCGCGACGTAGCCCGCCGGGTCGTCGAGGACGGGCTGGAAAAGGAGCAACGCCGCGATCGACGTCACGAACGTGAGCAGGTACAGCGCTCCGAAGATGCGCGCGATTGTCTGAGAATCCATTTTCTCCCTTCGATTCAGTCGTGCCTGGTGGCCTCCTTCAACCACGCAGAGGGACAGAAGAGTCCAAGGTAGCGCAGCCTTCGAAGAACTGTCTATGGGTCGGCGGCCCATCCAAAAGGCCAGCTCAAAAGTCCCGAACGGGGCTGTCCGTCGCTCCGTCGGTACCGCGCTCGTTTGGACCATCAAGCCTCGAAGCGTTTCGAAACCGAGCTGGCGTGCCAAATGGATAGCGGTATGACTCTCCAACCCGCGGCGACTGCGCACGCGCCTGAGGCCGCGGCTGACGCTCTCCCACCGAGATGGCAGCGGCTCTTAGCGCTGTCCGGGGTGGCCTTCGCCGCGCTGTTCGTAGTCGGCTGGTTCACAAACGGCGGTCTAACGCCCCACTACAACGAACCAGATCAGGAGTGGACGAAGTGGGCGACCGACAACCAGTGGAACAGCCGTATCAGCGCTTTCCTGATGCTGCTTGCAGGCTTCGTCTTTCTGCACTTCATGGGGACAATTCGGACCGTGCTCGGGGATGCAGAGTCCCCGTCTCGCGAGTCTGGGCAACTTGCCCGCGTCGCCTTCGGCGGTGCCGTGACCGGCATGGCGGGAATCGCGATGGCGTCGGTCATTCTCGCCGCTGCGAGCACGAACGGTTCTAGCGTGGATCCGGTGGTGAGTAAGGCGGTGGCCACTGCTTCGGGCGGCCCCTTCCTGGTGGCGTCAATGGGCTTCGCCGCTTTCCTGATGGCTGCGGGACTGCTAACGCTGCGAACCGGAGTCTTTGCACGGTGGACAGGCATCGTTGCGCTGGTCGGCGCGGTCTGTTTCCTCATCACATTCCTCACAGTCCTCGACGGGACCACCGACGGCAGCGCGTTCGGCTATGCGTTCTTTCCTGCCATCGTGTCGCTCGTCGTATGGACAGCCGCCACGAGCATTGCCAGATACCGCGCCGTGGTGACCTAGCGGGCCTCTTGGTGGGGTAAAACTGCTCCCGGTTTGGGGGGCCAGCGGGACCAGCATGTTCCGCAGCCCGCCGACCATGCGGCCTACACGTTTCGCAGTTCTCCCCTAGTCCCGGCCAGCCCGGAAGCGTCATGACCGGCCTGTCACGCCGGAGGTCGCGGGTTCGAGTCCGCTCGCTTCCACGAAGTCGCTATACCTTCGGCGACCACGAGCGCGTGTGCTCTTGCTCCCGCGGCAGCGCGAGCACGACCGCCTTGCCCACGCAGCGCGCTCGTGGGTACTTACGACGGCGTAGGCCCCCCGACCTATGCGGACCCGAGCGGGGCGTCGTCTGACTCATCGACAGCGTCCGTGAACGGCGCGTCCAGCTTGTCCATCTCCTGTCCAAATGCAGAGTCGTAACGAGTCGGTTCGTGTCGATCGGCCGTCGCCTCTCCGGCACCGGTATCTCTCTGGAAATCGGGCAAAAAGTCGTCTCGAGTCGTTCGCGGTAGATCACGGCTCGGCCTGATTCGATCCCAGGTGCGCCCACTGAACTTGGCAGTGCGCAAGGCGCAGCGAATAATCCCGGCGTGGCGTTCTGTCCGAACTGCGGGCGCTCTGCCCCTGCTGCTTCTCGATTCTGCCCCAACTGCGGCGCGCCGATCTCCGAACCGGCTCAGCCGAGCGAAGAGCGGAAACTCGCAACTGTCCTCTTCGCGGACCTCGTAGGCTCGACGAAGCTCGCGAGCTCCCAGGACGCCGAGCGAACGCGCTCCCTCCTTAATCGGTTCTACGACGCAATGGCGACTGAGATCGCCGACGCTGGCGGAACCGTCGAGAAGTTCGCCGGCGACGCGGTCATGGCGGCCTTCGGCGCTCCCGCAGCTCAGGAAGACCACGCGGAGCGCGCCTTGCACGCAGCGCTTTCGATGCAGAAACGTCTCGAAGAACTGTTCGGCGGTGTGCTCTCGCTACGTATCGGCGTGAACACCGGTGAGGTCGTCGCGGGACAGGCCCGCGTCGGAAGTTCCTTCGTCACGGGCGACACGGTCAACATTGCAGCGCGTCTCGAGCAGGGCGCTCGGCCGGGTGAGATTCTGGTCGGCGAGCGCACGGCCTCGGCCGTGTCGAGCGCGTTCGAGTTCGCCGAGCCGGCGACGATTCCGGCCAAGGGAAAACCGGACGGCGTCGTCTGTCGACGTCTCGTCCGCGCACTGACGCCGATGAGGTCGCAGCGTGTCGGCGGACTGCAGCGCGCCTTCGTCGGCCGCGACAGAGAGCTCGAGGCTCTCCAACGGACGTACCTTCGCGTCGTCGGAGAGGGCCGGCCGCGCCTCGTGACCGTCATAGGCGACGCCGGGATGGGGAAGACGACATTGCTCCGCGAGCTTTGCGAGTGGCTTCGCTCTCGGTCGCCCGAACCGGTCCTCCGCACAGGCCGCTGCCTCTCCTACGGCCGAGGGATCACGTACATGCCAGTCGGCGATATCGTCCGCGAGCATCTCGGCCTTGCCGCGAACGACTCGCAGGAGATCGTGCGGCGCCGCCTTGGGCGAAACACGATTCTGGGGTTGACGCTCGGGCTGGAGGCACCTGTCGACCTGCATCCACTCGCCGCGCGCGAGCGCCTCCGCCAGGCGTGGATCTCCCTCCTCGACGCGCTCGCGGCCGATCGGCCGGCGGTGGTGCTGATCGAAGACCTGCACTGGGCCGAGGACGCGTTACTCGACCTGCTCGAAGCTGGATTACGGGGCGCCCACGGGCCGCTGCTCCTCCTTGCAACCGCGCGCCCGGAGCTCACCCAGACCCGGCCAGGCTGGGTCAGCGAGGATCGCGGCACGGAGAGGGTCCTGCTCGAAGCGCTGACTCCGTCGGACACAGCCCACATGGTTGACAAGCTGACACCGACATCGCTGCCTGCGTCAGTGCGCGACATCGTCCTCGCGCGCGCGGAGGGCAATCCATTCTTCGTCGAGGAGCTCATTCGGACGCTGATCGACCAAGGCGTGCTCGAGCGACACAACGGCGACTGGACGGTGCGGGACCCTCCCAACGACTTCGTCGTTCCCGACACGGTGCAGGCTGTGCTCGCGGCGCGCATCGACCTGCTGGAGCCACCGGAAAAGGCGGCCCTCCAGGCAGCCGCCGTGATCGGCCGAACGTTCTGGGCTGGTCCCGTCGCCGAACTGTTGGAAGGCGTCGAAGCGGACCTGCACGTTCTCGAGGAACGCGACTTCATACGGCCTCGGCCGAGCTCGTCGATTGTCGGCGAGCCAGAATTTACGATCAATCACGCGCTCACCCGCGATGTGGCTTACGGAAGCCTCCTCATCGCAAAGCGGGCTCGCCTGCATGCTCGGTTCGCCGAATGGCTCGAGCAGACAGGGGAAGGTCGTGACGAGCACGCAGCGATGCTTGCTCATCACTATGCGGAGGCAGTGCGGCCGGAAGATGTCGATCTCGCCTGGCCGGGGCACGACGACGAGCTCGCACGCGTGCGCGAGCACGCGGTCTCCTGGCTGCGCCGCGCGGCCGACCTGGCAGTCGGTCGTTACGAGATCGAAGACGCCGTCTCATCGCTTCAGCGCGCGGTCGAGCTCGAATCGCGCCGAGACGCACAGGTGGAGATCTGGCGGGAGATTGGTCACGCTCATGCCATCGACTTCGACGGCAAGGCCTTCTCCTCGGCGATGCAGCGCGCGATCGAGCTGGCCGAGGACGGCCTGACCACGGCGGATCTCTACGCGGAGCTTGCCTTTCAGACGCTTGTTCGCGCGGGAATGTGGGGTGTCGCACCGGACGCGAGTCTCGTCGAGGGGTGGATCGGCAGCGCGCTCGAGCTTGCGCAGCCGCACAGCACGGAACGCGCAAAGGCACTGATCGCTCGCTGCTATTCGGCTTACGACAAATCTCCCGAGCTGGCGGCTGAGGCGAGCGCAATCGCCGAGCAACTCGGCGATTCGTCTGTGCGTTCTTTCGGCTACGACGTGCGCGGGCTGACCGCATTCGCCGGGGGCGACTACAAGGGGGCACTCGCGTGGCAGCGCCGGCGCATCTCGCTTGTAAGCGAAATCGACGATCCGGATCACCAGGCGGACATCTACGCGTGCGCGGTCGCGCCTGCAGTCGCCTGCGGCCAAATCGACGATGCGCGGCGTTATGCAATTTGCCACGAAGAGTTCACGCGCGAACTCTCGCCACACCATCGACTGCACGGGGTCTCGGTGAGCCTGGAGCTCGCCGAGCTTCTCGGCGACTGGAACACTGCGAGCCAACTCCAGCAGCGGGTAGAAGACGCCGTGGCCGCGAACCTCGCGACGCCGTGCGTTCGGAACCAACGCTCGCTCCTTGTCTGCGCGCTCGCGCGCGTCCACCTCGGGGACGAGCGGGAAGCACGCCGCCTCGAGCAGAACGCCGAGGCGCACACGATGAGCGGCTACGGGACCGTGCTCGACACGCCGCGCATCCAGCTCGCCCTTCAGCGTGGCGACCTCGATGGGGTCGAGTCGTTACTCGGTCAGCCCGCGGTGCGTCGGTCGAACTGGTTCTTCCTCAGCTCGATGGCGACGCACCTGGAGGGGCTAGCGGCGATCGGCGACGGAGCGCGCGTGGAAGCCGAGGCACCTCGTCTGCTCGAACCCAACACGTATCTCGAGCCGTTCGCGCTGCGGGCCCTGGGCGTAACACGCGAAGACGCGAGACTGATCGAGCACGCCGCGGTCCGTTTTGAGGCGTTTGGCTTCGACTGGCACGCGGCTCGGACGAACGCGCTTCTCTAATCCACCCAGTAGTCCCAAACGAACTCGACGTCGTCGAGACCCGCCTGCGGTGCCGCGATCGTCACGAACACGGCGTCCTCCTGGCCCGCCGCGCGGAACGACCTCACGGTCTCAGGTCCGACGCGCACAGCCGTCCATGGCTCGATATCGATCACCTCGCCGTCGAAGTTGCCCTGCGCCCGTCCGGAGACGAGGAAGTAAACCTCCTCTTGCACGGTATGCCGGTGCCCCCGTGTATGCGGGTGCCCCTTAGGTGGCTTCCAGTTGCCACCGAACCGCTCGAAGGTTACGGCGAAGCTCCGCAGGCCAAGCGGTTCGCGCATGAAGCGAATCTCGAAATGATCCGGATCCATTCCCACTTCCGCCGCCTGATCCGGGACCTCGGCGACGGGGACGACGGTGTAATCCGCCATTTGAACTCCCTTCTGCCGGCCGCGTCGCTGCAAGCTTGAGGCCAACTTCTCAGAAGATCCTTATCACGTCAGCCTCTACGAGCGAGAGCAGGTTGTGCGTGCTTCGTTGGAAAGGATTTGGAACACCTGGCAATCCGGAGGGCCGGAACGGTGGACTGGCGGGTCAGTCCTCTAAGCGCCCACCACACTTCCCAGGCCATTTGAAAGGCCTTCCAGAAGCCTCTGCCGACCAACTCGACAGCGTCCACTAGCCCTCCGGCCCGGAGAGTCTTCGGAAGAAAGAGGGCGGCGCCGAAGCGCCGCCCTCTTCACCTTTGCGTTGTTCTACCGCTGGGCGAGTTCCCCACGGTAGACGGCATTGGCAGCGCGTTGGTGTGCGACCGCCCGGGTAACCGTCGCCGTAACGGTGGCCAGCGGTCCCGTCGTGTTGGCGAGGGTGACGAGTGCCGTCGCCGCACCGTCGCTCATTTGGTCGAACGCTGTGTTGTTCAGGTTGCTGATCGTGTCGCAGGCTTGGTGGTAACAGCGGTCATAGGCCTCACCGGCCACGCCACCGTAGACGTCGGCCTGCGCCTGGGTCTTGATCCCTTCGGCACCGCTGAAGAGGCCACCGGCCGGGGCTCCGCGGGCGATGAATGGCCCGTAGTCGGAGCGCCCGTCGAACGCCGTCGGGTCGGTGGCGAGTCCCTGCGAGTCAAACCAGTCCAGGAAGATCTGTTCGATCTGCGCCGAGCCAGGCGGACCGGCGGTCGCCGTATCCGAGCCGTCGCCGTCGTAGACGAAGCGCACGAAGTTCGGCGAGGCGATCATGTCGTGGTTGAGGTTCGCCAGGATCTTCGCGAACTCCGCGTCAGAGAGGCTGTCAACGTAGAACTGGGAGCCGAGTAGGTTGAACTCTTCGGCGCCCCACCACGCGAAGCGGATCTTGTTCCTCGGCTTGATCTGCTTCTGAGCGATTTGGATCGCAGCCTCCAGGTTGTAGGAGGAGCCAGACCCGTTGTCGTTGATGCCAGGGCCCGGGACCACCGAGTCCAGGTGCGAGCCCTGGACGACAACCCGATTCGGATCCCCGCCGGGCGTGTCGGCCAAGACGTTGGCTGTCTGACGGGTCTCCGAGATCGTCGTGGTCTTGATGTGCACGGTCACGGCGCCCGAGGCGAGCAGGGTGTGCAACTCCTCCCCGATCGCGAACGAGGTGCCGATGACAGGGATCGTGAAGTCGGGGCTGCCGAGCGTCCCGATGATGGCATCAGTGCGTCCGGGCTGGCCCTCGTTGAAGATGACCACGGCGCTTGCCTCCGCGTTCTGGGCGTTCAGCGCCTTATCGTGGAACGTGCACGTCCCGCGCTGGATAAGTGCCACGTTGCCCGGGGTGAAGCCCGCGAAGTCAGCAGCCTCGCAACCCGCGTTCGACGAGCTCGGCGTCGGTCCGGGCGGGAATTGATTGTCGTTCACCTCTTGGAGGCTGGCGGTGACGTCGCCGCTGCCCGAATAGGTCATGGTGCCGAATTCGGTAGTCGGGACATACGTGCGCAGCGTCGGTGCCGTTCGCTCGAAGACGGGCGTCGCGAGCTCCTGGAAGAACGGGAAGTCGAACGTCTGGATCTGTGGGGTGTACCCGGCGGCTCGAAGCTGGCCGACCACGTAGTTCACGGACGCGTCGTAGCCCGCCGTGCCAGACGCCCGTGTACCCCCGTTCGCGGTCGCGATGTTCTGGAACGCCTGCTCATGAGCCCTCATGTTCTGCACCGTGATTGCGGTGCGCAGCTTGGCTGCCTGGCCAGGTGGAGCCGCCGTTGTCGTTGCGGGCGCGAGCGTAAGACAAGCCGCGACCACCCCGGCCAGAACAAACCGAATCCTTCTTGACATTGTCTTCCTCCCCTCGACTGTGGCGCCCGCCCGGCACGCGCCGCTCCGGCGCCGTAACGTTCGCCCGAAGTCCGAGGATTCTACTTCCGAGCCCGCGCCAGGGGGGAAGACCAAAGATCGAGCTTCCCGCGGGCTAGCACCTGGTCGTGCGAACGCCAAAGATGCGCCGACTGGCGTTCCGAGCGCCGTCACGAGTATGAAGACGGTGTGGGAACAACCGGGTCGGATAGTCCTCGACGACGTCAGGCTGCGCGCGGTTGAGTAGTCGGACGCGGTCACCTTGGTGCGGGAACAGCAATGGCGAAGCAGCCGGGAAGCATGGATGCGGGGCTCGGGGCGCATTAGCTCAGCGGGAGAGCGCCAGCTTCACACGCGCGAGGTCCCCGGTTCTAGTTTGATTCCGCGCCGAGCGGCGAAGCTCTTTCCTCGCTGACGCTGGTTCGCGAGGTTGTCGAGTCCGCGCTAGGCAGGTCGAACGAAAACGTCGAGCCGGCGCCAGCGACAGACTCGACTGAAATCCGTCCGCCCATCCGCTCGACGAGCTCCCGGCAGATATAGAGGCCGAGACCCGTCCCACCGACGCCCCGAGTCATGCCCGGGTCGAGGCGGTAGAACTTTTCGAAGATGCGAGCTTGCTCGTCTGGCGGGATACCCAGCCCTTCGTCCCGGACGAAGAATTGGACTGATGCCGCGCAGGGCGTGATGCCTACCTCAATCGTGCCGCCCTCGGGCGAATACTTCACCGCGTTCTCCACGAGGTTCACGAGCACCTGCCGGACCTTGTCCCGGTCAGCTCCGACGGCTGAGACGGAGTCAGGCACGCGGACAGCGATCGACACACCGGCCGGTGCCCGGGTGCGGGCCGACTCAACCACGCGCTCGAGCAGGTCGACCGGGTCGAAGGGCTCAATAAACAGATCCAGTCGCCCGGCATCCAACTGGTTCGCCAGCAGGATCTCGTTGACGATCCGGCTGAGCCGGTCGGATTCCTCGATGATGAGTGCGACAAACCGTTCGCGGCCCGATTCATCAAGCGCGAAGTCGTGCCTGCGAAGGGTTTGCGCCGCACCATAGACCGCGGCGAGAGGCGTCCGAAGCTCGTGCGACGCCGTCGCTACGAACTCCGCCTTTAGCTCATCGAGGTGGTGCGCCGCTGTTACGTCGCGAAATGCGTAGACGGTGCCGCCAGAGAATTTCACGCCGGAGATCGAAATCCACCGTTCGCCGCGCTCAGTTTCGATTGGCAGCGTGTCCGCCTCGCCAGACTCCGGCGCGCTTGCTATCGGGATGCGATCGGCAAGCGATCGCCAGCCTGGGATGACGTCCTGGGCGGCCCCCCCGAGCACCTCTTCGGCAGCGACTCCGATGATCGCCTCCGCCGCAGGGTTCCATAGACGTACGATCTCAACCTGATCGACGAACAACAGACCATTACCCATGAATGTGAGAACACGGGCGGCTTCTGCACCTTCTTGTACTTGGCGGTAAAGCCGTCCGGCATCGATAGCGAGGCCCGCGGTGCGCGCTAGATGCTCCGCGAGCGCGAGGTCGGCTACACCGTACGTTCGGCCGGGAGCCGTCGCGACGAAGGTGAGTACACCCACGACGCGACCGCGTGAGATCATGGGCACGCATATCCGATCGCCTTTGAGCACCGGCCGACCGGTTCGTGCTGCCTCCAGACCGAGAGGGTCAACGTCCGACGCCGGCTCGGTCGCCTGCGCGGGACGGGGTGCGCCGTGAAGAGCGATAACTCGGCGTGCGTGGCCATCCTCCTCGACTAAATCGACTGTGCACCAATCGGCGAAGTTTCGAACGGCGAGAGCCGCTACGTGCTCGAGGCCTATTCCCGTTTCTGGCGGGGAGGAGAGCAGGCGGCTTGCCTCTGTAAGGAAGGCAAGCCTCGCTTGGCCTTTGCTGGACTCGTCCCGTAGGGCATCCGCACGCGCGAGAAGGCGTTCCCGTTCCTCTTCAGCGCGTCGACGCTCGCTCAAATCTACGACGACCCCTTGCGTATACAGAGGTCGACCCTCGTCGTCTCGAATCGTCAACGCTACGTCGGTGACGTCGACTATGCGCCCGCTTCGAGCCATCAGGCGGTACTCGCTTCGGAAGACCTGTTGCCGCGCCGCAGCAACTTCGTGCTCGACGCGGGCACGGTCGTCGGGATGAATCGCGTCGACGAGCAGGAGTGGACGTCCTACGCAATCCTCTTGGGTGTACCCGAGGACAGGGCCGACCTGGGCGCTCACGCTCAGTGGAGCGCTGCGCTGACCGGGAGCGTGGACGTACGTGATGACAGGGAGCTGCTCGACAAGCGCGTCGTACTTCGCCTGCGCTTCGCGTAGCTGCCTGTCCGAACGCCGCGCCTCGTCGACATCCGTGATGACAAGCAGCGCTCCGTTCGCTTTATCGGAAATTGGGCTCGGCGCGCCTGAGAGTCTGAACACGGCGTTAGTGCCATCTGCCTTCGTCAAAATGGCTTCCCGAGCGAGCGGCCGCTCACCGCTGGCAGAAGAGTGGACAAGCTCCGCGAGGGCGTCGCGCGACGCATCGTCGGCGCCAAGATCGACGACTGACCTTCCGACCTGATCGTCGAGGGAAGCGCAAAAGAGGTGCTGGGCGGCGGTATTCCAAGCTAAGACTCGGCCCTCGGGATCAACGTCGACAATGGCCTCGAGGGTCATGCCCTCTAACGCACCCAGCTTGCTTACCGCGCGGTCTCGTTCGCGCTCCCACCGGACCGCGTAGCGTCCGATCAACCACGCAAGCGCGGCCGCGCCGGCGATCGCAGGAGCGATTGCGAGGGCTGGGTAGCTCTCGTGCCAAACGGCGAAGGGCACGGTCGCAGCGGCCTCAAGCACGATTCCCGCAAGGGCAATCGCAAGGAGCCGTGCATGGGAAGTGGCGATCCGCGTCATGAAGGGGACGACTGTCGCGCCTCTCTCAAGCCTCGAGATGAAACAGGTTTACCGAATTTTGCCAACCGAGGAAGAAATCCTTCATATCTTGAATGAGCTCCGCTTTAGTGGGAATCTTTTGCTCCATGGACATTGTGGTTGGGATCGTTCTTGTCCTACTCGTCTTCGTGCCGGCCGTCACTGTCGGAGGCCTGTTCATCTGGGCAGCGGTGAAGGATGGCCAAGAGGATAGGGCTATGCAGGCGCGGCTCGGCATCCGTCGCCGGACTAGGCTCGGGCGCTAAGAAGCTCGAGTTCTTCCTCGAGCCGGGGCACGTCGCCCCTAAAAGTGCGGCGATTCGGGCCAATCATCCCACCAGTAACGGGTCTGAACCCGGCTCCAGCTGGAAAGTCCACTCGCTCGGTCCGGTTCTAAGACGCCCCGCGTAGGCTTTTGTAATCCGACGCGCGCGGGGTGAGCTTGAGGCTAGCCTGCCGTTCGTGAACAGCTTCTCGGTAGTTTCGGCAGCCGAGCGGCTTAGGGAGCGCGATCGGCTTCGCCGTACGCTGCGTTTCGCCGGCCCGGCCGGCTACGCGGTCGTGCTCGCTGTCTTCGTCTACCGCGAGGGGATGCCGCTTTCGCGTGACCGCCTGCTCATGTGGATCCTGCTCGGGCTGCTCGCGTCTTCGCTCACGAACATCCGTGGCTGGACGCGTGGCGTCGTCCTCGACTGGCTTCCGTTCGCGTTCGTCCTCTGGGCGTATGACCTCCTCCGAGGGCACGCCGATGGCCTACTCTTCTCTGCCCATGTGCTGCCGCAGCTCCGCGCCGACGAAATCCTGTTCGGCGGCACGGTTCCCACTGTCTGGCTCCAGGAGCGCCTCTGGCACGGTTCCTCGAGCCTGCGGTGGTACGACTACGGCGCCTGTCTCGTCTACCTGAGCTACTTCCTGGCGACCTACCTAGTGGCCGCCTTCCTCTGGTTTTTCGCCCCTGCCTGCTTCCGCCGCTTCGTGGCCATGGTCTCGCTGCTCGCCCTGATGGCATTTACGACGTATGCGCTCTTTCCCGCCGCACCGCCCTGGCTCGCCAGTGAGGACGGACAGCTCGAGCCGACGACCCGCTCAATCGGCTCCATCTTGGGCCACATCCCGATCGGGAACTTCCACGCGCTCTTTGAGAAGGGCTCCGAGTACGCGAACCCGGTCGCTGCGGTCCCCTCGCTGCACGCGGCCTACACCCTGCTGATCACGCTCTTTCTCTGGCGCTTGGTGCCTAGGTGGAGCCGGGTGCTGCTGGCGGCCTACCCGCTGCTGATGGCGTTCGCCCTCGTCTACACGGCCGAGCACTACCTCGTGGATGTCCTGCTCGGCTCGGTGTACACGCTGATCGCTTTCTGGACCGTCAACCACCTGGCCGACTGGCTTGTTACGGGGCGGAAGAACCCGCAAGCAGCCACCTGACCGCGAACCCGCAAGCCCTTCCGGCGCCTGCTCGAAGCAGCCAGCTACACCAACTCGCGCGTCGGGCCCGTCTCTCTGGCGGCACCGGCAGCGCGCGACGGCGCGAGTGCTTATGTCCCGCTGGTTGACGCTTCCGGCGCGGTCGGCACAAGCTCACCGGTCCCGATGCCGCTCGATTGCCTTACCTGGTTGTCCTGGAGCAGATCGGCGAGACGCTCAAGCAGCCTCCAAGCCACGTCGGCGTTGCCCTTGACGAAGCTACGGAATTCCCAGAACGATGTAACAAAGCAGCGAACATCGGTGCTGGCCGTCACCGACGCCGTGCGGACGCGATCGCGGATTAGGGCGACCTCGCCGAAGTGATCGCCGGGACCCAGCTTGGCAATCTCCTTTCCACGGAGCGAGACGGACGCCTCGCCCTCTGCAATGACGAAGAAGCCAACGCCTTTCTCGTCCCCCTCTTTCACGATCGAGGAGCCAGCTGGGATGCTCCGCTCCGTAAAGTCCCTCGCGAATCGCTCGAGTTCTCGTTCGTTCAGGCCGCCGAGCAGTGGCACGCGGCGCAGGGCCCCGACGACGTCGTGGGTCATGGGACCGATCCTACTTCGCGCAGGACACGGGAGGACGGGCGTCTGCCGGGATTCGACTTGCGGTCGAAGCGACCTAAGAGCGAGAAACTCCGGACGAACCGGCGCCTGCTCAGGCGTGCTCTTCGGCTTCGCGTTGCTGCTCGCGAGGCGCGTGCCACTCGATGCGTCCCGCCCAGAGCAGATGGACGAGCGCGAGGAGCACGGCCGACAGGACGAACGTGACCACCAACGCCTCCAGGGAGGGGCCCAGCTCCGGCTGGTAGAGGACCGACGGCGGCAGGAGCTTCACAGCCGGAAGCGTGACGATGCTGAGGACGAACTGGAATACGACAGCACTGATACTGACCGGCGGAAATTCTTTCTCGCGCCCGCCCCAGCGCACTACCAGCTGGAGCACGTCCAGATCCGGCCGCGCCACTCCCCCCCGAGCAAGGAGGGCCGAGATCGCGAGTATCAACCAGGCGATAGCGGCCATGAACGGCACGAGACCGACCGAAGCCGGACCGAGACCGTCCTCCCAGGCGCTGGCGCCCAGGCAGACGAGGCCCGCCGCGAAGCGGGCGAGACCGCCCCAATGCGGAATCAGCAATGTCGACGCGGCCAGTTTCACCTCGGTGCGCCCGCTTGTCGCCAGCTCCGCGACGGGAAGACGCCAGATGTTTGGCGAGATCACGTTTGCAAGCCCCGACGCCGCTTCGAGAAGGCCGAACACGCCGATGAACTGCCAGCGGGACCACGGGGCCAGCCCGCCGAGCGCGATCGCCGTCACGATCAGCCCGATCAGGTTGAAGAAGGAAAGCAGGAAGACGAGCACAAGGCCTCTGAAGGCCCGGCTCGTCGCCGTCGCTTTATCGCGCTCTGGTAGCTGCGGCGTTGCGGCCCCTCTCGATCATTCCTCCGCCAATGAGCTCACTCGGGCTTTCGTGCGATCTCGTAATGCAGGAGTGAGGCAACCACGTACTCACCATCGTTGCGCTGGTGACCGGCGAGCATGAGGAAACTGTTGGGATCAGATGCGACGGCCTCCCACTCCTCGAGCGTCACACTGACCTTGTCGAAGCAGTAGTCATCGGCGCACTCGCACAGAAAGGGCACAAGGCTCTCCTCTGGGAACTGATTTTCGACAACGTCGTGGAGACGTTCGTTCCCTAGGCGAAAGAGCTCCTGATTCCGTTCCCTCCGACTGTCGCGGGACGCCATTTGAAACAGAACTGCCCTGGCCCACCCGGCCGAAAACCGCGGCACGCCGCCTCAGTTCAGCGGCCTTTCGGTCCCGTGCGGGGAAGCGGGCATCCCGGCGCGCCGCTATGGCCGGATTGTCCTCGGGCTCCGCCTCACACTTTTGAGAGCTCCGTGTCCAGGTCGCTGGGCGGGACTATCCGCGGGCGGGGCGGCCCGATTGGTAGAGAAGCCTCGGAGGAGGCTTGCAAGTGCATTCGGAAGGACCCCGAAGGGCCGGCGTCGAAGGAACGCGCCAACGGAATTGCAACCGAATCTTCACCATCTTGATCCCCCATGCCTCATGGTTCGGGTCCCAGCCCCATAGAATTGGAGTTGAATGGCCACCGAAACGCACGGAGACGCTGTGAGCGCTCTCACGCCTAGCGTGTCGGCCGCATTTTTCAGAACAGTCGTCGTCTTAATTCCTCTTGCGATGCTTACGTGGGCGGCGATTGCGTTCGGCTTCTACCGACTCGTGGCCTGACCTAGCGGTGCTGAGGAAGTAATCCCTTCCTCGGGGCGGCGTCAGCGACCGCTCTCGGCGCGCAAAGCCGCGCAGGCAATCGGATGCTTTTGACCAAGGCGCCGGGGCGCGGCGCTGTGAGGGAGCAGCGCGGGTGGGTGCGACGATGGATTAGGCGGGCCGCAGTGCCGTGTCGGCGCTATCTGCGCTGGGGAGAATGCGTCCAGCTTGTCCAACCGACGTTTCGGCCGAGTGCCGTGGCGACGGCGACAGGGAAGCGCGAGTGATACCGGTAGTTGACGACCCAGTAAATCGGGACCTCCGGTTCCCACCAGTCTTGATTCGGAAATGCTCGATCGAGTCTCCAGAGGAATCTGGTAGCGCGTAGCAGAGCTCGATCCGACCAGCCGTAGACGTCGTATCCCTGGCGATAGAGCAGCTCCGCCATCGCGACGTAGCCGCTCAGCGCCTCTCGGGGGTACTGCGTGTATGCCGGCGGCCATCGAAAGGACCCACCACGCCGCATGTCGTCAGGCAGGGCGCCGTCGATCGAGTGACCACCCTTCTTGGCGCCTTTCGGATTGACGCCAACTGGTGCCGAGGGATCGGCCTGCCAGGAAAGGTCTGGCTTCGACCCACCGAAGCGAAAACCCTTTCCGACGTCCTCCGGACCAAAGTCCGGAGCCGGGATTCCGGGGTAGGCCAAACGATCGCCCAGCCAACCCTTCATCACCAGGGCCGCGCGGGCGAGATCACTCTCGTCCTGGAGGTAGACGGCGGCTGCCACGCGGCTCGCACCCGCCATACCCCCGCCGTTGGTTGCGCCGCGCTCATTTGAGCCGATCAGAGTCTGGTCGGAGACCGCCTTCGAGCCGAGCGGTTCGCTCCGAACCTTCATGAGCCAGCTCCTGAAGCGGCTTTCCCGAGCGCGGTCGTACGCCTTGAAATCGATCAGCTCAGCGGCGATCACGTACGAAAGGAGATTCCGAGCGAGCGCGAGGGCCGTGCCGCCGCGTTCCGTGCCCACAGCGCTCCAGATCGCATCTGCCGCCTTCTTGCGGTACTGACGATCGCCTGTCCTCGCGTAGACGAGAGCGACGGCAAGAGTGTTGACGTCGTGGCTGGAGTTTTGATCCGAGATCTTCGGAGCGCCCAAATTACCGTCTGCCGCGGCCTTCACGTCTTCCCACGCGGTTCCCTGCATAGGGAGCTGCTCCACCTCGGCCCGAGAGATCCACATGCCCGCCTCGGGGGGACGTGCCCTTGTCGGGCCGGTTGGAGAGCTAGAGCTTGGCCAGGAAGCGCTGCAGCCGGTCATCGCAGTGAGCAAAACGATGAGTGCGGTGCCTGCGAGTAGGACGCGGATCCTCGCGAGCTCCCTCAGAAGCTGTATCTCAACCCTAGCGCTCGAGCTGCGCCTCGGACGAGGACCTCCGCGGGCGTGCGACCGCGACGCACGCTGCGCACCCGATTCCGTTCGCCTGTAACCGACCCCATTCCCGTTTGAGGATATCCCTCGCGATTGGCCCGGGACGGCTTTACCGGTCACGCTTTTCCTGCGGACAGAGCGGAATGAGACTCCCGAGAAATGAGCAACAGGCAGCGTAGCTCGCTGGCTTCTGAGTTACCCCGCTGCGTCCCCCGATCGAGGGAGTTGTCAACAAAAATGGGAAAAGCCTGCCAGCATGAGAGCTCAACGTGAGAGCGAGGCGTCTGCGGCCCGTCTCCAGAGAGGAGTACCGATGGGGATAAGCAGAAGCGTTGCTGTCAGCACACGCGCTTACGAGCAGGTATGGGCCGATGCCGCACTCGTCGAACAGGTCGAGTTGCTCGAAGCGCAGCTCGCGAGCCTAGAAACGGAGCGCGGGCGGCTCGAGACTGAGCTCTACATTGCCCAGAGCTGGGTCAAGGAACTGGCGCTCTGGCTGGACGAGGCGCAACTAGCCGGCACGGCTCTCCCTCCCCGCAAAGTCGGGATTTTCGTTGGGGCGCCTGCCTCCGAGGCCTAGAACGAAGTGAAGCCCCTTGGTGCGAGGCGCTCGTGCTAAGGCACAGTGATCTCGATGAGCGCGCTTCCTTTGCGCCCTGCCTTGTCCGTGACCGTGATGCGAGCGTAGTACGAGCCGGCCTTCCAGTTGCCCGCCGGCGTGGGGTGCGCCCAGAGCAGGTACAGGCCGTTACCAACGTCGTGGAAGAGGTCGCTCGGTGAAGCACACCCAGACCCACCGCCAGGGCAAAGGGTGATGCCGGGCCCGCCTGCGGGGACGAGGCCGTCGCTGAAGTCGAAAGCCGACGTGGCAAGCCCGGCTACTGGTGCTCCGAAGCGAGTCACGAGCACGGTGATCGAGACGGGATTGTGGTTAGCCGACGAAGCTGCCGTGAAGGTGTGTCCAGTCGTGCCGTTTCCGCACTGCACGGGAACTGACGCGCAGGCTGCTTCGTTCACCTCGGCGGTGACTTCGAGCTGATTCGAGCGGGCCTCGAGCTTGCGCACCTCGCGCTTGATCTCACGCAGGCCGAACCTCCTGCTGGTGACCGCTGCGCGAGTCGCTCGTGTGTCGTTTTTGACTGCACCCAGCAGAGTCTGGAGCGGACTTGGCGTCTGCGCGCCGAGCGCGCTCGCGACCGTGAGTGCAACGAAGGCGACCAAGGCGAGGCACGCCGCTAGGGTCGCGATACGTCTGAAAAGTCTTCCCATCTTCAAGCCTCCTTCGATGTGCGGACGTGGGTCTGCCCCTGGTAGCTACGGGGCTTGAACTTCGCCGCCCTTGGCTGACGGGTGCGAGTGGACCGTCCGGGCGAATCCGGTGCTCGGCACGGTCACGATCCGCCCGACGTTGTGGCTCACGGCCGGACTCCTGCGGCTCGACGGCTGCCCAAGCCTAAACCGCGGGAGCCCCTGGGCAAAACGGCGGCGCCTGGAGCTAATCCCCCGCAGTCGCGCCTCTCGAGCGCGCACAGGTCACTAGAGAGAATTTCCCGTGACGCGTTAGGCTTGCTCATGGGGCAAGCCAAGATCGCTCTCGAATGCGTCGAGTGCCGTAAGGAAGCGGGCGAGATCGCGCCCGGCTGGCTTACCTCGTCAGCGACCCGGACATCGAAGGCGATGAAGAAATCGTGGTCTACTGTCCTGACTGCGCGAGGCGAGAGTTCGGCCCGTTTTGACTCTGGGTCTGAGGTCGAAGACGCCGACTAGCTTTCGGCGTTGGCGTCCAAGCCTGGTGCCCCCGGTGAATAAACCGGGGCCGCACCGACGCCCTGCGGCGAGGCACGATGCGGCCCCGGAAACCTTCCCCAGAGGACGCCCTTCGACGTTGGTGCCGCCAGTCCTCGGACGCTAGAGGCCACACGGTTCTATTCGCTCCTTGAATGGTGACACTGGGATCTCGCACGCGTCGCCCCCTATGCGGCCGGGGGGTGCGCGCTGCTTATGGACCTTGGAAAGGTGATTTTCGCTGCGCGGGTGAGGCTCTGGATCTCTTTAAGCGGCTTGTGGCCCAGACGGGCACGTGAGCAGACTGCGGGGGCCATCGAACGGGCTAACCGCGGGCTATGATGCTCCAGCCGTGGGTTTGTTCAAGAGAAGGGTCGCCGCCGACGACCTCCTTCGCGGACACCTCGAGAGGCTGGGCGTCTCACCGTTCTGGCTCCGCTCGGCGCTGGATGCGATTCGCTACTGCGAGCAGGGCGAGTATTTCCAGCCGGTCTTCAGCGTGGCCGGGCCGGCTCCCGCTCGGTCGGTGATCGCGCTCCTGAGGCTGGAGCCGTACGTCCAAGGCCAAATCGATTGGAACGTCTCGCCGAGCGAGTCTCCGTTCTGGGTGGGATCCGTGGGCGACCTCCGGGATGAGGTTTTCGAAGAGACGGGGGAGCGTTTCGTCGGTCTCTACTGGTCGGATCAGAATCCCGCAGTCGCGCCCGCTTTCGACGGTGCGCTTCGCTCCATGGTCGCGGCCGTCGCGGAGTCGATTTCGGAAGAGGGCGAACGCCCGCTCGAGGGCGAAGTTTGGCGAAGCATCTGGTCGCTCGGCTCGGGCGGGTATGTCTGGCGCGTCGCCGAGAGCGATGCTCGAACGAGCGACGTCAATCTGCGAGCTGATCTGGCCAAGGAGGTCGAGGCAATCGTGGAATCGTTCCCGCTCGAGGACGAGTCCTACGAGCGCGTGCTTGACTGGGCGTCGGCCGAATGCGTGCGTCGCAACCTTCTCCTCGGCTCCGGATCTCCGGGCGGCTGGGCTGCGGGCGGCGAGTTCCTGAGGCGCGGATTTCGCCTCGTGAATCGGCAGGTCGTTCCCGACGGCGTGACGATCCCGCGGGACGAACGGTGGTGGGCCTTCTCGTTCGGCGTCGCCCTTTTCGATGTCGACGAGTGCCTTGCGAGAAGGCCGGCATTAACGGTCGGAGGCTCTGAGCAGCGCGGGTTCCGGGGAGTGCAGCCGTCAGTCCGACGTTAGCCAACTAACGACGGTCGACCGATGCCACTTCCAGGGATTTCCACCCACTTCAGCCGGACGAGAAGTTGCGGCCCAGCTAGCGGTCGCTTTGCCGCTCCTCCGCCTCGGACTTCCTAGCCGAGGCGCACGAGCCCACCCGCAACGGCGCGATCGCCAGCCACGCGGCCACCGCTGTCGTTGCTCTCGGCCTCCCGCGAGCGGGGAATCTTGCCGGTCAGTGTCGGCGCCTTGGTCTCGGGCTCCCGCGTTGGCGGAAGCGGCCTAGATGTGTATTCCTGCTCGTTCATCCCCTGAATGAAGGAGCCGCCCGGCCGGGGCCGAGCGGCTCCCTAGTCGGATTTGGCCTATAGCTTGGCGTCGCTGCGGGTTGTATCTGGTCTGCTGTAGTAGCCGCCAAGCTCGTCGCGGTAGGAATCGTCGCGGTACCGATCCTCGTCGAACTCCGGAGCGTCCTTGATCTGCTCCTTGGTGCGGTCCACGAAGACGGTCTCGTTTTCGACATCCACGCGCTTGATGATGGCGGCGGGAAGCATGACCTTCTTGCCGAAGATCCACGGGCCGGTGTCGACGACGATGTAGCTTGCGCCGACGTCATAGCTCGCCTCGTCGATCTTGCCGATTCCACCGTCGAGTGCCTCCACGCTGAACCCGGTCAGGTCGACATCCCCGACCATGTCCGCGCCAAGCGTCGACTGGTCGCCATACGTCCATACATCAGTAGTTGTTCGCTCATGTGCCATTCGATCACGCTCCTAACAGGATTAGATAAACCGGACGATCAGAGAATCGTCCCAGACGGCGTACGGACCCCACCTCCTTCCTAACTCTTCTTTGCGTACCCGTCCTGCGTGAGCGAAAACGCGGCGCTAGAAACTTTTAGAGAGGGCTTCAGGAGCTCGCCTGACGGACGCGCGAATCCGTGCGCCGAAGCGTGTGCTCTACGCGGCCGGGCTTCGTACGACCACGCGCACGCGCTGGACGGCGTTGTTGCAGAACCCGTCGTAGTTCCACTCCGGGGTGAGCGGCTGCGTCTGGCCCGCGCTGTCCGTGGCCCGGCAGCAGAGCTCGTGCTTGCCTGGGTTTGCTTCCCACACATAACTCCAGCTGTGCCAAGCGAACTCGGAGACGGGATCTCCGAGCCCGGCTTCTGACCAGCTGTCGCCGCCGTCCACGCTCACCTCGATCTTGACGATCGGGCCAGCTCCCGACCACGCACGTCCTTCGAGCAGGCACGAGCCGGGCTCGACGAAGCGGGTCCGCGCGGGGAAGTCCGGGATCCCCGGAGGAACCATGAGTGAACGGGGCAGAATCCTCGTGAGCGCTCGGCCCTGTTCCTCAGCGGACTGGCGGAAGTGGTAGCCGATGTCCTGCTGGAAGCCTCGGAAGGGCTCGTCGACGGCCGTGATCGTCTGCAGCCACTTCACATGCGTCATCCCGTACCAGCCGGGTACCACCAGCCGAAGCGGAAAGCCGTGTTGCGGCGGAAGGTCCTGTCCGTTGACGGCATACGCAAGCAGAACCTCGTCGCGAAGCGCCTCTGAGAGCGGCAGGCTTCGCTCATAGAGGTGCTCGATTTCGCCCTGGATCCCGCGGTCGAGGCCGGTGAAGACGATCTCCAGGGCTCCGGCCCCGAGGCCCGCCTCGTCGAGGAGCGGCGCGAGGGGAGTTCCGGTCCATTCCGCCGTCCCCACTGCTTCCAAGAGCCACGGCTGGCTGTTCGCGCGCGGGGAGAGGAGCGCGCGCCCGTTGCCGGCGCATTCGAGCGTCACTGCCAGCGTGCGCGCAGGCCGTTCCTTCAGCTCCTCGAGCCGAAGGGTCAGGGGCCGCTCCACGTTGCCCCCGATCTCGAGCCGCCACGAGCGCGGGTCGACCAGCGGGATGTCGAAGTGCGTCAGTAGGTAGTGGAGGCCCACCGGCGTGACCGGGTGGCGGAGAGCCTCGAGTGGGAGCGCATGGTTTCGGGCCGCGAGCTGAAGCTCTTCCAACGTGATGTCGACGCTCACCGCAAGCAGAACTCTCTCACATGGAGCCGGAGTTCACTTTGTGGTCCCGGCGGGGAAAACGAGGGCCAGTCCCAGCTCCCCGTCAGGTAGACGCGTTACTCTGGGTCTCGCGGGTCGAGGGTGAGACCAACCGAGGGAGGACGGCGAGCACCCACGGCGAATGAGCGCGGTTCGACCAGGTAAGGGGAACAAGATGGGACTCGGAAATGAGAAACTTGCGGCGGTAGTGCGCACTGGGGCCGCGCGGACGCCGGAAGGGGCGCGCTTCCGCCGCCGCGTACTCGCGGTTGGCGCGTTTGCGTTGGTCCTACTCGGCTTCCTGGCCGCGATCGGCTTTGCCAGGCTCGTTCTCCTGGGCGCCGGCGCCGTCCTCATCTTCGCTGTGGGCGCCGTCCTCGTGCTTGTCGGTGGCGCCGTCGCGCTGCCGCGTCTCCGGCAGGCACGGCCACGGATCCCGCAGCCCCGGCTTACGCGCATCGCGGGCTCCTCAGGCTCCGCTTTCGGGAAGCTCGTTCGCACTCGGCCTCGGCTTCGGCCTCGCCGCAGCGTTGCCGGGCGCCGGAGGCAGGCCGTTCGGCTCAACGCCCGAGGGGCATCCGAGCGTCGGAGCGGCAATACTCGCGCGGCCGTCGATCACCATCGCAGGGCGCTCGAGATCGTCCGCGAGCTCGGTGACGAGCGAGCAGAGGCGCTGACCCTGAATAGCCTTGCGCTCGCCGTTGCCCGCGGCGGCGACGACGACGCGGCGCTCGCACACTTCGGACGCTCGCTGGCACTCCTCCGGGAGCTAGACGACGTGCAGACCGAGGGCCAGGTAGTCGCCAACATCGGCCTCGTTCACGGTCGCCGCGGTCGCCGCCAGCAATCAGCTGAATGCCTCCGCGCGGCGCTCGAGAAGCTCAGCCCCGAGACGCCGGACTACCGCCGGGTCGAAGAGCACTTGCGCCGGGCCAGCTAACCGCTAGGCAGGCTTGGCGGCCGGCGCGCTGGAGCTAGGCCAGCCAGCGAGGACAGGGTAAAGAGCGGGGATCTCCTTCGCGGGCACGGGTCGGCTGAAGAGGAAGCCCTGGCCGAGCTTGCAGCCACGCTCGAGCACGAAGCGGCGCTGCTCCTCCGTTTCGATTCCTTCGGCGAGGGGGTAGAGGCCGAGGCTGTCGGCGAGCTGAATCATCGACGTCACGAGCACGGCGGCGTTCGGATCGGCGGGAAGGCCGCTCACGAAGGAGCGATCGATCTTCAACGTGGTGACACGCATCTGGCTGAGGCGTCCGAGCGAGGAGTGACCGGTGCCGAAATCGTCGATCGCCAGCTTGAGGCCCCGCTCGTGGATCTCGGCCAGCACGGGCCCCATGGCGCCACCGCGTTCCTCCATGACGGCCGATTCGGTGATCTCGATCATGAGCCGGTCGGCGTTCAGCCCGAACGATTCGATCGTCCCTAGCACATGCCGCATGGCCGTCGGCTGCCAGAACGATGCCGGCAGGTTGACGGAGACGAACAGATCGAGCCCGTCCGCACGCCAGGCGGCGGCTTGCCGGCAAGCCTGCTCGACGACCCAGTCGCTCATCGGCCCGATCAGCCCCGTCCGTTCGGCCAGGGGGATGAAGTCGTTTGGCTGGACGAGGCCGCGCTCGCCGTCGCACCATCGAATGAGCGCTTCGACGCCCACCATGTTCGTGCCTTTCATGTTCACGAGCGGCTGGTAGTGGAGGACGAGCCCTTCACCCGCCTCGACGGCCCGCCGCAAGCGGCCGGCCATGGAAAGTTGCCGCAGCGCGTCGCCGTCTGCTCCTGCGTAGAGGTGATGGCGGTCGCGCCCCTCTTCCTTCGCTTCGTACATGGCTACATCAGCGTGCTTGAGAAGCGTCTCCGGGTCCGCGGCGTCGAGCGGAAAGAGGCTGATCCCGACACTGGCCGTGACATAGATCTCGATCCCCGAGACGATGAACGGCTCCTGCAGGACCTTCCGGATCTTCCAGGCGATCTCGTCTGCCGAGTCCTGCGCGCTCGTCCCCTTCGGAACGCTTCGGGCGGCACCGACGTCGGGGACGAGGATGAGGAACTCGTCGCCGCCCTGGCGCGCGACGGTGTCGGAGGCGCGCGTGCAGTGCTTGAGGCGCGCCGCGACGGCGCAGAGCAGCTCGTCGCCCGAGGCGTGGCCGAAGCTGTCGTTGATCAGCTTGAAGTTGTCGAGATCGACGAAGAACACCGCGACTGCGGCGCCAGTGTCGCGCGCGCGGTGAAGCGCGCCCTCGAGGTGCTCCTGAAAGAGCGTCCGGTTGGGCAAGTCAGTCAGAGAGTCGTGGTAAGCGATGTACGCCAGCCGGTCCTGAGCCTCCGCGAGCGCCTCGGCGGCCACGCGCCGCTCCGAGATGTCGACGACGATGCCGTCCACCACGACCGGTCCGTCGGTGTGCGGCCGGGGGTGCATCCGATCCGAGACCCAGCGCGTAACGCCGTCGTAGCCCACCAGGCGGTACTCGACCTCCACTGGTCGGCCCTCCTCCAGACTCGCCGTTGCAGCCTCGTACGCCGCCCGGTCGTCCTCGTGGACGGCGGCGTCCCACGCCTCTTCGGGCGTGTAGTGGGAGGGAATCGACCCGACGAGCGCCTCGAGGCCGGATCCGAGAAAGGCGGTGCACTCGTAGGTCCCGTCCGCGGAGCACTCCATCTGGTAGAGGAGGATCGCGAGCGTCCCCGCCATCCGCTCGAGGACGTCGGTCGACGCGAAGGCCTCGGCCAGGGCGGCGAGCGACCTGGTTTGATCGGTTGCGGAGTCCGGCGTCCCGTTCTCAGGCATGCCGCTGCTTCATCGGCCGCGGTGGCCGCAACGTTTAGCCCGAACTAGCGAGAAGCCTTGATCGGGCGGGTAGCGGCCAGGCGAGCGTTGAGATGGGCCGCGGGAAAGCTCCGGAAGCGAACCTTTAGGCGCTCGGGCGTCTCGCCCGGGTGAGATGGCGTCACCTTGTGCCGTGGAGGAGCGATAGTCCGCAGTGTGCCCACATACGGTCAACGCCCCGGCCCCCCAACCGGTTACGGGCTGGTCAGGACGCGGTTCTTGCTAGTCGGGCGACTGGCCCCAGCTCGCGCGTGCGGCTGAGCCGGTGTAGCGGCGGCGCTCGGAGACCTCAACGGACATGATCGTTTCCGGTCTTAGGTAGCGACCGCGAACCCGAGGCCACGACTTCGCATCGGCGAGACTCTCAACGATCTCCGCGGCGCATGCCTCGGCCGACTTCTCATCGGCGAAGGTCTCGATCTCGACCCAGTCGCCTGCCTCGAGGTTCAGGACGACCCGGTAGAAGTTCTCCTCGGCCCATTGATCGTCCACGGGAGCGACCGCCGCGCGTTCCTCGGGCAGCGGAGCCTCGACGCGCAGGCCGGTTGGCGAGATGACCTCGCCGACAGGCTGTTCCACGGTTCGAAGAGGCTCGGCGCCAGGTTGGAGTGGGTCGGGCAACGACATAGCGATGCCTGTATCGGCGCCAACGCCGTGGAACTGAAGCCGTCAGAGGCGATCGGGCAGGAAGCTGGTCACGTGCCCGGTCGCGTTGGCATCGCGCAACTCGGATTCCTCGAGCGCGCCGATCCGCAGAAGCAGCTCGAGCTCGTCCTGGAGGTGTGTGCGCATCATCTCGGGCCCGTCTGTTGCGATCGTGAACCGGACGCCTGCGTCAGCGAGGGCCCGGCAGGTGTCGCGGAGGGCATCCTCGTCCGCAAGCGCGCGCGTCAGCAGATTCGAGCTCGGGCAGATCTCAAGAACGGTTCCCGCGTCGCGAAGCAGCGCCATCGTGGCCTCGTCTTGTGCAGCCAGGATCCCGTGCCCTATCCGTTCGGGCCGCAGGACCTCGACGACTTCACGGATCTCGTCCACACCCGTCTGGCCGCCCTCCTCGCCGACGTGGATCGTGATGCCGAGCCCGGCGCTCCGGGCCATTTCGACGAGGGGCGCGAGCTGCCCGTAGGGATATCGTCCGGGGGCGGGCCTGGGGCCGGCGATGTCGACGCCGACGATGCCCCGTGAGGCGTAGCGAATCGCTTTCTCGACGATGACCTCGTTCTGCTCGGTCGTGAAGGTTCTGTCCATCATCAGGATCAGGCCCGCACGGACGAGCGGGTACTCGAGGCCGGCGCGGTCGAGACCACGGACCGCGGCCATGATGATGTGGTCGAGGTCGCGCTCGCCGCCCCGGTTTCGCTTCATGGGATTGAAGCGAAGCTCGAGAGTCGTGATGTTCTGGGTCCTGTACGCGCCTCCGATCGCCCCGTGCACCGAGCGCTCGACGGCGAGCGGGCTCGACTGGATGAGCTCGGTCCATTTATAGATCGAGTCGAGCTGGGGGAGGCCCTCGACACCGCGCGGGTCGACCGTCACGAGCCCTTCGAAATCCCAGTAATCCTTCACCGGGAGCGCGATTCCCTGCTCGTGGGCGAGCGTCCAGAGGACGGCCGGGTCAACCGAGCCGCCGAGGTGCGTGTGGAGCTCCGCGAGTCCGTGGCTGCTGATCGCTTCGACGACCGAGCGCGTCGCAAGAGCCTGGGCCTCGGTCATGAGGCGAGTTTACGGAGTGCCATGGAGAACGCGGAGCAAGGCCAGATGGTCGATCGACAACTACCGCACCCGCGGCGCGCCAATTGCCGACCAACCATCTAGGCTCGGCGAATGAAGATCGGCATCGTCGTCCCGTTCTCGTGGTCCTTCTGGGGTGGCGTGCCTGAGCACGCAGACCATCAGGCACGGGCCTTGATCGACCTCGGACACGAGGTGCAGGTGATCATGGGTCACGATCCTCCGGGTGTGCTCACGAAACTGCTTCATCCCCGCGTTGGCCGCCACGAGCGGCCGCCTGAATACGTCGTCCCCGTCGGGCGCTCGGTGATCGTGCCTGCCAACGGCTCGCTCCCGAACCTCGTGCTCAGCCCTCAAGCGATGCTTCGCATGCGCCGGACTTTCGCGCGGGAGCGGTTTGACGTCCTTCACGTCCACGAGCCCTTCACGCCCATCCTCTCGGTTTTTGCGCTGGCGGTCGCGGAGTGCCCGGTGGTGTCGACTTCCCACGCCTCGGGCGAGAAGCTCACCTGGTACAAGAACTCCCGCCACACGTGGGGCTTCCTCGCCGACCGGATCGACTACCGGTTTGCGGTCTCTGAGCGAGCGCGTGCGAGTGCCGAACCGATCATCGGAGGGCCGTTCGAAATCCTTCCGAACGGTGTCCTGATCCCGCCCGCAGCCCCCGCGTCGGGAAGGGACAACCACGTCGTCTTCATCGGAAGACACGAGCCCAGGAAGGGCCTCGCGGTTCTCCTTCGAGCCTGGCCCCGTGTCGTGGCGGCGACGGGCATGAGGCTTCGGGTCGTCGGCGCAGATCCCCTCTCCGTCCGCTGGCTCATGCGTCGGCTCGGGCTCTCGCACGAGAACGTCGACCTGCTCGGCTCCATCTCCGAGGAGGCGCTGACGCAGGAGCTTCTCCGCGCCAAGGCTCTGTGCGCGCCCTCGACAGGTCGTGAGAGTTTCGGGATGGTGCTCACGCGCGCGTTTGCGAGCTCAGCTCCGGTCGTTGCGTCAGACATCGAGGGATACAACGACGTCGCCGGCCCAGAGACCGGCTTTCTCGTGCCACCCGGGGATCACGAGGCATTCGCCGATGCTCTGGTCGCGCTGGTCGCCGACGAGTCTCGTCGCGCTGCGATGGGGGAGGCGGGACGCCGCGTCGCCGAGGAGCGATACTCCTGGCCGAGGATCTGCCAGCGCCTGGTGGAGGTCTACAGAGGCTTGACGGCCGGCGATCCCCGTGCCGCCGCGGCCGCCGCGTGAGAGCCCAGGTCCCACAGAGCCGAGCCGGCCGTGTTGCTCTCCTACTTCCGCTCCTGGCCGGCGCTGTCGCGCTCGTAATCTGGCGCGGTCCGGAAACCGGTGTCGTCCGGGACGCGTTCGCCCTGGTGGCCTGGGGCTGGGTCGCGGCAGCCGTTGCGATCAACTTCGTTTCCGTGCTGCTTCGGTCGGTGGCGTGGAAGGTCGTGATCGACCAGGCTGTCCCCCCACCGAAACCTCGTCGGCGCACAGTCTTTGCCGCTTTCTCAATCGGTCTGCTCGGGAACGCGGCGCTACCCGGCCGGGTCGGAGAGATCGCCCGTGTCGTCGTTCTGACCCGCCGCATGCCCGGCCGTCCCGGTACCTGGGCCACGATCGTCGGGACTGTCTTCGCCCATCGGATGTTCGACGTCCTCGCCGCAGTCGCGCTCGTCGTCTACGTTCTCTATTCCGCCAGGATCCCGAACTGGGCCGTGCCAGGACTGGCGATCGTGCTGGGCATCGGCATCGGAGCTCTGATCGCCGGCGTTCTTCTCGCCCATTACCGGAGCCGTGTGCCAATCGAGGAGGTCGGCCCGATCCGGAGGGCGCTCCGGACCGCGAGACGCGGCCTCGAGGTGCTGAAGCGCCCTATCCCCGCGGGCTCCGCGATCATCCTCCAACTACTGGGTTGGACGGCCCAGCTCTTCGCCGTGTGGGCGACGTTGAAGGCTTTCCGGATCGACGTGCCCATGAGTGCGGCCGCCCTCGTCCTCGTCCTCATGAACGTCGCCACGATCTTTCCGCTCTGGCCGGGGAACATCGGCTTGCTCCAGGCTGCCGTCGCCCTGCCGCTCCTGTCGTACGGGGTCAACTATCGACACGGCTTTGCCTTTGGCATCGGCTTGCAGGCGATCGAGGCGTCGGTCGGCGTCGGGCTCGGGCTGCTCTTCCTCGCGCGCGAGGGATTCTCATTCGCCACACTCAAGCGCATGCCGGAGATGAGCGACGACAATCTTGACGACCGCGTCGCCCGGGTCGCCTAGTCGAAACTCCCAGATTGCTCTGCGACAGGTTTACGAGTGCTTGCCGACCGGGTATTCAACTTTCGGGCAACGAAAGGAGGGACGACCGCACATGTATATCGGACTCGGCACCATTCTTCTCATCATCCTGATCGTTCTTCTGATCGCGTTCGTCTTCTAGAAACAACGCCGAATAAACCAGCCGCGCGCCGCAAGGTGCGCGGCTGGGAACACCCCAACGGCGACGGGCTAGGGCTCGTCGCTTTTTGCTTTTCATGGCCCATCTCTACGCACGAAGGGGCGGCCTGTCGGCCGCCCCTTCAATCGAAGCTGTTCGCGGCCTAGTACGGAGGGGGGCGGTCGTACGGATCGCGATCGCGACGATAGCCGCCGAATCCGCCCCAGCTCGACCAGAACACGAGCGAGAGCAGGAGGCCCAGTAGGCCGACGATCATGAGAATCACACCGACGGTGTCGAGCTCGATCCCGGTGATCGTGAGGTTCACCGCAAAGGCGAGTATCGCGCCGACTGCGATCAGAAAAATGCTCACGCCAATGCCCATTTGTACTCCTCGGTAGGGTCTTCGACCTCGTTACCCATGAGGCGTGGGTCTCATGCCCCGGCCCCGGACCCCTTTCGACTCAGGAAACCGCGTTCCTGCCGCCCAGCCGGGAATTGCCGCTCAGTCGGACTGGGCCTCTCGGAGCCGGCGGGTCATGTTCTGGAGCAGCGTCCAGGCGACTTCCGGATGCTCGTCGACGAACGGTTTGAACTCCCACGGCGTCATGCCGTAGCAGGTCAGATCCGTCACGGCCCTGATGGTCGCGGAGCGAATGCCCTCGTCGATCAGGGCCATCTCGCCGAAATAGTCCCCGGGACCGAGCTTCCCGCGCACCTGCCCGCCGATCTCGACCTCGGCTTCGCCTTCCGTGATCACGAAGAACCCGGTTCCGGTCGCGCCCTCGCTGACGACCGTGGACCCCGCGGGGAACCTCCGTTCGTGGAGCTGGCCGGCGAGACGCTCGAGCTCACGGTCGCTAAGACCGGCGAGAAGCGGCACCTTCCTGAGTGCATCGGCGGGCTGCGTCGCCATGGCCGAGGATCATAACTGGCGAAAGGTCCAGTGACAGCGGTGGCGAACTTGGTAGCCGTGCGCACGCAGGCCGCCCTCTACGGCGAGATCGATCTCGAGCTCTCCTGGTCGGAAGCCGACCTTCCCGAGCGCGAGCGAACGAAGCACGTGCACAGGCTGCATCCGTATCTCGGGAAGTTCGTACCACAGCTCGCGGAAGTCTTCCTCCGGCGCTATGCCTCGCCCGGCGACCTCGTCTGGGATCCGTTTGCGGGCTCGGGCACGACACTCGTCGAGGCCAACGCGCTCGGCATGAGGGCTGCGGGCTGTGACGTGTCGGCGTTCAACTGCATGCTCTCCGAAGCGAAGACGGCGGTGTACGAGCCGGAGGCTCTGCTCGCAGACGTCGTTCAGCTCGGGCAGGCGGAGGGCGAGTCCGTGCCGAGGAACGCCTCTCCGTACCTGAACCGGTGGTTTGCGCCTCACGCGGTCGGCGAGCTGCTCGCCTTCCGCGCACGCGTGCCAGGTACGACCTATCCCGGGCTCTGGAGCGTCGTCCTTTCGCGGGCCGCGCGCTCCGCCCGGCGCACGCGACACGACGATCTGGATTTCCCCCGGGAGCCCATCACGGCCGAGTACTTCTGCCACAAGCACCGGAAGACATGCCGGCCAGTCCGCGAGGCGGCGAAGTTCCTCCGCCGGTACGTCCGCGACGCTGCCCAGCGGGTCCACGACTTCGGTGTGCTTCGTGCTGAGACGTCATCACTGATGCTCCACGGCGATGCCCGGGTACTCAATCCCCCGGAGCCTGTCGACCTCGTACTGACGTCGCCTCCCTATCCCGGGCTGATCGACTACCACGAGCAGCATGCGTACGCATTCGAGCTGCTCGGGCTCGAGCGCAGGGACGAGGCCGAGATCGGGCGTGGCGTGCGCGGGTATTGCGAGGGCGTTTCGGCGGTGCTCGAACGGGCCGCCGAGGCTCTCCGCCCGGGAGGCCGGATCGTCATCGTCGTAAACGACCGGCGCGAGCTTTACGGGGGCATCCTGAGCGACGCCGGCCTCCGGCTCGAGGATCGCGTCGTCCGGCACGTGAACCGTCGAACGGGACGTCGAAGCGGCGAGTACTTCGAGGAGATTCTGGTGGCGCGGCCTTCAGCCGTCCGACGGAGAAGCGCTGGCCGGGCGCTCGGCGGCGTCTGACGTCTCGCCGGGCGGGCGGACCTCGCCTGCGCGCCGGCCGAGCTCGTCGATCTTTCCTTGCGCGGCATCAAGCTTGGCGACGCAGGCCCGGTAGAGCTCCTCGCCACGTTCCCAGAGCGCGACCGAGTCCTCCAGGCTTGCTTGGCCGCTCTCCAGCTGCGCGACGATCCGCTCGAGCTCCCGCCTCGATTCCTCGAACGACGGCTCTGCGCTCACGCGCGCCCCTCGCCGGCGGCGGCTTCCGCCGGGCGGAGCCAGGCCCCGCACCCCCAGCGGCGCCCGAGGAACGCAGTAAGAGTCGGGGTTGCCTCAGGTCGCCTCATGTTTCGACCTCCTCGACCCGGGCCGAGAATCGGCCCTTGGACACGCGGACATCGACGAGCTCACCGCTTTCCAGCGCCGATGCAGACCGAACCACGTTGCCGCTGCTTCGCACGATTGCGTAGCCACGCCCGAGCGTCGCGTCCGGTGAGAGCGCTCGCAAACGTCCGGCGACGGCGTCGAGTGCGCTCCGCTTCCGCTCGAGGAAGAGACCGGGGGCACGTGCGAGCCTGGCCGCATCGGCTCCTACTCGCTCCCGGGAGCGGGCGAGAGCACGCCTCGTGTCGCGCTCGAGCGCTGCCCGGAGGCCGTCGAGCTGCCCGCGAAGCTCCCTCCGGTCCTGAACGACCAGCCGGGCCGCGGCCGTCGGTGTAGAGGCGCGGGCGTCCGCCGCCAGGTCGCAGAGCGGCGTGTCCTGCTCGTGGCCGACCGCGCTCACCACCGGGACGCGGCAGCCGGCGAGTGCCCGCACGACCCGCTCGTCGCTCCACGGCAGCAGGTCCTCGAAGCTCCCGCCGCCGCGTGTAACCACGATTACGTCGACGCCAGGCTGGCCGGCCAGCCTGGCGAGGGTCGCAACGATCCGGGCCGGCGCCTGCGGTCCCTGGACGTACGTCTCGGCCACCAGTACGTTCACGGCCGGAAACCGCGCCGTCACCGCGGTGACGAAGTCGCGCTTGGCTGCGGCCTCGTTGCCGGTCAGCAGCCCGATCCACCGGGGGAAGGGCGGCAGCGGGCGCTTCCGCTCGGGTTCGAAGAGGCCCTCGGCGGCCAGCGTGCGCTTCAGTCTCTCGATCCGCGCCAGGACGTCTCCGAGGCCCACAGGCTCGATCGAGAGCGCACGGAGCTGGAAGACGCCGCGGGCCGCGTAGAAGTCGGGCCGCCCGTAAACGTGCACGCGGTCACCGTCCGCGAGGGCGAGACGGAGGCCGTCGAACCCGGCCCGGGGCATCGTCACGGAAAGACACGCGCCGTCAGAAGGGTCCTTGAGCGTGAAGAAGACGCTCTGCCAGCCGTCCTGGCGCCGCAACTCGGTCATCTCGCCCTCGACCCAGAGGGTGGGCAGCCGGCGGAGCCACATCGCGACGCCCCGGTTGAAGTTGGAGACCGTGTAGACCTTGCGGTCGCCGTACACGAGCGGCTCGAGCTTCACGGGCCTGACCGTACACGGCTGCGGGTTCGGCGCGCGACGGCGCTAAGGGGCCTGTCGGCGATCGGTTAAAGGAGAATCTGGGCCGCGACCTCGGGCGTGCAGCCGCTGTGCCGGATGAGTGACACGGCTTCGTGGAGGTCGGCGCGGGACTGCGCGATGCGCTCCGCGTACGGCAGCGGATAGCCCGCCTCGATCAGGACGTGTAGGCGCCAGCTCTCGACTTTGGCGCGCTCGTCGATTCCCGGTTCGATGATCGTCAGCTCGTCCACGTTGGCGCTTTTTCGGTCTCGCGATCACGATCCCTGCTGTCCCAGCGCTTAGTTCTGTGTTGCGCGGATTGCCCGTGCGAGCTCTTCGAGCTTCGTGCTCACCTCGGACTCGATCTTCGTCTCGAACTCGTGGATGCGTTGCTCCGCATCTCCGAGGGCTTCGTCGAGGCGGTCGGAGATGAGGCGAAGGCGTTCGGCGGCCACCTCGTATTGCGACTCCGCGGCCCGGGCGGTGTCCTCGGTGCGCTTCTGGAGCCGTTCTGCGGTCGACTGCGCGGCAAGCGCGATTCGGTCGGCGATCTCCTTCTCGGCCTGGCGCGTGAACTCCTCGATCGCACGGTCGAGTTCGTGCGAGAGACGTTCGGCCGACTTCTCCCTCGACTGCTTGATCTGGACGTCGAAGCGCCGCTCTGCATCCTCGGCGAGCCGGTTCGCCGACCGCTCGAGCGACCGCTCGAGGTTTTCGAGCTGGCGCCGGGTGGCGTCCGCGTAGTCGTTCTTGAGCCTCGTCTGCGCCTCGGCGACCTCCCGGTCGACGAGCTCGCGGAGCTCGCGCTCGCGGTCACGGACTTGCTGCGCGAGCTCCTGGAGCGCCCGCCTGCGCTCGGCCGAGTGCTCCTCGAGCTCCTCGCGTCCCTCGTCGAGCACCTCCCTGGCGCCCTGTTTCAGGTCCTCGCGAAGGCGCGAGAGGAGCGCGCGCTGCTCGTCGGCCGCGGCGCCAAGTTGCTCGGCATCGGACGTCAGGCGGGCCTCGTGCGACGCGGCGGCTTCGGCCTGCCGCTGGCCGAGCTCCGTCAGACGGGTCTCGAGCGCCCGCTGCCCACGGTCGAGGTCAGCCGCCCAGGCAGCGAGCCTTCGTTCCAGACGCTCCTGCACCTGAGCGACCGCCTCCGTCAGCTCGACCCGCGCCTGCTCAGCCTGGCGTACGACAAGGTCGCGGCGCTCCTGAGCGAGCTTGCGTTCCTGCTCGCCGAGAAGCTGGTTCGCGGTCGACCGTTCGCGGGCGAGCACCAGGCCCTGCTCCGATGCCCGCGCCTCGGCTTCCTGCTCGAGGAAGGCTCGAAGGCGCTGCTTGCCGAGGTCGCTCGTCCGGTCGAGATCCCGCAGGCGCCGGAGGGCGCGGACGAACAACAGGAGCCCGGCTTCTGCGACCGCCGAGGCGAGCAGGCCCCCTGCGGCCAGGAGGAGGGGAGGAGTCTCGACAAAGTCCTCGGAGAGGTTGAGTCCCAGGGCAACCCAGCAGGCAAGGGATCCGAGCGTGAGGAGGACCGTCGCCGTGATGAGGAACGTCTCCGAAACGCGGTCGAGGACGACCGCGCCGAAGGAGACTCCGACCAGGGCGAGCCCGGCCGCGAACGCGATCTCGAAGGCTCCTGCCATGGCCCAATCGTAGGCCTAGTGGGCCTTGTCCGAGTCTAGAGGCGGAGCGAGAGAAAGGTTGCGCGGGTGGAGGTGGCCGTGGCGGCGGCGGCGGAGGCGGCGGTGAAGCGGTCGAGCGCGACCTTCGCGATTCGTCCGGCCAGCTCGTCGGCCGACATGCTGATGCCCGACCCGTTCCACGTCATGACCGCTGCCACGAACACGCCGTCGCTCGAGTAGACGAGGCCTGTGTCATGGCGCGCGGTCAAGATCCAGCCGGCCTTGTGCGGGACGGCGACTCCCGAGCCGCGGATGAAGCGATCCAGCTTTCCATGGTCCTGTGAGTGGGCGAGGAAGTAGACCAGGCGCCGCGCATCCGCCGGCGTGAACCCACGCAGGCGGCCGACCAGTGGTCCGCGACCGGCCGTGGCGAGATGGAGGTACTTGAACATCCGGGCCATATCCCACGCGGTCGTGTACTTCCCGATGCCGAACGAGGGTGACTCGACGACGCCGACCGGGATTGGCCTGCCTGCCGCGAGTCCCGTCCCCAGGATGTAACCGCCGTAGAGCTCCGTGTCGGTGATCCCGGCCATTCGCAAGGTGGCGTTGACTCGGGCCGCGCCGGCGCCCGTCGAGCCGCTCAGCCAGACGAGGAGCTCGTTCGCCGCCTGGTTGCTCGAAATCTGGAGCATCGAGCGAAGCAGCCGGTCGACCTCGGTACCTTTGGCGGGCAGGCCGGACAGCGTTCGCATCACCTCGATCGCGATCCCGAGCTTTACGGTTGAGGCGGCCGGAAACCGTGCGCGCGCGTTCCACGCCGCGCCCGCGCCCGTTCGGAGGTTTTGGACGTAGAACGCGGTGATTCCCGGAAAGGCGCGACTGCGTGTTCTCAGACGGCGCTGGAGCACGGGGTCGAGCCGGCCGAGGGTCGCCGTCGGCAGGGCTGCCCGTGGAAGCCCGAAGACGGGACTCACCGTCGTCGCCGAAGAGCTTCCGGCGGGACCGTACGCCACCACCTTCACGGTTACGTCGCGCGTGGGGAGGGTGACGCGGAGGCGGAATCGGTTTCGCGGTGTCGACCGGTTTGCCATCTCGGCGCCGTCGACGAAGACGGCGATTCGAACGGTGCCTTCGTTGACGCGTCCCTCCACGAGCCCGAAGGAGACTTGCCTCGGCGCCGGCGCGACGAGGGCGGGAGGCGCCGGGCGAAGGAGAGTCGGCTCCGGGGGGATCGGGATCGCGATCATGCAAGCCTCATCATGACCAGTGAAAGCGCGAGGAGCATAGTCGCCGCTGTGAGCAGCTTGAGGGCGCGCTCCTCGGCTCCGATCAAGGTCTCGACGTTGACCTCCACGCTCGATCCGTCGTGCTGGACGATTGTCCCCCGTACCTCTCGGAGGTGCCTGCGCACGTGACGGACCTGGGTCGAGAGACGGCGCTGCGCCAGGCTGAGCGCAAAGGCGAAGGCGCCGGCCGCGATCGCGGCCGGTGTGATCGTCTCCGCCACCGCGAAAAACCCTGCGACGAGCGGGAACGCGCCCCAGGAAAGCGCAAACCAGGCGTCCGTGTGGAAACGGCCGCCGAAGAGCTCCAGGTTGTAGGCGCAAAGGATGAAGGTGCCGAGAGCGGCAAAGACAGCGATCCACGGGCTCCAGGCGACGGCCGCGTAGACGCCGATCGCAACGGCTCCGGCAATCGAGAGGACGGCGAGCACGCCGAGCGTCTGGGAGCCGAGCTCGGTGCGGAGCGGTCGGCCATGGAGCTCGTCCAGCGCATGCGCTCCGATTCCGACTGCGAGGAAGAACGCCGCCAGGGTCGGTAGGAGCCGGGAGAGCCGGAAATCCGGCGCGAGGGCGGCGCCGATCGCCACGTAGCTCAGGTGCCACGCCGTGTAGGGCGGGTGGAGGAGCGTCACGTAGTCGCGCCAGCTCCCCGGGGTGAGCGCGTAGAAGGCGGGCCGCGGCGCCTCAGCGCTCACGGTCACCCCAAACCACGATGCCTCCGCCCAGGCTGAGGGGGCGGAAACGTGGCTCCCCGATCCCTGCGGCGCCCCAGAGCCCAAGGAGCATCGGGAGCGGCACGCGCTCGTAGAAGCCGCGGATACTCGACCCAAGGAACCTGCCGACGCGCCCCCACCCAGGAGAGACCACGCTGCCGGCGAGCGGGAGTCCGACGCGCACGTACAGCTCCCAGGCGCCCCTGGCCACAGGATTCGGCGGCACGAAGAACTCGAGCGAAGCGAGTCTTCCACCCGGACGAAGTACTCGGGCGAGCTCGCGCAGGGTCGCGGCCGGGTCGTCCACGTAGCGGAGCAGGTAGGTAAAGGTGACGGCGTCGAAGCTTTCGTCCTCGAACGGAAGCGACTCCGCCCGGCCTTGCTCGAGCCGCACGAGCCCGCCGACACCGGCTGCGGCGACGCGGCGCCGGCCCGCTGCCAGCATCTCGGCACTCTGGTCGATGCCGACCACGGAGCAGCCGTAGCGGCGGGCAAGCTCGATCGCCACCGCGCCCGTGCCGCTCGCGACGTCGAGGACGGTCTGGTCAGGAGCCGCTTCGACCCGAGAGACGAGGAAGCTCCGCCAGCGTGGGTCCTGCCCGAAGGAGAGGACGCGCGCATAGCGGTCGTAGGTCGGGCCGAGGGGCGCGAAGAGCCTCTGCGCCGCTCCTGTGGCTTCGCCGAGCGCCGGTTCCACCTGGCTATTGTTGCTTGCGGTGACGCTCGAGGATCAGATCGTCGGCGCCCGGGAGGCGGCGGCCACCTTTGGGTCGGACGGGGAGGAGGTCGTTGGTGTCGTTCCGGCCGAGACCTCCTCCGGTGGGCTGGTCTTTCTCTGCGCGTTCGGCGGTTCGGGCGGCGAAGAGCGGTGGCTTGCACTCGACGCAGCCGACGAGCCCGTCCTCGACCGCGCACTCGTCCACGAAGCAGCGTCGATCGCAGCCATGTGCGAGCTGGCCGAGGAGAGCGCGGGCGGGGGGGACCTCGAAGCCCTGCGCGCGACCCTCGCGGAGCTTCGAGTCACCGAGAACCCCGAGGGAATCGACGAGGCGGAAGAGGCGGCACGAGCGCTGGCCGCGACCCTTCTCGAAGCTCCGCGGATCGCCAGCCTCGCGTATCTGGACGCCGTCGGCTTGGCGGCGGCTCGACTGGAGCAGACGCTCGGCGACGTCGGAAGCTCTCCGTTCGCCGAGGCGATGAAGGTAGGGGTCGGCGCAGCCGACGAGCTGGCCCGTAGGGTCGAAGGCACGTACAAGCTGGCGCTCGCCTAGATGCACGACAATCACCGATCAACGAGCTAGGCGAGCCGAAAGGAGCGACATGGAAGGTGGAGGTGGGTTCGGGTTCCCGTTCGGAGGCGATCCGGAGGAGCTCATGCGTGGGCTCCGCGAGTTCGCCGAGCAGCAGTCGGAGGCAGTCCAGGAGTCGCAACGCGAGCAATTCGCGACGCTGACGCTGAACACCGCGGTCGAGTTGACCGGCGCAGCCCTGAAGCGGATCGACGTCCAGGGCCCTGCCGACGAGCAGGCGATCGCCCTTCGCGATGCGATGCGCGTCCTCTTCCCCGAGGCGGTCGCGTTGGTCTCCGCCGCGCGCCAGGGCTTCATGCGCGAGCGCTAGATCTAGGCATGGCCGTCCTCGACCGCGCGATCGTCCGTCTACTGCCGGCCGTTCCACGGCCGGTGGTCAAGCGGCTGTCGCGTCGATACATCGCCGGGGAAGAGCTCTCCGAAGCCTGCCGCGTCGTCAAGCGGCTGAACGAGGACGGGAAGCTTGCCACCCTCGATGTGCTCGGGGAGGAGGTGACGACGCGCGAGGAGGCGCTCGCGCTCGTCGAAGCCTACCGTGACGTCTTCGAGACTATTCACCGCGAGGAGCTCAACTCGAACGTCAGCGTCAAGCCGACAGGGCTCGGGTTGAGCATCGACAGGAACGTCTACCGCCAGAATCTGGCCGATCTGGTCCGATGTGCGGAGGAGCGGTCGAACTTCGTCCGGATCGATATGGAGGATGCGTCAACGACCTCCGACACACTCGAGGTCTACCGAGACCTGCGCGCGGAAGGCCTCTCGAGTGTGGGCGTCGTGCTCCAGGCGCGCCTGCGCCGCACGCTGGACGACATCTCCGCCCTGGCCGACCTCCGTCCGAACGTGCGGGTGTGCAAGGGGATCTACCTCGAGTCGCCCGACATCGCCTACCAGGGCATGCAGGCGATCCGTGAGAACTTCGTCCAGGCGATCGGCGACCTGCTCGAAGCCGGCGCCTACGTCGCGGTTGCGACCCACGACGGCTGGGTGATCGACCGCGCGAAGGAGCTGCTCGGGCAGCACGGCAAGCAGCGCGAGGAGTACGAGTTCCAGATGCTGCTCGGGGTGGGCGACGAGCTCGGCGACCAGCTCGTGCGCGAGGGCCACCGCCTGCGCGTCTACGTCCCGTTCGGTCGCCGCTGGTACGAGTATTCGGTGCGAAGGCTTCAGGAAAACCCGGCCATGGCGACGGCGATCGCAAAGGCGACGGTCCGTCGCTTTCTGCCGGGTCGTAACGGTCGCGACTCCGAGTGACGTGGGTCGAAGCCGAGGGTTGCCGGGTCGTCGACGGGGACGGGCGCCGGCTTCTCGACCTGTCCGGTGGCTTCGGTGTCGCTGCCCTCGGTCACCGGAATCCCGAGGTCGGTGAAGCGATCATCCGCCAGGCCGCCCGGTGCGTCCATGCACTCGGCGACCTCGCAGAAGCCGACGTCACTGCTGAGCTTCGCGGTCAGCTTGGACTCGGACGGCACCACGTGATGCTGGGCGTCACCGGAGAGGACGCCGTCGAGATCGCCCTCCGCACCTGTCTGCTCGTCACCGGGAAGCCTGGCATAGTCGCGTTCGACGGCGCCTACCACGGGACCGGCCTACTCGCGCTCGCCGCGACCGGCTTCGAGCGCTTCCGGGAGCCGTTCGCAGCGTGGCTCCCCGGGCCGGTGCACCGGTTTCCCTATGGTGAGGATCCTGGCCCCTTGCCGGCCGACGCGGGTTGCGTCATCGTCGAGCCTGTTCAGGGTCGTGCGGGCGCACGGGTGCCGCCGGACGGATTCCTCCACGCCCTCCGCGACCGCTGCGATGCCGCCGGGGCGCTCCTCGTTGCCGATGAGATCTACTCGGGCCTCGGGCGCTGCGGCGCCCTGTGGCGAAGCGGTGGGATCGCCGACCTCCTGACGAGTGGGAAGGCCCTCGGCGGGGGAATCCCTCTATCGGCGTGCCTTATGCGGCCGGAGCATAGCGAGGCCTGGAACCTCGGGCCCGCGGACGTCTACACCCACACGCACATGGGGAGCCCACTCGCGTGCGCCGCCGCACTTGTGGTCCTCGAAAGAGTGCCGGCGCTCTTGGACCGCGTCCTCGAGGCAGGCGAGCGGTTCGAACGGGCCGGCTGGCACGGAGCAGGGCTCATGCGCGCCAAGCTGGGCGACGCCCAGCGTGCTTACGAGCAGGGAGTGATCGTGGTGCCGGCCGGCCTCGACGGCGAGCTCGTCAGCGCGACGCCGCCGCTTACGATTGGCGACGAGGAGATCGACGAGGCGCTGGAGCTGCTCGCGTGACAGAGCGGCTGTCCTGGCGCTTTGTTGCGATCGCGGCCTTCTTCGTCACGGCCCTCGTTGTTTCGAACGTGATCGCGGTGAAGCTGGTCGAGGTCTCAGGCCGAGTGTTCCCGGCCGGGCTCGTCGTCTTCCCGCTCTCCTACCTCCTCGGTGACGTGCTCACCGAGGTCTATGGCTTCCGCGCGGCCCGCGCCGTCATCTGGCTGGGCTTCGCATGCAACCTGATGGCTGTCCTCGCGATCCAGGCCGCCATCGCGCTTCCGGCAGCACCCTTTTTCGGAGACGACGAAGCATACGAAAAGATCCTCGGGACCACGTGGCGCCTCTTCCTCGCGTCCTTCGCCGCGTATCTCGTCGGGGAGCTCGTGAACTCCGCAGTGCTTGCGCGCATGAAGGTCGCCACCGGCGGCCGCTTCCTCTGGACACGGACGATCGGGTCGACCATTGTCGGCGAGGGACTCGACTCCGCGATCTTCGTGACGCTGGCTTTTGCCGGGACCGGGACGCCGCTCGTCGATCCCATCCTGACCACATGGGCGATCAAGGTCGCCTACGAGACCGCCGCGACCCCGCTGACATACGTGCTCGTAAACACCCTCAAGCGGCGCGAGGGAGTCGACGTCTTCGACCGGGACACCAGCTTCAGCCCGCTGCCCGTCGGACGCTAGCGTCCGGCCTCGCGAACAGGCGCCCGAGCGTCTCCAACGACTCCACGAGCTGTCGCCGCTCGTGCTCTGAAAGATCGTCGGCGAGCCGGCCGAGCGCGGCGACGAAGCGCTTGCGCCGGACCAGATGCTCCCGTTTCCCGGTCGCCGTCGCGACGACTCGCACGGCCCGGGCGTCGGCGGGGTCACGCTCGCGGCGGACGAATTTTCGGGCGGCGAGGGCATCGACAGTCCGGCTCGCGGTCGCGACCGTGACACCCAGCGCCTCGGCGAGCGCCCCCATCCGGCAGGGGCCTTCGCGGACGACAACGCGGAGAGCGATCGCTTGGGGCGTGGTCAGCTCCGCCGTCGAAAGCTCCTCTCCGGTACTCGTCTTCCGCCGTTGAAGCTCGCCCCAGAGGCGGATGATCCCCTCGGCCAGGCGTTCACTCTCGGCCTCGTGGGTCACGCTGCCTGCCTCTGTGCCTGCGCGGTCTCGGCCACCGGCTCCTCCATCGTGCTGCGAAGCTCGGTGTGGGGCAGGAAGAGCGTGGCGACGAAAGCCAGAGCGCACAGCATGATCCCCAGCGCGAAAGCGGGCTGGAGGGCGTTCGCGAGCTCAGCGGGCCTGGCACTGGACGCCTCCGACGCACCGAGCCGGGCGAGCATGATCGCCCCCATCGCTGTGACGCCGACTGTGGCGCCGATCGACCGGAAGAACTGGGTCGACGCGGTAGCCGTACCCATCAGGGTGCGAGGAACGGCGTTCTGGACGACGACAGTGAAGTTCTGCATCAAAAGCCCAGTCCCGATGCCGACGATGATCACGTTGCGGGTCGCCTCGAATGCAGTCGACTCGGGTCCCATGCCGGCGAGCAGGTAAAGCCCGGCCGCCATGATCGGGCGGCCCGGCGAGGAGCACCGGACGGTAGCGGCCCGTCCGCGAGACGATCTGGCCCGAGGCGGCGCTCGACCCGATCCACCCGAGCATGAGCGGGGTCAGCACGGCGCCCGAGCTCGTCGCGCTCTCGCCCAGCACCTGCTGGACGAAGAGCGGGACGAACATGATCGTGCCGAAGATCGCCGCGCCGATCCCGAAGAGAGCGATCTGGGCGACGGCGAAGGTGCGGTTCCGGAAAAGGTCGAGCGGGAGGATCGGCTCGGTGGCGCGCCGTTCCTGCAGCACGAACGCGACCGTGAGGAGGGCGGAGGCGGCGAAGAGGCCCACGATGACGGCGAGGCCCAGGGATAGTCAACGCCGCCCCAGACCGATCCGAGCAGGCCGCTGGAGATGGCCGCGGTGAGCAGGGCGGCGCCGAGATAGTCGATCCGGTGTCGCTCCTTTGCCTGCCTCGCGTCGAAGCCGACCCACACCACGATCAGCGCGAGAGCGGCGAGAGGAAGGCTGACGAAGAAGGCCCAGCGCCAGGACGTGTTGTCGGCGATCCAGCCGCCCGTCGCGGGGCCGACCACGGAGGAAACGCCGAAGACGACGCCCATCAGGCCCTGCCACTTTCCACGCTGTCGGGGCGGAATCATGTCGCCGATCACGGCGATGCCGAGTGGGATCAAGCCGCCGGCTCCGAGACCCTGGATGGCGCGGCCCGCAATCAGCACCTCCATCGAGGGTGCGAGCCCGGCGACGATCGATCCCGCTGAGAAGAGGACGATCCCGAGCGCGAAGAACGGCCTGCGGCCGTAGAAGTCGGAGAGCCGGCCGTAGAGCGGCACCGTGACCGTCAGTCCGAGCATGTAGGCGGAGAAGACCCATGAGTAGTGCTGGAGCCCGCCGAGATCGCCGACGATCGTCGGGAGAGCCGTCGAGACGATGGTCTGGTTGAGCGCCGCGACGAGCATGCCGAGCAGGAGCCCGGCGAACACGATCAGGGTTCGCCGCTTGCCGAGTGGATAAACAGTTCGATCATTCATTCGTTACGTAACGAAAGTATAGAGGATCCTCACCTGCTCAGGACGCGGCCGGCGCGTTAGGCTCCACCGATGCCCCGGCTGGGGGACCGGCTCCGCCAAGCTCGCCACCGACAGGAGCGAGCTCGCCTCCTTCGTCGCTTGCCGAAGCGCTCGGTGGGCGTCGAGATCGGCGTCTGGGCGGGTGACCTCTCGGCCGCGATCCTCCGGGCCGTCCGGCCCACGCGGCTGCACCTCCTGGACCCCTGGGCCTACGCGCCCGACGAGCGTTACGAACAGGCGTGGTACGGAGGCGCTCGGGCGGGCAGCCAGGCGGAGATGGACGAGGTCTACGAGCGCGTCCTACAACGCTTCGAGACTGAGATCGCGGACGGCGCCGTTGTCATCCACCGCTCCACGTCCGCCGAGACCGTGGTCGGGTTCGAGGATTCCTCGCTCGACTGGGTCTACGTGGACGGCAACCACCTCTACGAGTACGTGCGGACGGATCTCGAGCTCTTCGCCCCGAAGGTGAGGCCGGGCGGCCTCCTGGCGGGAGATGACTACGGAGCTGCCGGTTGGTGGGACGACGGGGTGCGCCGGGCGGTCGACCGCTTCCTCGTCACGCAGGCGGGTGCCTACGAGCCCGTTTTCCTCCGCGACCAGTTCCTCTTGCGCCGGGCCGCATAAGGGCGGGAGGTCCCGGCTCGTTTGGCTTATGCCAGCACCGAGTACCCGCCGTCGACGACGAGCGTCTGGCCTCGCACCATGGCGGCCTCCGGCGAGGCGAGGAAGCAGACCGCGTCCGCGACGTCCCGCGGCTCTACGAGACGCCCTGCCGGGGTTCGCTCGCGGTAAAAGGAGAGCATCGTGTCCCGCTTCGGGAAATGCTCGAGCGCACCGGTCTCGACGAGCCCTGCAGAGACGGCATTGACGCGGATGTCGCGCGGTGCGAGCTCGACGGCGAGATACCGGACGAGCGCTTCGATGGCCGCCTTCGACGTCCCGACGAGGATGTAGTCCTCGAGCACCCGGGTCGACCCCAGGCTCGAGATCGCGATGATCGAGCTGCCGGGCGCCATCGACGGGGCGGCTGTCCGAGCGAGCGTGAGCAGCGCGCGCGCGTTTGCGTTCATCGTCCAGTCCCAATGCTTCTCGTCGAGCTCGAGCGCCGGGCGAATCACGCCTGACGCGGCGTTGGAGACGAGCACGTCCAGCGGCCCCGCCTCCTCGGCGAGCCGGATTGCCTTCTCGGGATCACCGAGGTTGCCGCGGAGGAGGACGGGCTCGACGCCGAGCGCGCGAAGCTCCTCCGCCGTCTCCTCGGCTGCTTTGTCGTTTCGCATGTAGCTGATCGCGACGCGCGAGGCGCCGAGCTCACCGAAGCGGAGCGCTATCCCCTTTCCGATCCCGCGCGACCCACCCGTAACGAGGATCGACTTGCCCGAGAACGTCACCGGTCGCGTGCGACTGCCCGATGGCTCGGCAAGGTCTCCCAGCCCAGCCGATCGGGCGGCTCTAGTGGACCTTCTTCCGCCTTCGACGAGGCATGTCCGAGCCGGTCGAGCAGTTCCACCTTTTCCTCGCCGTAGCGGCGCACCGGATGGCCCGGCGGAAGATCCTTGATGAGGTCCTTGACGCGGGCTCGGATCTGGTAGGCGAAGTGCGGCGTCGCCGGGCCGACGAGAGCGTCGATGTCGTCGATGGTCGGCTCCATCACCGGCGCGAGCTTAGCGCCTATGCTCGGCCGCCATGCGGCACCGGGTTCCTGCGGACGCTCTTCTCCTCGTCACCGTCCTCTTCTGGAGCTTCAACTTCACGGCGGCGAAGTACGCGCTCACGCACGGGTTCGCGCCCCTCGCCTACTCGGCCCTCCGCTTCGGGCTGGGAGCGGTTCTCTTCTCCGCCGTGACGTTCGGGCGCGAGCGCTCGCTCCGGATCCGGCGTGGCGACGTCGCGCTGGCCCTCGGGGCGGCGGTCCTCGGCATCTGGCTGAACCAGGTCAGCTTCACGTACGCGATCCGCCTGACGACCGCGGCCACCGTCGCGCTCATGTTCGGAACGCTTCCGATCTTCGTCGCGTTCCTCTCCCACCTCGTGGGCCACGAGCGGTTGCTCCTGCGCCACTACCTGGCCGCGCTCGTCTCCTTCGCCGGAGTCGGGCTCGTCGCGGTCGGGAGCGGCGGTGAGATCTCCGGGGAGCTCGGCGGCATCCTGCTCGGGCTAGCCGGCGCCGCCACGTGGGCGGCGTACTCGGTCGCCATCGCCCCCCTCATGCGCCGCTACTCGCCGTACAGGATCAGCGCGATCGTGCTCCTCGCGGGCTGCCTGCCGCTCTTCGCATCGGCCGCCAGGCAGATCGCCGAGCAGGACTGGGGGGAGCCCGACGCGCTCGCCTGGGGCGGGCTTCTCTACGGCCTCGTCTTCTCGCTCGTTCTCACGAACGTCATGTGGTTCACGGCGATCAGCCGCGTCGGAGCGACCAGAGCTTCGCTCTATGCGAATCTGCAGCCGTTCCTCGGCGCCGTCTTCGCGCTCCTCATCCTCGAAGAGGCGTTCGGGCCCCTGCAGGTGGCGGGCGGCCTCGTGATCGGTGCCGGCATCGTGCTCGCACGGCTCACCCGGCCCCCAGCCGCGAACATCGACTAGATGACATGCGAATTACCGACCAATCATCTAGCGTGACTGCGCCTTGAGCCAGCGCACACTCGTCGTCGACTTCGACGGCACCATCACCCAGGAGGACGTCCTCGACGAGATCGCCCGGACGTTCGGCGACGACGAGGTCTACCGCGAGGTTGACGAGGCGCTCGATCGGAACGGGATCACGCTTCACGAGGTCCTCCGCCGCGAGTTCGAGCCCGTGCGCGCTCCCCTCGCGGAGGTGGTCGAGTGGGTTCAAGCGAATGCGAGCATTCGGCCCGGCTTTCGGGAGCTGGTCGAGCTCGCCCGGGAGCGCGGCTGGCGGGTCGTGGTGGTCTCGTCCGGCTTTCGCCAGCTGATCGAGCCAATGCTCGAGCGTGCCGGGATCGAGGGCCTCGAGCTGGTGTCGAACGAGGTCGACCCGGGTCCCAAGGGCTGGAGTATCACCTTCTTCGACGAATCCATCTGCGTGATCTGCGGCGAGGCGTGTAAGCGAACGACAGTGCGCTCCATGGTCGACGGCGGAGAGGTCGTCTACGTCGGCGACGGCTACTCCGATCGCTGCGCTGCCGAGGACGCCGACCTGGTCTTCGCGCGCCGCGGGCTCGCCGCCTATCTCACGGAGCGCGGCGTTCCGTTCGAGCCCTTCGACGACTTCTTCCAGATCGCAACATTTCTCGACGGATGAGCCCGGACGCGCACGACCCGCTCGAGCTCGAGCCCGAAGCCATGCGGCGGCTCGGGTACCGGGCCGTTGACCTCCTCATCGACCGTCTTGCCGGGCTCGACGACGGCCCGGCCTGGCACGGTGCTGACCGAGGGGAGCTGGAAGAGCGTCTGCGAGAGCCTCCGCCGGCCGGCCCCGAGGACGGGGAGCGCCTGCTCGAGCGTCTGGCCGTGGACGTGCTCCCGTTCGCGGGCCACCACGACCATCCGCGCTTCTTCGCCTTCGTGCCGAGCTGCCCCACCTGGCCGAGCATTCTGGGGGACTTCCTCGCCGCCGGCTCGAACATTTTCGCCGGCACGTGGCTCCAGTCGGCGGGCGCGAGCACTGCCGAGCTCGTCGTCATCGACTGGTTCCGACAGTGGCTCGGCTGGCCACCGCAGACCTCGGGCATCCTGCTTCCGGGCGGCTCCCAGGCGAATCTCACCGCCCTCGCCTGCGCGCGGGACACCACCCCGGGTGCGAGGTCGAGCGACGCTGTGATCTACGTCTCGAGCCAGGGGCACTCGTCCGTGACCAGGGCGATCCGCGTGATCGGATTCGACGACGATCAGATCCGCGCAGTGCCTGTCGACAGGAGCCTGCGGATGCAGACGGAGGCCCTCGCGGCGGCCATGGAGACCGACCGCGCCGCTGGGCGTCGGCCGTTCCTCGTCGTCGCGAATGCGGGTGCGACCAGCACGGGCGCGGTCGACCCGCTGGACGAGATCGCAG
>CAVTTI010000014.1:0-131591 GCA_963737615.1 uncultured Actinomycetes bacterium | reverse complement strand
CCGCTTTGCCGCGCAAGCCGAGGAGGCCGGGTTCGGCTATGCGCTGATCTCGGATCACTATCACCCTTGGGTGGACGCGCAAGGAGAGAGTCCGTTCGTCTGGAGCGTGATCGGCGGGATCGCCCAGGCAACGAAGCGCCTCCGGCTCGGGACGGGCGTTACCTGTCCGACGATGCGGATCCATCCTGCGATCGTGGCGCACGCAGCGGCAACGTCCACTGCGATGATGCCCGGCCGGTTCTTCCTCGGCGTCGGCACCGGCGAGAACCTGAACGAGCACATCCTCGGCAGCCACTGGCCGGCGCCCGACAAGCGACTCGAGATGCTTGAAGAGGCCGTCAGGGTGATTCGCCTTCTCTGGGAAGGCGGGTACCAGACCCACCGTGGCAAGTACTACACGGTCGAGAACGCGCGCCTCTACACACTGCCGGACGAGCCTCCCGAGATCTACGTGGCGGCCTCCCAGCCGCTCGCGGCGGAACTTGCCGGGCGCATCGGTGACGCACTCGTCACGGTCGCGCCCGACGAGGAGATCGCCGAGCGGTTCGAGTCATCGGGAGGAGCCGGAAAGCCCAAGCTTGGCCAGGCTCACGTTTGCTGGGCGAAGACGGAGAAGGAAGCCCGGCAGACCGCGTACGAGATCTGGCCCAACGGTGGCCTCCAGGGGGCCCTCTCCCAGGAGCTTCCGCTCCCAGAACATTTCGAGCAAGCAGCGACGATGGTGACTGAGGACGACGTCGCCGAGTCTGTCGTCTGTGGGCCAGACCCGGAGCGGCACAAAGAGCAGATCCGCGAGTTCGAGGCGGCCGGCTACGACCACGTCTATGTCCACCAGGTGGGACCCGACCAGCAGGGCTTCCTTAACTTTTACGCGCGCGAGATCCTGCCCGAGTTCGAGTAGAGAGGCGCGGCTCACCGGCCCGTCCTCGAACAGACGCGGGGCCGGTACAATGCCCCGCGCGCCAGGGGGCGTAGTTCAGCTGGTTAGAACGCCGGCCTGTCACGCCGGAGGTCGCGGGTTCGAGTCCCGTCGCTCCCGTCTCTATTTGCAGGGGTTTTCTGACGCCTAGCGACCCGACTGGTTTCCGCATCCCGCGCCACGACCCCCCCTCTCTCGATGGCCCTCTCCGGCGCCTGAGCCGGGGGAGGCAACGCCTTCGCGCGGCGGCTCGGGACTCACATCGACTACGCACGACCCATCCTCATCAACCGACAGTTTGCAAGGTATGGCGAGCGAGAAACCCGAGGATCGCCTCGTTGACCGCGCTTGTGTTCTCCTCGCTCATGAGGTGCGACGCGCCAGCGATCTCGACGCGCTCGGCGTTCGGCAGCAGCTGCTCCAGACGGTCGGTCAGCCGCGGCAGGTAGGCGGGACTCCGCTCTCCGGTCATGAGCAGCGTCGGAGCCGAGACACCGCGCACGTCGTCGTCGCTCAGCGGTGGGAAGCCGGCACCGAGCACTTGCGCCCGCAGTGTGTTCAGGTTCTCGCGCGCCTGCTGCTTGCGCTCCTGTGGAAGCCGCTCCCAGGTGTCCTTGCCGAGCAGACCAAGGGCATATACCTGCATCGCCGCCTCGTCGTTGCCCCGCCGGAAGGCCTTCTCGGCGGGCAAAGCCGTCTTCACGGCGAAGCTGAGGATCACACGCGCGGTCCTCGGCCGCCGAACGAAAAGCCGGAGCAGCTCCGTAGGACGCGGACGCGTGCTAATGAAGAGCGAAAGCACGGGCGGCTCCTGGAGCACGAGACTGCGCACGACCTGCGGGTGCCGAATCGCGGCCAGCAAAGAGATGAGCCCGCCCCACGAATGGCCGACGAGGTGGGCGGGCGTGGCGTCCATCATCTGCAGGAAGGTGACCAGGTCGTTCACGTGCGGGAGCGTCTGGTTGTCCGCAGCCGGCTCAATGTCCTCGTTGGGCCGCGCGTAGCGGCGGCTGTAGGCGATCGCACGGTAGGAGGCGCCGATCGCCGGGAGCTGCTGGTCCCACGAGCGGAGATCGTCGGCGCTGCCGTGCACGAAGACAACAGGCTCGCCCTCGCCCTGCTCGCGGTACGCAAGCGCGGCCCCGTCGACGGCGGCAGTCCGGATTCCCGCGAATGAGCCTGCCTCTCCGGTGGCGTGCATCGAGTCGTTCGGCATTGCGCTCCTTTGGGTTCAGCTCTGCAGCTGACGGAGACGCTACGAGCGGGCCGCTGGCCGGACAATCGGGAGTTCTCCCCATGCCACCAGCCCGTGCTCCATCGCAAACAGGGTCGCCGCCGCGCGGGTCGACACGCCGATCTTGCGGTAGGCGTTCTGGATGTGGTGGTCGGCCGTCTTAGTCGAGATCCCGAGCGCGCCCGCGACCTGCTTGGTCTGCATGCCGCGGGCGAGCATGCCGACGACCCTGGCCTCGCGCTCGGTGAGCCCAGCCGGCCTCTCGAGCCGCGGCACCTGCTGCCCGGCCGCGTCCACGACCGCGATCACCGCGTCGGCGTCGAGCCGTCCCGCACTCGCCTCCCGCGCGAGCTCGTCCGCTGCCTGCTCGGCCGGAAGTGGCTCGCGGTGGGGCCGCGGTGCCGTCATGGCGCAATAAGCGTCGGCCGCGGCCAGCAGGCGAGCAGGCAGCGTGAGCTCCGCACCGGTGGCTCCGCGAGAATACCCGGAGCCGTCGAGGCGCTCGTGGTGGGCTCCGGCAACGGGCGCGAGCGCCGCCAGGAACTCCGAGCGCGCGAGGACCCGCTCGGTGTAATAGGGATGGAGCCTCACCTGCTCCCACTCATCCGCGTTCAGCGGTCCGGGCTTCTCCCAGATCCGCGAATGGATCGCGACCCGTCCGAGGTCATGGACGAGCGCCGCGTGTCGAAGCGGAGCGACACCGGCCTCGTCGATCCGGCAAATCCGCGCCGACGCCGCGGCAAGTTCCGCCACAGCCGCGGAGTGACCCGCCAGATACGGCGAGATCAGATCGGCGAAATTACCCATCGCTGCGAGCGCGCGATCCAGAGTCTCCCCCTCGAGCAACAGCGGCGGGTGTGGCTGGTAGGAGAGCGTCTCTTCCCAAACCGAGGCGTGCTCGTCCAAGGCGAGGATCTCCCTGGCATGCTCGGCGAGGCAGGCGGCGACCTCCGGGTCGAAGGCGTGCCCCGCGCGGTCTCGGACCAGGCGCACGACGCGTTCCTCGCCTCCGAGCAGGCGTTGGAAGGCGGCGTCCGCTGCGAGATGGACGATCCGCATCGGCAGCGCGATCTGATCGCCCTTAGCGCGACCGAGCGGGCCGTGGCCGTCCCAGCGCTCGAACCGATGCGCGAAGAGGCCTTGCACCGACCCTGAGAGACCCAACCCATCGGCAAGCATCCCAGCCACCTCGCACGTGGCGGTGAGGTGCGGGCGCATCTCCCGAGCCATCCTCGGCAGCCGCCGGGCGACCTGGCCCGCACGCACCAGTCCCCGGCTCTCCGGGTCGGGAAGCGCGCGCAGGAGTCCAGTCAGGACTTCGCGTCCCGAGCCGTACCTGACGGGATGGAACTGAGTCATCAGCGAATCGCCGAAGACCTCCGGGGTGACGTGCGCGTCCGTGGTGCAGCCCGAATGGCAGAGAAGGCAGGCGAAGTAGGTCTGCGAGACGTTCTCGCTGTCGATCCCGAGGCGGTCGGCGAGCCGCATCGCGATCAGAGTGCTATGCAGGCCGTGCTCGAACGGGAACCCCATGCCCAGGTCCGACGCCAGACACAGGGCTGCGACCAGCTCCGCGCTTCGGACCTGTCCACCCTGCGACGCTCCGGTTGACACGACGCGAGCGTACCCCCGCCGCTCGTGGGCGACCTTGGCCGCGCTATAGCCTTGCCGTGAAGCGGTCGCACGATGATCGACGCCGGCGTTCCGAACTCGCGGCCGGCAGGTCACTGCGCGTGGCGCTGTTGTCTGTTTCGTCACCCACAATCACCCGGCCAACGTCTCGGCGGCGTTCAGGCCCCGGAACCCGACGGTGCCGGCGACGATGTGGCCGCCGGGAAACGATCACGAACCGACGGGGCCGATGTCATCCCGAGGACGATCAGCAGCAGGTTTGCGCCGACGGCCGCTCCGACGATTGCGGTGACGAGCGCCAGCAAGTCGGCGGTGGCGTTGAACCCCAGCCACGCACCGACGAGTGCGCCTCCCATTGCCGCCACGAAACCCACCGTCTTCGTTCCTGCGGACCAGTTGCGATGAACCCACGCCCAGTAGATGCCCAGCCCGATCGGCAAGCCCACCGAGAGAGCCGCGAGCAGCTCATCGTCGAGAGGGACGCCGGGCATGATCGTGATGACCGTCAAGACACCGAGGAACCATCCACCCAGGCCGAGGACGAATGGGTACAGCGACCGGAGCAACGCGCTGGACTTCCGCCCCATGCGGCCCCGCTTATGCACCCGGCGAGCCATCCACAGCAGCGAGAGGACGGTGAGTAGCGCCAGCCCCACCATCGTGCCGGCGATGCCCTTGGCGAGCGCCGTCTGCGTGACCTCGGGTGTGAAGTCGACGCTCGCAGGCTTGTAGAGCGAGTCGTCGACCTCGCCGCTGTCGAAGAAGGTGTTGATCAGCCGGCTGCTGGCTTCCGGCTGGTACGTCCAGAAGTCGAACGAGTGCCCGAACCCGTCCAGCACGACCTGCTGGCCGTTCGGCAGGTGCGGGAGCAGGTCGCGTGTCGCCCACTGCGGCGGCGTCGCGAAGTCGAGCCTCCCGCCGATGAGAAGTGTCTCTACCGCCGACGTCCGCACCTGGCTGAAGTCGCCCTCGTCCGGCACGGCGGGCCAGCCATCGGTCAGGCGGCCGCCGCCCCAGCCGAACGCCGTTGCCGCATAGCCGAGGTTCGAACTGCGCTCCTGCCCGCCGGAGGAGAAGTAGTCGCTCGCCGCTTGGGCGTCGGCCCTCGCGGCGGCGGCATACTCGCCCCAGACGAATGCCGTGGGAAAGGCGATATCGGCCAGGAGCGATTGGAACCAGAACCCGCTCGCATCGCCCTCGGCCGCGGAGAGCCATGAGTCGAGCGTCATCGGTGACGAAAGGGGGGCGTTCTCCGAGGTCGATTCCGCGAGCCCGTAGAAGGACGCGACGCGCACGTTGCCCTCCTTGATCGGCAGAAAGAACCAGCGGTCGGGTATGTCGGCCGCGGTCTCCCTCATCGATGCCGCGAGGTCGGCGGTCCGCTTGCTGCAGGTTTTGTCCTTGGAGCAGGCGTCGACGTAGCGACGGATCTGCTCGTCGGTCGTCTTCGCGTCCCAGAGGAAGTGGCCGGGCGGGTTCACTCCGATCATCACCGACCGGTCGATGCTCTCCGGGTAGCGCCAGGAGTAGATCATCGCCGTGCGCGTACCCGCGCTCTCGCTCACCAGATCGATGCGGTCGTAGTTGAGCGCCGCGCGCGCGTCCTCGAGATCGTCGACCCGCTGCGCCAGGCTGTAGCCGGCGAGATCGACGCCGTCGTCGGTAAGTCGATCCGCGCAGGACTGCAAGGCGTCGCCGTACGCGCGGAAGGACTTCTCTCCTTGCAAGTCGGTCGAGTGCTTGAGCGCCGACTCGACCTCCGGGCAGTCGAGCACCGACGAACCATCTACGCCGCGGTAGCCGACAAGGACGACGTCGCGGCCGTCCGCGATGCGGCTCGCTGCGGAGAACTTCATGTTCGTCTTCCCGGGGCCACCCTCGAGGCGGAAGACTGGGTTTCCCGGGCGCTCTGAGCGAGCCCGGATGCGAGTGACCGGTAGAGCGATCAGCCGCGACTGCGGATCGGCCCTGTTCTCCGGGACGACGAGCGTTCCGCAGTCGGCCTCGTAGCCGCCGTTCTCGGTCTCGTAATGACAGCGGTCGAGGATCAGGTCGCCCGCCTGGGCACCCTCGGGCACGGAGACCGGATCCGAGCCGCCGCCGAAACGCAGGTACGCGAGACCGAGCAGGGCGAGCCCGATGAGCGCGAGGGCAACGATTCGCCCAGGCGTGAAGGCTCGGGCCGGCTCGACGATTCGGCTTCTGCTCTCTTTGTCGGCTGGAACGGTCATGAGGCACGCGTCCTTTCGCGGTCACCCCCGGGCCATGACGGCCCGGGGGTTGACCATCGGTCTAGGCGGAGACAGGGGTCGGCCCGCCCTCGGGCGGAGCCTCGGATTCGAGGTCGAAGCGAGGCAGCCACTGGAGCCAGCTCGGCAGGTACCAGTTCCAGTCTCCGAGCAGCTTCATCGAAGCGGGAAGGAGCACGGCCCTGACGATCGTCGCGTCGAGGAGGACCGCGGTGGCAAGCCCGACGCCGAACTGCTTGAAGAAGAGCATCGAGAGGGTCCCGAAGATCGCGAACACGAAGACCATCACGATCGCTGCACTCGTGACGACACCTGCGGTCGACCTGATCCCGTAGGAGATCGCTTCATCACTTCCGACACCACGCTGAAACGCCTCGCGGATTCGGCTGAGGATGAACACGTGGTAGTCCATCGAAAGCCCGAACAGGATCACGAACAGGAGTAGCGGGACCACCGGATCAATCCCGGCGGTCGAGCTGAACCCGAGCAGGCCCTTACCGACGCCGTGCTGGAAGACGAGCACGAGCACTCCGTATGCCGCGCCCACCGATAGCAGGTTGAGCAGGATCGCCTTCGCCGCGATCACGAGCGAGCGGAAGGCGAACAGCATGACCACGAACGCGAACACGAGCACGAACGCGAACACGAGGGGCAGCTTCGACTTGATCTCGTCCGTGGCGTCGGTCCACTGGGCGGTGAGCCCCGTGACACCTGATTCCGCGCCGGGAACCGCACCCACCGTCTCCGGGACGACGTCCCGCAGCGCGGCGAGAGAGGCGTCCGAGACCGCGTCGGTTCCCTTGCCGTCGATCGGCACCGTGATGTTCGCGACCGTCGCGTCTTTGTTGACGTCGACTGTGATCGGGTCGTGCATGCGGCCGCTGGCCAGGGCCCGCTCCTCGAGCCGTTGGATTGCCGCCTGCATCGCCGGAGCGTTCACGTCCGGAGCCTTCACGACCACGTTGGCGGGAAGAGCCTCGCCGGGGAATGCCTGCTGCATCCGATCGTAGGTCTGGACCACGGGGAGGGACTGCGGGAACGTGTCGGGGCCCGCAGTGACCATGCGAAGCTGGAACGCGGGAACCGCAAGCGCCACCAGCAACCCGCCGGAGAGAACTACAGACAGTAGCGGCCGACGCATGACCTGGTCGACGATCGCGCCCCAGATTCGGCTTTCGCCGTCGTTGCGCCGAAGGCGACTCACCAGTGGAACGCGGGGCCGGTCGACGTTGTCGCCGAGCCTGCACAGCAAGGCCGGCAGGACGGTGAGCGAGCCGAGGACCGCGACGGCGACGACGAGAATCGTCGCGACGCCCAGCGAGGCGAAAATCTCGTCACCGGTGAGGAACATGCCCGCCATCGCCGTCATGACCGTCAGGCCGGAGATGAGCACCGAGCGGCCGGATGTGGCGGCAGCTGCTTCGACTGCGGCCCGCCGGCCACGTCCCGCTGCACGCTCCTCCCGCTCGCGCTTCAAGTAGAACAGCGAGTAGTCGACGCCGACCGCAAGCCCGATCAGGAGCACGATCGCGGGGGCCTGTTGAGCCATGGGCAGGAAGTGGCTGGAGAGCGCGACGAGACCGAAGGTGGCGACGACGGCGGTCAGCCCGAGCAGCAGCGGAATGCCCGCGGCCACGAGTGCGCCGAACGCGATCACCAAGATCAGCAGCGTGATCGGCAAGGAGAGCTGACCGGCCTTCTCGAGATCGTCCGCATACGCCGTCTCGACTGCGTCGACCGAGCTGGCGTCGCCGAACTCGCCGATGAAGAACTCGGGATGAACGGTCTGAGCCACGTCCACTCGGTCGAGGACGGGGCCGATCTTGTCCACTGCGTCGTCGGCGTCTCCTCGGATCTCGAACTCGATGAGCGCCGCATGCTCGCCCGGTGCGATCTGGCTCGCGTTGCCCGGGTCGAGGGGTGAGCGCACGCTCTGAACCGCTCCGAGCGTCTCGATCCGTGCCGCGACGTCGTCGATTACTTGCGTGAACGCCGGGTCGCTCACTCGAAGCGAGCTGCTCTGGATCAGGACGCTCTCACCGGCAGGCTGCTTGAAGCCCGCGTCGAGGATCGCGTCCATCCTCCCGGCCTCGCCCGGCCCGGGCTTGTTCGAATCGATGCTCTTCGTCCCTACCATCCCGGCCAGGGCGAAAACGACGACGACGAATGCGAGCCAGCCGAACGTCGCGGTCTTCCAGTGGTCGGCGCTCCAGCGCCCCATGCGGGCCGCCAGGTTGTTTGGCCTCGTATCGGACATGGCCTTCCTCCTTCGCATTTGAAGAACTCTGCGATCGACGCTACGGCGGCGGCGGGGCCATTACGTCGTCGGAAGGCCGCATTCGGGGTCGTACTGACTGACGATTCGTGAGTCCTACTTAGGTAGGAGGCGCGTCGGGAGAGGGTGCGGTACGTTCACCGCGTGAGCCGGGTCCGATACCTCGCGCGTGAGTTCTGGTTCGAGCTGCTGATCGCGGTCCTGGGAATCGCGGCCATGCTCGAGCTGATCATCGGACGCAACTCGCCGGGTGCGCCGAGCACGTCGCTGTGGTTAGCCGTCCCTGCGGTGGCGGTGATGGTGCTTCCGCTCTTCGCCCGTCAGCGCTTTCCCTTCGCCTCTCCGGCGGCGTACTGGCTCATAGCGACGGCGCTCTCGTTCGTCGACGGCCTGCTGGTCCCGTTCATGGTCAGCCTCTTTCCGGTCGGGATTGCGTCCTCGTTCCTGCTCGGGAACCTGCGCGACGTCAGAAAGGCGTGGATCGGATTGGCGATCGTGCTCGGAGGCATTACGACCGTCGTCTACAACATCCCCGGCCACCCCGCCGCCGAACTCGTCTTCATCCCCGTCAACTTCGCGATTGGCTGGGCCGCGGGTTTTGCCCTGCGCGAACGTGCAGAGAAGGCCGAAGCGGCCGAGATGCGCGCGACGCAGGCCGAGCGGGACCGCGAGGCGGCCGCGCGCATCGCGGTGGCAGAGGAGCGCGCGCGGATCGCGCGCGAGCTGCACGACATCGTCGCCCATGCCGTCAGCGTGATGGTGCTCCAGGTCGGCGCCGTCAGGCATAAGCTCCCCGAAGCGCAGGCCGACGACCGCGATGCGCTCAGGAGCGTCGAGCGGGCCGGCCGCACAGCGCTTGCCGAGATGCGTCGTCTCCTGGCGGCCATCCGCCCGGACGGGGACGAAGCCGAGCTCTTGCCGCAACCTGGCCTCGACGGCCTCGACTTGCTCGTGGAAGAAATCGGCCGCGCCGGCCTGCCCGTCGAGCTGCGTGTCGACGGGGAGCCTTTCCCGCTCCCGCGGGGGGTCGAACTCTCTGCCTATCGCATCGTTCAAGAAGGTCTGACCAACGCTCTCAAGCACGCGCGCGCCACTGTCGCCAACGTGACAGTCCGCTATTGGCCAGATGAGCTAGAGATCGAAGTACGCGACAACGGCCAGGGCAGCGCGACGAGCGACGGCCTCGGTCATGGGCTCGTGGGCGTCCGCGAACGCGTCATGATCTACGGTGGTGAGATGACTGCGGGAACGGCAACCGGGGGCGGTTTCCTCCTCAGCACACGCCTCCCGCTCGGCGACGATCGATCATGACGATCCGCGTGCTCGTAGCCGACGACCAGTCGATGGTGCGCGCCGGCTTTCGCATGCTGCTCGCAGGCGAGGAGGACATCGAAGTCGTGGCCGAGGCGAGCAACGGGCTCGAGGCGGTGGACAAGACCTCCCGGTTTCATCCAGCCGTCGTCCTGATGGACATCCGCATGCCCGAGCTCGACGGGCTTCAGGCGACTCGACGCATCCTCTCGGCGGACGACGGCGCGCGGATCCTGATTCTCACGACGTTCGACCTCGACGAATACGTCTACGAGGCACTGAGAGCCGGCGCAAGCGGCTTCGTCCTCAAGGACGACTCTCCCGAACAGCTGATCGCAGCTATCCGCACCGTTGCCGCAGGTGAGGCGCTTCTCTCACCGACGATCACCAAACGGGTGATCCAAAGGTTCGCCCGTCTGCCCCGCCCCGCGCCTCCGCAGGAGCTCGAGGATCTCAGCGAGCGCGAACGAGAGATCTTTCGCTTGATCACCCATGGCCTTTCGAACGGCGAAATCGCGCAAGAGCTCTACATCAGCGACACCACCGTCAAGACACACGTGACGCACATCCTCCGGAAGCTCAACCTTCGCGACCGCGTCCAAGCAGTCGTGCTTGCCTATCAGACGGGGATCTTCGATGCGGACGCGCGGCGGCCAGGCAGTCGCGACGCGAGCCCGACTGGCTGACTGCCTCGCGCACCCCGCCCTGCACTCGACGAGGGTCGCACTGTAGAGGCTCGCGAGGCCTACGGCCGTGCGCTGGCACTGGTCCACGACGACGCCGAGCGGCGCCTACTCGAACGGCGGCTGGCTGAGCTCGGCACGGCGTAGCCTCTTTCCCGTGGATCCCGGCGTGGGCGTAGTTCCGGCGATGAGTTCCCGGGCCATGACAGGTCTAAGGCTCAGGCACCACACAGGAGGGGAACGCGAATGACGAAGCACAAGGTAGGAACGCAGGAGGAGTGGCGAGCCGCCAGCAACGCATTGCACGAGCGCGAACAGGAGCTGGGCAACCTCGACGAGGAGCTGGCGAAGCAGCGAAAGGAGCTGCCCTGGGTCCCCGTCGCCGCCATGACGAGTACTAAGGCATCGAAGACTGCAGTCACACTCACCTCGACGCTCGGTTTCGCCGCCGCGTGCTGGTTCGTCGCGGTTCAGAAGATGAGCGGCATGGATATGGGACCCGCGACCGATCTCGGCGCGTTCGTGTTTTTCATCGCCGTCTGGGTGCCGATGATGGCGGCGATGATGCTCCCCGGCGCCGTTCCGGCAGCCTTGAGATTCATCCGCGTCAACCGTCGTGCGCTCGCCGCGCCGCTGTTCGCCGGCTCGTATGTCGCCGTCTGGACATTGGTCGGGGTCGCGGTGTACGCGCTGTACCAGCCGCACGGCACTTTCGCCGCCGGTGCGCTGACGGTCGCGGCCGGCCTCTATGAGCTCACGCCGCTCAAGCGCGACTGCCGCCGGCGCTGCTTCACGAGCGTCCGCTCTGGATTCCAGTTCGGGCTCTACTGCGTTGGCTCGAGCATCGGGCTGATGGTGGTGCTGGTCGCGCTCGGCATCATGAGTGTCACCTGGATGTCCATCATCGCGGGCCTCATCCTCGCCCAGAAGCTGCTGCCGCCGAGAGCCTCCATTGACGTGCCGGTAGCGCTGGCGATCGTCGGCATTGGAATACTGATCGTCATCGCGCCGTCGTCGATTCCCGGACTCGTCCTACCGATGTGACAAAAGGAGGAAACGCGATGACGGAGCACACGAAAGGAACACGTGAGGACTGGCTTGCGGCCCGGCTCGAGCTACTCGAGGCCGAGAAGGAGTTGACCCGGCGCAGCGACGAGCTTGCCCGGCAGCGGCAGGAGCTTCCCTGGGTCCTGATCGACAAGGACTACCGCTTCGATACCGACGAGGGCAGCGATTCGCTGGCGGATCTTTTCAGAGGGCGCTCCCAGCTCCTTATCTACCACTTCATGTTCGGGCCTGAGTACACGGCGGGGTGCCCGGCCTGCTCAGCGGTAGCGGATTGCTACAGCGGCTTCGTCGTCCACCTCGAGAATCACGACGTGGCGATGACGGCCGTGTCGCGCGCGCCTATCGCTGACATCCAGGCCTACAAGCGTCGGATGGGGTGGAGCTTCCCGTGGGCGTCCTCGCTCGGAAGCGATTTCAACTTCGACTTCAACGTCTCGTTCATCGAGGAGCAGCAGCGCGAGGGCAGCGTCGAATACAACTACCGGTCGATGGACGTGAAGCCGTTCCTGGAAGCCAGCGACGGCCTTCTCGCCGAGATCGCGGCCTCGGTCGGAACGGATACCGCGACATACACGCGGGAGGCGCCCGGGATGAGCGCGTTCGCGCGCGAGGACGGTGCCGTCTACCACACCTACTCTGCCTATGCCCGGGGCATGGACGCCCTCTGGGGCATGTACCAATGGCTCGACCGAGCACCGAAGGGACGCAACGAGACCGGGCAGTGGTTCCGCCGCCACGACGAGTACGACAAGGGCTAAATGTGATACCGCCCGAGTCCTGTTCTCGCTTTAGGCGACGGGCGCTTCCGCGCGAGCCTTCTCCTCCCAGTACCGGTTGAGTGAGCCTTGCACTTTCACGAACCAGACGATTGCCGGGATGACCAAGATGGCGCCTGGAAAGAGCCACAGACCAGTCCAGCCGGTCACCGGCGGCTCCCGCCCATCCTGCTTGTACATCTTCCCGATCTCCGACGGGATTACGAAGGCGCTGACTGGGCTGATGAGGATCCAGATGACGAGGCCGAGCACGCCGCCGAGGCCCTCGCCGCTGTGCTGCTTGATTTCCTCGTGTGTCTTGAAGGCCCAGTACCAGCTATAGAACCCCAGCGTGACGATGAACAGGAGAATCCCGAACCCGATCCCACGCGGTCGGCCAAGAGGGCCGGTATTGCCGGACATGCTCATTCGATGCCTCCTTCGGTCGAGACTGGACGAAACTTCCGGACTCGAGGTCAACTTAGTTGTGGCCGACCGGAGCACTCAGGTCGGCTGCTGGAAAGGGACCTTCGCGCCGCGTGCCCTGGCACCTTCGATCAGCACGGCCGCGGCGGCCAAGCAGAAGAGGCCGACCGGGCCCACCGGGGGCGGATGGACGGCGAACAGGCTGGCGAAGCCCACGAGCAGGGTCACCGGCCAGCCGGCTCCGGCACGGCGGAAGGCGATCGCGGCCGCCAGCATCGCCACCACCCACTCCGAAGAATCCGAGGAGGAGCGAGACCGACACCGGGTCGGCGAGTATGTCGTTTCCGTCGTAGTGCTGGACCGCACCGGCGACCGCGGCTTGCTCGGCGGCCGGCAGTCCGTTGGCGTAGTCGACGAGGATGCCGCAGTTGACGGCTTACGCTCAATGAGCCCTTCGAGAGGCTCGCCCCACTCGGGGCCACGGGTTCGCGCGGCGCGTGCGGCCGCTGGCGACCAAACCTGACCTTCCGCTACGGTCGAGCGCATCTATGGAGTGGCAGGTGCCAACACTCGCCGACGTGCTCGAGGCGCGACGACACATCTCGCCGCATCTACGCTCGACGCCGCTTTTCGGCTACCCGAGCCTCGACGAGATGCTCGACGCACACGTAGTCGTCAAACACGAGAACCACCAGCCGGTCGGTGCCTTCAAGGTTCGCGGCGGCGTCAACCTGATCTCACAGCTCAGCTCGGAGGAGCGCGAGAGGGGCGTCATCGCCGCGTCGACCGGGAACCACGGCCAGTCGGTTGCCTATGCCGCTCGGCTCTTCGGCGTACAGGCGACGGTTTGCGTCCCCGAGCAAGCGAATCCAGTCAAGGTTGCTTCGATGCGCGGTCTCGGCGCAGAGCTCGTCTTCCACGGGCGCGACTTCGACGACGCGCGCGAGCATTGCGAACAGCTCGCCAGCGAGCACGGCTACCGTTACGTGCACTCGGGCAACGAGCCGCTGCTGATCGCCGGAGTCGGGACAGAGACGCTCGAGATCCTCGAGGAGCAGCCCCAGACAGAGGTAATTCTCGTCCCGATCGGCGGCGGCAGCGGTGCAGCCGGCGCCTGCATCGTCGCCAAGGCGGTCAACCCAGCCATCAGAGTGATCGGTGTCCAGTCGGACGCGGCACCGGCCGCCTACCGTTCCTGGCAGGCGCGTGAGCTCGTCGAGGACAGGATGGAGACGTTTGCCGAAGGACTGGCCACGCGCACGGCCTTCGAGCTTCCGCAACAGATCCTCTGGCGGTTGCTCGACGACTTCGTTCTCGTCAGCGACGACGAGATCCGCGCTGCCCAGGCAATGATGATCGAAGCGACACGCAACCTTGTCGAAGCGGCAGGCGCGGCACCCTTGGCAGCTGCCCTCCGCCAGCGCGAGCAGCTGACTGGAAAAATGGTCGCGCTGATCCTGAGTGGCGGCAACGCAAGCCGAGAGCAGCTTCTCGACGCGCTGAGCCGCCAGCAAGACAGAGGGACGGAGGCGCACCGCGAGATCGCCTCGGCGAACTCGTAGACGCTCTCTGCTAGATCGTGAGGGAGCGGGTCAGCCGGCCCCCCACAGGAGGGACCGGCGACGGTTGACGCCCTCTTAGAGGGCGGGCTGCGGCTTCCTCGACGGGTGGCCGGGGATCGTGATCCGGTGCAGAACCGTAGAGACCCACGCGAAGGTGACGCCTATCGAGCCTTCCTTCTTCGCGGTGGCAACGTAATGATGACGCTCGGCCTGGCGAGCGATATCGGCCTGGCGCTGCCGGGCGAGCTCTTGGTGAACGGCGGAACTCAGCACAGTCTCCTCCTCTCGACTCTTACTCACTGGACGGCCGAGCCTGCTGCGTTCTTCCGTGGCGTGTCATTCGATGCGAGGATGTCGCGATGAAAACGCCTACAGCTCCCGCGGAACTGCTCGACCTGAGTGTTCGGGAGTTCGCCGAGCGGCTTGCAGACGGACGGACCGCCGCGGGAGGTGGATCCACCGCAGCTGTCGTCCTGGCGATCTCCGCGGGGCTCGCGGGCATGGCGGCTCGGGCATCACGCGACACCTGGGAGGGCGCACCCGGGGCGATCGCACAGGCGGACGCCCTCCGCGCCAGGGTGGTGCCGCTCGTAGAGGCGGACGCGAAGGTGTACGCCGAGGCCCTCGCGACGCTACGGAGTCGCGACGAGCTTGACCCTGCCGAGCGGGATGAGGCCATATGCCAGGCGCTTAGCCGTGCCGCCGAAGTTCCTCTCGCGATCGCGGAGACAGGGTACGACGTCGCCGAGCTCGCCTCCACGATCGCCGAGCTCGGAAGCGAAGAGGTTCGCGCCGACGCGGCTGCCGCAGCAGTCCTCGCCGCAGCAGGCGCGCAAGCGGCCGCCAATCTCGTCGTGATCAACCTTGCCGCGGCGCGCGCTGACGAGCGTGTTGTCCTTGCGCGTCTCCTGGTCGAGCGGAGCGCGGCGTGCGCCAGGCGTACGCTCGGCCGCGGCGCCTAGGTGGAAACGGCGTCGCACCATGGCGAAGAGGAGCTTCCGGCGTGGAGCCTGCCTCGGGACGCAGTCGATCGAATCGCGATACCCCTGGAGTGGCCTGATCGTGTCAACCGTGAGTGGGCGCTCGGAGGCTCGACCGGCAAAGGTGCGACCGTGTGCATCATCGACAGCGGTGTCGAGCCGAACCATCCTCTCGTAGGAGACGTCGACGGGGCAGTCGCAGTCACGGTCGCCGAGGACGGAGAGCTCGTCGTCGAGGAGGACGAGGAGGGAGACCTCTGCGGGCACGGGACCGCCTGTGCCGGGATCGTCCGTGCGCTCGCCCCGGAGTGCAGCCTCTTCAGCGTCCGTGTCCTGGGGGCAGGCTTCACGGGCAGTGGGCCCGCGCTACTCGGAGGTCTCAAATGGGCGGTCGAGCAAGGATTCGACGTGATCAACATGAGCCTCTCGACGACGAAGCGCCAGTTTGCCGAGACGCTGCACGAGATCGCGGACCGGGCGTACTTCGGCAAGACGATGCTCGTCGCCTCCGCGCACAACCTGCCCGTCGAGAGCTACCCGTGGCGATTCGCGTCAGTGATCTCTGTCGGAAGCCACGAAAGCCCGGAGGGACTCGATTTCTTCTACAACCCGACGCCTCCGGTCGAGTTCTTCGCGCGTGGGGTGAATGTCGATGTCGCCTGGCTCGGCGGCGGCCAGATCCGGGTCAGCGGGAACAGCTTCGCGACGCCGCACATCTCGGCGATCTGCGCGCTCATCCTCAGCAAGCACCCGGAACTGACACCCTTCCAGTTGAAGAGCGTCCTCTACTTGGTTTCAACAAACGTTGGAGGCACGCAGTGACGGACCCCGATCAGCTCAGGGCGGCCACCGCCGTCGGCGTGCTCGCCTCCGAGGAGGCGCATCTCGCGTTGCTTGGCTCGATCGTCGACGTGGCGCGAGCGATCTTCGGCGCGCACGCCTCCTCTATCTTCCTGCTAGACGAGGACACGGGCGAGCTCGTCTTCGAGGCGGCCTCCGGGCTCGGCTCGGCCGAGCTCGTCGGGTCGCGCTTCCCCGCAGGCACCGGGATCGCGGGCTGGGTGCTCGCCACGCGTCAGCCCCTCGTACTTGAGGACGTCTCGAAGGATCCGCGGTTCGCACGCGATCTCGCCGAGGCGACGGGCTATGTGCCGCGAGCACTGATGGCGGTGCCGCTCTTGCACGAGGAGCGGGCGCTCGGGGTCCTCGAGGTGCTCGACCGGGCAGAACGAGCCCGTTCACCGCTCGAGGAGATGGATCTGCTGGGGCTCTTCGCCGGCCAGGCTGCGATTGCGCTCGATCTCCTTCAGGCCGCCCGCCGTGCAAAAGCGGTGCTCGCCGGGAGCGGTGGCGAACTCATGGCCGTCGCCCGCGTCGCTGAGGCCCTGGACGCGCTCGAAGGTGAAGCGCGCGACGCCGGGCTACGACTGCTCGAGGCACTCGACGAGGTGCTCCGGAAGAAATGAAACTGGGGGCGGGTTTACCCCGCCCCCAGTTCGGAGGGCTAACGCTTGATGTGGCCCTCGACGTCGGGATCGTCACCTTCACGACGCATACCGGCCTCGCCCTCGCGGGGCTCGGCCTCTTCACGTCGCCTCATGTGGGCTTCGACGTCGTCAGCGTCGGTGCCCTCTTTGGAGACGGTCCGCTCACGCTCTTGCTCCGACATACGCTCTCCTTTCGGTCGCCGCGCGGCAGCGCGCTTGTCGCTCTCTAGACGTAGTACCCAGCCTGCATCTTCCCACCCGGCTATGAAAATGCAACTGAGGCTGCCAACCTTTGCGAATGCGCCAGGGCCTGCAAGCTCGGCTTCTCGAGCCGTTCCGGGCATTCGCCCAGATTTTTCGTAACCCAAACATCCGCCGGTTGGAGCTCGCCTGGGCAGCTTCCGTCACGGGCGAATGGGCATCGATCGTGGCGCTTTCCGTTTTCGCCTACGACGCGGGCGGGCCGGCGGCGGTCGGGCTCGTCGGCCTCATCCGCATGCTCCCGTCCGCGGTTGCGGCGCCCTTCGCGGCGCTCCTGAGCGACCGCTTCAGGCGGGAGCGCGTCATGGTCGCCGCCGATCTCGTCCGCGCACTCGCCGTGGCCGGCGCGGCGGTCGCCGTCCTGGCCCAGGCGCCCGCCGGTGTCGTCTTCGCCCTCGCGGGTCTCGTCGCCCTCGTCTCGACCGCATTCCGCCCGGCGCAGGTCGCCCTTCTGCCCTCTCTCGCTCGGACGCCGGAGGAGCTCACCTCCGCGAACGTCGCCTCGACCACGATCGAGAGCGTCGCCTTCTTCGCGGGCCCCGCGCTCGGTGGGCTACTCCTGGCGGCCACGAGTACGGGCGTCGTCTTCGCCGCCCAGGCCGGGACGTTCCTGCTGTCGGCATTCCTGGTCAGCCGCATTAGCTACGAGCCGGAGCAGGTCGGTGCGGAGTCGGTTGACGACGCGAGTGGAATCCTCCGGGAGGCCTTCGCCGGTTTTCGCGCCATCGGCAGCGATTCTCGCTTGCGGCTCATCGTCGGCCTCTTTGCGGCCCAGACGTTCGTCGCCGGGGCGCTCCAGGTCCTCATCGTCGTCACGGCCCTCGAGCTCCTCGAGCTCGGAGGATCCGGGGTCGGCCTCCTGACCTCGGCGGACGGGATCGGGGGTTTACTGGGGGCGGTCGCGGCGCTCGTGCTCGTCGGAAGACGCGGGATCGCGTCGAGCTTTGGAATCGGGCTCGTCCTGTGGGGCCTACCGATCGCGCTGATCGGCGCTTGGCCGACGCCCGCCACCGCACTGATCCTCCTCGCCGTGGTCGGGCTCGGGAACACCGTCGCCGACGTGGCTGGGCTCACGCTCTTGCAACGGGCCGTCCCGGAGGTAGTTCTCGCCCGCGTCTTCGGCGTCCTCGAGAGCATGGTGCTCGGTGCGATCGCGCTGGGTGCGGTCGTGGCGCCCGTCCTTGTCTCCGGGCTAGGCGCCCGCGGCGCCCTCGTAGCGGTCGGGATGTTTCTCCCCATCCTTACCGTGCTCTTGTGGCGACCCCTCCGGGCACTCGACGCCGAGGTGGCGCCCGCGGGTCTCGAGCTGCTCCGCTCGCAGCCCATCTTCGCTCCGCTCCCTGCCGCCGTCCTCGAGCGGCTCGCCTCGACCATGTCCCCGCTCCCGGTGGCCGCAGGTGCAGAGGTCTTCCACCAGGGCGATTCCGGCCAGCTTTTCTACATGGTCGGCCGCGGCGAAGTTGATGTTCTCGTCGAGGGCCGGCCGGCGACACGCCTCGGAGCCGGGGCGGGCTTTGGCGAGATCGCGCTCCTCCGTGACGTTCCGCGCACGGCGACCGTGGTCGCCACAAGCGATGGAGAGCTCTTCACGCTGGAACGGGACGAGTTCATCGGCGCGGTGACCGGTCACCCGGCGAGCGCCGAGGCAGCGGATGCAATCATCGCCGTTCGACTTGGCTCCCTACGCCCAGCGATCGCATCCGTATGAACCGCCGCCTCGGCATTCTCGGTCGAAGCGGCCCGGTAAAGGAGACGGGCGAGCCCCAAAGGGCCGCCCGCAGGGGATGACGCTAGACAGACGGTGACTGCGGCGCCCACGTCTGTCTCTATTTCGTGACTATCGTCATCGACCCGGCCTCGTTCGCTCCCTCGATAGAGGGAGACGCCGGAACGAACGCCGTTATCGAGGTGCGGTCTTCTAGCCGGTCGAAGCGACCCCGAGGGTTGGCCCGTTGCCCAGACTGCCGCCGCTGGCACTGCATCTCCGTGCGCCCAGCTGAAGGGCCAACATTTCCTGCCCGTCCGTCATCAACTCGTCTGCACGCAGTCCCGCCTGGAGGGCCGCCTCTATGTCGTTTCTGTGCAGGGCCGAGACCGCCCTTCGGAAGAATCGGTGATGAGCCTGATAGAGGCCAAGCATCTGCTGGATTCGGGGCCTTTCGGCCGTCGGCTGTTTCAGCCGTGCGAGCTGATCCAGAAACCGTCGCTCCGCCTGGAGCGTCTCCTCCCCGAGAGCAAGCAGGTCTTCGAGGCCGCTTGGATTCTCATACTTGCGCGCAAGCACGCGTGCTTCCCGAGTCGCGCCGGTGCAAAGAGCATTGGCTTCCCGGATCCAGCGCGCCTTGGCCTTCTTCCGTTGCGAGCTCTCGCCGCTCCTCGGCGCGGTCTCGTCCCGGCCGAGAGCATCTTCGGCGTGGGTTGTCGCCTCCAACGCGGGGACGCGCGGCGGCGCTGAGGCTTTCGGCTGCGCCACTTCCTCCCAGACACCAAGCAACCTGCCCCCGAGAAACACAACGCCGAGGAAGAGCGCAGCGACAGCTAGAGCGGTAAGGGCAGGCTTCACCCTCGCAGATCATCCTGCGGCGCGTTACCTTTCTTGCCCCCCAAAAGGCCAGTCACGCGCTCGCCGCGTGGCGAGATCAGGGCCTGTAGACCGTGAGGGTTCGGACGCGCGAGAGGGGGCAGTGCGCCGAAGCAGGCCGGCTCAGCTCGAGCTCGCGCTGGCGTAGACTCACTCACGAGGGTACGAGAGCCGTCATGACCCAGGAGTCCCCGCTCAGCTCGCCGGCGATCGGCACCGCGACGAACGACCTCATCGAGGAATGCAAGGTCGAGCGCCGATCCGCCTTCCCGCCCGCACCGCCGAAGCAGCCCCCCTTCGCACTCGCCTTCTCGGGCGGCGGCTTCCGAGCGACGCTGAGCGCCCTCGGGGTTCTGCGCTTCATGGCCGACGCCGGCCTGCTCGCTCAGGTTCGCTGGGTCTCGTCCGTCTCGGGCGGCTCGGTCGCCCATGGCCTGTTCGCACACGCGTACGAGAAAATCGAGCAGGCTTCCTTCACTCCGGCGGCCGTGGACGAGCATGTCGTTGCACCGCTCGTGGGCAAGATCAGCCGTACATCGCTCGAGTCGACCCTCGTCCGCGACATCTGGCGGATCATCGGCCCGAAGACGCGCACGAATCTCCTGGCGGACAAGTTCGACGAGTGGTTCTTTCACGGCCTGCATCTCAAGGATCTGTCCTCGAGTTGCCGCTTCATCTTCAACGCCTCGAACCTGACGACGGGCGTCCGCTTTGGCCTCGAGCGCGATTTCATCGGGGACTGGGTGATGGGTCGCATCGAGACGCCCCCTGACTTTCGCCTGGCAAACGCGGTCGCCGCCTCGGCCGCCTTCCCGGGCGGTCTCACCCCGCTTGTCTTGGGCGATCTCGACTTTCCGTGCGCAAACGGCCGCACAGCCAAGCTCCTTGACGGCGGTGCCTACGACAATCTCGGGCTCCAGCCGCTCGACAACCTGAACGACGAAGATCGGCCCGAGGAGCTCCGCGGCGCGTGTCTGGTGGCTCTCAACGCCGGCGGGGTCTTCCGTACAGGGACCTACGGTCGGATTCCCCTCGTCCGTGATCTCATGCGGACCAACTCGCTCCTCTACCGCCAGACCATTGCGCTGCGCATGCGCACCATGGTCGAGCGCTTCCAGGCGTGGGAGCAGGCACCCGACGGCGCGAAGCCAGCCTGGGCGCGCCGCGGCGTTCTGTTCGGCCTCGCTACCACCCTCGACGAGGACCTGGCGAAGGAGTGGCGGGCGCACAACGCGGAGTGGCCCGGCAAGGGAACCCAGCAAGAGCAGGACGCGGAGCTCCGGCGGCTAGCGCTCACGAAGACGTCGTTCGAGCTGTTCCCGTTCGAGCTCTGTAGCGCCCTCATTCGCCGTGGCTGGTGGCTGGCCGGCGCGACGATCTCCACATACCACCGGGAGCTCCTCGATGAGCTGCCGTCCTGGACCCCGCCGCCACCGCCGTCGTGAAGGAAACCAGATTGCAGGTCTGGCAACCGGAGGGCCTCGACCTTCCCGGGGCCACGCTCAAGACGCTCAGTTACGTGGTCGTCGACGAAGTTGTCGAGGAGGCGGCCCGGCTGTCAGTCTCCGCGTGGCCACGTGTCGACGAGGCCGGACGTCTTCGCTTCGCAGGCGACGAGCGGCCTCGGTCCGTCCGGGCCGACCTCAGGCAGCTTCGCAACTTCGTGAAGTCAAACCGGGCCGACGGCGGAAGCCGCCCTTCTCGGCTCCGCATGGGCATCGTTCTCGCCGTTCGGGTCGACAAGTCGGTCCTCCCCAAGCCGGAGAGTAACGAGGAGATGCGGGAGCACGCGAGCTCCGAGCCCCGCCACCCGAGCGAGTGGATGGAGCCGCCTGTATACGACATCACCGGAGCGGCGCGCGACAAGGCGAAGGAGGCCTTCTATGCGGCGGTCGCCCCGACGGTGAAGGTCGGAAGGCGGGCGTGAGCACTGCGCTCCCGCAAACGAACGTCCCTGCTGAGCTTGGCGAGAAGCTCTTCCCGAAGGAAGGAAAACAGGCGTTCCTCGACTCGGTCGAGCCTGAGGATCTCGTCTACTTCCTCCTCAACGTCGGTGACGGTGACACGCAGCTGTTCCTCCTCCCCGCCCGGGAGGCGGACGGGGCCCGGAGAGCGCTCGTCGTCGATGTCGCCACGACAGGCAAGCTTCCCGGCCTTCTGACGACGCTGACCGGAACGGAGCTCCTTCCCAGGGTGCCCGATGACGGGTATCTCTTCCCGCTTGTCGTTGCGAGCCACCCGCACGACGACCACATCGGCGGCATGCCCGAGTTCCTAACAGGCGAGTGGGGCAAGTACGTGCGGGAGCTGTGGGAGCCCGGTTACTACCACACTTCGGAGTCGTACATCGAGATGATGAGGGCACTGGAGGACGCTGACCCGCACATCCAGCACACACAGCCTACGAGCGGGACGACGCGATTCCTCGGCCGACTCCGCGTGCAAGTCCTCTCCCCGAGCATCGCACTCCGGACTCGATTCGACACGTACGGCGTCGACCTGAACGATGCCTCGATCGCGCTCAGGCTCGAGTTCCCCGCCTCGCGCGTTGAGCAGGGCCGCTTCCGCCGGACCTATGTCCGCCCGAAGATCCGGACCTTCATCCTCGGGGCCGACTCGCTGCTCGCCTCATGGTCGCAAGTGCTCGTCGACTTCCCTGAGCTCCGGCCGGACAGGGCCCCGACGGCGCGCACAATTCAGAAGGCGCTCGGCCGGGACGCCCTCCGCGCGGAGATCTTCAAGGTGCCCCATCACGCCTCCAAGCACGGCGTCACGCTCGGCCTCGTCGAAGTCGTACAGCCGAGCCTGAGCCTCGTCTCGTCCGTGGGGGGCGGCGGCAAGTACAACTTCCCGCACCTGGTCGCGCTCGAGGCGATCCGGGAGGCCCGCCAGCCGACGACGCTCTCCCAGAAGAAGCGCAAGGACGACTACCTGCTCGGCGTCCACTACACGGCTGCGCGCATCAAGAACGGAGACTATCTCGGCTCAATCGCCGTCGTGCTCTCACCGACCAGCACGAAGCGTGTGATCTGGCGTTTTTGTGACGAACCCGCCGATCCAATCCAGCTCGACAACGCCCGCCGCTTTTCGCCCTCGCGGATGTAACCGTGAACGACGGATGAGAGAGCTGCGCACGCACATCGAGATCGAAGCGACACCAGAGCGGGTGTGGGAGATCCTCACCGACTTCGCTGCCTACCCCGAGTGGAACCCTTTCATCCAGACGATCGAGGGAGACGCAGCCCCCGGCTCCAACCTCGAGGTCAGGATCGAGCCGCCGGGCGGGAGGGCGATGAACTTCAAGCCCACCGTGCTCGAAGTCGCGCCGAGGCAGGAGCTTCGCTGGCTCGGGCGAGTGCTTGTACCCGGGCTCTTCGACGGCGAACACAGCCTTCGCATCGAGCCCATCGACGACTCTGGCGTCCGCTTCATACAGGCAGAGCGCTTCACCGGCATCCTTGTCCCGCTGTTCGGAAAAGGCCTCGAGAAGACGCAACACGGCTTTACCGCGATGAACGAGGCGCTCAAGCGCAGGGCCGAGGCGACGGGCTCGTAGGATGCCGCGGTGGTAGGAGCGCCGCGCGGACGCGAGCTCAGGTGTCGGGCCTGGGAGCAGGAAGGCGCGCTCCGTTGCCTCCTCAACAATCTCGATCCCGAGGTCGCCGAGAACCCAGAGGCGCTCGTCGTCTACGGCGGCCGCGGCAAGGCGGCCCGCGATCCTGAGGCCCTCGCCGCAATCGTGGCCGCGCTCGAGCGGCTCGGCAGCGACGAGACGCTGATCGTCCAGTCGGGCAAGCCCGTTGCCGTCCTGCCCACTCACCTCGACGCTCCGCGCGTCCTCATGTCGACGGCGATGCTCGTACCCGCATGGTCTGACGCTGAGAGCTTTCGCCGGCTCGAGGACGCCGGCCTGACCATGTACGGGCAGATGACCGCGGCCGGTTGGTTCTATATCGGCACGCAGGGGATTCTCGGCTTCACCTACGAGACCTTCCGCGCGGTCGCACGCGACCATTTCGGCGGCACCCTCGTCGGCCGGCGCGTGCTCACCGCGGGTCTCGGCGGCATGGGCGGAGCGCAGGGCTTTGGCGTCACCCTGAACGGCGGCCGCGCTCTGATCGTCGAGGTGGATCCCCGACGGGCGGAGCGACGACTCCGGGAGGGCTGGGTCGGCTTCGTGGCGGCGAGCTACGACGTGGCGCTCGCGGCGCACCTCGACCCTGACGGGCCTGAGGCAGTCGGACTGGTGGGCAACGCGAGCGAGGTCGTACCCCGCCTGCTCGCCGACGGAATCGAGTTCGACGTCGTCACCGACCAGACACCGGCCCACGATCCGCTCGGCGCCTACGTGCCTGCCGGCTACACGCCCGAGGCAGCTGCGGATGCAGACCTGGACGACCCCCTCTTCCGGAACGCCGTCTTCGGCTCTCTTCGTGCGCATGCTGAGGCACTGGTCGGCTACCGCGACCGAGGCGCGGTCGTCTTCGAGTACGGGAACGGCCTGCGCGCGCAGGCGGCCGCAGCGGGCGTAGGGGAGGCTACTCAGATCCCCGGTTTCGTCGAGGCGTACGTCCGCCCGATCCTGGCCCGTGGCATTGGTCCCTTTCGCTGGGTCGCGCTCACGGGCGATCGGGAGGACCTGCGCAAGAGCGAGGACGCCGTCATGGAGGTTGTCGGCACCGACTCGCTTCGCGCCTGGATCGAGCTCGCGCGGGCGCGGGTACCGCTGCAGGGGCTGCCGGCCCGGATCTGCTGGCTCGGCCTTGGCGAGCGGGACGCCGTTGCGCTGCGCCTAAACGAGCTCGTCCGCTCCGGCGACGTCGGGCCGCTCGCACTTGGGCGCGATCACATGGACCCAGCCTCGGTCGCCTCCCCGACGCGAGAGACCGAAGGAATGCGTGATGGGAGCGACGCGATCGCCGACTGGCCGATCCTCTCAGCGCTTCTCTCCGCCGCCCAGGGAGCGAGCTGGGTCGCGGTCGGAAACGGCGGCGGGGTCGGCGTGGGAAGGTCGATCCACTCGGGCCTGGTCGTCGTCGCCGACGGGACCGACACCGCGGAAGGGAAGGTCGGCCGCGTCTTCCGGTCCGACCCCGCACTCGGCGTCGCCCGTTACGCCGACGCCGGGTATCCGGAAGCGCTCGCTGAAGCCGAACGTCACGGGCTCGACCGCGGAACGTAACTAGCCCGTCGTCTCCTTCCCTTCGCGAAGGGCGGCGATCCCCGCGAGCACGCGGTCGCGCCGCTCGACGAGCTCCGCCACGGCACCGGCCTCGTAGTCGCCGCGGAGGCCCCGGCCATTCTTGACGCCGAGCGCCCCCGTGGCGAGGGCCTGACCGAGTGTTGCCGATGGCTCGCGGCCGCTTGCGAGCTCGGGATAGAGGTTGGCCGCCACAGCCGCGTGGACGTCCAGGCCCGCAAGATCCATGCTCTCGAAGGGGCCGATCGCTGCCCAACGCGCGCCCAACCCGTGCGTGACCGCGCGGTCGACGTCGGCGGGGGAACAGACGCCCGCGTCGACGAGTGCGTAGGCCTCGCGGAGGAGCGCGTACTGCAGGCGATTGATGATGAAGCCCCGCACATCGCGGTGGACGACGACCGGCGGCTTACCGAGGGCGTCCGCCCAGGCGCAGAGCGTGTCGATCGTCTCCGGCGCAGTGCGTGTGCCGCCTACGACCTCGACCACGTCGACGAGCTCCGGCGGGCTGATCCAGTGCAGGCCGGCGAAACGTTCGGGCCGCTCCAATCCCTCGGCAAGCGAGTCAAGCGGAAGCGACGAGGTGTTCGTCGTCAGGATCGCGTCCGGGGCAGCGACGTGCTCGGCGAGCGTCAGGAGCGCGCGTTTCGGCTCGACCGCCTCCTCGATCGTCTCGACCGCAAGGGTTACGCCCGTGAGCGCGTCCTCGGCCGAGGTTGTGAGCTCGACCGAGTGGCGACCGAGTCGCGACCGGGCGGCCTCGAGGCTTGCCGCCCTACGCGCGCAGAGCCGCACCGAGCAGCCTGCCTCGGCGAAGACGCGCGCGATTCCTGCGCCCATCGTGCCCGCGCCGATAACAGCGACCTCCCGAGGCAACTCCATGCGGGGGAGATTAACGTGGCCTCGAAGGTGAGAAGCGGCGACAGACTACCCTCCGGCGCCCGGACTGGTGCCGTGTGCCGGGGGTAGTCAAGATCGCACGGCTCAGCGCGGCTGCGGCACGATCCGGATGTAGGGCCGCGGCGCCTTCCAGCCGTCCGGATACGTCTCCTTGGCCTCCTCGTCGGAGACCGAGCCGGCGATGATCACGTCCTCACCCTGCTGCCAGTTGACGGGGGTCGCAACCTTGTGTTTGGCCGTCAGCTGCAGCGAGTCGATCACACGCAAGACCTCGTCGAAGTTGCGGCCCGTCGTCATCGGATAGACGAGGATGAGCTTGACCTTCTTGTCCGGGCCGATCACGAAGACGTTTCGCACCGTCTGGTTATCCGCCGGCGTCCGCTCCGTCGGGTCGCCAGACACGTCGGCGGTAAGCATCCCGTACAGCTTCGCCACGTTGAAGTTGGAGTCGCCGATCAGCGGATAGTTCGGGGCGTGCCCTTGGGTCTCCTCGATGTCGGAAGCCCACTCCTCATGGTTGTCGACCGGATCAATCGAGAGCCCGATGATCTTCACGTTCCTACGGTCGAACTCAGGCTTGATCTTGGCCATGTAGCCGAGCTCGGTCGTACACACAGGGGTGAAGTCCCGGGGATGCGAGAACAGCACCGCCCACGAGTCCCCGATCCAGTCGTGGAAGCTGATCGGGCCTTCCGTGGTCTCCGCCTCGAAATCCGGTGCCGTATCGCCAATTTGCAGAGCCATCTTCCTCCTCCTGTCGCCCAGCCCTTGCCGCATTCTCGAACCCGTCGGCAATTCTCGTCGCTCTCGAGGTCGGTGTCCACCAGGGACCCTCTCCCTGCGAGCGTGAGCCGGCCACGAGCGGCTTAGCAACGTCCGGGCCGTACTGCGTTCATGCCGGTGGCGATCCAGGCCGGCGATCTCAGGGCGAACGTCGCCGCGACGGTGTTTCGCCGTCATCCTCAGGTGCAGGTGGCGGTTCTCCCTCTCACGCAGGCGTCCAACCAGTTCGTGAAAACCGCGTGTACGTCCGGAGCCGCCGTCAGCGTGACCTGCGTCCGTAAGCGATCCAGCCCGCACAAGTGTTCTCATACGCGATCCCTGCCGGGCTGGAGCTGACGGCACCGGGCCCCGACTTCTCGGGCTGCTCGGCGTCGGCTCGCGTGGTTCCAAGTGTCGTTCCGTCGATTGACCGCCGCGGGCGCGTCCCGGGCTGGACGCACCCCCCGTGGAAGCCCGCCACCCGTTGATATGGTCGAGGCCAATCGTCGCATCGCCGCAAGATCTCGATACAGCTGCGCCGGAGACCATTGATGGAAACAAACGCCCAGAAGCGCTGGCTCGCGCTCTACATCCTCTGCCTCGGGGACATCATGATCGTCCTCGACTCGACGATCGTGAACGTCGCCCTGCCCTCGATCCGGGCCGATCTTGGGTTCTCGCAGGCCTCGCTCGCCTGGGTCGTGAACGCCTACTTGCTCACGTTCGGCGGCTTTCTCCTGCTCGGAGGCCGGCTCGGTGACCTCTACGGCCAGCGGCGACTGTTCCTGATCGGGATCGTCCTCTTCACCAGCGCATCGCTGGCCTGCGGTCTCGCCGGGTCGCAGGAATTCCTGATCGGGGCTCGTGCGGTACAGGGCCTGGGCGGCGCGATCGTCTCGGTCGTCGTGCTCTCGTTGATCATGATCATGTTCACCGAGCCTGCTGAACGCGCGAAAGCCATGGGCGTCGTCGGGTTCGTCCTGTCCGGCGGCGGGACCGCCGGTGTGCTCCTCGGGGGCGTCCTCACGGACGCGCTCAGCTGGCACTGGATCTTCCTCGTCAATATCCCGGTGGGAATCGCCGTCTTCGCGCTCTGCGTGATCCTCTTGCCGGCCGACAAGCCGGCCGGCGAAGGCCGCAACCTCGACATCGCCGGAGCCGTCACTGTGACGGCAGCTCTCATGCTCGCGACCTATGCGATCGTGAACGGGAACGAGACAGGCTGGACGTCGGGCGAGACCCTCGGCCTCCTCACCGGAGCAGCCGTGCTTTTGGCCGTGTTTCTCGTGATCGAGTCACGGGTGAGCTCGCCTCTCATGCCCCTGGGTCTTTTCCGGTTTCGCAACCTCTCGACGGCGAACGCGGTCGGTGTCCTTATGGCCGGCGCCATGTTCGGCTGGTTCTTCTTCTCCGCGCTGTACCTCCAGCAGGTCCTGGGCTACAGCCCGCTCGAGGTCGGGCTGGCGTTCCTCCCGTCGACCCTGGTCTGGGGAGCCTCCTCGCTCTTCGTCTCCGACAAGCTGATCGTGCGCTACGGCATCAAAGTGCCCATGATTGCCGGGCTCATGCTCTTCGTCATCGGCCTGCTCCTGTTTGCGCGCGCCCCTGTGGACGGAAGCTTCGCCCTGGATGTTCTCCCCGGGATGATCCTGCTCGGCTTCGCCGGCGGGATCACTTTCAACCCGATCCTCATGGCCGCGATGGGCGACGTCGCACCGACTGAGGCAGGCCTTGCCTCGGGCATCGTCAACACGGCGTTCATGATGGGCGGGGCGCTCGGTCTCGCCGTCCTCGCCAGTCTTGCCGCATCCAGGACGGACAGCGCGCTCGCCTCCGGCGACGCCACCGCTGCGGCTCTGAACAGCGGCTTCCACGCGGCGTTCCTCGGGGGCGCCGCCTTCGCGGTTGTCGGTGCCGTGCTCGCCGCGGTCCTCCTCCACCCGACGGCCGCCCCCGCCCATGGGGAGGACGCCTCGCCCGCCGACCAACCTGGTGGCGAGGCGCTCGCCGAAGAGCACGGAGCGGCGGCCCGGTAACCGCCAAAGCGGCCGCACGTCGATCGCTTCCCGCGCGGGAAACGGATTGAGCGCTACCGGTCGGTGACGATCGCCACCTCGCCGTGCTCGTTCATCAGGCGCTCCATCGAGGTGTAGGGAATCCACACGAGCGGATAGTCTCTGCCCCAGCTGTTCTTCAGCTTGAATGCCTGACGCGCGTCGCTCGCTCCGTAGATGCAGACGGAGTGTCCGCCACGCACTCGTCCGAGATCCCCCTCGCCGATCCAATGGTCGAACCCGCCGTCGGGCGACGGCTTTGCGACCGGGCGGTCGAAGTTCGAGTACCAGTTAACTCCGATCGCGACGGGCAGACCACTCGCGATGGCAGTTCGGACCTCGTCGGTCGACCCGGCCCATCGGTTTCGCTGGACGCCTTCGTCTTTCGAGCGTGGCTTCGCACGATATGGAACCGGGACTCCGTCGGGGCCCATGCGCATCGAGATGACACGCACAAGTCCCTTGTCTCGGCAGACGTCGTAGCCTGCGCGGACACTCGTCCCGTGGTCGTCCCCGGGATTGGTGTCCGGCCACTCGTCGATCTTCTTTGCTTCATTCCAGACGTCGAGCGGGTTGTACCGCCGGCCCGCATTAAGGAGCCCGAGCGCCTTGGCCTGGGCGATGTTCGTGATCGCCCGCTCCATCGAGATCCCGTGCCCGACGCAGGAGCCCTCCTTCCCCTGATCATGTCCCCAATGCCACCACGGGAGACGGAGTACGCGCTCGACATGCGCCACCGCACGCGGAGCGACGGCGCTGTACGGGTACTTCTCCACGTGCTCGAAGTCGGCCGGTTCGCGTCGCCCGAGCGGGTACTCCCCTCGGGCAGCCGGGTTTCGCCGGAGCCTGAACGGCAAGCTAGGCATCGGCGGAAGAGGTGTCTGCGGCAGTCGTCACGTTGACCTCCAGGGTCGTGGGCCTCCACGCGGGCGACCTGCCGCAGTCCTGAGGCCGTCGCTCGATTAGCCTCACGCCAACAGGCGACGAAGTCAAGTCCGCCGCAAGTACCGATAGCGTGGCCCCGTGCGTACGCGCCGGCGCCTCCTCGCGGCTCTCATCGCCCTTCTCGTCGGCGCGGCCGGGATCTTCCTGGGCGGTGCCGTCCTCGCGGGTGGCGACGAGGCGGGGCCCTCGACTCCCGAGAGCGGGACTGTCCGGGTCGATCCGCCGGCACCTCCGCTAGCCGGCACCGACCCGATCACCGGCGCCACGGTCGCCCTCGCGCGCGTGAAGAGAAAGCCGGTGATCATTCACGTCTGGGCGTCCTGGTGCAACGCCTGTGCGAGCGAGGCGCCGCTCGTGCGCCGGTTCGTCGAGAAGCACCGTCGCCGTGTGATCGTCCTCGGGCTCGACCTCCAGGACACGCCGCAGGCCGCGAAGGCCTTCTATGCCAGCTACGGCTGGACGCATCGAGTCATCTCGGACCCGAACGGCCGCCAGGCTGCGCGGCTCGGGGTTCAGGACCTCCCGACGACGATCTTCCTGGATCGAGAACACCTGATGGTCGCCAGGGTCGAGGGGCCCGCGACGCTCGCCGAGCTCGAGAACGGACTGGCACGCGCGCAGGATCGGACATGAGGGCGGCACGCCGGGCGCCATGCGGCGCACGCCGTCCAGGCGGACAGGAACACTAGGACCGTGCGCGCAGTCACCTTCATCGACAGTGAGCCGACGTTTCGGCCCTACCCCTTCGCTCTCTCGCTCGATTCGCCCGTCGCGCGCGCAGTCGCCGACGCGAGGGTGGCGCTCGCACGCACGCCGGGGCGCTTCGACGGGCCGATCGCGTTCTCCCACGGAGTCTCGCCCGAAGGCGCAATCCTCTGTCGCGCCGGGCGCTACGCCGAGGCTCTCGTCGTCTTCCAGGAGCCGACCCTCGCCTATCGCCTCGGGTTTGCCCTCGGCGTCCAGCTGTTCGTCGAGCGCCCGGAGGGCGTGACCCTTTTCCAGCTTCGCGGCCCCTCGATTGGCCGCGATCCGCTCCTGTGGACGGCGTCTGCTTCCGGCGGCCTGGCGCCCGGGGAAGGGCCCCTCCAGGCCGTGCTCGCGGATGCGCGCGAGGAGATCGGCCTCGGCGCCGACGATCTGGAGGACCTGCGGCCAGTGGCAATCTGCATGAACGACGACTCCGGGTCGGCGCTCGTCATCTACCACGCGCAACTCCACGCGGGGGCGGAGCCCGTGCCCGACGAGGTGAAGGTCGCCGAGCTGCATTGGGCGGCCCGCCCCGCCAATCTGGGTGCCCAGGTTTCGGGCGACACGATCGCCTGCTGGGACGCAATCGAGCGTCGGCGCGCGCAAGAGCTGGAACCGCAGAAAACGCCACGATAGGGGGATATGGCCTCGTAGCCGGCAGGCCGATGCTCATATCGGAGCCTCCTGCCGCATGCCCAAAGACGCCAAGCCCGCTGACGACACCGAAAAGGGATTCGGGACCGGACTTCGTGCCCAGCTCCAGCGTCGCCGAGATTCCGCGCAAGAAGAGCTGGACGCCTCAAACGAGGCCTTCGAGTCCGCCAAGGCGCTTGTCACCGCGCCGCCGATCGCGAATGGAAACGGCGACGGGCACGCGGAGCTCGAAACCGTCAGGGCCGAGCTCGCAGCCGCACTCGCGCGGGAGCAGGACCTCCGGGCCTTTCTGACCGATCAGATCGAGACGCGCGAGCGTGAGCTCGAAGTCGACCACGAGCTGTCCGCCCGCTCCGCCGAAGTGGACGCGAAGCTCACCAAGCTCGAGAGCGCCGAGCTGGAACTCGAAACGCGCGAGCACAATGTGGCTGAGCAGCTCGAGGCGCTGGAGAAGGAGCGCAAGGAAGTTACCGCGGCGCGCGAGGACCTCGAGGCGACTCGAGCCCGCGTGGCCGGCAAGGAGACGCTCACGAGCGACCTCCAGGAAGAGCTCGACCAGAAGCTTCGCGATCTGAAAGCGGCCGACCGTGAGCACGAGAAGCTTGCCGCGGAGCTTGGCAAGAAGGCCGGAGCGCTCGAGGCCGCGGAGGCGAAGCTCGCCGGCCGCGAAGAGACCCTTGCCTCGCACGAGTCCGAGTTCAAGAAGCGCGCCGAAGCAGAGACTCGGCGTGTCACCGAGCGCGAGGCGGCAGTCCGCCAGGCTGAGAAGGAGCTTCCGGCCCGCGAGCAGCAGCTCGTCATGCGGGAGCGCGAGCTTGCGAAGGAGGCCGCGCGGGTCAATGCGAAGGCCGAGGCCCTGAACGAACGAGATACCGAGCTCTCGGCCCGGGAGGCGCGTCTCAAGGACGACGCTTCGCGCCTCGAGAATGAGCTCACGAACGGCGGCAAGGCAGCGCAGGAGGCACTCGACCGCCTCAAGCAGCTCGACACCCGCGAGCTCGACCTGGCGGCCCGCGAAGCCGATCTAGGCAGGCGCGAAGCACACGTCGGCCGGATCGAGTCGGAGGAGAGCCGCGGCCTGGACCTCGAAGAGCTCGAGGAGCGCCTCAAGGATCGTGAGCACGAGCTCGCCGCCCGCGAGAGAGAGATCGAGACGGAGGAGAAGCTCGCCGGCTCGGTCCGTAAGCAGCTCGAGAAGAAGGACAAGCGCCTCACTCAGCTCGAAGACACGATGAAGGATCGGATCCGCGAGCTCGACGAGCGCGAGGCGCAGGTCGAGGCACGCGAGGTCGGGACGCAGGCCGAATCCGAGCTTCGCGAGGACAAGCTCGAGCGCCGCGAAGACGAGCTCGCCAAGCTCGAAGAGCGGCTCCTGCTGAAGGAGAACGAGTTGAAGACGTACGTCGCGCAGGTCCAGGGAGCCCTCAAACGCCGCGAAGACGAGTGGGCGCTGAAGGTTGATGCCCAGGACGGCGACGACAAGATCTAGTTGGCAGTACCTGTCTACAAGGGGTCGTTCGGGCGACGGGAAGCAGAGCGGCTCCTCTGGCGCGCCGGCTTCGGTCCAAGGCGTGGCCAGGCCGAGAAGCTCGCGAAGCTCGGCCTCAGGAAGGCGGTAGCTTCCCTGGTCTTTCCGCCGCGCGAGCGGCTCACCGGGCCTGCCCCCCGCGACGACGACGGCAGCGCGATTGCGCCGCAGGATGCGTGGGGCCACGACCATCTCTGGTGGCTCGACCGCATGGTGCGGACAAGGCGCCCCCTCGTCGAGCGCATGACACTGGTCTGGCACGACTGGTTCGCGACCTCGAACGACGGGGTCGGCTCCCAGAAGCTGATGCTGCGGCAGAACGCCCTCTTCCGGAAGCGCGCGCTCGGCTCTTTCTCGGATCTCCTGGTCGACGTGACGCGGGACCCGGCCATGTTGCTCTGGCTTTCCGGGACGGACAACTCGCGCTGGGAGCCGAACGAGAACTACGCCCGCGAGCTCATGGAGCTCTTCACGCTCGGAGCGAGCCGCGGGTACACGGAGCGCGATGTCCGCGAGCAGGCACGGGCGCTCACGGGCTTTCGAAATGACTGGAACGACTCGGGCCCGAGGAACTTCCGCTACGACCCGGCGCGGCACGACCCCGGGATGAAGCGGATCTTCGGGAAGCGGGGCAGGTTCGACTGGAAGGACTCCTGCCGCCTCTGTATCCATCACCGCCGGCACCCGTCGTTCTTCGTTCCGAAGCTGTGGAGCTACTTCATCCCGAAGCCCCCGGGTGCGACGACACGGGCCGCCCTCGAGCGCCTCTATGTGAGTAGCAACTATTCCGTGCGGCCGGTCGTTGCCGCGATCCTGAAGCACCCGGACCTCTACAAGGGGCCGCGGATGGTCAAGCCGCCGATCGTGCTCGTCGCCGGGATGCTGCGAGGACTCGGCCGCGGTGTCGATACGGACTCCTGGGCCTGGGTCGGAGACATGTGCGGTCAGCACCTCTTCTATCCGCCTAACGTCGCCGGCTGGCCGGATGAGCGCTGGCTCGACACGGCGACGTTTCGCGGCCGTTGGCACGCGGCCAATCGCGCGCTCGAGCCCTATGCGAAGGATCCGGACGACGAGCGTGGCTCCGAACCCCTCGACGCCGCTCAGCTCGTCGCCCGCGCGATCGCGTTCTGGGGCTCTCCCACGATCTCGGCCCCCACGCGGGGCGCCCTGGTCGGGTTCGCCCAACAGGCGATCGCAGACGCGAACGAAGACTGGAAGCAAGAGGTCTACCCGGTGCTGATCCAGAACGCGCTCCGCCAGCTCATCCCCGCCTCCCCCGACTACCAGACCAGCTAGAGGCTCATGACTCCCTCCCGCCCGTGCCATTGCAACGAGTTCTCCCGCTCCCATCTCGTGCGTCGTGCCGTCGCCGAGGCGGGTCGCGGCCTGCCGGCGATCGAGCCCGGCATGCCTCTCCCGGCGGGCACCGGCCTGGACAGGCGAACGTTCCTCGCACGAAGCGCAGGGCTCGCACTCGGGGTCTACGGCGCGAGCAAGCTGAGCTTCGACATGCTCGACGAGGGCATTGCGCGGGCTGCCTCGGCTCCGCCCGGCCGGGTTCTCGTCTCGGTCTTCCTCGACGGAGGCGCCGACTCGATGTCCGTCCTCTTCCCGAGCGGAGACCTCCAGTACCGCAAGCTACGACCTCAACTCGCGCTCCCCGAGTCGGCAGGGCAGTCGTTCGCCGAGGACTCGCGCCTGCGCTGGCATCCCGCTGCGGCGCCCCTGGCCGCGCTGCACGCCGAGGGAAAGCTGACGGCGATGCCCGCGATCGGATACGTGGATCCAGACCAGTCCCACTTCACGTCTCGCCACTACTGGGAGGTGGGCGCAACCAGTGCGCAGCTCCGAACGGGCTGGCTCGGCCGGTATCTCGATCGCGTCGGCGCTCCCGACAACCCGCTACAGGGCCTCTCGCTCGACTGGCAGCTCCAGCCATCGCTCGCCACCAGCCGCGTGCCCGTAGCGACCGTGGACAGCCCCGACGGATACGACTTCTGGGCCCGCGGTGTCTGGGGCGAGGTCGAAGACCAGATGCTGCCTACGATCGGCCGGCTCGGGGCAGTGCAGCCGCGCCGCGATCGTGGAGTCGCGCAAGCTGCGGACGTTGCGATGCAGGTCGACCAGCTTCGCGTCCAGCTGTCTGCGTTCGGCGCCTTCACACCGCCGGTCGCGTACCCGGCCGGGGACGACGAGTTTCCGAGACGGCTCTCCGGCCTCGCCGCGATGATCTCAGCTGGCCTCCCACTCCACTGCGTCGCCATGCGTGCACCAGGCGCCTATGACACACACGACGACCAGGTCGCTCAGCTCGAGGAAGGGCTGACCCTGACAGCCCAGAGCCTCTTCGCCTTCCAGCGCGACCTCGAAGCGCGTGGCATTGCCGACAGGGTCGTCACGCTTGTCTGGTCGGAGTTCGGCCGCCGGGCCGAGGAAAACGGATCGGGCACGGATCACGGCGCCGCCGGACTGGGGCTCGTCCTGGGCTCGCAGGTTCGCGGACAGATGATCGGAGAGTTCCCGGGGCTCTCGAGCGGCCTCGACTCCGATGGGAACCTTCGCGCAACCTCGGACTTCCGGGGGCTCTATTGCGCTCTGCTCGAGCAATGGCTCGGAACCGACGCAACCGGGATCGTCCCGAACGCCGCCGCCTATGCGCGGCCCGCGGTGATCAGGTGAGGCGGATCGGCGCGGCAGGAGCTCTCGCCATCGCCGCGCTCGTTGTCTCGGCCCCGGCCGGAGCCGCTCTCGCCTCCCCCGCCCGGGTGCAGGTGGGCGCGACCGAGTTCCGCTTTACGCTCTCGCGCCTCCAGATCAAGCGCGGGCCGGCGATCGTCGAGCTCGTGAACAGGGGCCAGGACGACCACGATCTGAGATTGCGCCGGATCGGCGGCACGAAGGTCTGGAAGCTCCAGCGCACCCCACCCGGAGACCGCGCGCAGCTCTCTGCTTGGTTCGCGGCGGGGACTTTCAGGGTCTGGTGCTCGCTCCCCGGCCACCGACAGGCCGGCATGCACACGACGCTGCGCGTCGTCCGGTAGCCCAGCCAGGGTCCTTCCATGCCCCACGACAATGTGCACGCGATGGGTTGGCCGGTCGTCGTCCTGCCCTACGACGTGCGCTGGCCGGAGCTCTTCAGGGCCGAGCGGGATCCGCTCGCCGGGATCTTCGGCGAGAGGGCGGCCGGAATCGAGCACATCGGGTCGACCGCGGTCCCCGGCCTCGCTGCAAAGGGGATCGTGGACATTCTCCTTGGGCTCCGCCCGCTCGAGCTGCGCCCTGTGGACCTGGACGCGATGGCGCGCCGCGGCTACGTCTACCGCGGGGAGCTCGGGATTCCCGGGCGCCACTTCTTCCAGAAGGGTGGGCCGCCGACGCATCACGTGCACGTGGTCGAGCATGGCTCGGTCGAGTGGCTGAAGCACGTGCACTTCCGGGACCACCTCCGCGCACACCCGGAGGATGCGCGGAGCTATGCCAGACTGAAGCACGACCTGGCCGCCCGCTACCCGGACGACCGGGATGCCTACACCGAGGGGAAGTCGCCGTTCGTCGCGGCTGTGCTCAGAAAAGCTTCGAGAGGTTCAGGAACGCCGGCCCGAGGATGACCACGAACATTGCCGGGAAGATGAACACCACGGTCGGGAAGAGCATCTTGATCGGTGCCTTCATGGCACGCTCCTCCGCGGCGGCCTGACGCCGGTTCCTCGTGTCTGCAGCCTGCACCTTGAGGATCCGGCCCAGGGAGATGCCGAGCTGGTCGGCCTGGATGATCGCCCGCGTGAAGGCTGCGATTTCCGGCGTGTCGACCCGCTGAGCCATCTTCTTCAGTGCTTCCGACCGGCTCTCGCCGATCCGCATCTCACCCAGTGTGAGCGAGAACTCCTGCGCCAAGGGACCATGCATGTGCTCGGTCAGCTTCGAGATCGCACCGTCGAAGCTGAGCCCCGCCTCGACGCTGACGGCGAGGAGGTCGAGAGCATCCGGGAGCTCGGCGCGAACGCGATCCTTGCGCCCGCGTGCCTTCATCGTGACCCACGCATCCGGGACGAAGAACCCGGCGAGGGCGAAGGCGACGCTGATCAACAAGGCCCCGCCCACTCCCTTGCCTGTAAAAGCCGTCATCGCACCGCCCGCGAAGAACCCGCCGACGCCGAGAAGGCCCTTGGCAGCGAGATAGCTGCTGGGCGAGAGCGTCCGGCCCATCCCGGCGGACAGGAGCTTCAGATTGATCGAGTCGATCGTCGCCTTCGGATTGATGCGGAGGACGAAGCGTGCGAGCCCGGTCGACATGGGCACGAGCGCCCGGTCCCGGAAGCTCTGGGTGTTGCCGTGATCGTTCACGCGGCGGCGGGACTCGCCGTAGCGCGCAGCGCGGCGAATCGAGCCCTCCCGCTGACGCGAAGGCAGCGTGGCCACCTCGCTGACGAGGAAGACTGCGAGACCGAGCGATGCGATGCCGAGGAAAAGGAAGAGCACAGTTACCCCTTGAAGGAGACGATTTTTTTGAGGATGAGAGAGCCGAAACCCATCATCACGAGCATGATGATCAGCAGCATGTGACCCGTATGCGACTCGTAGAGCGGGGCCATGTACTCGGAGTTGACGAGGGTGATCGCACCCAGGACGAAGAACGGTAGGCCGACCAGCGTGTAGGCGGACATCCGCCCCATCGCCGTGAGCCCTCTGATCTTCCGCTGAAACTGCTGGCGATCACGGACGGTGTCCGCGACCATGTCGAAGATCCCGGCCAGCGAGCCGCCGACCTGGCGCTGGATCGTGACGGCCGTGATCACGAACTCGAAGTCGTTCGACCCGAGGCGCCTGGCCATTTCACTGAGCGCGGCATCCATCGGGCGGCCGAGGCGGGTCTCGGCGAGCACGCGCTTGAACTCCTTCGACGCGGGGTCCTGATCCTCCTCGACGACCGCCTGGAGGCCCTGCCGAAAGCTGTGGCCCGCCTTCAGGGATGCGGCCATCGTGACCAGGAGGTCGGGAAGCTGGTTCTCGAAGGAACGAAGCCTGCGCCTCGCCTTCACATACACGAACAGGTAGGGGATGAAGGCGCCCACCGCGAGCACAGCGATAATGATGAGGCTGGGAAGGCCGGCGACGGCAGCGATGAAGCCTGCGAGGAACGCCGAGCCCCCCATGAGGTACATGAACTCGACCGTGCGGATCGGGAGATCGGCCCGCTCGATCAGGTTGCCCATGCGCTGCCAGCGCCGGAAGTGCCCGAACGTCCTTTCGGTGGCCCGGAAGAGCCCCGAGGCGAGCGCAAGCCGCTCGCGGCCGTCCGGCTGCTGTTTGACATCCGCCTCGGTGGGCCCAACGTGTGGGTCGAGCCGGTGGGCGAGCCAGGCGCCCTTCTTCGCGGCGAACGCGAAGAGCCCCGCGACGAGGACGAGGAGGCCGACAGCGCCTCCGAGGACGAGTGCGCCCCACGCGCTCTGGAGCACGCGCTCCGGAAGGAGCGGTGAGGGCTTCGCGTTGTCCGTCGGCGGAGAGAAGCCCGGAATGATGAGCGGAGCCTTGACCGGCTTGTCGCCGGGGGTGGAGGCCTCGACGGTGAGGTGGTCGCCGGGCCGCGCCGCGGTGACGTAGCTGATCTGCCACGTGCGCTTGAGCTCCTCGGCGATCGATGCGTAAATCTGGATCAGGGCATCACTCGAGGCCGCGCCATAGTAGGTGCCGCCGGTCTTCTGAGCGAGCTCCTTCAGCGGTTCCGGGGTGAAGAGCGGGCTCTCGATCGCGATCGGGTAGACGGCGACGCCCGCACCCTTCGCGGCGCGGGTTGCGTCGGCCAGCGACGCCTCGCTCATGGTCTCGTTGCCATCCGTCACGAGGATGATCACGCGGGTGGGCAACGGCTCTCCCGCGAGAGAACGAGCCGACAGGACGATGGCGTCCCAGAGCGTCGTGCCCTCGACCGGGTCAACCGAGAGGGTCCTGAGCGCCGTGTCGGCGTTGATCGTGGCCGTCGTGAAGCCCGTCAACGCAACCGCATGCGTCGCAAACGTCGAGATCGCGATCCGGTCGGCGGAGGGCTTCGCTTCGATGAAGGCGCGTGCCGCGGCGGTTGCGTCGGCAAGTGGCTGGCCGCGCATGGACCGCGAGCGATCGATCACGAGCATGACGCTCTTCGCCCGCCCGAGGTTCTCAGCCGAGAGCCCTGCCGGTGTTTGCCCGTCCTCGGTGAGCGTCGGAGGCCGGACGGTCGGAGCATCGGTGACGACGCTGACCTTGACGGTCGGATACGCGCTCGTGTCGACGGCCTTTACCTGCGTGGCCGCCGAAGCGAGCGCGGGCAGGAGGAGTCCGGCGAGCGCCGCGAGCAGGATCGGTCGTCGCATCAGTGGAACGACCCGAAGCTGGCTGCTGCAAACGCCGGGCGGTAGAGATCTGTCTCGTGCTCGAAGAAGTCGGCCGGAAGCGTGACACCGTTCGCGGCCATCTTTTCCAGGAAATGCGGCTTCAAGCCGCTACAGGCGAGCGGTGCCAGGAGACCCCGCGTCGCGGGACCCTGGCTCATCGAGTCCTCATCCGGCGGCTTCGCCAGAAAGATGTCCTGCAGCGTGATGATGTCGGACTCCATGCGCAGCACCTCGGTGACATGGGTGATCTTGCGCGAGCCGTCGACGAGGCGGGTGATCTGCACGAGCAGGTCGAACGCACTCGCCGTCTGCTCCCTGATCGCGCGAAGTGGAAGATCGAGGCCCGCGGTCAGGACGAGCGTCTCGATACGGGAGAGAGCATCGCGCGGTGAGTTCGCATGGACCGTGGTCAGCGAGCCTTCATGGCCCGTGTTCATCGCCTGGAGCATGTCCAGCGTCTCCGGGCCTCTGACCTCTCCGACGATGATCCGGTCGGGACGCATTCGTAGCGCGTTCCGCACGAGCTCTCGGATCCGTACCTCGCCTTTCCCTTCGATGTTCGCCGGGCGGGACTCGAGAGTGATCACGTGCTCCTGTTGGAGCTGAAGCTCGGCTGCGTCCTCGATCGTCACGATGCGCTCGTCGTCGGGGACGAATGCCGAGAGGGCGTTCAGCATCGTCGTCTTACCGGTGCCGGTACCTCCCGAGATCAGCACGTTCAGCTTGCCCTTGACGCAGGCGGAGAGGAAATGTGCCGCCTTCCCGCTCACGCTACCGAAGTTGATGAGGTCGTCCATCGTGTACGGATCCCGTGCGAACTTCCTGATCGTGAGCGTGGGCCCACGAAGAGACAGGGGCGGGATGATCGCGTTGACACGGCTTCCGTCCGGAAGTCGTGCGTCGACCATCGGCGAGGACTCGTCGATGCGACGTCCGACCTGCGAGACGATCTTGTCGATGATTCGCAGGAGGTGGGCGTTGTCCACGAACGCGGTTTTCGTCCGCTCGAGCTTGCCTCCCCGCTCGATGAAGATCCGGTCGTGGGCGTTAACCATGACCTCGGTCACGGAGTCGTCGCGCAGGAACGGCTCGAGCGGCCCGTAGCCGAGGATGTCGTCCGCGATCTCGCGGGTGATCTGCCGGCGCTCCTCACGGGTGAGAGGCGTGCGGTCGAGAGCGAGCTGCTCGGTGACCGCGCGCATGACCTGATCGGTCAGATTCTCGGTCGTCTCGGAGCTGAAGAGCTGGGGACCGAGCTTTGCGATGCAGGCGTGATGGACGCGGGTCTTCAGCTCCGCATAGGGATCGATTGCCGTCGGCTCGCCCGATTCCCGCTGGTGCGGGGCAACGACGGAGAGGGCAGCGTGCTCGGCAGCAGCGTTCCCGTTGCCGATTCCGTTCCCGCTCTTGATGCGATCGTGGAGACCCACCCCTACCTCCCGAACCAGCGGCGCTTGTCCGACTTCGCCGCTTCGGCAGGAGCAAGCGTCTTCGCCATCGTGCGAATGGCGCGGGCGAAGTCTCCCTTGGCCTCTGCGAGCACCGCAGGGTTCCCGCGGTTGACGGAGAGGGGAACCGCTCTGTCACTCGGGATCTCGAAGCGCACCTTCACGTCCAGGGCCCCCTCGACCTCGCCGGGCTTCATGCCGACCTTCGAGTTGGCCCGGTTCAGGACGACCCGGATCCGGTCGGGCGGAAACGAGAGGAGTTCGAGCGTTTGCAGCGCGAGCCTCACGTTCTTGAGGGTCGGCACATCGAGCCCGCAGAGGAGCAGGAGCTCGTCCGTCCGATCGAGTGTCGCCAACATCGGCCCGTGGAAGAAGGGCGATGTGTCGACGACGATGATGTCGTATGACTCGCGGGCGACCTCGAGAAGCTGGGCGAGCTTCGCCTCGGTCACGAGCTCGGCGTCCTCCGGCCGGAGAGGCGCCGGGAGAATGTCGAGCCCCGAGACGTGCCGCGTGACGTAGCCGGCGAGCTTCTCGGTGTCGAGCTCGCCCGGTGCGACGACCAGGTCGTAGATCGTCTTCTCGGGCTCGATCCCGAGCATGATCGCCGCGTCCCCGAACTGGAGGTCGAGGTCGAGCAGCAGGGCCTTCTTGCCCTCGTGCTTGGCGACCGCGGCCGCCGTGTTCGTGGCGATGACCGTCTTGCCTGTTCCGCCCTTGGGCGAGAACACGGTCACGATGCGGCCACGCCGCCCCGGCCGTCCCTGTGCCTTCCGGCCCGAGTGACTCGCCTTGCGGATCGCGAAGACGATGTTCTCGGTCATCTGCGGGAGGAGCAGGACATCGGCCACGTCGGCCTCGAGGGCGTCCTCGAGGAGCGCGGACGACTCCCCGGATGCCAGCAGGATCACCGGCGCCCGGGTGTGCTCGCGGATCTGGGCGAGCTCGGACTGGGGGAGCGCGGAGCTTCGCGTCCCGTGGAGGACGACGCCGAGGTGCCCGCCGGCGAGAACAGACGCGGCATCAGCGGCATGCTCGCTCCACGCGACCAACTCGACCTCGAGATGGCGCTCGAGCGCGTCCTTCAGCTCAGCCAGGCCCTCGCACGACCCGGTCATGAGGACCCGGACCTTCTCGCGGACCGCGGCTTGCGTTTCGACGCTCATTTGGAGCTCCTTCCGAAGACGAGTTGACGGAGCTGCGCCGGGCCGAGGCCGTCACCAAGGACGGTTCCGACCGTCTCCACGCCCTCCGGGCTATCGGACGCATCAGTGGTCGGGCGGAGCTGGAGCGACCAGTCGGCGTTCTTCATGACAAAGAAGAGCTTCTGGGCCTGGCTGTCCGTGACCGCCAGGACTGCCGACTCCCCACCGTTGGGGTTGGTCAGCTTCTGATCGGTGGCCACGGGCGCCGGGCCGCGCAACACGAGAATGTCGCGGAGGACGACGCGGGCGGCAACGAGCTCGTCGCCGTTCGGCGCGTCGGGCGCGGTCTGACCAGAGCTGAAGTTCACGACTTTGTACTTCATGCTCGCGACGATGTCGACGTGGTCACCCTCCTTGAGCACACCCTTCAGAAGCTGGTTCTCGTCGCCGGGAACCTGGAGTGCGCGCATGTTGCCCGACAGCTCGGCGCGGAGCCCGCGCTTCGAGTCGGCCTGGAAGCGAAGCGTCGTTACCTGCTCGCCGGCGTAGACCGGCTGGGTCGCGACAGCGTCCTCGATCTGCTTCGGGTCGCTGATCGCGCCCGGGGTGACGTTCTTCCGCTCGACCTCCTGCTTCTCGAGCCAGCTGCTCTCGATAACCTTGCCGCCCAGCGTCCCCTCTGGAATGTTCTGGGAGGCGACGTACACCGTGACAGGCTCTTCGCCCGCCTGAACGTTGCGCTTGAAATTGGTCACATAGAAGGTCACCATCAGCGCCGCTACGAGCGCCAGGGCAACCGCGACTCCGATGTTTCTGACTCGATAACTCATTGCACCACGCTTTCTCGGTTCGGTTTGGCTACTCGATTAGCTCGACGGCGTACGCGCCAAAGCTCGCTTGATTCGGATTTGTGCTCGGAAGCCCCTGCCAGATCACGCGAGTAAACCAGCCGAAGAGCTTCTCGTTGGTTCCGGACAGGTCCATCCCGGTAAGGTGGAATCCCACCCAGCCGATGATTTCGTATTTCACGTTCGATCCAGTTCCGGTGAGGGTCTTGTAGACGGGGAACAGAATCTCGTCCCCGATGTGGTCCGTGAGGGTGTCCTTGACGTGCGACGAGCTGAAGGGATTTCCTGTGCTCGTGTTGTAGGTGCCGAGCGGCATCTCCTCCTGATAGCCGTTCTCGATCCAGTCGCCGAGCTGCGCCGAGCCGACTGAACTTTCGCCGCTCAGGTTGAGGAAGCCGAACGAGCCGGCGCCGTTGCTCGGGGTCTCGCCGTTCTTCAGGTGCTCGTACACGAGCTCGGTCTGCTGGCCCGTGCAGGGCGGCGGCGTGCAAAGGAGCTTTGGGTGCTTCCAGTTGACAACGATCGGGGCGACGTACTTGGCAGCGCCGAGCGTTCCCGCCCGCGCCTTGGCGCTTCCGTGCACGTCGACCGAGTCGATTCCGAAGAGTCCGGAGAAGACACCCGGTGCGCTCTTGGTGCCGCTCACCTTGATCGTGTCGTTCGGGATGTACGTCGTCGAAATGACGACGTTCCCCCCGGTGACGCCGCCGCCGTTCTTGTTTGCGTAGGAAAGGGCGTTTGCGATCGCGAGACCGGAATTGTCGGGCAACTCCTGTGCGCCGGCGAGCGCCGCGGAATCGACTGTGCCCTGCAACTTCCGGTCGGCACGGAACCAGGCGCCGACGTCCAAGACGGAGGCGAGCATGGCGACGAGAACAGTGAGAAAGAGGACGGTCAGAACAGTGGCCTGGCCGGAGTTGGTCCGTAGGCGGGTCATTCGACACGCTCCGTTGTCGAGCTCGAGAGCGATCCCGACTTCACGACGAAGCCGAGCAGGCTCACCGAGTAGGGATAGGTCGCCGTCACGGTCACGTCGGCGCCGTGGGCCCAGGTGGAGACGACGGACGGGGTCACCTTGGACTGGTCGAGATTCTGCGCCGAGTTCTTGACCGCAGCGGACACCTTGCTCACGCGCAGTGGATCCTGGCTGGACACAGCCGCGACTCGCGCGCCGGCCCGGGTTGCGTCGGTGAGCGTGATGTAGTCGTGAAAGAGGATCCCCATTTGAATGACGCCGAAAAGGACCACGCACAGGATCGGCAAGACGAGGGTGAACTCCACCATCGTCTGGCCGTTCTCGTTCCTGCTCGAAAATTTCCTTGACATCCAGTTGGCGGCTTTCTGGTTGAGTTGCGGCAAGTAGTGCGGTGCTGCTCTGAGGAGGGAGCGGGGCCCTTCGAGTGAAAGGCCCCGCGCCATATACCTCATCTTGCTGTTCCTGCTGGTCGTCTAGAGGTAGCCAATGACACTGTCGATTGCGTCGCTGATCGCGCCCGAAAGGAAACCAAGCGCCACGACGACTCCGAGTGTGATGACGGCCAGAACCACGCCGTACTCCGCCATGGTCTGCCCCTCCTCACGCGTCCGGATCTGATCCAGCCAGTAAGTGAAGATCGTCATTCGATTCACCTCCCTTCCTCGCCTTGGGCGCGCCCCCCGGCGCGCTGACACTCGTAACGTCCGACGGACGAAAGTGTGGCGTTGGTGCAAATCGCGAGCCAATCAAAACGCCGTACGAATACTGTGGTCACGCTTGTGAAAACCTCCAGAACATCTCCGGCGTGACCGCTACGCCGTCGTGGCTCAGTTGAAACGATCATCGCCCACAATTGCGCCCTGGTAATCCCCCTCCCGGGTCATATAGCCGCGGATACCGCAAAGGGGGGATGACCCTGCAGCCCATACGCCCAATAGTTCGCCTATTCCGTGCGCGGCCCGCGGGGAATCCGTTCGCGATCCGCGTCGACGCTTCGGCCTCGGCGCCTGAAAGACAGGGAGCCAGGCAGATGTCACACAGGAAATCTCTCTCTCGACGCTATGCGGGGCGCGTCATTCTCTTCTCGCTCGTCGGCTGGGCACTCCTCGCTCGGAGCGACGAGGACGAGAAGGGGCTCGCCGAGCTCGAGGCAGCGGGCGCTCTCCCGCGCGTCCATGAGCCGGTCTTCGAGTTCGACTTCGGATCGCTCGCGATGAACTGCGACGAGACGGGAGCCCACATCCCGGTGGACTTCGAGGACGTTCGGGGAGACCGCGAGCACAAACCGCTCGTCGTCGTACCCGAGTTTTCCTTCGAAGAGCCGGTCGCGGTCACTACGGCCAAGCGACCGAGGCGCCGCCTCGCCACGACGCTCGTCTTCGCCACTCTCTTCTTCGCCGGCGCTGCCTTTTCGGCCGGCGCGGGCGACGTGGTCGTCCAGGCGGTCGAGTCAGATGCTCCGGCCGTGGCCGAGGTGACCTCGACCGACGGGGAGACCACGACCGCGGCTGAGGAGTCGGCACCTGCGGAGGAGACGGCTTCCACCGAGACCGGTGAAACGGTTGTTTCCGACGGTGAGCCGGCGGAAGAGCCAACTCCGGTCGAGGAGCCTGCAGCAGAGGGCGCTCCAACGGAAGGTGCCGAGCCGGTCGAGGAGGCCGCACAGCCGGTCGCCGACGAATCTGGCCAGCCGGCCGCAAGCTCGGATGGCAACGCCGCCGCAGAGGCTGGCGCGGAGCCGGACGCTCCTGCAGGTGCCCCGCTCTTCCAGCCGCCCGCGGCGTCCCCGTCCGTCGGCGCAGCTCCCGACCCGGAAACCGAGGCGTTCGGAACCGGTGCCACCATCTGGCTGCACCGGACGCTTCCGGATCCGACGCCCCCGGCCCGCCGCCTGGCGCCCGGGTTCGCTCAGATGCTCTCCAACCAGGCACGAGCCGCACACGTTGACTGGGCTGTCGTTCTCGGCGTCCTGCGAGCCCGCGGTGAAGACGGTCGCCGGCCGGCGTCGCGCAGCGAGGTTCACGCGCTCGTGGGCCAGCTCGCGAAGTTGGGCGTGAGAAAGAATGAATGGACGGCAGTGCTCGCGCTCGAGGGCCGGACGGCATTCGCCGACCGCTCCATCGCGCTCGCGCACTACGATCGGGCGATCGGCCTCCGGGCGCTCGTCACGGGCCTTCAGGCGGCGAAGCCCGCGCTTCAGCGGAGGGTGTTGGCCGACTCGCGGCTCGACATCTACCCAGGCGGCCGCAGCGACATCGCCTCCGGCCAGATCGACGTCCGCGTCCTCGTCGTCCTTCGCTATCTCGCGGAGGCGAATGGGCAAGTCAGCGTCTCGTCGCTGCACTCGGGCCATGGAACGTTCGCCCGGCCGGGCGTCGTCTCCGCGCACATGTACGGCCTGGCCGTCGACGTGTCGGCTCTCGGCCACACCTCGATCGTCGGGCACCAGGAGGTGGGCAGCGTCACCGAGCGTGCAGTCCGCGACCTCCTGCTCCTGCCGGCCGAAATGCAGCCGCGCCAGGTCATCTCCCTGATCGGCATGGGCGGACCGTCGTTCGCGCTGGCGAATCACGACGACCACATCCACATCGGCTTCTAGGGAGGTCGAGCTCCAAGGACGCGACGGGCGAGCGGTGCGCGAGCGGTCTGTGATCGCAGACGCACCGCTCGCCCGGATGAAAGGCTCCTCGGCAAGAAGGAGCCAGGCGGGGGCGAAGGTGGGGTCTCCTTCGTCCTGCCGCTTCGGTTAATGCGCTTCCCGATCGACGTGGTCTTCCTCGATCGGAAGCTTCAGGTGCGAGTAGACCTGATCTCCCACCTGGAAGGTGACCGGTAGCCGGGGACAGCGGCGCTTCCCGAGCCGGCAGCCGGCCATGCTTCGGGCCGGGTCGCTCGGGCGGTCGGCCGGAACGCATAAGGGCCGGAAGACCGGCCCATGCGGGGGAAACGTGTGAGGGCGAGACGACCCCGCCCGAAGTGTCCTAGGCCTGTTGCGCTGAGGCGATCTTCTGCCGGAGCGAGGACTCAGGAAAGTTGCGAAGCTTGCGCTTCAAGTCCGCAGTGATCATGGGAATAGCCGCCTTTCGTTGAAACGAGGGGATTGCTCCCTAGTTGTCGGCCGGAGCGGATGGCTCTGCATCCCTCGAATTGGTACCGGCCGGAATGAGAACCCGAAGCGCACGGGGGCGGATCTCGAATACGAGGGGTGGCACGAGCACGTCTGGCTCGCCGTCGATGGCCACATGGGCCCTGTGCCGCTTCGCGGCGACCTCGAAGCGTTTGGACGTCCATTCGACCCAGCCCTCTGTCGGCTCGATCCGGCCCGACAGCGCTCGCGCGAAGAGGCCGACCAGACGCCACCTATCCACAGCCTCGACGACGTAGGCATGTAGACACCCTTCGTCGAGCCGGGTTCGCCGGCCCACGTCCGAGAGTGCGTCTAGCGCGTAGTCGTTGTTCGCGACGAGAAGGACCAGCGCGCTTCGCCGCTCCATCCGGCCTTCGACCTCCACCGTGAGATCGAGCGGCCGGCGGCTCTTGCCGAAGGCGGCGGGGATCATCCGAAAGGCGGCCACGAGCCTGTTCTTCGTGTCGTGACGGGGGTCGTGCACGAGGCTCGCATAGAGCCCGAGCGAAACGTTGTTCAGGAAAACCCGTCCGTCGACCGTGCCGACGTCGACTCGACGCTCCTCGCCGCCGCGGAAAGCATCGAGCACGGACACCGGATCGTCGCAGTCGAGGCCGAGATCTCGGGCAAAGTGGTTCCGCGTCCCGAACGGGACGCACACGAAGGGCACGTCGTGCTCGAGAGCCTCGCCGGCCACGGCCCCTAGCGACCCGTCTCCTCCGGCCATCCCGAGCGCCGCAGCGCCCGATTCGCCCGACTCGCCCGACTCGACACGCTCCCGGGCGATCGCCGCGACATCGTCGTCGGGCCCGAGCATGTGCGTGTCGATCCCCCGGCGCTCTGCCTCTGCAACCAGCTCCTCGGCCGACGGCTCATCGTCTCCCGACCGCGGATTGACGATCAGGAAAGGACCGTCGGGTCGAACGATTAGACCGCGCCCTCGATCGCGTGGAGCGTCCACGCAGGACCGATGCGGATCAGATGCCCATCCGGGTCGGCAAGGTCGTACACGTCAGTCCCGAAGCGGGTGCGGACGATTGCGCCCCCGTCGACCCCCCGCTTGCGCAGGCGCTCGACCTCCTGCTCCAGGTCATCTGCGGCGAGCTCCAGGCGCGTGCTCCCACCGGCTTCGCGGCCGCGATCCGGGTCCCAGGTGAGAACGAGGTACGTCCGCTGCTCGAGGACGAAGAACGCACTATGAGCGTTCTCCCCCTCGTCGTAGGCGGCCTGCGGCCCGTAGCCCAGGAGGCGCGAGTAGAAGTCGACCGCGCGGTCCAGGTCCGTGACGTAGAGGTGGACGGCGGTGACGTTGCTCATGTGGCGGCACGAGAGCGGCGCGCCTTGGGCTTGTTAGGGCTCGAACCCGCCTGGCGCTTGTCACGCGCCTTCTTCTTTCGCTGCCGGTCGTTTTGCCAGCGACGAATCGCTCTCGAGCCACGTCCCATAGAACCAGGACTCTACCCGCGGGCCGATCCAGGTGGCAGCCACAGCAGACAAGGAAAAAAGAGCACGCACTCCTCGCCATTCTCAGTGTAGAGCGCACCGGGCGCTTGCGGCAAGACCCGGGTCGTGCTGCAGAATCTCCGGCCGAAACCAGAACCAGGGGATGGGGGTGGCGTATGGCCGAGCACGCGGTGGTGGTAGCCGGAGGCGGCCCGACGGGGCTGATGTTGGCGGGCGAGTTGGCGTTGGCGGGGGTCGACGTTGCCATTGTCGAGCGGCGCGCCAGCCAGGACCTCCCCGGTTCGCGCGCAGGCGGTCTGCACTCACGCACCATCGAGGTCCTCGATCAGCGCGGAATCGCCGATCGGTTCCTCTCGGAGGGACAGGTGGCTCAGGTCGCGGGGTTCGCCAGCGTCCGGTTGGACATCAGCGACTTTCCCACCCGGCACAACTACGGGCTGGGACTGTGGCAGAACCACATCGAGCGGATACTGGCCGGCTGGGTCGGCGAGCTGCCGGTTTCGATCTATCGCGGACGTGAAGTGACCGGCTTCGCGCAGGACGACACCGGCGTCGACGTCGAGGTGTCCGACGGCCAGTCGCTACGGGCGCAATATCTCGTCGGGTGCGACGGAGGTCGCAGTCTGGTCCGTAAAGCAGCCGGCATCGAGTTCCCCGGCTGGGATCCGACGACGAGCGCCCTGCTCGCCGAGGTCGAGATGACCGAGGAGCCGGAATTGGGCATTCGCCGCACTTCCTCGGGCATGCATGCCCTGGGCAAGGTCGAGTACGAGATCAAGGACGGCGAGGTGGTCTACAAGCAAGGCGGGACGGTCGGGGTCATGCTGACCGAGTCGCACGTCGGCACGAGCGAGCCCACCCTGCGCGATCTCAGCGAGGGCCTCATCGCCGTATACGGGACCGACTACGGGATCCACAGTCCCACCTGGATCACCAGGTTCACCGACATGACCCGGCAGGCCGCGGCCTACCGCGCGGGACGGGTCCTGCTGGCCGGCGATGCGGCGCACGTGCATTCCCCGGTCGGTGGACAGGGCCTCAACACCGGCGTGCAGGACGCGGTGAATCTGGGCTGGAAGCTGGCCCAGGTGGTCCACCGGACAGCGCCGGAAAGCCTGCTGGATACCTACCATGCCGAGCGCCACCCGGTCGCTGCCCGCGTGCTGCGCAACACGATGGCGCAGACCGCGCTGATGCGCCCCGACGATCGCATCGAGGCGTTGCGCGACACCATTGCCGAGCTCCTCAGCATGGACGAGCCTCGCAGGCGATTCGCCGCGATGATGTCCGGTCTGGACATTCATTACGACCTCGGCGAGGGACACCCGCTGCTCGGACGCCGCATGCCCGATCTCGACCTGGGCACCCCCGGTGGAACGGTGCGAGTATTCACCCTCCTCCACGACGCCCACCCGGTCCTTCTGAACCTCGGCAAGCCCTGGGGTTTCGACATCTCCCCATGGGCACACCGAGTGTTGGCGATCGACGCCAAATATGCCGGCGATTGGGAGCTTCCGGCCCTGGGCCAAGTAGCAGCCCCCGCTGCCGTGCTGATCAGACCCGATGGATACATCGCCTGGGTGGGGGACGGCACAGATACCGGATTGCGCGACGCGCTGACTACCTGGTTCGGATCACCATGACGCAACGCGATGCTCAGTTAGGAGTTCGTACGAGACACGCCCTAGGCTCCGAGGAACGTCTCGTAGAGGAGGAAGAGGTTCAGGCTGACGATGACCGTCGCTATCCCCGCCGCGACGACATTCGTCAGCCGCGAATTGGCGAGCCCGCCCATCACGCTTGATCGGCTCGTAAACACGACAAGTGGGATCAGCGCGAACGGGATCCCGAATGAGAGCACAACCTGGGAGAGGACGAGCGACCGGCTCGGGTTGGCTCCGAACCCGAGAACCACGAGAGCGGGAGTCAGGGTGATCGCCCGTCGCAGGAACAGTGGAATCCTGCGGTTGATGAAGCCCTGCATGACGACCTGGCCGGCCATCGTGCCCACGGATGACGACGAGAACCCAGATGCAAGCAAGGCGATCCCGAAGAGTACGGCTGCCGTGCGCCCGAGCTCGCTCTCGAAGCTGCGAAACGCATCCTCGATCGATTCGAGCCCAAGGCCGAAGAACACGGAGGCGGCGATGGCGAGCATCGAGATGTTCACGGCGCCGGCAATCGACATCGCAATCACGACGTCGATCCGCTCGAAGCGCTGGATCCGGTGCTTCTCCTCCTCGGTTCGGCCCTCGACTCGCGACTGAGTGAGCGCCGAGTGGAGATACACGACGTGCGGCATGACCGTAGCGCCGAGGATCCCGACGGCGAGAAGGACGGACTCGGTGCCGGAGAATCCGGGCAGAAAGAGATGCTTCGCAACCTCGCCCGCATCGGGCTTCGCGATGAACACCTGACAAGCGAACGAGACGACGATCACGCCCACGAGCGCTGCGACGGCGGCCTCGAGCCGTCGGAATCCGTACCGCTGAAGAGCGAGGATGGCGAAGGCCCCTGCTCCTGCAATCAGCCCGGCGGGAAAGAGCGGAATCCCGAACAGTAGGTAGAGCCCGAGTGCCGCACCGATGACCTCAGCGAGGTCTGTCGCCATCGCGATCGCTTCCGCCTGGATCCAGAGGCCGACCGACACGGGCTTGGGGAAGTGGTCGCGGCAGCACTCGGCGAGGTTCTTCCCCGTCGCGATCCCGAGCTTGGCCGAGAGGGTCTGGACCAGCATCGCCATGAGGTTGGCGCTCAAAACGACCCAGAGCAGCAGGTATCCGTACTTCGCCCCGCCGGCAATGTTCGTCGCGAAGTTGCCCGGGTCGACGTAGGCGACGGCGGCGATGAACGCAGGCCCGAGGAAGGGCCAAAGCGCCCGAGGCCCCTGCCGTCCTCCCTCGAGCGCGGCATGCGCGGCTCGGAGCGTCGCCGCCTCGCCGGGGAGGACGTCGTGAACCCGCGGTTCTCCTGCTCGAGAGCGCTCCGGAATCTTGGAAATCAACTTCATGCGGACTCGTGTTGCGGCGGGACTATGCCGAAACTAGAATTTAGACATGTCTAAGTTCCGCCGTCTCACCCGACGGCAGCTCGTGGTCAGCACCGCCCCGGCAATCGCCGCGTTTCCGCTGGCCAAAGCCGGTATGGCGATTGCAGGCGGAGAGGAGGCGCAGCACGCCCATGGCCCCGAGCGGGTAGCGCTCAGCCATGCGGCAATGATCGGTGCCGAGGTGCCCGCACCGGGCGCCCGAGGCGAGCTGGACGCCCTTCTGGTGCCTCCACCCGCCCTGCCCCATGCGCCCGGCCGGGTGCGCGAATACACGCTGATCGGGGTCGACAAGGACATCGAGGTTGCGAAAGGCGTCTCGTTTCCCGCCTGGACCTACAACGGCACCGTTCCCGGCCCGGTGATCCGAGCAACGGAGGACGACCTGCTGCGCGTGAACTTCGCGAACGGGGGGTCGCACCCGCACACGATCCATTTCCACGGCATACACCCGGCCGACATGGACGGAGTCTTCGAGATCGTCCATCCCGGCGACAGGTTCACCTACGAGTTCCCGGCCCGGCCTGCGGGGATGCACCTCTACCACTGCCACTCGACCCCGCTCAAGAAGCACATTCACAAAGGGCTCTACGGCGCCTTCATCATCGACCCGGCGAAACCGCGTCTGCCCGCGCAGGAGCTCGTGATGGTCCTGAACGGGTACGACACCGACGGCGACGGCGGGAACAACTTCTACACGGTCAACGGCCTGACCTTCTACTACGCGAAGTACCCGATCCGGGTCAGGCGCTCTCAGACCGTCCGGATCTACCTCGTCAACCTGACCGAGTTCGATCTCGTGAACTCGTTTCACCTCCACGGCGATTTGTTCCGCTACTACCCGACCGGTACGGGAGATCAGTTCGAGTACACGGACACGGTCATGCTCTGCCAGGGCCAACGCGGCGTGATCGAGATCGACTTCGCGAACACCGGCAACTTCATGTTCCACGCCCACCAATCGGAATTCACGGAGCTCGGGTGGATGGGCTTCTTCGAGGTTGTCGACTGAATGGCCGTGACCGAGGGTGCTCTCGGGCGTGCGCCATGGCGCCTTTGGGCCCTCGTCCCGATCGTGCTCATTGTCGGGACCGTCTTGCTTGTCGCGGCAGCAGGCGGCTCGCTGGTTAGTCTCGTCGGGTCGAATGCGCCGCAGCCGGACGAACTCGACGTCCGCCGTGTCGTCTTCGAACCGGGGGAGATCCGGGTTCGCGTAACGAATCCGCAGCAGGATGACATCACGATCGCCTCGGTCACCGTCGACGATGCGATCGTGCCGTTTACCCTCGACGGACCGGCCCAGCTCGGCCGGCTTCGCTCGAGCACGATCGTGATCCCCTTCCAATGGGTCGAAGACGAACCGATCGCGGTCGGAGTGACAAGCTCCACCGGTATCGAGACGGTGGAGGAAGTCCCGGCTGCAGTCGAGACTCCCGGCGTTTCAGGGCGAAGCATTCTTGGGTACGCGCTCATCGGCTTCCTGGTGGGCGTCCTGCCGGTCGCTATCGGCCTCCTCTGGCTACCTTCGCTTCGCCGGGCACCGCCCCAGTGGGCAGCCGCTTTCATGGCCCTGACCGCCGGACTCCTGAGCTTTCTCGCCGTCGACGCGCTCTCCGAAGCGACATCCCTGCAGGCAACGCTTCCGTCCGCACTGGGGGGAGCAGGCCTCGTTCTCCTCGGCGTTGCCCTGAGCTATCTCGGTCTGACCTTCGTCTCCCTCCGGCTGGGCCGAGGCGCGAAGGGCGACGGCGTTCGACTCTCGGGTTTCGCGCTCGCCACCGTGATCGCAGTCGGCATCGGCCTCCACAACCTCGGAGAGGGCCTTGCAATCGGATCCTCGTTCGCGCTAGGAGAGCTCGCGCTGGGAGCGTTTCTCGTCATCGGTTTTCTCGTTCACAACGTCACGGAAGGGCTCGGCATCGCGGCACCGCTCGCTGACCGCCGCAACGTCTCGCTCACGAGACTGGCAACGCTCGCGGTGGTTGCAGGGGCTCCAGCAATTCTCGGAGCCTGGATCGGTGGGTTTCTGACCAACGACCTGCTCGGAGTTCTCTTCTTCGCAATCGCCGCGGGTGCGGCCCTTCAAGTCGTCGTGGAAGTAGGGCGCTACGTCGCCCACCGTGCCCCCGGTGGGCTCACGTCGGGTCACGTCCTCGGCGGTTTCGTCACCGGCGTCGCGGTCATGTACGTGACCGGTCTGTTGATCTAGGGAGGCAAGAGCGGTGAGGAAAGCCTGACCGCAAGGCCTCGAGGCTTCGCGAGCGCCTGCAGAACGAGCACGGTGTCGGCGACGGCTGCGTCCTCGAGGTAGGCCTCCCGCTCCTCGAACGAGCGGAGGACCGCCCGTATGGCTGCCTCATACGCCGCTGAGTCGCGGCCCGCGAGCGCTGCGAGCGCGTCTGCCACGGGCGCTGGGAACGCATCGAGCGCCTCACGCTGGAGCGATCCGGCAGTGACGGCCGCTTCTTGGTCGGCCCCGAGGACGAGGTGGGCCAATGCACCGGCGTAGCGCCCGATCGGCGAAGCGCTTTCGGCGGCTCCCGCCGCGAGTGCCCAGCGCGCGTCGGCGAGGGCCCCTTCTCGGTCCCTCGCGAGCAGCCGGGCCTTGATAGCGCCGACGGGCCTCCCCCAACTCTCGGGCGGGGCTCCTGCGAAGCTTTCGCGGTAGCGCTCAGCCGAGCGGGTGAGCCATGCCGCTGCCTCCCCGGGGCGACCCTCCATCAGCCTCGCGAGGCCGACGCCGCCGGCGGCCATAGCCATCCGAACGAGCTGCTTCTGTCTCGCATCCCTCTCCAGGGAAAGTCGCGCCTCGCCATCTTCGTACCGCGACACCTGGGTAGTTGCGTACGCGTCCCAGTCCATTCGGACACCGTACACGGTTGGCTCCATGAGTCGAGAGTGTGGTGACACTACGCGTATACATTTGTTTCCACACCGGCACGATGACCGCGGCCGACACACAGAGTATTCTGCTGCGACGCGTCGATGAACACACGCTCGGACACACATTGGAGAACAGCTGCCTAGACAAAAGTCGACACATGTAGACGACCCTCGTGCCGTCGGGATCAGGCTCAAGAAGGCGCGCGATGTGGCCGGCTTGAGCCAGAGGCAGCTCTCCTTCTCCGGCTGCTCGCCCGCCTACATCTCGAGGATCGAGGCAGGCGACCGGATTCCCTCGCTGCAGCTGCTCCGGGAGCTCGGCAAGCGGCTAGGGGTGAGCGAAGATTACCTGGCGACTGGCGTCGAGGCTCGGGGCCAGACCGCGTCGCTCGAGGCCGAGCTTGCGCTTCGGTTCGACGATCTCGAGCTTGCCGAAGGCCTCTACCAGGAACTGTTGGCCCAGGCCACGGCGCCGGACGCGCGCACGGAGGCGCTGACAGGACTCGGCCGCGTCGCGCTCCGCCGCGGCCAGTCGGACGAAGCAGTCCGCCTCCTCGAGGAGGCGCTCTCGACCAGCTCGAAGGACGAACGTGAGCTGCCGGACCTCGGTGAAAGCCTCGGGCGAGCCTATGCCGAGCGCGGGGATCTCTCGCGGGCGCTTGCGATCTTCGAGCGCTGCGCCGAGCATTTCGAACAGAAGGGCGACACCATCCTCAGCATCCGCTTCGCTTGCCTGCTCGGGGCAACACTCCTCGAGACCGGAAACGCGGGCCGGGCCGAGTCGCTCGTCATGGATGCCCTGGGAACGAGGGAGCCGCTTGCCGACCCCTCCGCGCGTGCGCTGCTCTACTTCTCCCAGTGCCGGGCCCGGAGCGCGGAGGGCGACGTGGCAGGGGCGAGCCGCTACGGCAGACTGGCGCTCGCGACACTCGAGTCGGCCGACGACGCCCGTTTCACGGTGCAGTCGCGCCAGATCCTGGCCCGCGCGGCCCTCGCGAGCAATCGACCGGAGATCGCGCTCACGCACTACGAGGCCGCCCGACCGCTCCTTGAGTCCAGCGGTTCGCGACTCGAGCAGGCTCGTTTCGGGGCCGGCGAGGCGCACGCGCTCGCGCGGCTCCATCGCAAGGAGGACGCCACCGCCTTGGTTGCCCGCATTCCCGCGCTGCTCGACGGCGTGTCACCTGCCGACGCTGGATCGGTCTACTCGCTCCTGGCCGAGGTCCAAGCGGACCTGGGTGATGTCGCCCGCGCGAAGGAGCTCTACGAGCAGGCGGCCGAGCTCCTCGAGCAGTCGAATCTCAACCCCAGGCTGATCGACGTCTACTCCCAGATCGCGGAGCTCTATGAGGCCCAGGGCCGCCGCGAAGATGCGTACGAGTACATGAAGAAAGCTGTCGGAATGCAGCAGCGAGTCGCTGCCGCTACGCGAACCTAGGATTCCTGAGATATAGTTGACGTCGAGCCGCGCGCGCCGACGCGCGCCGGCGTTTCACTTCCGTTGTAGCGCCTGCGCGCTGCGCTCATGCAAGAAGCGATACCGCATCCGATCGTTCCGTCGGAGGTCGCGGACGGCTTGGTGGCCGCCGCCCTCCGCGCCCAGGCGTGGGCGGGCGAGCCCTTCCTCCAGGCCGACGAGAACGCCGCCGAGGCCCTGGCCGAAGGCCGGGCTCGACGAAGCGCCCTCGACGACGCGCTCCGGGAGATGGATGCAGGACGCAGGGCGCCCTCATCGGAGTGGAAGGTGCGCTACGCGCTGATGCTCGGGCTCGAGCGGGTGATCACGGATCATCCGCCCCGGCTCGCTTCGGGCACGGAGCTTCGCCGGCACCAGATCGACGCCCTCGCGGGGATGCTCACGGAGTTGATCTCGAACATCGAGCACCCTGCGGAAAACGGCGGCCCGGAGAGCGGGAGTCCGGAGAACGGTGCGGTAGAGGAGGAGGCTCCCGGGGGCGAGGAGGAGGAGTCTCTGCTCGAGGTAGACCAGGTTGACGACGATGACCTCGACGAGCCCGCTCCCGGCAGCGATCCGGGTGCCGTCCGTCGCTTCCGGTTCCGACATCCGACCGCGTCGGGGAAGACGATCGCCGCGGGCGGCTTCGTCGAGGCGTCCCGGACGATGGGCGTCCTGATCCTCACTCACAGGCGACTCCTCGTGAAGCAGTTCGAGCGCGACCTGACCGCCGAGGGCTACGGCGACCGCTTTCGCCCTGCCATCGAAGCGGGGAAAGAGCCTCTGAAGGGCAACCCGATCACGATCCAGACCTACGCCTGGTTCGCACGGCATGTCGGGAGCCTCTCCCGCACGGCCTATCAGCTCGTCATCTGCGACGAGGCACATACCGCGCTCGGCGAGAAAACAAGCGCGGCGATCCGGAGCCTGACCGAGCCCGTGTACATCGGGATGACGGCCACGGAACAGCTGATCGCCAAGCAGGTCTCGGATGTGTTCCCGGCCTCGGTCGACGATCTGCCGCTCGCCGATGCAGCGCGACGTGGGCTGATCGCACCGCTCCGGTGCCTGCGCGTCCCCCCTGCGGCGGCGATCTCGTCGGTCCCGATTGTGGGCGGCGACTACGACCAGGAGATCCTGGCCAAGGTCCTCGACCACCAGCTGATCAATCAGGCCGCCGCGAGCTTCTACCGCGATCGCTTCGACAACACGCCTGGAATCGTCTACGCAGCCGGGGTCGAGCATGCCTACAACCTCGCGCGGGAGTTCCGCGCCGCAGGGCTCAAGGCCGAGGCCGTGAGCGGCCGGACGCCGCCGCTCAAGCTCGCCGAGACGCTAGCGGCCTATGAGCGCGGCGAAATCAACATGCTCGTGAATGCACAGCTTCTGGCTGAGGGGTGGAACTCGCCTCGCGCGACAATCTGCATGCACCTCGCGCCGACCGCGAGCCGCCGTGTCTATCAGCAGCGGATCGGCCGGATCATGCGAACCCACCCGCGCAAGGAAGCGGGGATCGTCGTCGACTTCACCGATCCTGCGGCGACGCACAACGACCGCACGATCACGCTCCACACGCTGCTCGACTCCGACTTCTACCGCCCGGGCGCGCGGGTAACGCCTGCGCCGCGCCGCCGGGTGCAGCGCCGCGCCAGGCGAAAGCTTTCACCGGCTCCGTGGCTCATCCCCGTCACACCCGCCCCGGCGAGGCGCGTCGCCGTGATCACGCGCGAGTGGGAACGGGTCGATCCGGCCAGGCTCGCAGACGACGAGCAGCTCTTCTGGGCCACCATTGCGGGCCGCCAGCTTCGTTTCGACGAGCGCCAGCAGTTCGCCGAGAAGCTTGCGAAGACGTCGCGCGAGTGCCGCGAGATGTTCCTCATGAGCTGCGCGGCCGAGAACCCGAACCGGCGCCTGCGCCTGTCCGCACTCGGCGACCGCGTCGCTATCTCGGTCGACCGGGCGAGCTTCGACGATCTGGTCTCGATGGTCACGTCGGCCCCTACCTGGGATAAAGACCGTGTCCAGGGAGTCCGCGTGTTGTTGCGGGCGATCGGCGAGGGCAAGGTCGAGGCACCCGATGACATCGTGTCGCGTTGGGCGTGGCGCCTCGCCCGCGCGACTCGGAAGCTGCAAGATCGCCGTGCCAGTGCCGAGCTTCCGGATGCGAAGCGCCTGCTCGGGGCACTGACGAACTCGCGCGGCCATCGCCACGAGGAGAACGCGGCACGACTCGTCAACGTTGCGTTGGAGCAGCCGATTCACGTCGCCGTGGCGCTTCTGGCCTCGGCCGAGGCCTACACGCCGACCGCGCAGCGGCTGATCGACGGTGCGCGAGAACGCCTTGGCTCCCCCGCGGACGTGGCGAACGCGCTTGCCGACAACCTGCCGGCACCGAAGCAGTCGTCCGGCAAATCGCGCCGCCGGCGCCGCAAGAAGAAGTCGAAGGGCAAAGGACAGACGCAACCCCAGTCGCAGGCCCAGAACGGGGCCGCGCCTCCGCCGGCGGAGGAACAACCCCCCGCCGAGCCCACGCCCGAGCCCGCAGCCACCGGCTGACCCAAGGGGAGCGGGCTCCAATCCCGCGGCTAGGTTAAGAGCGTGCTCGTCCTCGTCGCGATCGCGTTCGTGGCTGGAATCGTGACCGCGATCTCCCCCTGTGTCCTCCCCGTCCTGCCGATCGTCTTCGCGGGCAGCGCGAGCGGCGACCCTCGCCGCCCCTACGCGATCGTCGCGGGCCTGGTGGCGAGCTTCACGGCCTTCACCCTTGCCGCGACCGCGCTCCTGTCCGCGCTCCACCTTCCCGACGACCTCCTGCGGCAGATCGCGATCGCTATCGTCATCGTCCTGGGGCTCTCGCTCATGTGGCCCTGGCTCGGGAGCCTCGCCGAACGACCCTTCCTTGCCCTCGGCCGCCGCCGTCCCGGGGACGTAGGCGGCGGCTTTCTGCTGGGCGTCAGCCTCGGCTTGCTCTTCACGCCGTGTGCCGGGCCGATCATCGCAGCGGTGTCGACGGTGGCCGCGACCCGCAGCTTTTCCATCGAGGCCGTGCTTGTCACCTTGGCCTACGCTCTGGGGGCCGGCCTCGTTCTCCTCGCGGTCGCGGTTGCGGCGCGGCGCGGGTTCGCGCTCCCGAATATGCGTGCGCGCGCGCGCGTCATTCGCCCGGCGCTCGGAGCCGTGATCGTCGGCGTCGGGATCATGATGATCTTCGGACTCGACCTGAAGCTCCAGACTCGCGTTCCCGGGTATACACAAGCGCTTCAGGGGCTCGAAGAGAGCGCGGCGGCGAAGACGCGGATCGACGACCTCGTGGACGGCGAGGAGAGCCATGTGAAGGAGAGCACCCTGGATGACTTCGGGCCCGCCCCGGAGTTCAAAGGCCTCTCGGGCTGGCTGAACTCGGAACCGCTGACCCTCGAGAGCCTGAAGGGCAAGGTCGTGCTGATCGACTTCTGGACCTACTCGTGCATCAACTGCCTGCGGACGCTTCCGTACATCAAACGCTGGGACGAGGCTTACCGCGACAAGGGCCTGGTCGTGATCGGGGTGCACACGCCCGAGTTCGCCTTCGAGCGTGTGCGATCGAACGTCGAGCAGGCGACCCGCTCGCTCGGCGTCGATTATCCGGTCGCGCTCGACAACGAGTACGGGACGTGGAACGCCTGGGCGAACCGCTACTGGCCCGCCAAGTACTTCATCGATAGGGCAGGGCACGTTCGTTTCGCGCATTTCGGCGAAGGCGCCTACGCAGAGAGCGAGAGCGTCATCCGGAAGCTCCTCGCCGAGCCGGGCCTCCCGAAGCCCGTGTCCGGGTCAGTCGAGGCCGAGGTCCCCGTCGGCGTCGAGACACCGGAGACCTATCTCGGCTACGAGCGCATCGACCGCTTCTACGGGTCCCCGATCGCGAGCAACCGCGAGGCCGACTACACGCTTCCGAAGGTCCTTCCGGCCAACGGCCTCGGGTACGGCGGCCGCTGGACCGTCGAGAAGCAGCGCATCGTGGCCGGGACGGATGCCAGGCTGCAGCTTCGCTACCACGCAAGCAAGGTCCACCTCGTGCTGGGGAACGAGGGAGATCCCGAAGAGGTCGAGGTGGTCGTGGACGGCCGCCGTGTGAGAACGGTTCGCGTGACGGGCGACCGCCTCTATACGCTCGCCGAGCTGCCGGGGCCGGCGCGCGAGCATCTCCTCGAACTGCGATTCACCTCCGGCACCGAAGCCTACGCCTTTACCTTCGGTTAGTCGCATAGCGCCATTCGCGCCAATCCCGACCTAAGACGGCTCGACTCCGCCCTCGTCCTGCCGCCGCTCCTCGTGGTCGCGGAGAAAACGGGTCAGCTCGGCTGCGAGAGACTCGCCGGAGACGTCGAGTTCGTCGCCGAGTGTGTCCCGGCGGCGCTCGAGCTCGCGGACGTAGGCCTCTGTCTCCTCGTCCTGCGCTACAGCCTCGCTGACCTGCCGCTCGTAAGCGTCGCCGGCGCGCTCGAGCTCGCCGAGGTCGAGCTCGACCTCGAGGAGCGCGGCCAGCCGAGAACAGAGAGCATGGGCCGCGCGCGGACTCGAGGCGAGGGAGGCGTAATGCGGCACGGCTGCCCAGAGGCTGGCCGACGGAAGATCGACCCCCCTGCACGCATCGTGGAGAACGCCGACGATGCCGGTCGGCCCTTCGTAGCGCGAAAGCGAGAGACCGAGCTCACGGACGAGCTTGGGGTCGCTGGCAGAGCCCGTGACCGGCGAGGGTCGCGTGTGAGGCACGTCGGCGAGGAGCGCGCCGAGGGTGACGACGAGGTCGACGTCCAGATCGGCGGCGAGCCCCGCGATCTCCGAGCAGAACGTCCGCCAACGCAGATTCGGCTCGACACCGAGGAGCAATAGGAGGTCGCGATCGGCGCCGGGGATCTCGGCGTGGTAGAAGACGTTCTCGGGCCAGTCCACCCGTCGCGTCAAGCCGTCCTCGAGGGCGACGTGCGGACGCGTTGCCTGAAAGTCGTAGAACTCTTCCGGGTCGATGTCGCCGAACCGCTGGGCCGCCCAGGCCTGAGCGAGGTATCCGGCGGCCAGCGAGGCGCCCTGCGCGCCGTCGTTCCAGCCACGGAAGGCCGCTACGAGAACCGGGCGCCGCAGCGGCCCCAGGCTCTCGATCCGAAGGTGGTCGGCCATGTCCCGAGTTTACGGCAGCCGGCACGGGACCTGGCCCGCCCGGGTCACCCGCGGCCCCGCCCGGGTCACCCGCGGCCCACCTCCCGCTTTCGAGATTAATCCGGAAAAGCGCGCGGGTGTGACTCCGTTTGTGGCGCTTCGGTGCGCGGATGTGACCAGAGTCGCACCGCCACCCCGACGACGCCTGCCCAGACTGCGGACGCAAGGGCGACGTGAACGAGCACGAGCCCCCAGGGCAGGCCGTTCCGCCACTGGATCTCACCCACAGCCATCTGCAGGAGAAGGACGCAGAGCACGCCCGCGGCGAGGAGCAGTTCACCCCTGACCCGAGTGCTGTGGCGGAAGAGGCCGAACACGAGCAGGAGGAAGCCGACCCCGAAGACGGCAGTCGCCCTGACATGGACGTAAACAGCGTCCAGGACGTTGCCCAAGCGCTCGATATCCGAGCCGCCCGAGTGCGGCCCCGCGGCCGTGACGAAGGCGCCGGTGACGACGAGGACGAGCGCTGCCGGCAGGAGGGCAACTGCGAGCCAGGGCAGCCATGCCGGCACCGCGCCCGCTGGACGGCCCCCTGCGAAGCCGTCTGCTCCCACCAGAACAGCCGTGGCGAGGCCCACCGCCCCGAACGCGAGCAGGAAGTGGGACATGACGAGGATCGGGTGGAGGTCGAAGATCACCGTAAGGCCCCCGAGTGGGATCTGGGCGACGACTGAGGCCGCGACAGCAACGGTGACCCAGCGGATCCAGCCTGGCAGTCGCGCCACCCGACGCGCCGCGATCGCCGCGATCGTCGTGCACGCCATGGCGCCGAGGGCAACGACACGGTTTCCGAACTCCACCAGCGCGTGGAAGTCCTTCTCGGGAAACGGTGTGTTCCCGCAGCGGGGCCAGTTGTCGCAGCCGAGACCGGAGGCCGTCAACCGCACAACTGCACCGGTCGCGACGACGACGAAGAGAGACCCGAGCGCGACGGCGGCGAGGCGCCGGAATGCAGACGGTGAGATGGAGCGCGCGCGGCTCCGAGCCCGTGAAAGCCGGGAGGTCGCCGCCTCCATCACTCGAGCGCCACGCCCGACCCGACCTCGATCCGCCCGACCCGTGCCAGGAAGACCCCGGCGGCCGCGAACGTCGTCTCGAATACCGGGGCGCGATCCTCAGGAAGCGAGATCAGGAGCCCGCCGGCCGTCTGCGGGTCGAACCCGAGGGCAAGGGTCGGCTCGCTCGCCGGTCCCGCGTCGAGAGCGGCCGCCGCGAAGTCCCGGTTGCGCTGGTCCCCGCCGGTTCGGATGCCCGCTTCGGCTGCTGCGAGCGCTCCCGGGAGTGCCGGGAGCCCCTCGGCTCGAAGCACCAGCCGCACCTGGCTTCGCTCCGCAAGCTCGTACGCGTGGCCGAAAAGACCGAAGCCGGTCACGTCGGTGACGGCGTTCGGCTCGAAGGGACGCAAGAGCTCAGCCGCCTCGCCGTTCAGGAGTGTCATCGACTCGGCGACCGCGGCCTGCTCCTGCTCACCGACGAGGCCCTTCCTGCCCCCGGTGAGGACAAGGCCGGTCCCCAGCTGCTTCGTCAGAAAGAGGACGTCTCCCGGGCGGGCGCCGTTCTTCCGCCAGAGCCTGTCGGGATGAGCGGTGCCGACCACGGCGAGCCCGTACTTCGCCTCCACGTCGCGGATCGTGTGACCTCCTGCAAGCACCGCTCCCGCCTCCTCGACCTTGGCCGCCGCCGCTTCGAAGGTTGCGCGCACCGACTCGAGTGGCAACTCCTCGGGAAATGCAGCCACCGAGAGGGCAAGGAGCGGCCTGCCACCCATGGCGAAGACATCGTTGAGCGCGTTCGTGGCCGCGACCGCGCCGAACAGGGCAGGGTCGTCGACCATCGAGGGAAAGAAGTCGATCGTGAAGACGATCGCCTGCTCGTCGGAGAGCCGGTAGACCGCGGCGTCGTCGGCAGGATCAAGCCCGACGAGGAGGTTTTCTGAGGCCGTCGGGACGAAGCCGGCGAGAAGCTCGCGCAGCCGCGCCGCCGAGTATTTCGCCGCGCACCCCCCACCCGCTTCGAGGCCGGCCAGCCGCGCGGTAGTCTCCACAGAATGGAGCGTACCAGCGGCCTTGCGGCCACCAGGCCGTACGGCTGCCCGACGATGACAGGCACGCTCCGGCGGGTGCTCGTCCGGGCACCCCGACCAGAGGACGTAGCCGGGTGGCGCGCCTACGGCTGGCGTTCAGAGCCGGACTTCGGCCGTCTCGAGGCCGAGCACGATGCCTTCAGGACCATCCTCTCCGACGCCGGCGCCGAGGTCGTTCTCGCGGAGACGCCGCTCGGAGTCTGCCCGGACGCCATTTACGCCTACGACCCCTCACTGGTCACCTCACGCGGCGCGATCCTGCTCCGGCCAGGGAAGGAAGGGCGCCAGGCGGAAGTGGAGGCCATGGCGGCGGACCTCGTCGAGGCCGGCGTGCCGATCGCCGGACGGCTCGAGGCGCCTGCGACCGCTGAGGGCGGCGACACGGTCTGGTTGGACGAGCGAACGCTCCTGGTCGGCCGCGGCTACCGGACGAACGATGCGGGCGTGGCCGCACTGCGGGCAACGCTGACCGACGTCGATGTGATCGTCTTCGACCTTCCGCATCTGCACGGTCGCGAGGAGGTGCTCCACCTCATGTCGTTCCTCTCACCGCTCGACGTGGATCTCGCCGTCGTCTACCTGCCGCTGATGCCGGTTCGGCTGGTCGAGCTCCTCGAGGAACGCGGGATCCGTTTCGTCGAGGTGCCGGACGAGGAGTTCGAGTCGATGGGCCCGAACGTCCTCGCTCTCGGCCCGCGAAGAGCTCTTGCACTCGAAGGCAACCCGGAAACGCGCCGACGGATGGAGCAGGCAGGCGTCGAGGTTCAGGTCTACACAGGCGACGAAATCTCAAAGAAGGGCGACGGCGGCCCGACGTGCCTGACTCGTCCCCTCCTTCGGGACTGAGGTTTTCGACAAGCGTGCCGAGCCGCGCCAGAAGGCGCGGCTCGTAGCGACAGGGACCCCTTGGCCGCCTCCGCGGCCAAAGGCGGTTATTTCGAGATCGGCACATCCACGAGATTGCCCCATTCGGTCCACGACCCGTCGTAGTTTCGGACGTCTTCGTAGCCGAGCAATTCCCGCAGGACGAACCAGGTGTGGGCGCTGCGCTCGCCGATCCGGCAGTACGCGGTCACCGACTTCTCCTCGGTTACGCCCTTGCCCTCGTAGAGGTCCCGCAGCTCGTCCACGGACTTGAACGTGCCGTCGTCCTTGACGGCGCTGGCCCACGGGATCGACTCGGCGGTGGGAATGTGACCGGCCCGCTGGGCGCCTTCCTGCTCGTAGCCGGGAGGCGCGATCAGGTAGCCCGCGTATTCTCCGGGTGAGCGCACGTCGACCAGCACCCGATCGTCGGCGCCGATCCACCCCCTGACCTCGTCACGGTAGGCGCGGATCGATTCGTCGGGCTCCTTCGCCCTGTAGGTCGTCAAAGCCGTCGACGGGACGTCGGTTGTGATCTCGCGGCCTTCGTCGATCCACTTCTGGCGGCCCCCGTCGAGGATGCGGACGTCGCCGTGACCGTAGATCTTGACGTACCAGTACGCGTAAGCCGCGAACCAGTTGTTCTTGTCCCCGTAGACGACGATCGTCGTGTCGTTCCCGATCCCGCGTTCGCCGAGTAGGCGCTCGAAGGTGCCTTTGTCGACGATGTCCCGCTCAACGGGATCCTGCAGGTCGTCGCGCCAGTGGAGCTTCACCGCGCTCGGAATGTGTCCCTCCTCGTAGAGATCGGGGTTCTCGTCGACCTCGGCCACGATGATTCCGTGATCCCCGAGATGCTCAGCGAGCCAGTCCGTGGTCACCAGAACCGGCTTCGCGTGTCCGTTCTCCGTCATCTCTTCCCTCCGTTCGCTTTACAACTTGAAGTAACGCGAGTATGCCTGGCCTGGCCTGGCCTGCGCCAGGGAGGGTGCTAGAGGAGGTGCGAGCGGACAGCTTGCTCGAGCTCGTCCTTCGACACGGCGCCCTCGAACTTCGCGCGGATGACACCTTGCTCGTCGACCACGAACACCCATGGCTCGCTGGGGAGATTCCATTGCTTGACCCATTCATTCGTCCCCTTGGCGGGGTCGTTGTCCTCGTAGATCTCTACGTGGATCCACTGGACCGGAGAGCTGATCAGGTCGCGCCGCACGGCATCGACAGTCTCGACCGTCGGCCCACAGGTCCTGCTCTCGCAGTACTTCGGAGTCGCGAAGACGACGACGAACGGCTCGTGCGCGTCGAGAGCGCCCGCAATCGAGACGCGGAGGAGCTCGGTGTCGGGTGGGCGCGCCGTGCTGATGGCCTCGGCCGGCGCATCGCCCAAAGTCGGATTGTCGGAGCGCGGCGCCTTCGCGCCCACGGCGGGGGTGACGCTCTCGGGGGCGACCTCGATCGACCCCACGCCCTGGATGTTCGTTCCTTCGGGAGTGGCCACGACCCAGTAGCGACCGGTCGCCGGCAAGTCGACGTGCGCGACGTAGAGGTCGGTCGCGTCCAGGTGGTCGTGCGGGGGGGATCCCGGTGGATCCGAGTGCGGCTCGAGCGGCACAAGCACGGCTTCGGCCCGCGCGGGCTTTGAGGCCCCTTCCTCGCCGACCCAGACCTTGGCGCGCGGGCTCTGCACGAGCTGCCCGTTCCGCCGGACGATGAGGAAGCCGATGCGATTCGAGCCCACGGCGAAGTCCGAGCTCGAGAGCGTCAGCGAGACGAATCCGCCGGGAGCCGCGTCGAGCTCCGACTCGACCCAGCGTGGGAGTGAGCCTTCGACCGACCCGGTGGTCTCCGCGACCCCGATTTTGGCAGCCGAACCCGCATCCCCCGAGTCTCCCCCACAGCCTGCGACGAGGAGTGCGAGAGAGCAGGCAATGATGAAAAATCGCACTCGCTCCATTGTGGCGAGCGCGGCTATGCTCGTGCGGCGATGACGCTAGGCGATTTCATGTCCCGCGAGGTTCTCTCGGTCGCGCCCGAGGACACGATCGGCGAGGCCGCACAGCGGATGGCCGACGCGAACGTGGGCTCGTCGGTGGTGCTCGAGCACGGCCGCTTGATCGGCATCCTCACGGAGCGCGACCTTCTCCACGCGATGGCGCAGCGCGTCCATCCGAGCGAGGCTCGGGTCCGAGAGTGGATGACCGCGGAACCGATGGCAGTGTCAGAGTCGACGACAGCCGACGAGGCGGCCCGCTTGATGGTCGAGAACGGATTCCGCCACCTGCCGGTCGTGGACGGCGACCGGACGCTCGGCGTCGTCAGCCTGCGGGATGTCATGCGCCACGGTCTCAAGACCGAGGCGGGCTCCAGCTGAACTGGCGGGAACGACCGCCTAGAGCAGCTGGAGCACGATCAGGGCCGCGGCGAGTAACCACGCGGCCGCAAGCGGCCCCAGCAACGGGGCGAGCGGGCGAAGGGAAGGACGTGGCTCCATGGCGACGTTTTTCGCCAATCGAAGCGCCAGTCCTTCCCGCCGGCTAGTGACCGTGCTGGAACCCACCAGACACGCTGAGCTTCGCGAGGAAGAGAGCGAGGGGGGTGAGGGATGCGATGGCGAGGGTTGCCTTTGCCTTCACTGATTTCACCTCCTTTCCTAGAACCTGAAGTCCTGGAGGGATTCGGCCGCACGGCGATAGAGGTGGGCGGCTTTGCGGTCGTCACCGAGCTTGGCAGCGAGGTCGCCTTTCGCGACCCACGCGGCCGCCCGGTGGCTGGCAGAAGAAAGCTGTTCGAAGCTCGTCTCGGCGCAATCGAACATCTCTGCGGCCTCTTCGAGCCGATCTTGCTCGAGTAGAGAGCGTCCGAGCACGAGCTGGGCGTTTCCGATCTCATCGATGAACTCGACCCGTCCGTCAAGAAGCTCGATCGCGTGGCGCGAATGCTCCTCGGCGAGCTTGACCTCGTTTGTACGGAGGTGAACCTGCGCGAGTGACGACACCGCGTAGGCGGCGTCCACGTTGCTTCCGACCTCGAGCGCGACCCGGAAGGCGTCCTTCAGGTACGCGATCGCCTCGTCCGGCTTTCCGAGCAGGAAGTTCAGCCCGCCGAGGTTGTTCAGAAGCTTGCCTTCGTTGACGCGATCGGCGACCCGCTCGTAGATCGTCTTCGCCTTCTCGGCGTACGAGCGGGCGAGGACCCACTGGCCCTTCCGCTCGGCGATCAGGGAGGCCTGGAAATAGTGGTGGGCGACGGTGCGCTCATCGTTCATGGCCTCCGCGAGCTCAAGTGCGCGCTCGACGTCTTCGCGGGCAGCTTCCCAGTCGCGCTGGCGCTGATGACAGCGTGAGCGCCAGCCGAGGATGTTCGAGCGGAGGCGGTCGCAGGGAAGCCCCGAGCGCTCCGCCAGGTTGAGAGCCTCGGTGAAGAGCGCTGAAGCCGTGGCGATCGAAGAGAGGTTCCAGCGGCAGGCGCCGAGTCGGAAGAGCACCTCGGCCCTGTCGACGTCGGTGAAGACAGGGTCTTCCGCGAGGACGCGCGCCCGCGTGAGGACTGCAATAGCCTTGCGGAGTTCGCTGACGTACATGCGGGCCCAGCCCTCTGCGAGAAGCGCACGCAGTTCGAGCTCGGGCGCGCTTGCGGCGCCAAGCGACGTGACAACCGCTTCCAGCATCTCGACGGCCTCGGTGTACTGCTGGGACTCGATCGCGGCCTCGGCGCGAGAGATGATGCTCTCGGCGCGATCCTGGTCGCTCGTGGAGACGCCGGACTCGAGGAAGCCCGAGTCGACTCCGAGGCGGGCGGCGAGCCAGCTCACGGTTTCGTCGGTCGGGCGGGTCTTACCCCGCTCGATCTGGCTCAGGTATTCCTTGGAGAACCGCTCGCCGGCGAGCTCCGTCTGCGTCATCGCCCGGTTGATGCGCAGTTGCCGAATTCGATCGCCAAGGCTCGCGCGCGGCTTGGTTCCACGCAGCGTGGGCGCTCGGGTCTGCGGCTGTGAGGTCGACTGCGGCATGACGATTCCTAAAGTGAACTATAGGGAGGATTTTTCACTTCACAACCCTACTTGACTTCCCATACCCCTGGGCTATAGTCAGAGTCAGCTCGCATTCCGGGCCGGACGCCAGGCTGTGGAATGTGGGAGTCGCGGCGACATCTGACCCGGAGGCTCGGCTGGGCCGCAGAGCCGAATCTCCGGGTCGTCGCCTGCCACGAGTCATGTCATACTCGTCGGCCGTTTCTGCACCTTCGCTGTATCCCTCGCTCGAGGGCGCCGCGAGAATTACTCAGGCCGTAGAGGCAAGAGCGAGCTCGTGCTCTCCGAGACGGCTCTATGCGGAACCGGTGAGCCAGCGCCGCCGCGAGGCGAAAACCCCAGGTGTCTCTGCCTCCAGAAAGCCTCCCAGCCGGTCGCTCGTCACGAGCAGAAGCCCGAGCGACACGAAGATCCAGGCCTCTGCGTCCGCGTCCCGGTCAGACAGCACCCCTCCGGCGGCCTGTGAGCGGCGGATCACGTCGCTGACATAGTCGTGCACCTCGCGCAGATGGGCGCGCATGTGGTCGCGAATCACCTGATCGTCGCTTGCCTCCGACAGCGCCTGCAACCAGAGGTTGCCGATCGCCATCTTCTGCTCCGTTGCGGCGAGGTATGCCTGCCCCATCGCGGACACCCAGGCGGCCGAGTCTGGCTCGGCTGCCACGACCTCGTCCCAGAGGCCGCGGATGCGCCTCCATGTCTCGTCGATGCAGGCCAGATAGAGGTCCCGCTTCGACTCGAAATGGCGATAGAGAACGGGCTCGGTGACGCCCGCTTCGCGCGCGATCTCGGCCGTGGTCGATCCTCGATAGCTGCCGCCGGAAAAGACTCCGCAAGCGCAAGCGAGTAGTGACGCCCGCCGCTCCTCCGCCGGAAGCCGCGTGCGTCCCATCAGGCGGCGGCCAGCTCCGCGACTTCCGTCGGTCGGTGGTGCCGCACGGTGGCGATGGCCACTATCGCACCCGCGAACGCGATGCCGGCCGCCGCGAGGAGGGCATGCTGGAAGCCCCGCACGAACTGGTCGGGCGCGCGCGGATCGGTCGCGGGCACACTCAACGAGGCAGCCACGATGGCCCCCAGGATTGCGATCCCGAGCGACCCTCCGACCTGCCGCATGCTGTTCAGGACTGCCGAGCCCACGCCGGCCTTGTCCACGGGGACCGACCCCATAGCAACGGACGTCGTCGGCGTCATGGTGATTGCCATGCCAATGCCCCCGACGATGAGCCCGGGGAAGATGTCCCAGAAGCTCGAGCCCCGGCCGAGCTGCGAGAAGATGAGGAGCGATATCCCCAGGAGGATCATGCCCCCGCCCATGAGCCACCGGCCTCCGATGCGGTCGGTGAGCTTGCCTGCCACCGGTGCGAGCAAAACGATCAGGATCGTCATCGGCAGGAAGGTCGCGCCGGTCTGTATGGCCGAATAGCCGAGGATGTTCTGCATATAGAGCGAGACGAAGAAGAAGACGCCGAACATGGCCAAGGCGACGAGCAGCATGGTGATGTTGGCGCCCGCGAAGGTGGGATTCTTGAAGAGACTGAGATCGAGCATCGGAATCCGCTGGTGCAGCTCGAGTAGAACGAACACGAAGAGCGCTACGACTGCAACCGCGAACAGCGCGAGGATCCGGGTGGACGTCCAGCCGTACGTGTTCGCCTCGATCAGCCCGTACGTCAGCGCGAAGAGCCCGATTCCGGAGGCCAGGAGCCCCGGCAGGTCGAGTCGCTGTTCGGCAGAGGTGTCGCGGGACTCGCGAATCGCAAGCCGGGCGACGACGATCGCGAGGATTCCGACGGGGACGTTCACGAAGAAGATCCAGCTCCAGTCGATCTTCTGGGTGATGACGCCGCCGAGAAGTGGGCCGATGGCGAGCGCCATGCCGGCGGTCCCGGCCCAGATGCCGATCGCCATCCCTCGCTGCCGCGGGGGAAAGGTGGCCGTGATGATCGAGAGCGTCGCCGGGTTCATGAACGCGGCGCCGACTCCCTGGGCGATGCGGGCTCCGATCAGCATCTCGGGGCCCGACGCAAGCCCGCAGGCCAGCGAGGAGAGTGTGAAGATGGCGAGACCGGCAATGAAGATCCGGCGGCGGCCGAGCATGTCGGCGAGCTTTCCGCCCGTCAGCATGATGACTGCGAAGGTGAGCGCGTAACCGTTCACGACCCACTCGAGCTCCGAGATGCCGATTTGAAGGTCGCGCGCGATCGTGGGCAGCGCAACGTTCACGATCGTGTTGTCGAGCATGATCATGAAGAGCCCGAACGCCACCGCCCCGAGTGTCCACCACTTCCTGTTCTCCTCCGTGAAGAGCCTTGCTCGCACCCGCTGACCTCCCGTCGTTTTGCCGGGGACTATGTTAGCGCGCACTAAGAACTCGCACAACCCGTTTCCGCCCCTACGAGCACGGGGACGAGCCGTCTGATGCCCCGGAACCCCCTCGAGGACGCTGGTCGGGCTCTGCGCCAGCTCGGAGACCGGCTCCGCGAGACGGCGGGCCCTGAGGGTGAGTGGATCGCGGAGCAGCTGGATCGCCTCTCGGTGCGGGAAGAACCGCAAACCGACCGCGAACAGAGCCTCGGCGAGCTCCAGGCCGAGCTTGACGGGCTCGTGGGCCTCGAGACGGTCAAGGAGAAAATGCACGCGCTCGTCGCCTTCCTCCAGGTGCAGAGCCGCCGAAAGGAGCATGGCCTCCGGGAGGCCGCGACCGGCCAGCACCTCGTCTTCCTCGGCAACCCCGGAACCGGAAAGACGACCGTCGCGCGGCTCCTCGCGCAGATGTACCGCGCCATGGGGCTCCTGCGAAAGGGCCAGCTGGTAGAGGTCGACCGCTCTGGTCTCGTGGGCCAGTTCGTCGGCACGACCGCGATCAAGACAGACCGGGTCGTTCGCCGCGCGCTGGACGGAGTCCTCTTCATCGACGAGGCCTATGCCCTGACCCGGGAAGAAGCACGGATGGACTTCGGGCCGGAGGCCGTCGAGACGCTGCTCAAGCGCATGGAGGACCACCGCGAGCGGCTCATCGTGGTCGTGGCCGGCTACCCGGCGCTCATGCACCGGTTCCTGGACTCGAACCCGGGTCTCAGGTCGCGCTTCTCGCGCGAGATCGTCTTTCCGGACTACTCGACCGACGACCTGGCCAGGATCACGAATCGCTTCGCGTCCGAGCTCGAATACCGGCTCACCGAGGAGGCCGAGGCCGAGCTCCGCGCCGTGCTCGAGGCTGCCCAGCGGAGCGAGTCGTTCGGGAACGCTCGCTTCTCACGCACGGTCTTCGAGCAGGCCCTGAGTGCCCACGCACTCCGGCTCGCGCGGCAGGGGGAGCTCGCAACGGCCGGCTGGGACGTCCTCCAGACGCTCACAGCCGAAGACATCGCGGCCGCCGCGCTGACGCTCGGCGTCGAGGCACCCGCTCCCGGACGCGGGCGCTTCCGCTTCAGACGGCCTTAACTTGGAGCGCGCGCAGCCGCGTGATACGAACTAGATCGTTGCTCGTCAGTTACCCCGCCCTAGGTGCCCGCCCCCGTAGGCACGCCAATTACCGACCAACTATCTAGAGCCCTGCCGTCGCTTCTCTCCACCGAAGGCCTTGCTCGAGCCGCGAGCCACCATCCGTGGCGGACCATCGCTGCCTGGTTGCTCGTCCTAGTGGTGTCGTTCGGCCTCATCGCGGTCTTCCTGGGGGATGCTCTGACCAGCGACAGCGGCGTCACCAACAAGCCCGAGTCGGAGCAGGCGTACGACCTCCTCGCCGAACGGTTTCCCCACGAGCCCGAGCCGAGCGAGATCATTGCCCTTCGCTCGGACCGGTACACGGTCGACGATCCGGAGTTCAAGGCGAAAGCACAATCGATCTTCGAGCGCGGCCGGGAGACCGGCGTCGTGGCGGATGCCGAGAGCTTTTTCACCTCGGGAGACGACTCGCTCGTCTCGAAGGACCGTCATGCCACTATCGTCCCGATCTTCCTTCGTACAGACGAGGTCGACCCGCTCGTCGACGTCGTGAAGGAGGCGGACGGCGGCGGCTTCGACGTCTCGATCACGGGCAGCGTCACGAGCGACGCCGATTTCGAGAAGCTCTCGGAGGAGGACCTCCAGAAAGGGGAGCTGCTCTTCGGGCTTCCGGCGGCGCTCATCATCCTCGTCCTCGTCTTCGGAGCCGTCGTCGCAGGCCTGATCCCGGTCCTGCTGGCACTGCTCGCGATCGTGGTCGCCGTCGCCCTGACCGCCCTCGTAGGCCAGGTTTTCGAGCTCTCGTTCTTTGTCGTGAACATGATCTCAGGTATGGGGCTCGCCCTCGGCATCGACTACTCGCTCTTCATCCTCTCGCGCTACCGGGAGGAGCGCGTCCATGGTCGCGAGAAGCCCGACGCCATCGCTGCAGCGGGCGCGACCGCGAGTCGGGCGGTCCTCTTCAGCGGCATCGCGTTCGTCCTGGCCATGATCGGGATGGTCCTCGTGCCCGACACCATCCTCCGGAGCCTCGCCACGGGGGCCATCCTGGTCGGGATCGTCTCGGTCCTCGCCGCGCTCACGCTACTCCCGGCGGTGCTCAGCTTGCTCGGTGACCGCGTCAACTCGCTGCGCATCCCGATCGTCGGGAGGAGCGCCGAAAGCGCGGGCGCCGAGGGACGCTTCTGGTCGGCCGTGGTGAAGCGCGTGATGCGCCGCCCGGTCCTCAGCCTGCTCGTGGCCGGTGGTCTCCTCCTCGCAGCGGCGGTTCCTATCCTCGACATGAACACGGGGTTTGCGGGCATCAGCACCCTGCCCGACCGGTTCCCCTCCAAGCAGGGGTTCACCGCGCTCTCGGAGGAGTTCCCACAGTCGGGGACGACTCCAGTCGAGATCGTCGTCGACGGGAATGTCGAGTCCCCGGCAGTCCAACGCGGCATCGAGCGCCTGCAGCAGAGGCTCGCTGAGAATCCGATCTTCGGACCTCCCACGGTCGAGACGAACGACCAGGGAGACCTTGCCCGGATCACGGTTCCGGTGACCGACTCGACGAGCCCCGAGGCCTACGACGCGGTGAGGTCCCTGCGGAGCGACGACATCCCGGCCGCCTTAGCGGGCGCCCAGGCACGCGTGCTCGTGACCGGCGAGTCGGCCGAGAACGTCGACTACTTCGATCTGGTTGGAAGCTGGCTGCCGATCGTTTTCGCCTTCGTGCTCGGGCTCAGCTTCATCCTTCTTACGATCGCTTTCCGCTCCATTGTCGTCCCCGCGCTCGCGATCGCACTCAACCTCCTCTCCGTGGGCGCTGCCTACGGGCTGCTCGTGCTCGTGTTCCAGAAAGGCGTCGGGAACGAGCTCTTCGGCTTCCAGCAAGTGGATGCGATCGAGGCCTGGGTGCCGCTCTTCCTCTTCTCGGTGCTCTTCGGGCTCTCGATGGACTACCAGGTCTTCCTGCTCAGCCGGATCCGGGAGCGGTTCACGGCCACCGGGGATACCGCCGGCGCGGTGGCGTTCGGGGTGGGCTCGACCGCCCGGATCATCACCGGCGCGGCGCTGATCATCGTCGCGGTCTTTGGCGGATTTGCGGCCGGCGACCTCGTCATGTTCCAGCAGATGGGCTTCGGGATCGCGGTCGCCCTGCTGATCGACGCGACCATCGTTCGCTCGGTGATGGTGCCGGCCGCCATGAAGCTCCTCGGAGACTGGAACTGGTACTTCCCCTCGTGGCTCGCCTGGGTCCCGGAGCTCCAGGTCGAAGGGCACGAGCCTGCGCCCTCGAGTAGGCCCATCACCTCGTAGGGGCGACGCTTGCGCCGCCCGCGGGCGGGGCAAGCCCCGCCCCTACGACATTACGCTTCGACGCGTGAGCTTCATCTGGGAGCCGAGCCCCGAGGTGCTCGAGCGCGCGAACGTCGTCCGCTTCATGCGCCGCCATGGGTTCACCGATTACCGCGAGTTCCAGCAGCGCTCGCAAGACGACCCGGACTGGTTCTGGCCCGCCGCGATCGAGGACCTGGACCTCGATTTTCGCGAGCCGTGGACTGACGTCGTTGATCTCTCGCGCGGGCCCGAGTGGGCCACCTGGTTCACCGGCGGGAAGCTCAACATCGCCTGGAACTGCGTCCACCGGTGGGCGGAGCGGACGCCCGAGGCGGAGGCGGCCGTGTTCCGGGGCGAGAACGGGGATCGGCGCTCCCTGACCTTCGGGGAACTCTCCCGAGAGGTATCCCGGTTCGCCGAGGGGCTGGCTGCGCTCGGTGTCGGCCCGGGTGACGCGGTCGCGCTCTTCCTCCCCATGTCGCTCGAGGTGGCGATCGCCTCGCACGCCTGCGCGCACCTCGGCGCCATCCAGGTGCCCGTCTTCTCGGGCTTCGCAGCCCCCGCGGTCGCCGCCAGGCTCGTGGACTCGGAAGCGAAGGTGGTCGTGACAGCCGACGGTTCGTTTCGGCGGGGGCGCGAGGTCCCGATGAAGGAGATCGTCGACGAAGCGGTGGCCGCGGCTCCATCGGTCGAGCACGTCGTCGTCTGGAACCGGCTCGGCCTGGAGGACGTGCCCATGAAGCCGGGCCGCGACCTCAGCTGGACTGAGGTTGCCGCTGGACAGCCGGGCGAGCTGGAGCCGGCGTGGGTGGACTCGGAGGCGCCCTATCTCCTGGCCTACACCTCGGGCACGACCGGGAAGCCGAAGGGCGTCCTCCACGTTCAGGGCGGGTTCCTCGTCTCGATTGCCAGAGAGGTGGCCTACCAGGCGGATGCGGGCCCGGCCGACACCATCCTCTTTTCGACGGACATGGGCTGGATCATGGGCCCGTGGATGGTCGTCGGCGGGGGCGCTCTCGGATCGAGGCTCGTCTTCATGGAAGGTGCGCCGGATCGACCGCACGACCGCCTCTGGACGCTGATCGAGGAGGAGCGCGTGACAGTGCTCGGGTGCTCGCCGACCCTGATCCGAGCACTCCTCCAGCACGGCGACCCGAAGAGCGACCTCTCGTCCCTTCGCACGATCGTGACGACCGGAGAGCCGTGGAACCCGGAGCCCTACCGCTGGCTCTTCGAGCAGGTAGGCGGTGGCCGCTGTCCGATCATCAACTGCTCCGGCGGCACCGAGGTGGGAGCCTGCTTTCTCTCGCCCACGCCCGCGGTCCCAATCAAGTCCTGCTCTCTCGGCGGGCCCGCGCTCGGGATGGCCATGGACGTCGTCGACGCGGATGGGCGGTCGGTGCGAGGCGAGGTGGGTGAGCTCGTCTGCCGGAAACCGTTTCCCGGCATGACCCGCGGGATCTGGAAGGACCGCGAGCGCTACCTGGATGCGTACTGGCGCCGCTTTCCCGGGGTCTGGGTCCACGGCGACTGGGCGTCCGTCGACGAGGACGGCTACTGGTTCCTCCACGGGCGCTCGGACGACACCCTGAACCTCGCCGGGAAGCGCATCGGCCCCGCCGAGATCGAGTCGGCCGTGGTCGGACATCCGGCGGTGACGGAGGCCGCGGCCGTCGGAATCCCGCACGAGGTCAAGGGCGAGGTGGCGTGGGTCTTCTGCACGCTTCGTCCGGGCGTGGAGGCGACCGAGGAGCTCGCGGCCGAGGTTGGAGAAGCAGCCGCCGCCAGGCTGGGGAAGGCCTTCCGGCCCGATCGCGTCATCTTCGTCCCGGCGCTTCCGAAAACCCGGAGCGCGAAGATCGTCCGCCGCGCGGTCCGCGCGAGGGCTCTCGGCGAGGATTGCGGTGATCTCTCGTCGCTCGAGAACCCGGAATCGCTCGACGACATCGCACGGGCGGTCTCAGAGTCCCATAGCGTTCCTGGTTTTCGCCGTTGAGGCGAAAACCGCTAGACTTCGAGTGACCATGCGGCTCGCGCTCGCGCAGATCAACACAGTGGTCGGTGACCTCGACGGCAATCGCGACCGCATCCTGGCGCGGCTTGGCGAGGCGCGAGACGCGGGCGCCGACCTCGTCCTGTTTCCCGAGCTCGCGGTTACGGGCTACCCGCCCGAGGACCTCCTCCTCCGTCCGAGCTTCCTGCGCGCCACAGAGCAAAGCCTCACGCTAATCGCACGCGAAGCCCGCGGAGTGGCGGCGCTTGTCGGAGCACCCCTGCTCGACCGCGATCTCTTTAATGCCTGCTCGGTGTGCGCGGACGGCGAGGTCAAGGGCTTCTACCGCAAGCGCTTTCTGCCGAACTACGGCGTCTTCGACGAGGACAGGTACTTCCAGGCGGGCCGCGAGCTTTTGCTGCTCCGGTTCGGAGAGACACTGGTCGGCCCGACGATCTGCGAGGACATCTGGCAGCCCGGCCCGCCCGCGACGGAGCTTGCGCTCGCGGGGGCGCACGTGGTCGCGAATATCTCGGCCTCGCCGTTCCATCTCGGCAAGGGACGCGAGCGCGAGCAGATGCTCGCCACCCGGGCGCGGGACAACGTCTGCTGGGTCGCCCTCGTGAACGCCGTCGGCGCCCAGGACGAGCTGGTCTTCGACGGCCACAGCGTCGTGCTCGACCAGGACGGCGACGTGGTCGTGCGCGGCCCAGCGTTCGAGGAGGCGCTCCTCCTCGTCGACATCGAGCCGTCGACGACGATCGCGCGCAGGCTGTCTGATGCTCGGCGGCGTGCGCTCGCCCGCGAACAGTCGGGCGCCGTCGACCCGCCGGTGATCGACATAGGCGCGGCGGCGCCGACGAACGGGAAGCCTGTCGCGCCCGTCGTCTCGCCGCTCCTCGACGAGCTCGAGCAGATGCGGCTTGCGCTGGAGCTCGGGCTCCGCGACTACGCCCGCAAGAACGGCTTCCAGGAAATCGTCGTGGGTATCTCGGGCGGCATCGACTCGGCACTCACGGCAGCACTGGCGTGCGAGGCGCTCGGATCCGAGCACGTGGTTTGCGTCTCGATGCCGTCCCGCTACAGCTCGAACGAGACGCGGGCCGACGCGAAGAGGGTCGCCGAGAGCCTCGGCGCCCGATACCTCGAGCTTTCGATCGAGCCCGTGGTCGAGAGCCTGAATGCGGTTCTGGCGGAGCCCTTCGCCGGCACTGAGCCCGGTCTCGCCGAGGAGAACCTGCAAGCCCGGGCACGCGGAGTCATCCTCATGGCGCTCTCAAATAAGTTCGGCTGGCTCCTGGTCGCGACCGGGAACAAGAGCGAGCTCTCCGTCGGATACGCAACCCTGTACGGGGACATGGCGGGAGGTTTTGCGCTCCTGAAGGATGTCTACAAGACAGATGTGTTCCGGCTGGCGCGGCACCTGAACGAGCGGGCCGACCGCGAGCTCATCCCCGCCAGCATCATCGAGCGGGCGCCGAGCGCCGAGCTGCGAGACAACCAACTCGACCAGGACTCGCTTCCCCCCTACGACGTCCTGGATCGGGTGCTCGAAGCCTACGTCGAGCACGACCTTTCTCGGGAGGAGCTCTCTAACGACGGATTCGAGCCCGGCCTCGTGGAGCGCGCCCTCGCGATGGTCGACCGCGCCGAGTACAAGCGCCGTCAGGCTCCGCCCGGGGTGAAGCTCCGCCCGAAGGCCTTCGGGCGCGACCGCCGGGTTCCGATCACGAACCGCTGGAGCGGATGAGGCGATGGAAGCGCACCTCGAACGCCAGGCGCTGAACGAAGCGCTCTTCCGGGAGGTCAACGAGCGCCTCGAACGTGTCGCCAAGCAGGCGGAGGAGCGCGGGTGGCCGCCGGAGGACGGCTACTTCGAGTTCCATTGCGAATGCGGCCGGTGCCCCGAGAAGGTACAGATGACGATCGCGGAGTACGAGTCCGTGCGATCGCAGGACGACCGCTTCGCACTCCACCCGGGCCACGACACCCCCGAGCTCGAGGGCGTAGTCAAACGGACCGACCGTTACGTCGTCGTCGACAAATACGGGATCGCCGAGGCTCTCGTCGCGGACGACCCTCGAGGCGCCCCGAAGTCCTAGCCCTCGCGGCCCAGGTGGTCATGGAGGGCCGTGAACCACCGTAGGCGCTCCTCGTAGGGCACGGCCGCATTCGCGGGGGAGGTCGACGGCAGGACGAAGAGCCACGTGTCCACTAGCCGCCGGTCCTGGAGGCCCAGCTCCGGTCGCTCTCGAAACGCGCCTACGTAGGCGGCCTTGCCGACGAAGGCGATGCCTTCGGGCCGTAGCTCAGCCGCGATCTGGTCCAGGCGCTCCACGGAGCCCGCGAAGTCCGCCTGGCGTAGGTCGCTGCTCCCCCGCGTCGTTCGCGCCGCGGCGTTCGTGAGCCCAAAGCCCAGGTCGATCAACGACCACTGCTCGCTTGGGTCGAGCTGGCGGGGCGTAAACCCCGCCTCGGCGAGTAGCCGCCAGAAGTCATTCCGGGGGTTGGCGAAATGAGCACGGGCCTCGGCGGAGCGAAAGCCCGGGTTGATCCCACAGAATGGGAACCGGGACGGGAAATCCTCCGTCTGACTGTTCGCCCATCATGAATGGCACGTGGGTCCCGCCTTTGCCTCAGCGAGTTTGTCGTGTTTTTCCGGCTGAGCAGCTTCGAGCTCTGGCTGCTCATCTTCGGAATCGTGCTCGGCACGACGCTCCTCGGGGTCGCCATTGGGCACCACCTGCGCGCGCACGTCGACGCACTGCGTGAGCCCTTCGGCGTCCTCCAAGCGGCACTGCTTGGACTTGTGGCGCTCATCCTTGCGTTTGGCCTGACACTCGCCGTGCAGCGGTACGACTCGCGTAGGGCAGCGGTCGTCGACACCGCGAATGCCATCGGCACCACCTATCTTCGTGCACAGACGTTGCGGGAGCCAATCCGCTCGCGCTCCCTGGAAGATCTCTCGCGCTACACGGATGCGACCATCCGCCTGTCGGAAGCGGTCCCGGGGAGCGCCGATGCCGAGGATGCGATTGCGGACGCTGAGCGCCTGCAGCGGTCGCTGTGGGGTCTCGCCGGCGAGGCGCTCGCTGCTTCACCCACCGACAGCGCGCCGCGCCTCTACGTCGAGACGCTCAACGAGATGATCGATATGCAGACGGTGCAGGTCTCGGCGCTAAACAACCGCGTTCCTAACGCAGTGCTCGCCATCGAGGTCATCGGCGCGTCGATTGCGCTCGGGCTGCTCGCGCTCTATCTCTCGATTCTCGCGCGAGGCGTCGTCAGCGTCGTGCTTGCGGCTGCATTCCTCTCCGTGCTGCTCCTGATCACCTTCGACCTCGACCGCCCCGTGCGCGGGCTTGTGCGGGTTCCGGACAGGCCCATCGTCGACCTGCGCCATTCGATGGACGAGCCTCCGGCTGCGAGCGCGCCTACCGGGCCCTAATACCCCTTGTAGGGTGGGCCGCGGGTCTGCGCCGCATTCCCTTCGCCTACGAGCGGGGTTGCGAAGCGGCGGGGGTGGCGACCGTTGTCGGGTTCTGCGTTTCCCTCCTGGGGACCTAGCGGAGGTGGCGGCAGTCGAAATCCGCATCCGATTGGTGCGCGAATGCTCAGCAGTTGCGCACACCGGACGCACGTCAAGTCGGCGTCGGCGAGCGTGCCTACCTAGACCCCGGCCGCGAGGTCTCCTCGATGAGGTTGCGCTGGACGAGTGTGAACAGCAGTCCGATGGCCGGCAGCACGATGAAGACGGCGACGCCGAACACGATCAACAAGCCGGTGAGCGTCGCGCTCGGGGCGGCCGCGTCGGCGATGGTCAGCTTCTCAGGCAGGAGGTAGGGCCACTGCGCGACGCCCCAGCCCCAAATCACGGCGGCCACCGCGCCGACTGCCAGAGGGCGGGCTCCGTGCCGGGCGCTGAAGCGAAGCAGCACGAGCACCCCGATCCCGGAGAGAAGCGAGAGGATCACGAGCGGCAGCCCGTCGCCGGTGAGGCCGTCGAAGATGTACCGGGCATCGCGGTGCAGGCCGACGAGCCCGGCCGCTGCGAGCGCCCCGGTCACCAGGGCGGTGACGAGCGCACGTGTGGAAAAGTACCGCTCGAGATCGGGCGCACCGGCACGCCGCGCGTCGCTGACGAGGAACACTGCCGCGAGGTAGGCGCCGGTCGCAACGAAAAGCGCCCCGATCAGGAGCGAGAGCGGATTGAGCCAGCTGGTCACCGCGTCCCCCGTTGCGTTTCCGACCGGGACGCGGCCTCCCGCGATCGCGCCCACCACCGTTCCGAGGAAGAAGGGCGTGAGCACCGACGCCAGCCCGAACACAGTTGACGCCAGGGCACGGTCCCGGGCGCGACGCGCGCTGTCGTGGAACGCGAATCCGGCTCCCCGGAACACGATGCCGAGCGCGGCGAGGCTGAGCGGGATGAACAACGTCGAAAAAATGGCCTCGAACGCAGACGAGAAGCCTGTCCAGAGCAGCACCAGCACGAAGATCAGCCACACGTGGTTGACCTCCCAGACCGGCCCGATGGCCCAGTCGAGCAACTCGCGCGGGCGTCGGCCGCGTTCGCTCCCGCCCGCGAGCAGGCTCCACAGGCCGGCGCCGAAATCCGCGCCGCCGAAGACCGCGTACATCGTCACCGCGACCAGGAGAACGACGGCGACGGCGTCGGCCCTGTTCATCTCGAGGCTCCTGCGAGGTCAGCCGGCGGACCGGCATCCGGGCCGTAGGGCACCTCGACATCCTGCTCGTCGGCCTCGCGCCAGCGCCGCGACATCGCCCGCAGGACAAGGATCAGCGTCGCACCGAGCGCGACGTACAGCCCGACGATCGCGGTGAAGGTGACCCAGACGCCGCTCGCCTGCGTGACCGCGTCCTCGGTGCGCATGACGTTGTAGACGATCCACGGCTGGCGCCCGACCTCGGTCACGATCCAGCCGCACTCGAGCGCGACAATCGAGGCCACCCCCGAAACGGCGACCGCGCGCAGAAACCAGCGCGACTGCGGGAAGTCCCGCTTCCTCCACCAGCCGATCCCGAACCAGAGTCCGAGACCGATCAAAAGCGTGCAGATGCCGACCATGGCATCGAAGGACAAGTGCAGCAGGCTGTTCGCGGGTGGGCGATCCTCGGGTGGCACGGAGTCGAGCCCAATCACCTCGGTGCTCGTACTCCATCCGACCAGGAAGGAGTCGAGGCCGGGGATCCTGATGCCGCCCTTCACTCCGTCGGCGGTGCACCTGCCGCCGATGTACTCCGGCACGTGGGTGGACGTCGTCTGGACGCATTCCATGGCGGCGAACTTGATCGGCTGGTCCTTGGCGATCGCACGCGCGGCCGTGTCGCCGACCGCGAACTGGATCGGCGTCGCGATGCAGGCGACCGTGAGCGGGATCAGAAGTCCCAGGCGATGAATCCGGTCGCGCCGGCCGCGGAGCATCCCGACCGCGTAGATGGAGGCCACGAGGAACCCGGTGACGAGATATGCCGCCAGGATCATGTGCGGAACCTCGTAGGGCACCGCCGGATTGAAGATCACCTTCAGCGGCTCGACCGAGGTGACGTCGCCCGTCGTCGGCGAGAACCCCTGCGGCTGGTTCATCCACGAATTCACGGCCACGACCGAGAACGTGCCGCCGATCCCCGCGATCACGACCGGCACCCCGGTCCAGAAGTGGGTCCACGGCGAGAGGTGCTTCCAGCCGAAGATGTAGATCGCGAGGAAGATCGCCTCGAGGAAGAAGAAGAGGCCCTCGATCGCGAACAGCACGCCGAACACCTCGCCGAACCGTCCTGTGAACGCTGGCCAAAGGAGCCCGAACTCGAAGGAGAGGACGGTTCCGGTCACGGCGCCGACCGCGAACGTCACCGCGACCGCTTTCGACCAGCGTTGAGCAAGCCTGAGCGCGTCCGGATCGTCGCGGCGCAGACCCCGGTAGTTCGCGATCAACATGATGAACGGCAACGCCACGCCCAGCGACGCCAGGATGATGTGGAAGCCGAGCGTGAACGCCATCTGGCTTCTCGCCACCTCGAGAGTCGATGCGAGCGTTACCACCGCGGATCCGCTCTCCCCGCTGGACGAGACTCAAACGCATGGCAGGCGTGCCGTACGACGGCTGCTGTTGGCGTCGTCGTCTGTGCGCTCGGCGCCCGATCGCGCAGCCCGTCCTCCGCGGGATGGTCTCGGACCTCCTACTACCTGGCACCCGCAGCGACTGGCCGCAGAACTCTGTCCACGAGACCGTCGACGAACGTCTTCGCCTGTTGCTCGAAGTCGGGCTGCAGATTCGGCGGCGGCATCTTCAGCCCCAGGACCCGTTCCTGCGCCTCGCCGTGCTTCACGTACCCAAGCCACGAGAGCATCGACTTGACCTGGCCGCCGGCGACGACGAAGTGCGTCTTGTCGGTAAACCGCCCGCCGTTCTTCTCAGCGAGCTTTCGCTGTTGCCGGAGGTTGATGCTGAAGTAGCGGCGCGAGATGGACACCGTGGCGAAGGGTTTGCCGTCGAGGATCGCCCTCGCGGCCGGCGACTCGAGGTAGAAGCGAATCGGCATGCACGTCTGGAACCACCAGGTGGGAGATGCGATCAGCACGAGGTCGTAATCGCCTGCTTGTGCTTCCGAGGGAATGCGGATCTCGCCGATCTTGTGACGCAGCTGTGCAGGGAGGATGCTCGCTATCTGAGCCATTGGGTGCTTCATCGGGAACTGCGAGAGCTTTGGCACCCACCGCTCGTCGGTGAACTCGATCAACGCCTTCGTCGCATCAATGTCTCGAGCCGTCAGCGCCCTGACCATGACGTCGACGACGCGGCCGGTTTGCTGGGTTAAGGAGTAGTAGACGATCAGGACTTTCTTCGGCTTCAGCTCTGTGCTCAGCTCGCTCTCCTTTCGACTTCACGCCCGCTTGAGGGTGAGTGTGCGACGGTGAGTGTCCACCGTGTCGATTAGTCGCCGACAGCGACCTGGGCAGCCTCTTGCGGCGAGCGATAGCCGGGCAACTCTCCCGCGCGAGGCGCTAGGCGTTTCTCGCTCAACTGCTTGGTGAGCAGCTCGAACATCGTCTCCTGCAGCCGCCGCGACTCGTCAGTCGCGTGGGACGGGTGCGCCAGGTTTCGTTCTTCGAGCGGGTCGAGGGTGAGGTCGTAGAGCTCGTACTCGTCCGGCTCGGGCTCGGTGACGGTGATCGTGTCCCTGCCGCGTAGCCGTTCGTCGCGCTCGCCGGGCACGGTCCAGAACTGCTTGTTGTCGTGGTAGCGAGAGAACTTGACGAGATGGGGGTTGCCGTCGACCTCGACCTCCGCGATCACCGTCTCGATGTGGTTCGGCTGCACGATCACCGAGTACCGCTTGAGCTTCATCGCAAGGCGCTGGAAGGGGCTGCCCGGCTTGGCGCTGCCCTCGCTGATCTCATCGTCGGTCACGTACAAGAGTGGATCCGAGAGCAAATCCGGTTCGCTGCCCAAGAGTACGCTGGACAAGTCGCGTCCCACGAGCGGCCGCGCCTCCGTGTGGTCGACCGAAACGCGCTTCAACGCTTCGGCCTGGTCGATCCCGGCGAAACCAAGCAGGGTGGGCAGCAGGTCGGCGTGGCTCGTCAGCGCGTCGATCTCGCGCGGGCCTCCTTCGATCCGAGGGCTGGAGACGAGGAATGGCACGCGCGTTGTCTCCTCGTAGGCGTTGTGCCATTTCTGGTGCATACCGCCGTGAGCGCCGAGCATGTCGCCGTGGTCGGAGAGGAAGACCACGATCGTGTTCTCATACGCCTTCGTCGCGCGAAGCGCATCGAGCACCTTCGCCAATTCGGCGTCGACGGTGCCCTGTAACTGGTAGTAGAACTTGCGGTGCGTCTCGATCCAGGGCTGCGGAGCGAGCATCTTCCCCCAGGCATCGACATAGCTCTGCTGGCAGGCGGGCTTGGTCGACAGGTCCTCGTCGTGCGTCGGTGCGTTGGCGACCTCAGGGATGTCGCCGGTGTCATAGCGCAGCCCCTGCGTGAGCGCGATCAATCCGAACAAGGCGATGTCGTGCGGGTTGAGGAACGAGCAAACGGTCAGCCAGGGCTGGTCGCTCGCCTCGTTGTCGAGTCGTTCGAGCAAGGCCACAGTCTCGTCGGCCGTGAAGGCATCCTTGACCGTCGCGGTGTTGTGCTTGCCGAGCCCGTGGGGGTCGGGCCCGACCCACTCCGAAAACCCCCACTCGTCGAGCAGGTCCGCTTCGAGGTATGTAGCGATGTTCTCGGGGATCTGCGTCCCGTCGTCCTTGATCGACAGGAGGTAACCCGCGCCCTGGGGGTCATCGATGTGCGGGTGCGACAGATGCCACTTACCCTTATAAAAGGTCCGGTAGCCGCCCGCGCGGAACCAATCGCCGAGAGTCGGCACCGTGTCCGGCGCGAGCCAGAACATGTCTGCGCTGTCGGCACTTTTCGCCAGCCCGTCCGTCTGCGTGACACCGTGCAACGATGGGTAGTGCCCGGTCAAAAAGGAGGCACGGCTCGGCGCGCACGCCGCTGACATCGTGTAATGGCGACGGAACGAGACTCCGCTGGTGCGCAGACTTTCCTCGCCGGTGAACTGCGTGCGGCGAAACTGCTGCAGCTCTTCCGACTCGTACGACGGGGGGTAGCGCAGCTGATCCGTCATCACGAGGAGGATGTTTGGCCGGCGATTGCGGTCTTGCGAGCTCACGACTTTCCTTTCGCACACGTCGCTCACAGCGGCGCGCTCCCTCGTCTCGGGCTGGGAGGAAAACAGGATACCTCCGTGCCGATCATGTGCCAGCGCTCGCTCGGCCACCCCCGGGAGGCCCGCGCTGTCGTTGTGTCCTACGGTCGTAGTGGGCGCACCCGTCGTCCTCTATTTCGCGCTCGGCGACAGCTCACGAGGGACTCTCGAGAGTCTCAAGACCTGGATGGCTCGCAATAACGCGGTCATCATGACCGTGCTTCGCCTTGTTGGGCGTGAAGCTGATCGGCGATGCGCTCGCAGGGCTGAGCTGACCGGTGCGTCCATGGGAGCGACTCGCCCAAAAAGAGCATGCTCGCGCCCGTGGGACGAGGCTTTCCTATTAGCGGGTATGAACCTCACGGCTCGACAGTTTGTGAGTTTCGGCCGGCCCGATGGGTGCCCTGCATGTGGGGGGATGGCGAGCTTTGCTGAAGACGAGCCGGAGACCCGGGCCGAAGATGTCCGGCACTGCAGACGTCATGCGACCTCGACCTTCGCGACGACCTCTCCCGCAAGCCAGGCGACTCCTTCCTGGACAAGTGCGAGGTGCAGCTCGTGGTAGCCCGGATGGTCGGGAGCCAGGAGGCGCACGGTGCATCGGGCGGTCTCGCCGGCGTTAATGGCGCCCGGAAGCGGGGACCAAAGGCAGCGGGTCGAGCCCTCCCAGCGCGAGGCGATCGAGACCGGGTGGGGCGGAGCGGTCGCGAGTGGCGTGCGACCCAGGTTCGTCACCATGCAATGGACGTCTGTGAGCTCGCCCCGCCGAAGCGGGCACAGTTCGTCCTGGTGGATGGAGGCATGGAGGTCGCTCGGCGCGAGCGCGGGCATGGGACGCTGCGGCAGGAAGGAGGTTGCGAGCCGGCGCGTAGCGCCCCTCGGGAGGGCCACCAGGTCGTAGACCTCGCGCACCGGCAGCTCGACTCGATCCAAGAGCACAAGACCTTCCCCCGCAAGCACGGCCACCGTCGCGGAGCCCTCTTCCCCGCGGCGGGCGCTTTCGCCCACGTAAACGTGGTCGCCCGCCACGGCGATCCCGCGCGTCCACCCGCAGAGCCGGACCCGACGCTCGACCCGGCCTCTCGGCGTGAGCACAACGAGCTCGGAGCGCCCCGAGTTGCAGAGGAGCAGGCGGCCCTCGACCACTCTCGGGGAATGAGGCGAGCTAAAGCCCGCTGCGACGACGGTGTCGGACTCCGCGTCGAGAACGATGCCCTTGCCCTCGCGAGGACTCACGGCCCACTCGCGGTGGCGGGCAAAGCGGCCGAACGCTGTCACGAGAACCCGACCCTCGCGGACGGCCACGCCATTCAGGTGCCGGCAGTCGCCGGTTCCCGGGGGCTCCCACCGCCGGGCCACGCGACCTTCGGTATCGATCCAGAAAACCGCATTGCCGAGCGTGGACACGGCGACCAGCAGCTCCCCGTCCCAGGCGAGGTCGTGTGGGTCGGCGAGCCCCGGAACCGCAAGCCTCTCGTCGAGCCCGTCTGGCCCATAGAGCAGGACCTCCCCCGTGCGGGCCGTCTCGGCCGGATCGAACCGCGCGCGGGCGGTGCGGCTCCCGGAAAATGCAACACCGGTTGTCGGGAGGCGGTCGACCTGCTCGACCCGGCTTCCGTCGAGGAGCAGGAGCCCCTCGGACAGGCACGAGATTGCGATCTCCATCGAGCGATCTTGACGAATTGCGCTAGCGTCACCACGTCGTGAGCGTCACTCGCCTTCGGCTCGCTCCCGCGGGGGAAACCATGTTCCCCCCGCGAGCGCCCTTCTTGCCGTCCGACGTGGAGGAACCTCCCGGTTCCCCCAGACCCCCTCCCCACGCTCATGGGCCGAAGGTCGGCCCATGAGCACCGTCACCTTTGACGTCGACGCCGTCCGCGCGCGCTTTTCCGCCCTCGCCCGGCCGACCGCGTTCTTCGACGGGCCCGGCGGGACGCAGGCGCCTGATTCGGTGATCGAGGCGATGGCCTCATATCTGCGCGAGTCCAATGCCAACCTGGGAGGACCGTTCGAGACGAGCCGCAGAAGCGACGACGTCGTGGTGGCGGCACACGAGCGAGCAGCGCGTTTCCTCGGAGCCCGCCCAGACGAGGTCGGCTTCGGCGCCAACATGACGACGCTGAACTTCGCGCTCTCGAGGGTCGCTGGACGCGACTTTGAAAGCGGCGACGAGATCCTCGTCACGCGCCTGGATCACGATGCGAACGTCGCGCCCTGGCTCGAGCTGGCCCGCGACCGCGACCTGCGAGTGGGGTTCGTCGACATCTACGAGGAGGACTGCACGCTCGGGCTCCTGGACCTCGAGCGTCAGCTGTCGGACCGGACCCGGGTGGTCGCCTTTCCGTGGGCCTCTAATGCGGTCGGGACAGTGACGGACGTGCGGCGCATCGCAGATCTCGCGCACGAGGCGGGCGCTCTCGCGTGGATCGACGCCGTGCACTACGCACCGCACGGCCCCATCGACGTAGGCGCCGTGCGCGCTGACGTCCTCATCTGCTCGCCGTACAAGTTCTTCGGCCCGCACCTGGGTCTCTTCTTCGGCCGGAAAGCCCTTCTCGAGCGGTTCCGTCCGTACAAGGTGCGGCCCGCTGACGACCACCCGGTCGCGCACCGTTTCGAGACCGGTACCTTGTCGCACGAGGCGCTCGCAGGGTTCGTGGCAGCCGTCGATTACATCGAGTCGGTCGGCTGGGAGGCGATCACGGCTCACGAGCGAGAGCTCGGAGAGCGCTTCCTCGCTGGCCTACCCAAAGGAGTTCGGCTCCATGGACTTCCGACCATGGGCGGCCGGACGCCGACCTTCGCAATCACGCTCGAGTCGCACGCCCCGGACGCCGTCGCGGCGCACCTCGCCGAGCAGGACATCGCCGTCTGGTCGGGGAACTACTACGCCCTCGAGATCATGGAGCGGCTCGGGCTTCCGGACGGCGCCGTACGGATCGGCTTCGTCCATTACAACACCGTCGAGGAGGTCGACCGGCTGCTCGGAGAGCTCGGGCGGATGGCCCGATGAGCGTTCACCTCTGGTGGGCGCAGAACGACGGCATGTCGGGCCATGTCTGGCTCGGCCCGCGCGAGCTCGATCTGCTCCGCCAGGAGATGCTGCTCCAAGGAATGGCCGAGTCGTTTCCGGTCGACAAGCTCGCGCCCGAGGACGAGTCGAGGATCACGCCCCAGGAGATCGAGGGCGCTCTGGCCGTCGCGGAGGAGAACCCCACGGCCCTTCCGGATCCGAAGCTCTGGCGAGACTGGCTCGCATTCCTGGACGGCGCCCGCCACAAGGGCGGGCTCGTCCTGCGGGCGTAGCTCTACTCGTAGGACTCGCGCGCCCGCTTCCACGGGTCCTCGTCCCCGCGGATCCGGTCCGGGTTCACGTCCCGGCGCTCGGCGAGGTCGAGAACGAGAAGATGGAACGGCAGGATCCCGAGGATGGGCCGCTCGGCGGCGCCCTCGGCCTGGGGCAGGAGCTCGGCGGCGGCCCCGATCTCACGGAGCGCCTTGACCGCATCACGCGAGCGCTCACCGGCCCGTCCCTCACCGTCCAGGACGAGCGCGCGCACGGTCTCGTCGATCGCGGCCAGGTGGCCGTGGAGAAGCTGCTCGGTGTGGTAGGCCTCGGCGGCGACGAAGGTACCTTCGCGGAGTTTCAGCGCAGCTTCCTGCGCCGTCGGCCAGTCGCGTCCGGCACCCACGATGAGCCAACGATCGTGATCGGATGGCTCGAGCCTCGGTCCCTCGAGCGTGGCCTCGACGGCAGCCGGAAGCCCGGCGATGTCGTGACCCGCCATCGCGGCGGCGGCCGCGATGGCGACTGTGTAGCTCTTGGTGTGGCAGTACGACTCCTCGATCTCGGGTGCCACTTGGACGACGTCGTCCACGAGCTTGGCGAGCGGGCTCTCCGCGGTTCCGGTGACGAGCCAGGACGGCCCGTCGAAGGCACGCACCGCTTCGGTGGTGAGCGGTGTGGTTCCTTCGTGGCTCACGGCCACGAGGACGTCGGCGCGTCTGGACCGCAGGACGAGCTCGAGCGCCTGGACTGCCTGCCCTCCGGCCAGCTCGGCTCCAACCTGGGCCGCGTGGAACGATGTGCCGCAGCCCGTGAAGAGGACGAGCCCCTCCGGAAAGCGCCGCTTCCCGACACGGTCCGGAACGCCCCGAAGCCATTCTGGCTGGGCGAAGATCGCCTCGCGGGTCTGTTCTCCGGGCTTCGGCATGGCGGGGCGAAGCTACCATGGCCGCCGTGCAAGGCTTCGCCCACACCTTTTGCCAGGACGTCGCATTCCGCGACCTCGACGGGCTCGGGCACGTGAACAACGCCGTCTACCTGAGCTACGTCGAGTCCGCCCGGCTTGCGTACATGCAGGAGGTCGTCGGGCCGCTCCAGCTCGAGGAGCTCGGCATCGTGGCGGACGTGAAGATCTCATTCCGCTCCCCAGCGTCCCTCGGGGAGACGCTCGAAGTGGGTCATCGCGTCAGCCGCGTCGGGGAGACGAGCCTCGTCTTCGACTTCGAGATACAGGGTGGCGACGGACGCCTCGTCGCCGAGGGGTCGACAGTACACGTAGCCTTCGACTACGAGGCGCGTCGCCCGGTGCCCGTCCCCGAGAGGTGGCGCAGCCGAATCGAGTCCTACGAAGCAAGGAGCCTGGTCAGCTGATGCCCACCGTCTTCCAAAAGACAGTCCTCCCGAACGGCCTCCGCGCCGTTACCGCTCCGATGCCACAGGCGAAGTCGGTTGCGTGCTTCGTGATGCTCGCCGCCGGCTCGCGCTACGAGACGCGCGAGACAAACGGCATCGCGCACTTCGCTGAGCACATGTTCTTCAAGGGCACCGAGCGGCGGCCGACCGCCAGGGACATCGCCGGCGAGATCGACTCCATCGGCGGCGAGTTCAACGCCTTCACGGGCAAGGAGTACACCGGCTACTACGTGAAGTGCGCCGCCGAGCACCGCGACACGGCCCTCGACGTGCTGGTGGACATGCTGCGGAACTCCAAATTCGAGCCGGAGGAGATCGAGCGCGAGAAAGGCGTCATCGTCGAGGAGATGAACATGTACTACGACACCCCGCGGGACTACCTCGAGGGCGTGTACGACGAGCTCCTGTACGACGACACGCCGCTCGGCTGGGACATCATCGGCAAGAAGGAGACCGTGCGGTCAGCAGAGCGCGAGACCTTCCGCGAGTACCTCGACCGTTGGTACCGCGCGCCGCGCATGGTCGCGGGCATCGCGGGCGCGGTGGGCGACGACATCGTCCCCCGCCTCGAGGAGCTACTCGGCGACGTCCCGAACGGCGCGAAAGGTTCGCCCCCTCCGGTCGAGTGGAAGCAGGACCGGGCCCAGGTCAAAGTGCACACGAAGCAGTCCGACCAGGCGCATATTCGGGTCGGAGTCCACAGCCACCCGATCGACCATCCGGACCGGTACGCCCTCGGCCTGCTTGCGACTGTGCTGGGAGGCGGCATGTCCTCGCGGCTCTTCACCGAGGTGCGGGAGCGCCGCGGCCTCGCCTACTACGTCTACGGCTACAACATGGGGTACACCGACACCGGCACGCTCTACGCGCAGGGCGGCGTCGACATCAAGCGGATCGACGAGGCCGTGAAGACGATCGTGGCGGAGTTCGGCCGGATCGCTGCAGAGCCTGTGGAGGCTGACGAGCTCGAGAAGGCGAGGAACTTCGCCAAAGGCCGGCTCGTGCTGTCGCTCGAAGACCCGAAGGGAACGATCATGTTCGGGCTCCGGAGCGAAGTGCTCGAGGGCACGCTTCGCGAGCCTGACGACGTACTCGCCGGCTACGACGCCGTCACGATCGAGGACATCCAGCGGGTCGCACAGGACATCGTCCGCGAGAACCGCTTGAACCTCGCGGTGATCGGCCCGTTCGACGACCCGGGCCGCTTCGAGAACCAGCTCGCCCTGTCCGCGTGACCACCCCCTCCAGGGAGATGCACGTGCGCCCTCGGTGAGGGCCATCCGAGCGTTCAGCTCTCGCGGCCTCGTTTGCTCCGGGGCGCGTAGCGTCGCTGCAGGATCAAGGTATTGCCGTCGGGGTCTCGGAACGCCGCGAAGTGGCAGACCCCGGAATCCCACGTCTCCGCGACGAATTCGACCCCCTTAGCTTCGAGTTCAGCTCGCGCCGTGGCAACGTCGGCTACTCGCAGTGCAAATCCGGCCTCGTTTGCAACGAAAGGCAGCTCCTCGCGTTCTGGCTCCCAGAAGCCGAGCGTCACGTTCGGCGTCTCAACCTCGCCCTTTGTCGCCTCACTGTCGGGTAGCCCTAGGACGTCGCGGTACCAGGCGATCGCTCGCGCGGCGTCGCGCGTCGGGACAGAGATGAAGTCGACGAGTTCGACCTGCACCGGGTTACGTCAGACCCTCCTAGCCCTAAGGCTGGCGGGCGTACCAGACGTTGCCGGGGCCGTTGTAGCTCGGCCCTTCGCCCCAGAGGGCATGCGTCTTCCCGACGCCGTCGATATCGAGCTCGAAGTAGTCTCCGTACGGTTCGCCGAAGCCGTCCTTCGGTGTCGCGTACTTGTAGGGGTAACCGGCCACGAACTGGGAGAGCTTTGCCTCGGGCGACCAGTTGTTACCGCGATCAGTCGAGGTGCGGTAGTACACGTTCCAGCGGGCATTCGGGTCGTCGTTCCCCGTGTCGAATCCGTTGCGGTCGTCCATCCAGGCGATGCGCACATCACCGTCACCGGTCGCAGCCATGGCCGGGAAGACGTTGTTCGACCCGGTCGGCGCAAGCGAGACGTCTTGCGCGGTGCTCCACGTCGCGCCCCCGTTTGATGAGCGCGCAAAGTACAGGCGCTGGACGCCGTACTTGACGCGGTTCGCGTTCCAGGTCACATAGACCCGATCGCGCGCGTCGACGGCAAGCGCCATCTGGCCCGACCAGTAGGCATACCCTGGACAGCCGCAAGGTGGCGGTGCCTCCGAGACGTCCACGAGATGCGTCGTCCACGTGATGCCGCCGTCGGTCGACTTCGTGACGTAGAGGTTGATCGTCCCTTTCGCCTGACCCGGGTTGTTGACGCCGTTCCAGGCGAAATAGGCGTTGCCCTTGGAGTCGACGGCTCCGCCGCTCGCATACGAGACGCCGAACTCGGAGTTCGTCGTCCCGACGAGATTGTGCGTCGACCAGGTGCGGCCGCCGTCGTGGGAGACCGAGGCGAAGATCTTCTGCTGCGTGTGGTAGACGAGGTACACGTGGCCCGCGCGCGCAGCGAGGATGTCCTTGTCGGTGCCGCGCTGAAGCGGCTCGGTGAGCATCGTCCTCCACGTCTGACCGAAGTCATCCGAACGCGCAACGTACTCGCTCGACTTGTTGTCTTGCATGTACGCGGCGTACACCGTTCGGCCGTCGGCGGGGTCGACCACGATCTGCGGATCGTCCTGACGCGTCAGAGCGGGGGAAATTGCGTGCGGGTCTCCCCAAGTCTGACCGCCGTCGTTCGAGATCTGCAGGACCGAGTGGGGGCTCGCGCAGGTGGGGCAGCTCGGATCCGGCTCGCCGGAGCCCACGCCGCCGAAGCCGACGTAGTGCGACCAGAGAGCGTAGACGTGGCCGTATCGATCGGTCGCGATCGCCGGCTCCCAGTCGTCTCCAGCCTCGAATCCGATGCGTACCGGGAACGTGAACGTCGGTGCCAAGGCAGCCGAGGCGTTCACCCCGAGCACGAGTGCGCAAGCAAAGAGAACCCCTAGAAACCGCAGCCTCATCCCGCTGCCAAGGATGGCACCTTCACTGTCGAGTTACAAGAGTCTGCCTAAGGCGCCAGGTCGTACGGATAGTCCGTGAGGCGCTCACAGCCCTCGGCCGTCACGCGCACGAGATCTTCGAGACGACAGCCGCCGAAGCCCTTCCTGTAGACACCCGGCTCGATCGCGATCACGTCGCCCTCCACGAGTTCCTCGCCGACCCGCCCAAGGCTCGGCTGCTCGTGCACCTCGAGCCCAACGCCGTGACCAAGGCTGTGGAAGTAGCCCTCGTCCAGCACCTGCCCGTCCTCCTTCGAGAGCTGGGTGGGGTACCCGGCCGCCTCGAACGGCTCGCACGAGATCCGGTGGAGCTCGGAGCCGGGGACCCCGGCCCGAACAGCCCCGTAGACACGCTCCAGCGACTCGAGGCAGAGCGCATGCTGCTCGACAAGCTGCTCCGGCGGCTCACCGATGCAGAAGGTGCGGGTCATGTCCGCGTAGCAGCCCGTCTCGGCGTCGCGAGGAAACAGGTCGACGACGACGGGCTCGCCCGGCTCGATGGGTCCGTACCCTGGCTCGTGGCCGACCGCGGTCTGGGGCCCGTGCGAGACGATCACGAGGTCAGGGGCGATGAGACCCTCCTCGGTGAAGACGCGAAGCGCCTCTGCGCGAAGCTCCTCGCACGTCACTCGGCCACCCTCGCGAAGCCGGGCCCGGATCGCGTCCAGGGCGAGCTCGCAGCCATGCTGGGCACGTCGGACGCCCTCGAGCTCGACATCGCTCTTAGCGCGGCGGCGCAGGTCGAAGAGCTTTCCGTCCGGGTGCACCTCGATCCCGTTCGCGCGCAGGTGGTCCGCCGTCTCCAGAGGAAACGAGGCCGGCGTCACGACGGCCTCGACTCCCGCATGGCGACAGGCGCGGAGCACGAGCTCCCGCTCGCGCTCGTGCTGACCGAGCTTCTGTTTGATGAGCTCATCGAGGCCGAGCTCGTCGTAGGCGAAAGCCTCGAGATCCACGAGCTCGGCTAGACGAGGGAGCTCGAGGGAGCTGGCGTACACGTGCCTGGAACCAATTCGCTCCACGTAGACGAACGCGTCGGGCGCGGCACACGGCACCTCGTGCCGCAGCTCGGGTGACCTGATCGAGTCGGCATAGATCAAGATGTTCGGCACGTCGGCCGATGCTAGCGCGGCGAGTGCCGTCCTCGCCTGACGACCGCACGAACCACGAAACATGGTCTAGACAACCGTCGGCCAGAAGCGTACCTTCGAGGCGAAGGCCGACTCCTCACAGGAAGGCAGGGGTTTTTTCTATGCGCTTCTCCGCTCGCTCACGTTTTCTGCTGCTTGCCTCGCTGGCGATCACAGTGCTCGCATTCGCAGGCAGCGCCGCCGCCGCAAACGAGCGGTCGCTTGCAGCCCCCGCACCGAACGACGCTCTTTCGCGTGCACTGGCCTCCGGCCAGATCACCGACGCTCAGTACTCACTCCAGCGTGCCCTGGCGATTCTCGCGCCACGTCTCGCCGACGCGCGCTACGCGAGCGCGGCCGCACATGCCAGCCCGCGGGAGGCGACGATGGCGCTCCGCGATCTCGCGGCCAGAATAGGTTCGCTCTCGAGCAGCGAGCGCCGCCTCGCCATGAGGCTGCTGGCGCGCCCGACGGACGGTGCGCGTGAGGGCCCCGCGGGCTACGTGCGGGTCCCGAAGAAGAATCGCAAGCGCTTCTGCACGACCAGATTCTGCGTTCACTGGGTCACGCGCGGATCCGAGCGGCCCTTGCTCGTCGACCGGAACCGAAACGGCAGGCCCGACTACATCGACAAGACCGTCAGGACGATGAACACGGTCTGGCGGAAAGAGATCGGCTCGTTCGGCTACAAGAAGCCTCGCAGCGACTCGCTATCCGGCTCGCACCACGGGGGCAACCCGAACGGGCGCATCGACATCTTCATCGCAAACATCGGCAACAGGGGCCTCTACGGATACTGCACGACCGACGATCCTCGAATCAACAGGAACACACATCGCCAGAACTCGGCCTACTGCGTCTTCGACAACGACTTCAGGCGCGCCGAGTTCACCACCGGCGCCTTCGGGCTTGCAGCCCTCAAGGTGACCGCGGCGCACGAGTTCTTCCATGCGATCCAGTTTGCCTACGACACCTTCGAGGACCAGGCGTTCATGGAGGGCACCGCGACCTGGATCGAGGACGAGGTCTTCACCGGCGTCAACGACAACGTCCAGTACCTCCAGAGCGGAAGCCCGATGGATCCCGTAAACAACGCCTCGCAGGGCCCGTGGATCCCGCTCGACGCCGGGCACCCGTCCGTGCAGTACGGCACCTGGATCTGGTACCGGTTCCTCTCCGAGAACCACGGCAGAGGAATCGTGAAGCAGATCTGGGCCCGAGCGGTCGGGAAAGCGAACTACGGGTTCAAGGCGATTGCGGACATCCTCGTGGTCCGCGGTACGTCGCTCCAGGCGATGCTCGCCCTGTTCGGTGCCTGGAATGCCTCGCCCGCCTCCTTCTACACGGAGGGGGTCCGCTACCCGACGGCCGGAGCAATTGCCGGAAATAACAACGGCCCCAACACGTTCGGCATGTTCCACTTCTCGAACGACTACGTCGCATTCACGCCGGGCCCAGGGAATACGCTCGACGTCACGATCGACTTCCCGCCGGGAGTCGGCGCGGCGACCGTGGTCTCGTTCAGCCCGGCCGGGGTGACCGCGACTCCCATCCCCCTCGACGCAAACGGGCATGGGGGGCCCGTTAGCGTTGGGTTCGACCCCCTCTCCGTCAGCAAGGTGGTCGTCGTGATCACGAACGCCGGCGGCCGCTTCGTCTGCAACCAGGGCCAGATCTTCTCCTGCTCGGGGCTCCCGCTCGACGACCTGGACGGGTTTGTCGTCACGGCTGCCGCCCACTAGCAGCCGCTGAACGAGTCTCCCGGGCCCCGCTTCGCAAGAGGCGGGCTCGGGTAGGCTCAGGCTTCGTGGAGAGCGTCTTCGAGCGGGCACTCGCACTCGTGGCGACGTACGAGGAGGCGGTGCGCAAGCTCATCCCCGAGGGCACCGAGCTCTTCGACGCGCACGTCCACGTGGGGAAGGACATCGACGGGTTCGTGGCCCCGCTCGACGAGCTGCTTGCGTTCCTCGAGCGCTACTCGGTCACGGGTGCGTTCGCCTTTTGCCTGGACGAGCCCGACCGGCATCCTGCGTTTCGGGCGGCGAACGACCGGACGCTCGAGGCGGCCGAGCGCTCGGGCGGGGTGCTGGTTCCGTTCGTTCGGCTCGACCTCTCGGAGGATCCGATCCCGGAGGCCGAGCGCTGCCTCGATCGTGGAGCGCGGGGGATCAAGCTGCACCCGCGGGCCCAGAAGTTCCTCCTGAACGACGAGCGGCTCGCCCCCGTTTTCCGCTTGGCAGCGGAGCGGCGGGTCCCGATCCTGATCCACGGCGGGCGCGGGTTGCCTCCGATCGCCTCCGAGCTCCGGCGGCTCGTCGAGGCGAACGCCGACGCCCAGCTGATCATCGCCCACTGCGGCATCGCCGATCTCGCCGCCCTCTCCGAGGCGTTTGCGGGACGGGCTGGCGTCTTCTTCGACACGTCGGTCTGGAGCCCGATCGACCTGCTCGACTCCTTCAGCCGGATCCCGGCCGAGCAGCTCGTCTACGCCTCCGACTTCCCGTACGGCCAGCAGCCGAGCTCGCTCGCCAACACGATCCGGGCAGCGCTGAAGGCGAGGTTCGACGAAGACCAGCTCCGGGACCTTCTGGGTCGCACCGCGCGCCGGATCGCCGACGGCGAGCTGCCGATCGAGCCCTCCACGCCAACCGGCGGACGGACGTTCGAGCAGCCGATGACCTTCGCGCGCATCCACAGCTACCTCTCCATGGCGACGCCCCTCCTGTGGACGAGCCAGGCAGACACGATCGGCGTTCTCGGGCTCGCGCTGAACGCGTGCAGCGAGCGGGACGGCTATGAGGCGGAGCGGGCCCGAATCGCCGAGCTCGTCGACTGCGCGCGCGACCTCTGGCGAGCGTCCGCCGAGAGCGAAACCGAGGAGGAGCGCAGGCGCTGCGCACGGCTCACCTTCCGGCTCGTCCACCTCGCGGACATCGAGGCGGTCGCAGCGGGTGCCTGACCTCCATGTGAACGGGAATGCGCACCCGCTCGACGTGACCGGCCTGCGCTCGCTCGCCGAGGTCCTGCGGGAGGATCTGGGGTTGACAGGCACGAAGATCGGCTGCGGGGAAGGCCATTGCGGCGCGTGCACCGTGCTCCTCGACGGAGACCCCGTCCTTTCCTGCATCACGCTCGCGGCGACGCTCGACGAGCGCGAGGTGACGACGATCGAGGGTCTGCACGACCACCCGCTCGTCGACTCGTTCGTGCGGGCCGACGCCCTCCAGTGCGGGTTCTGCACACCGGGCCAGATCGTCTCCGCGTCGGCGCTCGTCGCAGAGACCCCCGAGCCGACGCGCGACGCGATTCGCCACCGCATGGCGGGAAACCTCTGCCGCTGCGGCACGTATCCGAAGATCGAGGAGGCGATCCTCTCCTGGCGCGGCTGATCCGAACCGAGAAAGAAGTCGAAGGGCGCTACACGGAGCAGTGGGTTGTGGTCGAGGAAGACGAGCTCGAACAGTGGCCCGCCGGTCCGCGCGACACAGTGGGCCGCCCCGCCGAGCGGGTGACAGGGCTCGCACGCGCCCGCGGCGAGGCACGCTATACGGCGGACGTTCAGCTCCCCGGCATGCTCCACACAGCGGTCCTGCGGAGCCCGCACGCCTCGGCCCGCGTGCGCCGCCTCGACCTGGCGCGTGCGCTGGCCGCCCCGGGCGTCCGGGCGGCGCTCGGCCCGGACGACAGCGACTCCCTCACCCGCGAGCCCGGGTATCCCGGGGCGGCCGTGGCCGCCGTTGCAGCGGACACGTTCGCAGAGGCGAGCGCCGCACTCGAGCTCGTCGACGTCGAGTGGGACGTCGACGTGCCGCTCCTCGATCCCGACGAGGCCGTACGACGCGGCTCCCTGATCGACGACGCCACACGCTACGAGCGCGGCAATCTGGAGCAGGGGCTGGCCGAAGCCGACGCTGTCGTCGAGGCCGAGTACCGCACGCAGACCGTCCTCCACAACGCTCTCGAGACGCACCAGACGGTATGCGAATGGGAGGGCGGCCGGCTGACCGTCTACGCCTCGACGCAGTGGATCTGGAACATCCGGGACAAGCTCGCGGCCCATTTCGACATCCCCGCCGACAAGGTCCGGGTCGTCTGTCGCTACATGGGCGGTGGGTTCGGCGCCAAGACAGAGCCGGGCGACCACGGGTACCTCGCCGCTGAGCTGGCGCGCCTGACCGGCCGGCCGGTCCGCTGCGCGCTCACCCGGCGGGAGGAGAACCTGGCGACCGGGAACCGGCATGCCACGATCCAGCGTCTCGTCGCCGGAGCCCGCTCCGACGGCACCCTGACCGCGCTCGGCGGCGACTATGTCATGGCGGTCGGGTGGGAGGGCTGGAAGTCCTCCACCGCCGGCCCGATGCAGATGCTCTACGCCTGCCCGAACGTCCGCACCGACGAGGTCGGCGCGAAGGTCAACACGGGCCCGAACGACGCCTTCCGCGCCCCCGGCTACGTCGAGGGCACCTTCGGGCTCGAGTGCATCCTCGACGAGCTGGCGGCGAAGCTCGACCTTGACCCGCTCGAGCTCAGGCGGCGAAACCATGCCGATTCGGACCTGGTCGACGGCCGCCCGTTCTCCTCCAAGAACCTGCTCGAGTGCTACCGGCGCGCCGAGGCGCACTGGGCCCGCCGCGACGAGGTCCGGGCGCGCTCGGACGGCCCCTGGAAGCGCGGCGTCGGCCTCGCCAGCCAGATCTGGTACGGCGGCGGCGGCCCACCCTCCTACGCCTGGGTGCGGATGGGCGCCGACGGCCGCGCCCACGTGATCACGGGCCACCAGGACATCGGCACCGGCACGTCGACGGCGCTCGCCCAGATCGCGGCCGAGGAGCTCGGGCTGCCGTCCGACCGGGTCGAGATCTCGTTCGGCGACTCCGACCGGGGCCCGTACGCCACGTACTCGGCCGGCTCCTCCACCACCCCGAGCATGGGGCCGGCGGTGCGTGCGGCGGCTGCGGACGCGGCTCGCCAGGTGATCGAGATCGCCGCGCAGCGCTACCAGGTGGAGGAGCGGGTGCTGCGCCTCGAGAGCGGCAACGTGCTCTCCGCCGACGGCGGCTCGTGGCCGCTCGAGGAGGTCACCCGCCTGCTCGAGGACGGCCAGATCCTCGGAAAGGGATCGCGCGGCCCGAACCCCGCGGGGATGCGGATCCTCACCTTTGGGATCCAGGTCGCGGAGGTCGCAGTCGACGTCGAGACCGGCGAGGTGCGGGTCGACAGGGTCGCCGCTATCCACGATGTCGGGCGCGTCATCAACCCGCTCGGCGCGTCGAGCCAGGTCGAGGGCGGAATCATCCAGGGTCTCGGGCACACCCTCTCCGAACAGCGGCTGCTCGACGCCGCGTCAGGCGCCGTCCTGACTCAGTCCCTGGACGCCTACAAGCTGCCGACAATCGCGGACGTCCCGGAAATCGTGACAGAGCTCCTCGACATCCCTGACCCCCACCTGACGAACCTGGGAGCCAAGGGCCTCGGTGAGCCGCCGATCGTCCCGACCGCGGCCGCGATCGCCAACGCGATCCGCGACGCGACGGGAGCGAACGTCAGATCTCTCCCGATCACGAGGGAAGAGATGCTGCGGGCGCTGAAGGAGGCGCGTGAGCGCGGGCGAGCCCTCGCTGGCCAGGCCGGCTAGCCTCGAGGAGGCCGCCACAGCGCTCGGGAACGACGCCCGGCCGCTGGCGGGCGGCACCGACCTCGTTCAGCTCGTCCGGGACCGTCTGGTCGCGACCGATGCACTGGTGGACGTCCGGGGGCTTCTGCCGCACGGGATCGAGAAGGACCGAATCGGCGCCGGTACGACCCTCTCGGAGATCGAGAGCTCGGACGGGGTCCCTGTGGCCCTCCGGGAGGCATGCCGCCTCGCCGCGTCTCCCCAGCTCCGGAACATGGGGACGATCGGTGGCAACCTCCTCCAGGCGACCCGCTGCTGGTACTGGCGCCTCGACTTTCCTTGCTACCTCCATGGGGGCGACCACTGCAATGCACGCGAAGGGGAGCACCGCGAGCACGCGATTTTCGCGAACAAACCCTGCGCCTCGGCCCATCCGTCCGACCCTGCGGCGGCGCTCCTGGCTCTCGGCGCGGAAGTGGAGACGACGATCCGGCGCTTTCCTCTCGGCGAGCTCTACCGGCTTCCGACAGACGAGGACCGGAGCCTGACGACGCTCGAGCCGGGCGAGCTCATTCTCACACTCCACGTGCCGGAGCCGGATGCGAGCGTCTACCTGAAGGCGATGGACCGCCGCAGGTTCTCGTTTGCGCTCGTCGGTGTCGCGGCCGCCCGCTTCTCCGATCGGGCGCGGCTCGCGCTCGCCGGCGTCGCGCCGATCCCCTGGGCTATCGACTCGCCCGACGACCTCGACGGAGCGACGCCTCTGCCGGGGAACGAGTACAAGCTCGAGATCGCGCGGGCCCTGGTCCGCCGAGCGCTCGATCAGCTTTCGTGATCGCCGCGGTGGTGCTGGCCGCCGGCGCCGCCTCGCGGTTCGGCGCCCCGAAGCAGCGCTTCCTCCTCCCGGGTGTACTCGAGCGCGTGCGAGCGAGCGCAATCGATGAGATCGTCGTGGTCGCCGGCGCGCATGCCCTCGAAGCCGAAGGAACGTCGATCGTCGAGTGCCCCGACTGGGAGCGCGGGCCGGGCGCATCGCTCCGCTGCGGGCTGGCGGCGCTCCCCCCGAACACCCGAGCCGCCGTTGTCTGCCTGGCGGATGGGCCGGCCCTCGAGCCGCGGGCGATCGACCGCTTGATTGCCGCGTGGCGCGGGGGCACCGGCGCACTCCTCGCCGCTTCCTATGGCGGCGAGCGGGGTCACCCGGTGCTCCTCGCGCGGGAGGTCTGGGGCGAGGTTCCGGACGAGGGAGCACGTGCACTCGATCCCGTGCTCGTGCCCTGCGACGATCTCGGGTCTCCAGGAGACGTGGATCATGCCGATGACCTTGGAAGGTTGGGACCCCCGGCCGCAGAATCCTGAGGGTTGCATGGAGATCACGTCCCCACTTGGAGAAGTTCGGAGAAAGCGCCGCCTGACGCTGGAGGAGGCGGCTGCCCGCGCGCGGCTCGAGGTGGACGATGTGAGGGCGCTCGAGGAGAACCGGATCTACCGCTTCCCCTCGGTCGACGAGGCGCTCGCCGCGACCCTCGTCTATGCCACGGCTCTCGGGGTCTCCGAGCGCGAGGCGCTAGAGCTCGCCGGCATGCCCGTGCCGACGCGGGCCCGGTGGAATTTCAGGCGCTGGCTCGTGACGGCCGCGTTGACGCTCGCTGCCGCAGCCTTGCTCATCATCGCCCTGAACCCCGGTTTCGTCCCCTACCGGATCGAGCCGGTTGCGAACGGTCCGGCACAGGCACCACCCCCGAAGCTACCCCCGCCCTGGGAGATCCGCGTCGACGTCTACAACGGGACCGGGCTCCCGAACGCCGCCACCAGGATCGCCAACGAGGTCGGCGGGCCGCTCGCCTATCGCATCGGCACGGTCAAGAACGCGAAGCGCACCGACTACATCGTCACACGCGTCTACTACCCCCCGGGTGCGGCCGCGATCGCGGAGCGCCTGGCCGGCCAACTCGGCGTCGGGGTCACGGCGCTCCCGTCAGGAAGCGATCGGAACCGTCTCGTCGTGATCGTGGGCTCCGACCGCGCGCGCGGAACCTAGACGAGCTCAGAACGCGTTGCGAAAGATGGAGGCGCCTCCATGTCGACCGGCTTCCGTTCCAGCGTCCGCACATCCCGTACCAGAAGAACGGGAAGCGTCGCCGCGACGGTTACCGCGGCTGCGGACCAGAGCGTCGCTCTGACCCCGACCAGTTCGGCAATCGGGCCGGCTAATGCGTACCCGACCGGCATGAGCGCAACCCCCGGTTTCCCTCCCTAAGGTGGACGGACGCCTAGAGGAGGGGCGTCCGGAGCGCCGAGAGCCGCTGCTTCAGCTCCGGCGGCATCGTCTCGATCGTCGCCTCGCGAACGTAGCGCCGCAGCGACGCCTCGAACCGATACCGCTTCCCGCAGTACTCGCACATGGAGAGGTGCGCCTCGGCCTCGAACCTCTCCGCGTCGGTCAGGTCACGGTCGAGAAAGGGCTGCAGCACCTCCTCGCACTTGGCGCAAGGATCCATCACGCGCGGTCTCCCACTGCCGACTCGGCGAGCGCCTGCTTCAGGATGCGCCGCCCGCGATGGAGGCGGGACATCACGGTGCCGACTGGGATGTCCAGGATCTGCGCAGCGTCCTGATAGCTGAAGTCGCCGATGTCCACGAGAACGATCACGTCACGGAAGTCATGCGGGACGGCGGACAGAGCCTGCACAATCGAATCCTGGGAGAGGCGTTCCACGACCTCGTCCACGTCGGTGGCGGCGCCGTTCTCCTCGAGCCGGTTGTAGAGGTAGTAATCGCCTTCCTCGATCGGCTGCGTGTCCGGGGTGCGCTGTTCGCGACGACCCCGATCGATGTTCAGATTCGTGAGGATCCGGAAGAGCCAGGCCCGCAAATTCGTCCCCGGCCGGAACGAGCGCCAGCTCCGGAAGGCGCGTGCGTAGGCGTCCTGGACCAGATCCTCGGCCTCCTCGCGCGAGCCGACGAGCCGCCGGGCGACCCTGTACATCTGATCCGCCAGCTCGAGTGCCTCCTCCTCGAAGCGAACGCGGTCGCGCGCCTCCTCCGCGAGGCGGCGCGGATCTCCCTCCGACTGGGTTTCGCTCATGCACCGACACTACAAGCTCAAACGGAAAGCCGAGGCGCATCATTCCGCGTTATTCCAACGGACGGAAGCCGGCGCCGGTCATGGTGGCGATGATCTCCTCGCGGCGGACACGCTCGTCATCCCACGCGAGGGTGACCTCGCCCATGAGGGTGGCACTCGCGGACTCGATTCCCTCCACAGGCTCGAGGACGGCGCCGAGGCGCATGACACAGCGCTCGCAGCGAATGCCTGTCACCTGCAGGGTCTCCGACTGGAAGGGCACGCGTTTCAGGTTACGTGAGGTCGACGAGGCTGCGGCACAGGGCTTCGAGGCCTTCGCCGCGTCCCAGCTCGAGCTGAGCCCCCGCCTGGTCGAGACTGCGCAGCGGCTCGAGGAGCGCGGCCGTTCCGAGCTCGTCGAACGTAGGTCCCAGGAGGTCTGTCACCTCGTCGAAGAGTTCCTCCACCGTGCAGAGCCGGTCGCCATCCGGGTGAACGAGACGCGCGTCGCGGCCGAAGCGGAGGGCTGCCCACCGGTTCTGGGCGTAAAACCCCCTGTCCGCCGGAGGCCCCGGTCGCGCCGCCCCGGCGACGAGCGCCTGCAGGAGCGCAGCAAAGGCGACCGTAACGTCGAGCCGGGTGGGCTGGTCCGGCATGCGGAGCTCGAGGGTGCCGAAACGAGGATGCGGACGGGCGTCCCACCAGATGCGGGTGATCTGGTCCGCCAGCTCGAGCCGGACGAGCGTCTCGGCGAAATGCTCCCACGCACGGTAGCTCTCGAAGATCGGCGGCGCCCCCGACCGCGGGAGGAGGCTCAGGATCTCGGCCCGTGTCGAGGCGAGCCCGGTCTCCTCCGAGGCGACGTACGGCGAGTTCGCCGACAGGGCGAGGACGAGCGGGAGCCAGGGGAGCACGGCTTCGAGCGCGGCCATGCATGCGTCCGGGCTCTCCACCCCGACGTGAACATGGAGCCCCGAGCAGAGCTGACGGCGGGCAGTCGGCCCCGCGTACTCGACGAACCGGAGATAGCCCTCGTCGGAGGTGATCTCCTGCTCCTCGGGACGAGCCGTGGGCCAGGTCGCACAGGCGGCGACGGCGAATCCGGCCTCCTCCGCACGGCGCCGTGCTTCGCTGCGCAGCTCCACGAGTTCGTCCGCCGCCTCGGCGACGGTCGCGCACGGCTCCGTGTTCAGCTCGAGAACGGCTGCGAAGAGCTCCGGCTTCAACCGACGACCGTCGAGCGCCTCGGGCGGCGCCGGTGCCGGCGCGAGCGTCGCCGCGTCGACGACGAAGAGCTCCTCCTCGACGCCCACCGACCACGGCGACGAACGGCCGAAGGCGTGCGGGATCACGCTCCCAGTGTAGGAGGGCGATCCCGCGTGGGAGGGAAGGTCGGAGGCCCGGGCAGGCGAGACGGGCCCCCGACCTATGCTTCCGTCGAGCCGACTTGTGTCCGGCTCGTCGGAAGGTTCGGGCCCCGAGGGGAGGGGGCCCTAGGCTGCCCTAGCTCGCGTTAGGCGGCTGGGAGCCAAGCGTTACGGTGACGGTCTCCGTCGAGCCGTCACGGTGGACTTCGAGAGACAGCTTGTCGCCGGGATCCTTGGAAGTGACGATCTCGCGAAGCTCGTCGGCCGACTCGAGCTCGCGACCGTCGGCCTTCGTGATCACATCTCCGCCCACCGTGTAGGTGGTGCCGTCGACGACCACGGACTGGGTGCCGCCCTTCAAACCTGCCTCGGCGGCCGGGCTGCCCGCCTGCACGCTCGTCAGGATCACGCCCTTCTGGGCGGGGAGGCGAGCGGTCTTGGCGAGCGTGTCGTCGATCGTCTGCATCTTGACCCCGAGATACGCGTGCTCGGCCTTGCCGGTTTTGATGATCTCGGAGGCCACCTCGCGCACAGTGTTGATCGGGACTGCGAAGCCGATGCCGACGTTGCCCGTCCCGCTGTCACCGGTCTCGATCTGCGAGTTGATGCCAATCACCTTGCCGTTGGCATCGAGGAGCGGCCCGCCCGAGTTGCCCTTGTTGATGGCCGCATCGGTCTGGATCACCTTGTCGATCGTGAAGCCGTTCGGAGCCTGGATCTCACGCTGGAGCGCGCTCACGATCCCGGCGGTCTCCGTGCGGTCGAGGCCGAACGGGTTCCCGATCGCCACGACCGCCGAGCCGACCTGAAGCGCATCGGAGTTTCCGAGGGGAAGAGGCGTCAGAGCACGAGACTGTGCGTCGATCTGGAGGACGGCCAGGTCTGTCGAGGGGTCGGTGCCGACGATCGTCGCCTTGTACCTGTCGTTGCCGGTGAAGTTGATGAAGACTTCTTTGGCATTTTCGACGACGTGGAAGTTCGTGAGGATGTGCCCGGCTTTGTCGATCACGAAGCCGGAGCCGAGCGCCTGTCCCCGCTGCGGCTGGCCGAAGACCGGGTCCGTGGCGACGACGTTCGAGGTCACCTGTACGACACCCGGCGCGGCCGCCTTGTAGATGCGTGCCGCGATGCCTGCGCTCGTGTCGGAGCTGGCGACGGGCTCGGACTGGGAGGTGAGAGATGAGTCGCTTGCGGCGGGTGAGTTGATGACGGTGGTGGTGGTGCCGCCGTCCCAGATGGCCGTTCCGACGCCGAGAGCGGCGCCGCCACCGAGGAGCGCCGCGGCTACGAGAGCGAGGAATGATTTCATGGCGATGGTTATAGCCGTCAGGTGCTTAACCGAGCATTGAGCACCGTTAACGCCTGATTAAGCGGGCGTCGCGGGTACCACGGGCACGGCGGCGGCGGGCGAAGGACCCCAGCAACGCGGGGCCCTTCGCGCGCGCCAGAGGCTAGACCGTCGTGGTCTCGGCTCGCTCCTCCTTCAGGCGACGGATCAGGTCCGCGACGTCCGCGACTTCCTGCTCCAGATCCTTCTGGTACTCCTCGAGGGAGCGAAGCCACTCCTCCCGGTTCGGGTAGCGGCGGCGACCTCCAGGGCCGCAACGTCCGCGCATGTGTCTCCGATGCATCGAATCACCTCCTCTCGCCCTCGTAGCGCTCGAGAAAGGCGGCGACCACGCGCTCGGTTTCGCGGAGGGCCTCCGCCCACTGGTCGAGCAAACGGCGGCCGGAGTCGGTCAGCGTGTACGTCCGCTTGGCCGGGCCGGGTAGCTCGGCGCTCCATTCGGAGGTCACGACGGACTCGTCCTCGAGGGAGCGGAGGATCCGGTAGAGGCCGCCAACGTCGACCCGCTCGTTCCGAGTCAGCTGCGGGACGAGCTCCAAGAGCTCGTACCCATGCATGGGCCGCTCGCGCAGGAGGAGCAGAATGGCAGGCTCGACGAACCGCTCGACGCGAGCGCGAACCGCCCAGCGGCCGCGATTGCGGCGACGGTGCCTAGCTCTTCGCATAGCTATATGTTCTCCGCATATAGATGCGAACAGTAACAGACCAATGACAGGCACCGTACGATTCCGAACGTGACCCGGAGCAGACGCTCGCGCGCCTTTCTCATCTCCATCCCGGAGCGAGTCTTTCGCACCGGCGCCGCCCTGCTCGGCGGTTCGATCCACGAAGCAGGGGCGCTCCTCCTGCCCCGGCTCGTACGCCGCTCCAAGCTCTATGAGGCAACCGCCGCCAACCTCCTTCGAATCACGATCGAGCTTATTGGGCGCGTGGAGGGGGCTCCGACCGCGCGGAGCGATGACGTGGGCAGGATTGCGGTCCGGAAAGGGGCCGGGAACGTCGTCGAGCTCGGCTCGATCGTAGCCTTCGGCTTCTCCCCCCTCTGGCTCCTGGCGGGTGCCTCGGACGTACTGCGCGGTTCACGCGTCTACCTCGAAGCGCTCGTCGAGGAGCTCCGGCGGGCTCGCCTCGTGGGCGACGACCTCGACGTGAGCTCTGTCGATGAGCTCCTCGAAGCGCTGGAGCGCGGCTCGGGCCGCACCGCGGGGCTCATCGACGTCCCGCCAGTCGAGCTCGAGGGTCTGCGCACGTCCCTCAAGGAGCTTCGGGCCGACGCTGCGAGCCTGCCTGCCCTATCGGAGCTGGCGAGGCTCTTCGACGCCCTCCGGCGGACTGCGGCCGCCGAGGAACGGCCGTTGCTTGAGGTTTCCGCGGCAGTCGGGCTTGCATTCCTCACCGGCGCTCGTACGGTTTCGCGCGAGCACCTGGTCATTCCGTACCGGGACGATTGGACGCCCCTCAGGCGCGAGGGCTTCGCGGCCTATGCCCGCCGTGTCTCCGGGCCGTACCGCCGCGCCGTCGCCGGGCACTTCGACCCTGCGCGCCCGACCTGGACGGCCCGCGGCGGCGACTGGCTCCGCCGGCGAAGGAACGCGACTTGAGCGGTCCGGTATCGCTCGTCGAGTTCCCGGCAGACGACCAGGAACGCGCAGTCCGCTTCTGGGAGGGCTTGCTCACCGTCGGGCTTGACGCACGAGTGGAGGGGGAGGGCGTCGGGCACCAGACGCACACGGGTGCTACCGAGCTCGGAGTCCACCCTCGAGGCCGGGGCCCCGGGGACACGGTGTCGCTCCCCTATTTCGAGGTGCCCGACCTCGCGGCCGCGCTCGAGCGGGTCGTGGAGCTCGGCGGCTCCGTAATCCACCCGGGGAAGCGCTGGGCAATTTGTCGGGACTCGGAGGGAAGTCCCTTCGGGCTCGGCGCATCGGAGACACCGGTCTGATCGCCCACCGACGGGGGGCGGTAAGCGCCCGTTAGACTCCGAGTGGGCCTGACCAGGGCCCCCGGATGAACTATTCCTTCGCAGGCAGTCCCACCTCGCAGTCGTTCGAGCGCTTCTCGGACGACCTCGCAGCTGCGCTCGATCGCCGCGGCTACGAGCGGGTCGACGACGCGACCGAGGCAGACCTGGTCCTGAACTTCATCGACGCGAACGAGCCGAAGCCCTTCCGCCGCCGGTCGCGCGGCACGTTCGCCGCCGCGATCCACGAGCAGCCCGAGGTTCCGGAGGACATCCTGAAGACGAACTACCCGCTCCTCGTGCGGGCGCTCGCGAACATCGTCCTCTGCTTCGTCCCCGACCGCGGGGTCTGGTTCACGACCATGGAGCGCGGCCACTACGGCGTCGAGGCGACAAACGGTTCCTCGTCGCTCGCCGAGGGAGTCGTGGAGCGCCTCATTCCCCTCGCCGAGTCGAAGCTCGTGATCGAGAACGAGTTCCGCACCGACCTCGAGGAGGAGCTCTGGAAAGGCGACGAGATCACGGAGACGATCCGCGAGGCCGGCGTCAGGATGGGCGATCTCGACCTGCTCCCGGCCCCCTTCCCGATCGAGCAACTTCTCGACGAGCAGGATCTCCGGCACGTCAAACGGCTCTACGGGATCGGCGGGCTCTCGTATGGGAACCTGTCCGCCCGGAAGGACGACACGCGCTTCTGGATGAGCGCGAGCGGCGTCGACAAGACGAAGCTCGACATTCCGGGGCGGGACATCCTGCTCGTTTCGGGCTACGACCCGGTGGACAACAAGATGATCCTGAGCGTGCCCCCGAACGTCGAGCCGCGGCGGGTGTCGGTGGACGCGATCGAGCACTGGATGATCTACCAGGCCCATCCCGACGTTGGAGCGATCCTCCACGTGCACGCCTGGGTGGAGGGTATCCCGGCCACTGACGTGAACTACCCGTGCGGGACAGCGGAGCTGGCGACGAGCGTCGCCGACCTCCTGGCGCTCGAGCCGGACCCGTCACATGCGGTCATCGGCCTGCGGAACCACGGCATCACGGCAACCGGGGAGAGCCTTCCCGAGATCCTCGACCGGATCGAGCCGAAGGTGTTACGCCAGATCCCGATGTCGTAGGAGCTCTACGGGCCGGACGTGTCCGGCCGGCGATCGCTCAGGTACTGAGCCGCGGTCGCCGCGAGGGTCTCGTCGAGCGGCCGAACGGTGAATCCGAGCTCCTGCTCGGCCTTCGTCGGCTCGTAGAACCACCAGTTTGCCGCCGCCCTGACCTCGCCGGGCCGTACGGGCCAGCGAAGAAGAGTCGCGCTGAGGACGGCGAGTCGCGGCGGGAGGCCGATCATCCGTCTTCGGACTCCGGTTACGTCCCCCAGACGACGGAAGAGCTGCTCGTGGCTCAGGTTGCCCTCGCGGCTCGTGAGGATGTAGCGCTCGCCGCTTCGCCCGCGCTCTGCCAACGCCACGAGACCGGCCGCCACGTCGCGGGCATCGACGTTCGAAAGCCCGCCGGGCGTGTGAATCCGCATGAATCCGCGCAGGTAGCGCTCCACGTGCCACGTCGAGATGCGATACACGTCGCCCGGGCCAAGCAGAAAGCCAGGGTTCGCCACCACGACGTCTGCCTCCGCCTCGAGCAGGCGCTCCTCGCCGGCCCGCTTCGTCGCAGCGTACGGATAGCGCCTCGCCCTGGGGGGATACGGCTGCGTCTCTTCCGCAGGCCGGTCAGGAGCGGGCGCAGGGCCGACGGCCGCGACACTCGAGACGTGCACGAGCCGTGCGCCGGGCTCGATCCCCTTTAGGACGTTCATGGGGCCGTCGACGTTCGCCTTGCGCAGGAGCGGGAGATCCTTCGGCTCGTGGGAGACACGCCCAGCCAGGTTGAACACGAGCTCGCAGCCGGCCGCCGCCGGGCGGACGTCGTCCGTCACGAGCTCCCCTCGGAAAATCTCAACACCCATCGCCTCGAGCGCACGCGCGTCCGTCCCTGGCCGGACCAGGGCGCGGAGCTCATCGCCGCGCTGGACGAGCAACGGGACGAGGTGACGTCCGAGGAACCCGGTCGCCCCTGTGACAAAGACCCGCATGGAGAAGGCTTACTGGCGCTTGCGCTCGAACACGACGAGCAGGCTGAGCAGCTCGTAGGCGCTGAACCGGTGCTCCGCATGCGCAGGCACGAACACGGCGTGCCCTTCCTCGAGCTCCACGGTCTCGCCTTCCACGTCGAGCGTTCCCCGCCCCTCGAGCACGTAATACACCTCGTCGTCCTCGTGAGGCTGCTGGCGGTCGGGCTCGGGCGCGACGAGGACGTACACGCCGATCTCGAGCCCCGGCGACTCGTGCACGATCTCATAACCGCCGCTCGCTCCGAGACGCTCCCTGGCCCCCTCGATGTCGAACGTACGCAGCACGGAGCGAGCCTAACAACGCGAAGCGGCCGGGGAGCCCCACCCCCGGCCGCTTCTGCGACGCGCTGCTGTACAGCCCGCCAGCGGAGCGGCGAACCGCTCGCACTGTGCACCAGCGCCTACCCGTACTGAGTGCGGCGAAACCCCGGGCTAGGGCAAGTTGGGAAGGACGTCCGCAGGCCGGGGCCGATCGGCGGCGTTTCGACTGCGGTGGATCCAGGCGACACGCCCGTCCGGCGCTAAGAGCACGTCACCGCCGAGCTCGGCGTAGTCCTCGGTCGGCCTGTGAGGCAGGCGCCCGTTCAGGGCAGCTCGGAACCCTGCCCACCACGTGCGTGGTGAAAGCAGGAGCGTCCGGGAGCCGGCACGGCCGAACCCGAAGGCCCGATACGTGCTCCAGGTCGGATCCGAGAGAAGCGGGACGGTCAGCCCGAGCTTCCGACCGACCCGTTCGAGCGACTCCGGTTCCGCGGGCGAGACGATCGCGACGTCCAGCTCCTCGCGGCCGGCGAGCTCCTTCTGCACCTCGACCAGGTGCCTCTGGCAGACGAGTCAGTAAAGGTGCCGCGCAAAGACGAGGAGGACTGGCCGGCCCATGAAGTCGGCAGGCCCGACGAGATTCCCATCCGTGTCGGGGAGCGCAAAGTGCGGAGCCGGGTCTCCTGCTTCGATCGGCACGTCTAGATAGATGATCGGTGGTTGGCGCCTAACCATCTACATTCTGCCCGTGGACGAGTCGGCAGCGGTCGTGATCGTCGGAGGGGGAGTCATGGGGGCGAGCGTCGCCTACCACCTCACAACCCTAGGCGTGACCGACATCCTCCTTCTGGAGCGGAACGAGCTCGCTTCCGGCTCTACGAGCAAATCGGCTGGAGGCATCCGGGCCCAGTTCGCGGACGAGCTGAACGTGCGCATGGCGCTCCGGTCGATCGAGGAGTTCACCGCGTTCGCCGAGCTCGTCGGCGCGGAAATCGACTTCCACCAGGCGGGCTACCTGTTCCTGCTGGACAACGAGCAGGACGCGGCTCAGTTCCGAGCCGCCCTGGAGCTCCAGCACGCTCTGGGCGTTCCGTCCCGGGAGATCCCCGTTGACGAGGCGGCGGCGATCGTCCCGGGGCTCGAGACATCCGACCTCCTCGCCGCGACCTTCTGCCCGATCGACGGCTACGCGACTCCCGAAGCGGTCGTCCAGGGATACGCGGCCGCCGCCCGCAGGGGCGGGGCCCGGATCCGGCAGGGTGACCCTGCGACCGGAATCGACGTAGAGGGCGGGCGGGTCACGGGCGTGGCAACGTCCCGCGGGTGGATCGCCACCGCGACGGTCGTGTGTGCAGCCGGCGCCTGGTCCGGGGAGGTTGCTGCGCTGGCCGGCGTCGACCTCCCCGTTCGCGGGGAACGGCGGTTCATGCACTACACGCCCGAGTCGGGGGGTCTGCCGCGGAGCCTGCCCCTGACGGTCGACTTCTCGACGGGTTTCTACTTCCACAGCGAGGGCCCGGGCCTGGTATTCGGGGGCCGTGAGGAGACGCTCGATGCGATCGCCGAGCACGCGATGCACCGGCTTCCAGTCCTCGCAGAGCTGCCGGTGCAGGCGTCCTGGTCGGGGTTCTACGAAATGAGCCCTGACCATAACGCGATCGTCGGGACGGCCGCCGACCCGCAGGGCTTCCTCTACGCGACCGGCTTCTCCGGCCACGGGTTCCAGCAGGCACCTGCAGTTGGCAAGCACCTGGCGGAGCTCATCACAGGACGCGAGCCGAGCCTCGACCTATCTCCCTTCTCACTGGAGAGGTTCGCTCGCGGCGAGGTGCGCAAAGAGCATTTCGTGATCTGATTCGAGCCCATGCGCCTCTTCATCATCGCCCGCCACGCCGAGTCGGCGCTGAACGAGCTCTCGCTCGTGAACGGCGACCCGTCGGTTTCGGTTGACCTGACCGAGCGCGGCCGCGAAGAGGCGGCACACCTCGGGCTCCAGGTCGCGAACATCCCGCTCGACGCTTGCTTCCACACGCGCTTCGATCGCACCAGGGAAACGGCTCGGATCGCGCTCGCAGGACGGGATGTGGAGTTCTACGAGGAGCCCCTGCTCGACGACATCGACGTGGGCGAGCTCGAGGGCATGCCGATCGAGGTCTACCGCGCGTGGAAGCGAGTGCACACTCGCGACGACCCCTTTCCGGGTGGGGAGAGCATGAACGACGCAGCCCGACGCTATGCCGAGGGATTCGCACGATTGCTGTCGGCTCCCCACGAGCACGTGCTCGTCGTCTGCCACGAAATCCCGCTCCGGTACGCCCTGAACGGCGCGGCCGGGTCGGATCAGCTGGACGGACCGGTCCGAAATCTCGAGAACGCGAAGCCGTTCGTTTTCGCGGAGGAGTCGCTGGCCCGGGCCGCAGAGCGGATCGCCGAGCTAGCGCCTCTTGACGCGAGCGGCTCGATTGCATAAGGCGCCGCGCTCCCGAACGGTCGCCAGCCCGAGAGCGGGGTGCCGCTCCTGGCGCCTGAGATAGGGTCGGACGGCCGTGATCGCCCTCGCCGGTTGTGAGGACGCCGTGTACGCCGTCGAGCTCGGCGAGTCCGCCGACGAGGACGAGCTGATCGACCGGCGGGCGGGCGACGCGGTCGAGCGCGACCGGCCCCTCCAGCTCGTGCCCGGATGGGCAAAGGATCACTTCGTGGACGTGGACGCCGCAGGCTCGACAATCGTCCTTGCCCTCGACCGGCGGCCGCCGCTGATGGTCTCCCACGACGCCGGAACGACCTGGGCAGAACGCGGGTCAGGGCTCCCGACCGGCAAGGCGCTCGCCATCGGGGAGAATCCGGATCACATGCTATACGGCGCCCGGAACCGCCTCTACGTCTCCCGAAACGGCGGCGTCTTCTGGCGGGCGCTCGGCATCGAGCTGCCCGAGATCGTCGACGTGGCCTGGGAGCTAGATGGCGATGGTTGACGAGCGTGCGCTCCGGGATGAGACGCTCGGCCTCGCCCGCGACCTGATCCGGGTCGACACGTCAAACCCGCCCGGCCGAGAGACCGCGGCCGCTCTCGTGCTCAAGGAGTACCTGGAGGCAAGCGGAATCGAATGCGAGCTCGTCGCGAAGAACCCTGATCGCGCCAATCTCATCGCCCGGATCGCCGGCACGGGCGAGGGGCCGAGCCTGGCCCTCCTCGGCCACACTGACGTCGTCCCGGCCGACGCCCAGGACTGGAAGCACCCCCCGTTCGAGGCTCACGTGGACAACGAGGGGTACCTCTGGGGCCGCGGGGCCGTCGACATGAAGAACGAGACCGCCACGAGAGCCGTTGCCATGGCGGCGCTGGCGCGCTCAGGCCATCGGCCGCGCGGCGACCTCCTTTACATCGCAGAGGCCGATGAGGAGGACGGCACTGAGCAGGTCGGCCTGATCTGGCTGGTCGACGAGCGGCCTGACCTTCGCACCGACTACGCCCTGAACGAGGGCGGCGGCGAGCGACTCGTCCTCGCCGACGGACGTGTCGTCGTGCCGATCGTGGTCGGCGAGAAGGCGACGCTCCCGGTGCTCGTCACCGCGTTGGGGGAGGCAGGCCATGCCTCCATGCCGACTGCGGGCGCAAACGCGGTTCCCCGGCTCGCCCGGCTGATCGAGCGCCTCGCGACGCACCGGACCGAACGTCACGTCTTGCCCGAGACCCGAGCGATGCTCGAAGCCCTCGTCGGCCCCTTCGACGGCGATGTCGACGAAGCAGTCGCGCGCGCGTCGGCCCTCCACTCCGGCTTCCCGCATGAGCTACCGGCACTGCTCGGCATCACGATCGCGCCGACCCGGCTCCGCGGCTCGAGCGCTCGCAACGTGATGCCCGGCCGGGCGAGCGTCGAGTGCGACTGCCGCGTCCTCCCCGGGATGACGGACAGCGACCTGGAGGCCGAACTACGCCTCGCGCTCGGCGACGACCTTCCGTACGAGCTCGAGTTCCTCGAGCCGCCGAACGGCGGCACCATCGCCTCGATCGACTCGCCGCTCTACGACCTCTGCCAGCGCTTCCTCGATGAGCGTGACCCCGGCGCAACGCTCCTCCCGGTGCTCTCCGTCGGCTTCACCGACTCCCACTACCTCCGCCAGAGCTTCGGCACCGTCGCCTACGGCTTCTGGCCCTCACGGCATACGCCCGAAGAGGTGCGTTCGACCGGGTTCCACAACAAGGACGAGCGTCTCCACGTGAACGACCTCGGCTACGCGGCTGCCTTCCACGTGGAAGTCTGCCGGCGGATCGGGGAGCTCTAGCAGTGCACCCCGGCGAGCTCGATGACGTGCTCTCCCTCGTCGCCACCGAGGCGCGCCGGTACCTCGAGAGCCTGGACGAGCGCCCGCTGCTCACGGCCGGGTCGGAGGCAGCGGCCCGTTCGTTCGGAGGGCCGCTCCCGGAGGAGGGCGAGGGCGCGCTTGCGGCGCTCAAGGATCTCCTCGAGACGGGGATCGAGGCTTCCGTCGCGTCCTCCGGCCCTCGCATGTTCCACTTCGTCACCGGCGGCGTTACGCCGGCGGCACTCGGCGCAGATTGGCTTACTTCGACGCTCGATCAGAGCGGCTTCGCTTGGGTCGGGTCACCGCTCTCCGCCGAGCTCGAGCGCATCTCGATCGCCTGGCTCGCCGATCTCTTCAGACTGCCGGAGGGCTGGGGAGGCGTCCTTACGACCGGGGCGACGATGGCGAACTTCACGGCACTCGCTGCCGCTCGCCGCTGGTGGGGCGAGCGACACGGTGCTGACGTGGACGCTGACGGGCTGGCTGGGCTTCCCCCTGTTCCCGTCTTCTCGAGCGGCTACGTGCACGCGACGGCCTACAAGGCGCTCGGGATGCTCGGAGTGGGCCGCAGTGCAGTACGCGTGCTTGCCCGCGACGACGCCGGCCGGCTCGACGTCGTCGCCCTCGAGCGGGAGTTGGAGGCGCTCGGCGGAGCGCCGGCAATCGTGATTGCGAATGCGGGCGAGGTGAACACCGGAGATTTCGATCCGATCGACGTTGCCGCCGATCTGGCGAAGCGGTACGGAGCCTGGCTCCACGTCGACGGCGCCTTCGGCCTCTTCGCACGAGTGAGCCCACGGACGGCAGAGCTCGCAGCCGGCGTCGAGCGGGCCGACTCGGTGATCGCAGACGGTCACAAATGGCTGAACGTCCCGTACGACTGCGGCTTCGCCTTCGTTCGGAATCCCGCCGCGCTGGCGCACACCTTCGTCGCAAGCGCCGCGTACCTTCCCGCGGAGGATCCGGCGAGGCCCAACTTCGGATTCATGGCGCCAGAGACCTCGCGCCGCGCACGCTCGATCGCGGTCTGGGCAACGCTCCGCGCGTACGGGCGGAGCGGCTACCGCGAGCTGGTGGAGAGAAACCTCGACCACGCACAGCGTGTGGCGCAAGCGGTCGACGAGGCTGACGACCTGGAGCGGCTGGCGGACGTCCGACTCAACATCGTGCCTTTTCGCCATCGCCCGCCCGGGTTTCCCGAAGAAGAGCTGAACGAGCTGAACAGTCGACTGGGCGAAGCCGTGCTCGCCGACGGCCGCGTCTTCGTCGGGACGACGCAGTACCTTGGCAAGGTCTGCTTCCGACCCGCCTTCGTCAACTGGCGGACGCGGGCAGAGGACGTCGACCAGCTCGTCGCCGTCGTCCGGGAGCTCGGCGCGGGCCTCGCAGGCGCTAGAGCCTGAACTCGCCACGCGCGACCACGACCGCCGAGCCGCCCACCTCGACCCGCTCGATGGCCTCGCTGGAGCCGTGTGCACGTGCGTAGAGTGTGCTCGGCCGCCCAACTTCCTCGCCCTGGAAGATCTCGATCTCCTCGCCCCAGCCGATCCATCCGTGCCGGGCGAGATGGCACGCCAGAGGGCCCGCAGCGGAGCCGGTGGCCGGGTCCTCGGGGACGCCGTCGGCAGGAGCGAACATGCGCGCCTTCCAATGTGTGCCCGAGCCGGCAAAGCAGTACGTCCCGACGTAGCCTTGAATCCGAGCGAGCGCCGCATAGTCGGGCTCGAGCGCCGCCACCGCCTCCTCCGAGGGAAGGGCGACGTACACGAACGTGATCCCCAGGTCGTAGAGCTCGATGGGGAGGTCCGAGCGCTCGATCCGCAACGCAGCCAGGAGGTCAGCCTCCCGGTCGAACAGCGAGACCTCCGGGATCGGCTGAGACATCCGCCCGAAGACGATGCGGGCGCCTTCACGCTCGAGTTCCACCGGAACGATGCCCTTGAGCGTCTCGATGTTGATCGTCATGAGCTGAAGCGGTCCAGCGAGGACAAAGGCGCTGCCGAGCACAGGGTGGCCGGCGAAGGGCATCTCGGCCGCCGGCGTGAAGATCCGGATCCTCACGTGCCCGCCCTGCTCGGGCGGATAGACGAAGACCGTTTCCGAGAAGTTCATCTCCTTCGCGAGCGGCTGCAGCTGCTCGTCGGGGATCTCGCGCGCATCCGTGAAGAGGGCTAGCTGGTTTCCGGTCAGGGCCCGGTCGGTGAAGACGTCCGCGACGACGTAGCGGAAGGTCGGCACGGGGCGAGCCTAACTCAGGTGCGGGCGGGCGCCTCTCCCTCGGACAGGCGGTCTGGCGCCTGGACGTCACCCATGCGGAGCCGCCACGCCAGCATCCCGACCAGGAGGAGGCCGGCCTCGACGACCGTGATCGTGACGCGGTTCAGAACGGTCGCGCCGAGTGCGGCGCCCGGGGACGCCACTGCGAGCATGAGGCCGTACATCGACGCCTCGCGAACGCCAAGCCCCGAGGGCGCGATGATCGAGAGGACGGCCACGATCGCCCCGACGGCGCTCACGCCGCCGAGGAACGGGATCACGGCGACGCCGGGGTCCTCACCCACCGAGCGGATGAGGAAGTAGAGCGCTGCGCCGCCTACGAGCCAGGTGAACGAGTAGTACATGAGGAGGTAGACCATCGTCCGGTAGGGAAGCGCTGGTACCTCGGAGGCCCCGAAGGGGCGGAACACCCGGCGTGCGAGCCGCCGGAAGACGCGCGGATGCAAGAGGATCGCGCAGAGCGCGGCAAAGCTGAGGAGAGGCAGGAGCGACGTGTTCACGTCGTTCACCGCCGCGAGGCTTGCCACGAAGACGAGCACACCGGAGACGGCGGACAGGCCCGCCTCGAGGAGAACGGACGCAAGCACCTTCGGGGTGTCTGTCACCCCGGCACGCCGCATCGCGACCACGCGCGCCGCGGGCGTCCAGACGCCGCCGGGCACGTACTTCGCGAGCATGGACAGCATCTCGGCCCGAAGGGCGATCCGGTAGGGCACCCGGATCTGGTAGACGGCGAGGATCCTCATCCAACCGGCCACAAACAGGAGGTAGTACGCAGCGAGAATGGCGGTGGCGATCCCGAGATCCACAAGGCTTGCGGAGCGAAGCCTCGGCTCCGCGTCTGCCCAGGACCCGCGGAAGGCGTACCCGAGGAATCCGAGCAGGATCGCGAGCGCGACGACCTGGAGGGTGCCGTAGAGCCGCCTGTTTCCGCGCAGCCGCGAGAAGAAGTTCCCCATCCCCACACACTATGAAGGCGAAGGCAAACGCCAGCGAGCAATCCGCTGCGGGATAGCCTAGGCCGGTGCTCGCGGGACTGGCACTCGGTTTCGGACTCGGCTTCGTGGTCGGTGCCCAGGTTGGACCGATCACCCTCCTCTGCATCCGCTCGGTCCTCCGCGGCACCTTTGTCGTCGGCGTGGCCATCGGCGCGGGCGCCGCGGTCGTCGACACGCTCTACGGCGCGCTCGGGATCGCCGGCGCGAGCAAGCTGCTCGACGTCGCGGCACTGCGCATCGGGCTCGGCGTCACCGGCGCGGTCGTCCTCGGTCTGCTCGGCCTCAGCACGATCTGGAGCGCCTTTCGCATCCGACTGGGCGCGGAGACCGAGGGCGAGGTGGCCTCTCCGCTCCGCGCCTTCGTGACCTCACTCGGAGCGACCGCATCGAATCCGCTGACGATCGCGTCCTGGGCTGCGATCTTCTCGGCAGCCTCGACGGCCGACGTGGTCACCTCTACTCCGGCGGCGGCGGCGATGCTCGCCGGCATCGGCGCCGGGACACTGACCTGGTTCACCATCCTCTCTGCAGGCCTCGCGATCGCGCGCCGGCGCGTCGGCACACGCTTCCTTCGCCTGGTGGACTTCGTTGCAGGGGCTGCGCTCCTCGCGTTCGCAGGGCTCCTCGGGTACCGGGCGCTCGAGGGGGAATCGGCCCCGTGAGTGCGATCGAGGTCTCCGGGCTCCAAAAGGCCTACGGTTCCTTCGAGGCACTCAGCGGAATCGACTTCCGGCACGAGGAGGGCGAGGTGTTCGCGCTCCTCGGCCCCAACGGAGCCGGGAAGACGACCACCGTCGAGATCCTCGAGGGCTACCGCAAGCGTGATGGCGGCGAGGTGCGGGTGCTCGGCGAAGACCCGGGCCGCGCCGGCTCCGCGTTCCGGGCTCGCATCGGCATCGTCCTCCAGTCCTCGGCGGTCTACCCGACGCTCTCCGTCCGGGAAATCCTCGACCTGTTCGCGGGCTACTACCCGCGTCCCCGCGACCGGTCAGAGGTGGTTGAGCTGGTCGGCCTCGAGGAAAAGGCCGACGCGCGCGTCCGCACGCTCTCGGGGGGACAGCTCCGCCGGCTCGATCTCGGCCTCGCGCTCGTTGGCGACCCGGAGCTCGTCTTCCTCGACGAGCCCACGACGGGCTTCGACCCGGCGGCACGGCGCCAGGCCTGGGAGACGATTCGCGGCCTGCGGACGCTCGGGAAGAGCATCCTCCTGACCACGCACTACATGGAGGAGGCCCAGAAGCTCGCCGACCGCGTGGCAATCCTTCGCGACGGTCGCATCGTCGCCACAGGGACGCCGGCCGAGCTCCTGGCGGGCGAGTCCGGCGTCGAGATCAGCTACCGCCTGAACGGTGAGGACGTTGTGCTGCGGACAACGGACCCGACGCGCGTCCTGCACGAGCTGACCTCGAAGGCGCTGGTCGAGGGTCGCGAGCTCGAACGCCTCCAGGTACGTCCGCGCACGCTCGAAGACGTCTACCTCGAGGTCACGGAGGACGAGGCGTGACGAGGCTTTTCTTCCACGAGTTCAAGGCGCAGCAGGTGCTCTTCTGGCGCAGCCGCGAGTCGGCCTTCTTCACCTTCCTGCTTCCGATCATCTTTCTCGTCCTGCTCGGCTCTGTCTACGGAGACGAGCAGTTCGACGACATCAACGGCTCCACGTACCTCCTTGCGGGCCTGATCGGCTACGGCGTGGTTGCGACCGCCTTCGCTGGGCTCGCGATCACGCTGGTCGTCCGCCGGGAATCGGGCGTGTTGAAGCGGGTGCGAGGGACGCCGCTTCCGGCTTCGGTCTATCTGAGCGCGGTGATCGTCTCGACGCTCGTCGTGATCGGGCTCGAGGTGATCACGCAGCTCCTCGTCGGCAAGTATGTCCTCGACGCGACCTGGCCGGCATCGCCGGCGGCCTTTGTCCTGGTCCTCGTGGTCGGTGCTTGCGCTTTCGCCGCGCTTGGGCTGGCCATGACCGGCCTTGTCCGGAGCGCCGACGGGTCCTCGGCGGTGGTGAACGCCATCTATCTCCCGATGACCTTCATCTCGGGCGTCTTCTTCTCGACCGAGGGGATGCCCGCGTTCTTGGCCGCGATCGGCGACGTCCTGCCCCTGACCTACCTCCTACGCCTTTTCCGCGAGACGTTCGTGGCGGGAGACGGGCTCGACATGCCCTGGGGATCGCTGGCAGCCATTGTTGTTTGGGGGGTCGTGGGCTTCCTCGTTGCGGTTCGAACGTTCAAGTGGGAGCCTCGCGAGGTATGAGAAAGACATGCGTGACTCAACCATGGTTTTCCAGGATGAAGTGCACGACCGTCCCGAGGTCGTCGTCCGGATCGCAGGCGGCGAGGGCCTGAGGCTCTACGAGCCGCTCGTGGGACGGATCGAGGCCTGGGCCAAGGACTGCATCGCCGAGCGCAACGTACTCGGCTCGTAAGTGCCGGCGGCACCTCCGAGACCATCGAGAATCTGGCGCGAGGCCAGGCTACGATGACCCGGAGCCCCCGTAGCTCAGTGGATAGAGCACTGGTTTCCTAAACCGGGTGCGCTGGTTCGATTCCGGCCGGGGGCACCTCCTACCGCTCGGCCCCAGGCACGTGTTCCGTGTTTCCGGATCGCGCAACGAGCGGGCGGAGCGCGCTACGCTGGCCACATGGCGGGTTGTTGTTGTCCGGGCGATTACGACCGCTTCTTCAGCAAGCGGTTCGCCCGGAGCTTCGCCAAGAAATACCGGAAGCGCGGGCTCGATAGGACCGCGCGGAAGATGGCTGACTTCCTGCGAGAGCGCGGCATCGAGGGCGCCACCGTCCTCGAGATCGGCGGTGGCGTCGGCGAGATCGAGATCGAGCTCCTGAAGGCGGGCGCCGCGCGGGCCGAGAATCTGGAACTCTCGCCCGCGTACGAGGAGGAGGCGCGCACGCTCGCGGAGGAGGCGGGTGTCGGAGGGCGCATCGACTGGCGAATCCACGACATCGCCGACGACCCCGAGGCGGTCGAGCCGGCCGACATCGTGGTCATGCACCGGGTCGTGTGCTGTTACCCGAACTACGAGCGCCTGCTCGGAGCGGCCGCCGACCATGCGCGGCGTGCGCTCGTTTTCAGCTATCCGCCCCGGAACGGGCTGTCGCGCATCTTCTACTGTGTCTTCAATCTCGCGATGCGGCTGATGGGAAGCGGCTTTCGCGGCTTCCCGCACCCGCCGGGCGCCATGCTCGCCGTGCTCGAACGGCACGGACTGCGGCGGACGTACGAGCACCACGGCCCGATCTGGCAGGTCGCCGGGCACGAGCGCGCTTCGTAACGGACGCAGCCTTGGCGCGCGAGGTATGCCGCCGCCCTCTTCGGGACCAGGACGGGGTCGTCGGCACCGCCGAGAATGAGCCGAACCACGGCGGCCCGCCACCCATCATCCGGGTTGAAGGAGGCGTCGAGGGAGGCGTCTGAGAAAATGGAGATCGATGTCGCGGCTCAGTGCCAAGGCTCGCGCCCAACTCCCGAACACCGCCTTCGCCTACGTCAATTCGAAGGGCCAACGACGCCTGCCGATCCACGACGAGGCACACGTTCGCAACGCCCTCTCCCGCTTCAACCAGATCAAGTTCGAGGATGACGCGACGCGCGAGCGTGCGCGCAAGAGGCTGCTGACCGCGGCGAAGAAGTACGGGATCGTACCCATCGGGTTCATCACCGGGCAGCTCGCCACCGAGCGGCTGGAGGGCGAGTCGAGGGGCCGCGATGCCGTGCCCCGCAACCTGCCCGCGGGCCAGGTCACGTTCCTCCTAACCGACATCGAGGACTCCACCGGTCTTCTGCGCCGCGTTGGTGACGGCTACGCCTCACTGCTCGGTGATGTGCGCCGAATTCTCCGGCGCGCCGTCCAACGCTCTGGCGGCAACGAGGTCGACGCCCGCGCCGACGAGCTCCTCGCGGTCTTCAAGCGGCCGACAGGTGCTCTCGAGGCGGCGATCGCGATCCAACGAAGTCTGACGTCTCGGGCGTGGCCAGATGGAGTCGACGTGAGGGTCAGGATCGGCCTCCACACGGGGCGCCCCCTGCTGACCGAGAGCGGCTACGTAGGTCTGGCGGTGCACACTGCCGCCCGGATCGGCGCCGTCGGCCACGGCGGTCAGATCGTGCTTTCGTCCGCCACCGTGCGAGCCGTCAAGGCGTCGCTTCCCGCGGGAGTCGGCCTTCAGCAGCTCGGCGCTCACCGTCTGCAAGGACTGCGCAACCGCGAGACGCTCTTCCAACTCGAGGCCGACGGCCTCCCTGCGAGCTTCCCTCCTCCTCGAACCGCCGTCGAGTCTGTGGATCGGCCGCGAGAGCCGCACTGAGTTCAACGGCGACTTTCACATCACCGCAACGGGTTGCCCTGCGCTATGAGCGCAATTTGATCAGCACGTGCTCGGCCGCGGTCTCGGACCACTTTGACGGCGCGGCCACCTCTTCGAGCAGAGCCGCCAGCAGACTCGCCGGAGCGACATCGCCGAGGCGGCCAAGCACGAAGGCGGCGTAGAAGCCCGCCCACAAGTCGTCGCGCACACCCTTCAGCGCTGTCCGCTCGTACTCATGGTGCGCGGAGGCCGCGGCCGAAAGCGCCTGAGCCAGCGCGGATTTCGAAGGCAGATCGGCCACTAGCAGCCCCGAACCCAGGGGGCACGAACAGTTTCACGCAGATCGCACCGGTTCCTCATACCGTGATGACGACCTTCCCTCGAGCGTGTCCCTCTTCCAGATACCGGATGGCCTCGGGGACCTCCCTCAGCAGATACGTCCTGTCGATGACGGGCTTCAACTTGCCTGCCTCGATGAGCTTCTTCAGGAACTGCAGGTCCTCCCTGTTTGGCTTCATGACAAACGTGGCGAGCTTCTGGCCGACGAAGGGTGACAACACGACCGCTTTGATGATGCGATCCACGGGTCCGATCCAACGGCCGGCCGATTCTCCGCTGCTTGGTACGAGAGTGCCCTTGGGGGTAAGCGCGCGCCTGCAGTCTGACGGGGAACGCATCCCTGCCAGCTGGAAGATGAGATCGTATTTTTGCCCACTCCGGGCGAAGTCCTCTTGGGTGTAGTCGATGACGTGGTCGGCTCCGAGCGAGCTGACCATCTCCACGTTCCTCGTGCTGCAGACGGCGGTCACGTGGGCGCCGAACGACTTCGCGATCTGCACGGCAAAAGTCCCCACGCCCCCCGACGCACCGATGATCAAGACCTTCTGCTCTGGCCGAACCTGTCCGACGTCACGGAGACCTTGCAGGGCCGTCAACGCAGCCAGAGGTACCGCTGCCGCATACTCGAACGACATGCTGGTCGGCTTCAGCTCTAGTAAACCCTCCGAGACACTTATGTACTCGGCGAAGCCACCCGTCTCGACATTGGCGAATACCTCATCACCTGGGCGAAACCGCGTCACGTCCTGGCCGACCGCCTCGACCTGCCCTGCGATGTCCCGTCCGAGGACTCTGTTCTTTGGTTTGCCGAGTCCGGACTGGGGACGCATGATGTACGGCAGGCCTCTCATGAAGTGCCAGTCAGCAGGATTGGCGGAAGCTGCGCGAACCCGTACCAGCGCTTCATCGCCTTTGACGGCCGGCTTGGCAATTTCCTGGAGTTCAAGGACATCAGGTGAGCCGTACTTGTCTTGGACGATTGCCTTCATCGTCATTGGTGACTCCTCTCGAACAGCTACCTAGGCACCGGACGGTGCCGCAGAGCGCGTCTTCTCGATGGTCACTCGCCCGCAACAACGGGCGTCAGCAGCTATCGAGCCGCCGCGACACTCTCAGGTTTTTGTGCCCGTCCTAATCGACAGGCTGCCACGGGCGGGTCAGCGTTAGCAGCCAGTGTAGTGCAGGTCAGCCGATCTTCAGCACGGCGGCACCATGTAGCTCACCGGCGCGCAGGTGCTGCAGCGCTTCGCCCGCCTCTTCCAACCGAAACTCCCGAATCTCGGTGCGAACCGGCACCTCAGGAGCAAGCTGCATGAATTCCTCGCCGTCCTGGCGAGTGAGGTTTGCGACCGAGCGGAGCGCTCGCTCGCCCCAGAGCAGGTCGTACGAGAACGAAGGGATTTCGCTCATGTGGATCCCGGCACAGACGACGACTCCGCCCTTCGCGACGGCCTCAAGCGCCGCGGGAACGAGCTCGCCGACCGGCGCGAAGATAATCGCCGCGTCGAGCTCTTCCGGCGGCTTCTCGGTTGAGCTCCCGGCCCACTCTGCTCCCAGCGAGCGCGCGAAGAGCTGACCTTCCTCGTCCCCGGGACGGGTGAAAGCAAAGATGCGGCGTCCCTGCCAGCGCGCCACCTGAGCGATGATGTGGGCAGAAGCCCCAAACCCGTAGAGGCCCAGGCGCTCGGCCTCCCCCGTCATCATGAGTGAGCGATAGCCGATCAGGCCGGCGCAGAGAAGCGGCGCGACCTGGAGATCGGAGTAGCTCTCTGGGATTTGGAGGCAGTACCGCTCGTCAACCACCGTCTCCTCCGCAAAGCCGCCGTCGATCTGGTAGCCGGTGAACCGGGCCTGGTCGCAGAGGTTTTCCCGTCCAGAGAGGCAGAAGCGACATGTGCCGTCCGTCCAGCCGAGCCAGGGCACGCCGACACGCTCGCCGACCGAGAACCGTGACTCACCGTTGCCGACCTCGCTCACGCGACTCACGATTTGATGACCGAGCACAAGCGGGAGCTTGGGGTCCGGCAACTCACCGTCGACAATGTGCAGATCGGTTCGACAGACCGCGCAGGCTTGAACATTCAGGCGCACCTGCCCGGGTTTGAGGTCGGGCCGCGGAAGCTCCCCCTCTCGAAGAGGGCTTCCGGCACCGCTGAAGATCATCGCGCGCATCGTTTCCTCGCGACGGAAGCGTCCGCCGATACTAGACCGGTTGGTTTCCTTTCCGTCTCGATCAGCCGGCGGCCTCGAGCGCCGGCTCGGTCGAGGCCGCGGCGACCGAGGCTTCAGGCACCGGCGAGGGCGCATCGCGGTGGGCGACCACGCCCAGGTGGGAGTGCGCCTCGGTGCCATAGCCGCCCGGGACCGGGATGTAGAACTCGGGATAGCCCCACATGCCGTGTTCGGACACGTCGAGGCCTGCCGTCTCGGTCTCGGCCTCGGCGCGGATGCCGAAGAGCGCCTTCATCGTCCAGAGCGCCGCGAACGAGGCACTGAACGTGAACCCGCCGACTGCGGCCAGACCGAGGGCCTGGATCCCGAGCTGGTGGAAGCTCCCCGTGTAGATCAGGCCGCCTGTGCCCGTGGCGAGGTTCTCGGCCAGGGAGGGAAGGGCGAAGATCCCCGTAGCAAGCGTGCCCCAGACGCCGGCGAGTCCGTGCACGGCCACGGCGCCGATCGGATCGTCGATCCGCACGCGCTCGACGAGGAGGACACCGACAACCGCGATCGCAGCGGCAACGAAGCCGATCACGACCGCCGCCCAGGGAGCGACGAAGCCGGCCGCAGCCGTGACTGCGACCAACGCGGCGATGACCCCGTTCAGCATCATCGAGATGTCGGGCTTCTTGAGCACGACCCAGGCGGTCAGGATGCCGCCAAGTGCACCGGCGGCCGCGGCCAGGTTGGTCGTCAGCGCGACGTAGCCGAAGTACCCGAGCTTGTCGCCGCTGACCACACCGAGGGTCGACCCCGGATTGAAGCCGAACCACCCGAACCACAGGATGAGCGTCCCGAGAACGGCAAACGGCATGTTGTGGCCGGGGATCGGATTCGCCCTGCCGTCGGTGCCGAACTTCCCGATCCTGGGGCCGAGCAGGAGCGCGCCTGCGAGCGCCGCGAGGGCCCCCTGGTAGTGGACGACGGTCGAGCCGGCGAAGTCCTGCATCCCGAAGCCGAACAGCCATCCGTCCGCGTGCCACACCCAATGCGACACGACCGAGTAGATCAGCGTGAAGACCGCACCGAAAGCGAAGTAGACCCAGAGCTTCGCCCGCTCTGCCATGGCGCCCCACACGATCGCAAGCGCGACCCCGGCGAAGACGACTTCGAAGAAGTAGCCGGAGGCGGCCGGAATCGAAGCGAAGAAGCTGAAGGGCGCTTGCGCGACGCCGAGCAGGTCGTCGGCGCTCGGCAAGAAGCCCGACGTACCGATGATCGCGTTCCCGTCCCCGAAGGCAAGCCCGAAACCGACCGCCCAGTAGACGAGCGAGCAGATCCCGAAGATGAGGACGTTCTTCCCCGCGATGTGCGCGGCGTTCTTCATCCTGGTGAGGCCTGCCTCGAGGAAGGCGAAGCCTGCCTGCATGAACATCACGAGGATCGCCGCAACGACGACCCAGATCGTGTTCGCAGCGATCAAGAGATCGGCTGTCTTCATCTCGCCTCCACCTCCTCCAGGCTCCTGCCCGTCCGGTTGTGCACGACGTTCTCGACGGGGGTCGTCCAGACGATCCCGTCGCCCGACTGGTTCCCGCTCCGGGCGGCGTCGGCGATCGCCTCGACGACCGCCTCTGCCCGCGAGTCCTCGACGATGAGGACGAGCAGCGCCTTGGGGAGAAAGCGCGACTCGAAAACACGGCCGCGATACTCGTGGGTGATGCCACGCTGCCGGCCGTGGCCGACTGCCTCCATCACGGTCACGCCGACGTGCCCGGCCTCCACCTCGACCGCGTCGATGACGGTCTCGATGCGCTCCCGAATGACGACTGCCTCGACCTTCACCATGGCTCCTCCTCCTCGGACCACAAAAAAGCCCCGGGGCTTTCGCTCCGAGGCGTCACTGCCTTCGCACGCGGCCGTCATCGACTGCGTGAAGCGCGCACCGTAGCGGTGCGCCCGGACGGATGCACTGTGCCCCGCCGGCGGGTCAGCCGGTGTTCCGCAGAGCGGCGGCGATCCCGCCGATCGAGCGGAGGAGCGGCCTGGTCGCGGCCTCCTCGCCGGAGCGATACCGGCGCAAGAGCTCGACCTGAATTGCGTTCATCGGGTCGACGTATGGATTCCGAAGCCTGACTGAGCGCTGGAGGACGGGATGGCGGTCGAGGAGCTCGCTCGCCTCGACGATCCCGAGCACGGCCGAGACCGTGCGCTCGTGCTCGGCGACGATCGCAGCGAAGAGCCGCTCGCGATCCGGCGAGGCGTGGACGAGCTCGAGGTAGCCCTCGGCGATCTCGAGGCTCGACTTCGCGAGGGTCATTTCGAGGTTCTCGACGAGCGAGCTGAAGAAAGCCCAATCGCGGTAGAGGCGCTGCAGGGCCTCCGGGTCGCCGAGCTCGGCGAATGCCGTGCCGCAGCCGTACCAGGCGGGGAGAAGGCAGCGGTTCTGGGTCCAGGCGAACACCCAGGGAATGGCACGAAGGCCCCCGAGAAAGTCTCCCTGCAGACGACGCGCCGGTCGAGAGCCGAGCTCGAGTAGGGCAAGCTCGTCGATCGGCGTGAACCCTCTGAAGAAGGGCACGAACGCCTCGTCGTCCCAGACCAGAGCACGGAAGGCTTCGTGTGCGCTCGCCGAGAGCCGCGCCATGAGCTCGCGTCCTCCGGCGGGCGCATTCGCCGCTGCGACGGCAGGGAAGGCGGAGAGCAGAGTTGCGGCGAGTGCCGCCTCGAGATTGCGGTGCGCGAGGCCGGGGAGGCCGTACTTGAAGGAGATTGTCTCGCCCTGCTCGGTCACCTTCAACCGTCCCGGCGGAGCACCGGGCGGCTGGGCGAGGATGGCCGCATGGGTGGGGCCGCCGCCCCGCCCGGCGCTCCCACCGCGGCCGTGGAAGATCGTCAGCTCGACGCCACGCGCGGTGGCGAGGGCGGCGAGCTCCTCCTGGGCGCGGTAGATCTCCCACTGCGCCGTCAGATACCCGCCATCCTTCGCCGAGTCGGAGTAGCCGACCATCACCTCGAGACGGCTCCCTCGCGCCTTGACGATGTCTGCGAACCGCGGGTCCTCCAGAAGCCCGCCGACGGTGTCGGCCGCACGCCGCAGGTCGTCGATCGTTTCAAAGAGAGGGACGAGTGAAAGGTCGACCGCGGCCTCCTCGGCCAGGTCGAGGGCCGACAGGACGTCAGCCGGAGAGCCTGTCCCTGACACAATCAGCGTGTCGAGCGCCTGCGCGCCGTGCTTGTCGCGGGCGCGAGCAATCGCATTAAACGTCTCGTGCGTGCGAGCTTCTGGCTCGTTGAGTTCCGTGGCGTGAAGCCGGACGTCCAGCTTGGCCAAGTGGAAGCCGAAGAGCTCCAGGCGGCCCCGAAGGGCGGCCAGCCGTCCGTCAGCGACGCGTCCTCCCCGGTTCCCCCGAAGACTCGCATCGACGATCTCGAGGTCTCGCGCAAGCTCCCCGGCCGAAGCGTAGCCGGCTTCGCCGTCTCGCTCGAGTTCGCTGACAAGGCGCCGCCAGACGAAGCTGAGCTTGCGCCGGTACGGCTCGTCGAGGTTGCGATCGGCCAGTTCGGCCGCGTAGACCGGGAGCTCCCGCTCATCGCGCGCGATCGAGTCGAGAAGCTCGGGCGACGCCGTAACGATCTCGGTCGAGATCCCGAGAGAGCGCGCGAGCTCGCGTACCTCATCGCGGTATGTGGAGAGCGCGAGGACGCGGGCACGCTCGAGCGCCTCGTCGATCGTTTCGGGCCCGGCGGCGGGATTGCCATCTTGGTCGCCGCCGATCCAGCTTCCGAACCGGAGCGGCAAAGGCGAGTCGGGAAGGCGCTCGCGGAGGGTAGCGACCAGGCGTGGCGCGACATCGAGCAGGCACTGCTCGAAGAACCAGAGGCCGTTCCGGATCTCGTCGACGACGCGCGGGCGCTGGGTGCGCACCTCGTCGGTCTGCCAGAGGAGCGTCACCTCCTCGGCGAGCGCGGCCTCGAGGCCGGTGCGCGCGGCCGGTGATAGACCCGGGTCGTCGAGCTCGTGCAGAAGGTGGCCGAGTCGAAGGTGCGCAGCCAGTACCGTGCGCCTCGTGGCTTCGGTCGGGTGCGCGGTCAGAACGAGCTCGAGGGAGAGGCATTGCGCCGCCCCGGCGAGCTCCTCCGGCCCGACACCGGCCTCCTCGAGGCGGGCGAACGCCTCGGCGAGCGACTCGCGCGGCATGCGCTCCTCGTGCTCGTACTGCCGCCGGCGCCGCAGGCGATGGTGCTGCTCTGCAATGTTGGCGAGCTGGAAATAGAGGCCGAAGGCACGGAGGATCTTCGCCTGGCGGTCAAGGTCGAGCCCGCGGACTGCCTCGCCGAGCTCTGCCCGGGAGGAGGCGCCGTGGCGCTCCCGGGCGTCGCGGGACAAGAGCCGGATCCGCTCCTCCTCGGCAAGCAGCTCCTCACCCTCCTGTTCGACGAGCACCAGGCCGAGCAGGTCGCCGAGGAGGCGTATGTCGCGCCGGAGAGGAGCGTCTGTGCTCACCGCTGCGGCGAATCCCGCGAGGCGGTCAGGATCCGCCCTCGGCGGCCGTCCCCTCGGCGACGCGGGAAAGATGTCCTACCTCGGGGCGGGGCTGCACGAACCAGAAGCTCTCCAGGGCGGTATCCCAGCGCTCGAGCAGACCGACAGCACGTGTGGAGCCTGTGAAGCGCGCGTGCCGCTCGACGAGAGCGCGGAGGGAATCGGCAGTGGACGAAACGAGGCGCTCGACTTCGACCAGCTCGTCGTTCAGGCGCACGGGTAGGCACCCCTCCGGATCGAAGACGTAGACCTCGCCGCCGGTCATGCCCGCGCCAAGGTTTCGGCCCACTCGACCGAGGACGACGACTGTGCCTGCCGTCATGTACTCGCACGGGTTCCCGCCGGTGCCTTCCACGACCGCCGTTGCGCCTGAAAGGCGGACGGCGAACCGCTCGCCCGCTGCCCCAGCGCAGTAGAGGTCGCCTCCGGTCGCCCCGTAAAGGACCGTGTTGCCAAGGAGGACGGGGTCGCCGGCATCGTCGGGCGGCGGCATCACGACGATCCGTCCCCCGCCCATTCCCTTGCCGACGTAGTCGTTCGCCTCGCCCGTCAGCATGAGAGTGACGCCGTCTGCGAGAAAGGCTCCGAAGCTCTGGCCTGCTGCCCCCTCAAAGTGCGCCCGGACCCGTCCGGGCGGCTTCCCTGCCCCAAACCGAGCGCCGATCAAGCCGCCGAGGCGGGCTCCGACCGCGCGGTCGGCGTTCGTGATCGGGTACCGCAGCTCGACAAGGCGCGCCTCGTCGAGAATCGGCTGCGCGTCGGCGGCCAGCTGCTCGCCCAGCTCGTGCCCTCCTACCGGAAGCTGCTCGTGGCTCACGAACCGGACGGGGCCCTCCCCGGGCGGCGCGAGGAGCGCGGAGACATCGAGGAGACACGCTTGCGAGGTGTCCGTGACCGCCGCGCCCCGGCGGAGAAGGTCAACGCGGCCGACCGCCTCCTCGACCGAGCGAAGCCCGAGCCGGGCCAGGAGGCGCCGCACCTCGTGTGCAACGAGAAGGAGGTATCCCTCGACCATTTCCGGCGTCGCCGCGAACTTCGCCCGGAGGTCGAGGCGCTGCGTGGCGATCCCGACCGGGCACGTGTCCTGATGGCAGGTCCGCACCATCAGACAGCCCTCGGCCAGGAGGAGCGCCGTACCGAAGCTGTACTCGTCGGCGCCGAGGAGAGCCGCGACGACAACGTCCCGACCAGTCTTCATGCCGCCGTCGACTCGGACGCGCACGCGTCCACGCAGGCCGTTGCCAACGAGCGCCTGCTGAGTCTCGACGAGCCCGAGCTCCCAGGGCGAGCCCGCGTTCTTGATCGACGAGAGGGGACTCGCGCCCGTCCCGCCGTCCGCCCCCGCGACGTGCACGATGTCGGCGAGGGCCTTCACGACGCCGGCGGCGACGATGCCCACTCCGGCTTCGGAAGCAAGCTTTACGGAGACCTCCGCGGCGGGGTTCACCTGCTTCAGATCGAAGACGAGCTGGGCCAGGTCCTCGATCGAGTAGATGTCGTGGTGCGGCGGCGGCGAGATGAGAGCGACGCCTGGCTGGGTATGGCGCAGGCGCGCGATCTCCTCGCTCGCCTTGTGACCCGGGAGCTGGCCGCCCTCGCCGGGCTTCGATCCCTGGGAGATCTTGATCTGGAGCTCGTCGGCATGCGCGGCATACGCCGGAGTGACACCGAAGCGGGCAGATGCGATCTGCTTGATCCGCGAGTTCCGCTCGGTTCCGAAGCGGGCCGGATCCTCGCCCCCCTCGCCCGAGTTCGAGCGGGCGCCGAGCCGGTTCAGCGCGATCGCAAGCAGCTCGTGCGCTTCCTTGCTCAGCGATCCGTGGGACATCGCGCCGCCCGAGAAACGGCGGACCACCGCCTCGACCGGTTCGACCTCGTCGAGCGGCACCGGCTTCCGGCTGGGGACGAGCTCTAGGAGGTCGCGCGGCTCGAGCGGCTCCCGGTCATGGATGAGGGCAACGAAGCGGTCGTACTCGGAGCGATCACCGCCGGCGACGGCCCGGCGCAGAGCTCCCGCAGCCACGGTCTCGTGGAGCGCGGCCACGACCTCCGGGCTCGTCGCGTGCGGCTCGCCTCCCTTTCGATGCTTGAAGAAGCCGGGATGCTCGAGCGCCGCTCGCTCCGCCGAAGCCGCAACCTGCCGCTCGCGAACGTCCCGCTCCAGCTCGACGAAACCGATGCCGCCGAGTGGGCATGGGGTTCCCCGGAAGCAGCGGTCGACAACCTCCTGCGCGAGCCCGATCGTGTCGAAGAGCTGGGCGCCGCAGTAGCTCGCAACGTCCGAGATCCCCATCTTCGCCATCACCTTCATGACGCCGTCCTCGATCGTGGCGCGGAACCGGCGCTGCGCCTCGTCGGCCGACGGATGGTCGCCGCCGACCTTGTCTGCAGCAGCCATGGCGGCAACGGTCTCGAGCGCGAGCCGAGGGCAGATCGCCTCGGCGCCATATCCGAGCAGGCAGGCGAAGTGATGCACCTCGCGCGGCTCGTCGCTTGCGACCACGATCGTAGCGAGCGAGCGGAGGCCGACTTCGACGAGACCTTGGTGGACGGCCCCCGTGGCGAGAAGCGCAGGCACTGGCGCACGCTCGGAGCTCGCGCCCGCGTCCGAGACGAGCAGAACGTCGGCGCCGGCCCGGACGGCCGTCTCGGCCTCGGCGGCCAGACGCACGCACGCCGCCTCGAGCGTCTCCAGACGGCCGAAGGTAGCGTCGATCGTCGTCGCCTCGAGGCAGTCGAGTCCACCCGGGTAGAGAAAGAAGCTCTCCAGCTCAACTAGCTTCTCCGGCGGTGCTTCCTCGGAGAGGAGGGGCGCCCTGGCGCCAAGCAGAGTGCGAAGAGACATGACGTGGCGCTCACGCAGGTGGTCGATCGGTGGGTTCGTCACCTGGGCGAAGCGCTGCTTGAAGTAGGCATGGAGGGGCCGTGCCCGCCCGGCCAGCGGCGGCAGCGCCGTATCGTCTCCCATCGACGAGGTCGGCTCATGGGAGTGCGCCGCGATCGGCCGCAGGATCTGCATGAGCTCTTCCCGCGTGTACCCGAACGCCACCTGACGGGACGCAAGGTCGTCCCCATGCGGTTCGACCGGCGCCCCGCACGAGCCCGCGACGAGGCAGTCCTCGAGCCAGCGGCCGTACGGGCGCCGCGCGGCGAGGCGACCCTTGATCGCGCGGTCGCTCTCGAAGCCTCGTTCGGGATCCACGGCCAGGATTTCGCCCGGACCGAGCTTGCCGCGCAGCACTTGCCCGTGGCCCTCGAGCGGGACGGCACCCACCTCGGACGCGCAGGCGACGAAACCGTCCGAGGCGACCGCGTACCGGAGCGGCCGGAGCCCGTTGCGATCGAGCGCGGCGCCGACGACCCGGCCGTCGGTGAAGACGATCCCGGCGGGGCCGTCCCAGGGCTCGACAAGGCCTGATTGGAACCGGTAGAAGCTTCGCACTTCGGGATCCAGCTCGGAGTCCGACTCCCAGGCGGGCCGCACGAGCATGGTGACGGCGTGGCGCACATCCCGGCCGCCGTGGACGAGAAGCTCGACGGCGTTGTCGAGCATGGCCGAGTCGGAGCTCGACGTGTCCAGAACTGGCCGGAGCAGCTCGTCGTCAGCTGATCCGAGTTGGCCTTCGCGGGCGCGCATCCAGTTCGCGTTGCCCTGGATGGCGTTGATCTCTCCGTTGTGGCAGAGGTAGCGGAAGGGCTGCGCCCGTTCCCAGGAAGGCTCGGTATTCGTCGAGAACCGCTGATGGAAGATCCCGAACGGGACCGCGAGGCCTGGGTCGCGAAGATCGTCGTAGAACCCGTCGAGCTGGTCGGCGGCGCAGAGCGCCTTGTACGTCACGGTCCGGAACGAGAGGGAGGCGATGTAGGCACCACCGGTCCGCTCGGCGCGGCGGCGAGCGCGATGTGCGCGGCGCTCGGCCTCGTCCGAGTCGGCACCGGAAGGACGAAGGAGCACAGCCTGCTCGATCGTGGGCGCCGATGCTCGCGCGCCGGGGCCGAGAGCGTCCGGGCTGACCGGGACCGGACGCCAGCCCGCGACCGCGATCCCCTCGAGCCGGCAGGCCTCTTCGATTGCCTGCCGCGCGGCCTCGTCCCGCAGGAACACCATGGCGAGGCCGGCTCCGGGCTCCGGGACGAGGGATGCCGGCAACGGCAGGAGGACGCCGGCACCGTCACCCGTCCGGCGATCCGCCGCGGTTGCTCCGCGATGGCGCACGCGGCGGAGTCCCTCGAGAACCGCATCGAGAACGGCCCGGCTGGGGCGGCCGGCGGCGTCGGCGACGAAGCCGATGCCGCAAGCGTCGCGCTCCGCCGTCTTATCGTGAAGTTGAGGCACCTCGGGTGCCGTGGCT